>CALRLO020000091.1:0-3007 GCA_943368755.1 Synechococcus sp. UW140 | reverse complement strand
ACCTGACAGGGCCGGTCGGTATTCCATATGGCATCTCGGTAACGATTGAAGAGGGTGTTGAAATCTATGGGAATGGCAATCTTTTCCAGATTGCTGGCGTTTTGAATGTAGTCGGGACGAAGGAAAATAGGGTTCTCTTCGATAATGTAAGAATCCAACCTGTATTGCGCATTCCACTGATCGCGGACACCCATTCCAAGCTGATCGCGGACAGTGTTCCGTGCGATCGCGGACACCCTGGGTGGGGTGCCTGAGTGACGGCTCGGATGGTATGCCAACTGTCCGCCATCACTTTGGAACGCTGTCCGCGATCGGCGTGGAACGGGGCCCGCCGGGTTATCCATGCGGCGCCTTGGCGCCGGGTGGGTAACCCGGTGCCGAAGGAGATTTGACCGGTCCTGGATCCCCACCCCGGCAGCCTTGTCCACGGCGGCGGCGTCGCCTGCGACGAACAGCCGCCGCGGTGGGCAAGGCGGGGCGAAGTGGCACCGCGCCTCCCCGGCTCGAATGCCGTCAGGCCCTGGCACGCCGCAACGACTCGCCCTTGAGCGCGATCGTGTGCGAGCCGTGCAGCAGCCGGTCCATGATCGCGTCGGCGATCGTCGGCTCGTCCAGCCACTCATGCCACGCGCTGGTGGGCAACTGGCTGGTGATCAGCGTCGCGCGGCTGCCCACCCGATCGTCCAGCAGCTCCAGCAGATCCTGACGCTCCTGGGCGGCAATGGGGGCGATGGCCAGGTCGTCGAGCAGCAAGACATCGAGCCTGGCCAACTGCGCCAGGCGCTTGCTGAAGCTGCCGTCCCCGTGGGCCACCTGCAACTCCTGCAGCAGCCTGGTTGCACGGGTGTAGAGCACGCTGAAGCCCTGGCGTGCGGCCTGCTGCGCCAGCGCGCATGCGAGCCAGGTCTTCCCGCAGCCGGTGGCCCCCGTGATCAGGACGTTGCGGCCGTGCCGAACCCAGTCGCCCTCGGCCAGCGAGGTGACGAGGTGGCGATCCAGGCCCCGCCCGGCACGCCAGTCGATGTCCTCGATGCAGGCGCTGCTGACCTTGAGCTTGGCGGCCTTCAGCAGGCGGGTCAACCGCTTGCCGTCGCGCCAGTCCAGCTCGCGCTGCACCAGCAGCGCCAGACGGTGTTCGAAGGGCAGCGCCTCGGCGGCAGCCTGGGTGCCGGTGTCGTTGAGCGCGGCGATCATGCCGTCCAGGCGAAGGTTGCGCAGTTGGTCCAGGGTGTGTTGATGGAGCATGGTGGGTTCGTCTCGTTGGGTCGATGCGGTGTGGGTGGGGTCGGCGCTCGGTAGGGCGGCCATCAGTGGTGCCCGTAGTAGCCCGGCCCGCGCACGTTGTCGTGGCTGGGCATGGCCGAGGTGGCCGAGGCGGCACCCCCAAGCAGGGTGCTGTCCTGCCGATCCAGCCCGTGCTCCAGGATCGACTTCACGCTGCGGTAGTGCGGCGCGCGGATCGACTGCGCGCGGGCGCAGGCGGCCTCCAGCCGCTCGGCTCCGTACTCCCGGGCCAGGCGCATCAGGCCCAGGCAGGACCGGTAGCCCTGCTCGGGGTGCGGACGGTGCTCCATCTGCCAGCGCACCACGGCGGCGGTGGCCGCACCGATGCGTTCGCCCCAGGCAACGAGCTTGGCCGGTGACCACTGCCGGTGCGCACGGTGCGAGGCGGGCATGTGCTCGGCCAACGTGGTGAAGCCGCCGACCCGGTGGCTGCGGGCGTGGGCGGCGATGCGCAGGCGGCGCAGCAGCACCTCCACCGTGGTGGCCGTGATGCGCAGCTCCACCGCCTGCCCGACGTGCTGGTGCGGCACCGAGTAGTAGTGACCTTCGAAGGCGACGTGGTAATCGATGTTGACGCGCGCGGGCTTGAACTGCGCGAGCACCATCGCCACGGCGGGCAAGCCCTTCAACGCCGGGGCATCCAGCGCCTCGAAGGCCGACCTCCGGCAGCCGGGCAGCTTCTTGAACGGCCGCAGGTTCAGCTCGTCCAGCAGCAGGCGAATGGCCTGGTTGAGCTCGGCCAGGCTGAAGAAGCGTCGGTGGCGCAGGCGGGCGAGGATCCAGCGCTCGACGATCTGCACGCCCACCTCGACCTTGGCCTTGTCCTGCGGGCGGCCCGGGCGTGCCGGCAGCACCGCCACGCCGTAGTGCTCGCCCAGCTCCTGCATCAGCCGCGCGGTGACGGGCTCGTAGGCGTCGGGGTTGGCGATCAGCGCGCGGGGCTGGTCGGGTACCAGCAGCCGGGGCACGCCGCCGATGAACTCGAGCGTCGCGATGATGGCGCCCACCCAGTCGGCGGCGGTCTGCTGCCAGGTGGCGCAGGCGTAGGTGTAGTTCGATGCGCCCAGCACCGCGACGAACACCTGGGCGGGCCGGATCTCGCCAGTCGTGGCATCCACCACCGGCACGGTCTGCCCGGCGTAGTCGACGAACAGCCGCTCGCCAGCGGGGTGGATCTGGCGCATCGAGCGCTTGAGCAGCTTGGCCCAGGCGCGGTACTTCTCGCAGTAGGCGCTATACCGGTAAGCCTGCTCGCCCGCGCCGGCGCGGTACTCCTCCCACAGCAGTTGCAGGGTCACGCCGGGGCGCTTGAGCTCCTGGTGCAGGGCTGCGTAGTCGGGCTCTTGCCGGGTGCTGCTGCGCGGGCGCGGCGGCGGGTACAGCCGGGCCTGCAGTTCGTCGTCGCTGAGGGTGGCCGCCAGCGGCCAGTCGACGTTGGCATCGCGGGCGTACAGCGCGATCTCGCTGACGGTGGTCTTGCTGATGCCCAGTGCGGCGGCGACCTGCCGCCGGCTCAGGCCGGAGTCGGCCAGCAGTTGAAGCGCTTGTCTGATCTTGCTCATGAGGACCCTTGGTGTGGGCATCGCCTCTCCCGGCCAAAAAGCCGGGCAGCTTATGCCTCGTTGGGTCACTCAGAACACCCCGCCGGTGTCCGCGATCAGTTTGGAACGCTGTCCGCCTTCAGCGTGGAACGGTGTCCGACATCACGGCGGAATGCTGTCCG
>CALRLO020000090.1:0-3360 GCA_943368755.1 Synechococcus sp. UW140 | reverse complement strand
AGCTGGTTCGCCTGGCGCGCCGCGTCCGCGCTCTGCCTCACCGTCGCCGTCAGCTCTTCCATGCTCGACGCCGTCTCCTCCAGGTTGCTCGCCGCAGACTCCGTCCTCGAGCTCAGATCCTGGTTCCCGCTCGCGATCTCGGCGCTTGCGGTCGAGATGCTGTCGGTGCTGTGACGGATCTGGCCCACCACCTGGACCAGCGAGTCGCGCATGGTGGCGAGCGCGCGCAGCATGTCGCCCAGCTCGTCTCGCCGGCCGCTGTGGACGGCGCGCGTGAGGTCCCCGCCTGCAATGGTCTGTGCCACGCCCACCGCCTCATTGACCGGCGCGGTGATGCTGCGGGTGATGGTGTAGGCCGCCAGCAGCCCCAGGAACAGCCCGACGGCCGCCATGCCCAGCAGGTAGGTCGTGGAGGCATCCACCCGACCACTCACCGCCGTGGCGAACTGCTCGTTGAGTTCGGCCTGCAGTTTCTGCAGCTGGCTCATGGTGTTGAGGTAGGTCTCGGCCGCCGGCAGCAGCTTGTCGTTCAGGGCGGCATCGGCTGCGGCCATGTCACCGGTCTTGAGCAGCTCGAAGTAACCCCTGCGCACGTCGATGTATTCGGTTCGCCGTTTGGCGATATCGGCCAGCAGTGCCTTGCCGCGCTCGGAGGTGACCGCTTCCTCGAGGCCCTTCTGGAGCTCGTTGATGCGTTTGGTGGTTTCGGCGATCAGCGGTGCGAAGTGTTTGTCCACCGCTGCGTCGTTGCGCGAGCGCGCCAGCGCCATCACGCGGTTGATGTTGAGCCGGGTGCTCGCCACCCACTCGTCGGCCATCGCGGCACGCCGCTGACGCTCGGTCGCCTCCTTGAAGGAGGTATCCACCTGGCGCAGGCTGTAGGCACCCAGGCCGACCGCGATGGCCAGCAGCACCAGCACGCAGCCAAACCCCAGGGCCAGACGGACCGCAATTTTCAGATCGACGAGCTTCATGGTATGTCTCCTGTTGTGTTGTCTTCGCGGTGGATCAGGTCGTCACACCCTGTCTCCTGTCGTCCCCAGCGCTGTCGGACGCCCCGTCCTCCACTGTCTGCGACCGGTCGTCCGACGGGGGCGGCTCGGCGGTCGTCGCTCGGCCACGGCGGCGTTCCGCCCCGTGGTAACTCAGGGATGCGCCCTGGCCCCGTGTGGCCGTGGGGTGCAAGATGTCAGCGTCGCTGCCGCCGTCTTCTGCGGCGGTGTCGCCCGCGTGAAAGGGTGCATCGGAGGCCCTCAGCTGGAACACCGCCACCGACGCCACCAGCTGGTCGGCCTGTGCCTGCAGGCGCTGCGCGGCTGCTCGGCTTTCGCCCACCAGGGCCGCGTTCTGCTGAACGGCATGATCGATCCTGCGCACGGCCTCGTCAACACTGGCCACGCCCTCGCGCTGCGCCTGGCCGGCACTGGCGATGTCGCTGACGATGCCGGCCACGCGGCCGATGGCGGCCTCGACCTCCTGCATGGTCTGGCCCGCCTGGTTGACCAGCGCCGTGCCTTCGTCCACCCGCCTGACGCTGGTGGTGATCAGGCCGCGTATTTCCTTGGCCGCTTCGGCGCTGCGCTGCGCCAGGCTGCGCACCTCACCGGCCACCACCGCAAAACCCCGCCCCTGCTCGCCCGCGCGTGCGGCTTCCACCGCGGCGTTCAGCGCCAGGATGTTGGTCTGGAATGCGATGCCGTCAATGGTGCCGATGATGTCGGCGATCTGGCGTGAGGCCGCATTGATGCCGTTCATGGTGTGCACCACCTGCCCCACCACCTGGCCGCCACGCTGCGCCACCTGGGAAGCCTCCAGCGCCAGGGCATTGGCTTCGGTGGCGTGGTCGGCGTTGAGCGCCACGGTGTCGTTGAGCCGCGCCATGGCCTGGGAGGTCTGGTCCAGCGCGCCGGCCTGTTCTTCGGTACGCTGCGAGAGGTCGCGGTTGCCGGCTGCGATGTCCGCGCTGGCCTGGGCCACGGTCCCGGCATTGGCGCGCACGCCCGATACCACACGCACCAGGCTGTCGCGCATGTTGGCCAACGCGTGCAACAACTGGGCGGTCTCGTCGCGTCCCTGCACCCGTATGGCGGCCGCCAGATTGCCGGTGGACATCTCGTCGGCCGCCACCACCGCGTTGCGTATGGGGCGCACCAGCGCCCGGGTGGTGCCCCAGGCCATCAGGCCGCCAATCAGCAGTGCGGCGGCGCACAGCACCGCCATGGTGAGTTCGGCGCGCTGCACCTCGTTGCGCAGCAGCTGGGTGGCTTCGGCGTTGGTGGATTCCAGGTAGTCGCTGAGGTTCTCCAGCGAGTTCAGCATGATCTCGGCCGCCGTGGACAGGTCCTTGTCGATGCGGGCCCCGCCGTCACCCATCTGGAGGTCGTCGCGCACCTGGTTGCGCAGGTTCACGAAACGGTCGCGGTTGCGGTTCACCGCCTCGATCAGGCGCGACAGCGCCGGGTCTTCGGCCATGTTCGCCAGGCGATCCTGCAGCAGGTTGGAGGCGCGCGCGCCCTCGGCCATGTCCTGGTTCAGGCGGGCCACCACCGGGGCCAGCGCCTGGCGCACGGTGTCGTCCTGGGCGGCAGCGGCCTCCAGGCGCGTGGCGACCATGGCGCGCTCCAGGTTGGTCCGCACCATGCCTGCCCATTTCTGCGCCGTTGACAGGCCCTGTGCCTTGCGCCCGATTTCCTGGTTCTGGGCGTCGATGCGCCACAGCTGCCAGCCGGCAGCCGCACCGATCACCAGCGTGATCAGCAGCACCAGCGAGAACCCCAACCCCAGGCGCATGCCTATCCGCCTGAAACCCCACACCTTGGCCATGCCGCAACTGTCCTTTCGTCGTCAATCCGTCATCGCCATCGGCACCCCGCGGCCGGGCCATGGATGGCTAGGCTGCCAGCAATGCCCATGCCAGCCCGGCACCACCGGCCTGTGGCCGCTCAGAAGTTTTCCCAGTCGGCCGAGGGCGCGGACGGTCTGGCCGCTGGCAGGGCGGGGGGCTTCTTCGCCTGGGGAGCAGCCAAAGGCGCGGCGCGCGCGGGCGCACGGGGCGCCGCCACCGGCGCGCTCGCCTGCGCCGGCATCGCGTGGCCCATGCCGTCCAGCTTGAACACCGCCACCACCTGCGCCAGGTTCTGCGCCTGCTCCTTCAGGCTCTGCGCCGCCGCCGCACTCTGCTCCACCAGCGCCGCGTTCTGCTGCGTCATCTGGTCCAGCTGGTTCACCGCCACATTCACCTGCCCTATCCCGTCGCTCTGCTCCCCCGCCGCCGCCGTGATCTCCCCAATGATGTCCGTCACCCGCTGCACGCTCGCCACGATCTCCGACATCGTCGCCCCCGCCGACGCCACCAGCTCG
>CALRLO020000089.1:0-4041 GCA_943368755.1 Synechococcus sp. UW140 | reverse complement strand
GGACGCGGCCGGCCTGCCACCGGCGTACGACTGCGCCTACAACCACACGACCTTGCAGGTGCTCAAGAAGGACAGGGGCTGGACCTACCTTCAGGTGGCGTACCCGCAGCCATTCGACCCTGCCATCGTGGAACGCCACCTGGCGCGGTTCGGCGACGACGTCTGGCAGCACCAGGAATTTGCGCGCATGCATGACGCGTACGCGACCTTTGCCATCTTGCTGGTGCGCTGGAGAGGTGCTGCTCACCAGTACGAGCTGATCGCCGAACTGGAGGCGGACGGTTGCACCGTCTTCAACCCCCACACGGTGACCATCGAGGACGGCGGCATGAAATCGATCGACACCGTCCAGATCGATTTCAAGCGGCTGGCAGACCCCATGGGTCTGATGAATCCGGGAAAAACGCGCGGCTGGACGCAGACGTTTTCCCAACCCTGATCCCCCACACCACAACCCAGGAGACAACAATGGCACAGCTTTCGATGTTTCGGCGCGCACTCATGGCTTCCGCCCTCGTGACATGCGCACTCCCCGTGCTGGCCCAGGAGCGCGTCGTGTTCGGCACCAACTGGCGGGCCCAGGCTGGCCATGGCGGCTTCTACCAGGCGCTGGAGGATGGCACCTACAAGAAATACGGCCTGGATGTGGAAATCCAGCAAGGCGGACCCCAGGTCAACAACCGGCCCATGCTGCCCATAGGGAAGATCGACTTCCTCATGACGGGCAACCTGCTGCTCACCTTCGACCAGGTGAAGAACGGTGTTCCGGTCACGGTGGTGGGAGCCATCTTCCAGAAGGACCCACAAGCCATCATTGCCCACCCGGGGCAAGGGCATGACAAATGGGAGGATGCCAAGAAGTCGCCGACCGTTCTCATGTCCAAGGACGGACAGTTCAGCTTCTGGCAATGGATGAAGGTCGACCATGGCTTCAGGGACGAACAGCTCAAGCCCTACAGCTTCAACCTCGGCCCCTTCCTCGCGGACAAACGGGCCCTGCAACAGGCCTATGCCATCAGCGAACCCATCAACGTCCGGCGCCAGGCCGGGTTTGACCCGGTGGTCCATCTGTTGTCGGACTATGGCTACAGCACCTATGGCTCAACCATAGAAACCCGCACGCAATTGGTGAGGGAGAAGCCCGAACTGGTTCGAAAGTTCATGGAGGCCAGCGCCATCGGCTGGTACAACTACCTCTACGGTGACCGCAAGCTGGCCAATGCCCGCATCCGCAAAGAGAACCCGGACATGTCGGATGAGTACCTGGAAGCTTCGGTCAAGATCATGAAGGAGCTCGGCATCATTGACAGCGGCGACGCCCTCACGCTAGGCATTGGCGCCATGAGCGAGACCCGTATCAAGGACTTTCACGACAAGATGGTCAAGGCGGGTCTCTACAAGCCCGGCGAGATCGATCTGAAGAAGGTGGCCACCACCCAGTTCGTGAACAAGGGCGCCGGTCTCGACGTTCGCCGTCAGCTGACGGGCAAATGATGGCTGTCGGTCAACCGCTTGCCCGCTACGCCGCCACCCGGCGGGTGGGCGACATGGTGTATTTCTCCGGCGTGATCGCCGTAGACGCTGCCCAGGCCCGGGTGATCGATCGCTTCGATGACCTGGAGCCGCCGGTGCGGCAGCTGCTGGGGGAAACCCATGAGCTTTCGGTAGACATCTTCCAGGCACCCGTGCTGGTGCAGAGCTGGTTTGTGCTGGATCGGATACGGCAGTTGGCGCAGCAAGAGGGCGGCGACATGCGGGATGTCTTCAAGCTGGTCCAGTACTTCACAGACCTCAGGGACTATCCGCTCTACAACCGGGTTCGCACGCTGTTCTATCCCGATGACCCTCCCGCCTCCACGGTGGTGGAGGTCAAAGGCTTGTTGCCCAGCGCCCAGGTGCGCATCGAGGTCGAGGCCACGGCCTTCATCCCCAAGAATCGCTGACATGACGCGAATACTGACTTTGAAAGTGGCGCAGATCGAGCGCCAGACGCCGGATGTCCTGTCCTTCGAACTGGCTCATCCCCGCGGCCTGGCGTTGCCTGCGTTCGATGCCGGAGCGCACCTGCGTGTCTACACCCCTGGAGGCTTCAGCCGGGCGTACTCTCTGGTCAATCCCCCCCTGCAGGGACAGGCGGCCACGAGCTACCTGATCGGCGTCAAGCTGGAGCCGGCAGGCCGTGGGGGATCGCGGGCCCTGCACGAAAGGGTGTGCGCGGGTGATCTGCTGTGCGTGAGCGAACCACACAACACGTTTTCCCTGAACCCGACGGCCCGTCACCACCTGTTGCTGGCGGCAGGCATCGGGCTGACGCCGCTGCTGGCCATGGCCAAGTCCCTGCGGGCACGGCGCCAGCCGTTCACGCTGGCGGTTTTCGCGCGGGACCTCCAGCATGTCGCCTTCCCTGCCGAGGTGTTCGACCCCGACCTGAAGCCCCACCTTCGCTTGCACCTGGACCAGGGCGAGAGCGACCAGAAGATAGACTTGCACCAACTGCTCGCGCCAGCGGCCGGAACACACCTCTACATGTGTGGTCCCCCCGGGTTCATGACTGCGGTGCGCCAGGCCTGCCAGGGTTGGGATGAAACCTGCATACACCAGGAGTACTTCTCGGTGCCTGACAGCGGTGGCAGTGGCAAGCCCGATTTCCCGTTCCGCTTGCGGCTGGCCAGACGCCAGGTGGATGTACAGGTTGCCGCCGATCAGACGGCGATCCAGGCGTTGCAGGATCTGGGTGTGGACGTGCCCGTCTCCTGCGAGCAGGGAATCTGCGGCACCTGTGCGGTGAGCTATGTAGCGGGCGAGCCGGACCACCGCGACTACTGCCTGTCGTCGGTCGAGCGTACGCAGAAGATGGCCTTGTGCTGTTCTAGAGCGCGCTCCGAAACCGTCGTGCTGGACATTTGAGGAAAGTCGATTGGGCATGGATTCAGAAACAGACACCCCAAACCCGACGAAGAAGACCCGGGGCCGTGGTGTTGCCCGCTCGCGGGCGCAGATCGAGGCAGCCATCAATCTGGCTGCGATCGAGGTCTTTGCCGCAGAGGGTTTCAATGGCGCCACCACCCAGGCCATTGCCGACAAGGCAGGGCTTTCCAAGGCACGTCTGCACTACCACATCGAAAACAAGGAAGCCTTGTACCGGCAGGTCCTGCAGGACATCGTGGACGACTGGATCAGCGTGTTCGGCTTTGCGGACGAGCTCCACGGTCCGCGCAAGGTGCTGACCGACTACATACGGCGAAAGATGCTGTTCTCCTTGGAACAACCGCTGCGCTCACGCATTTTCTCGGCCGAGATCATGCGCGGGGCGCCTTTCCTGCGTGACATGCTGAGCAACAGCAAGCGCCGAACCGATCAGGCCACGGCGGTGATTCGCAGCTGGATCGAGCGAGGTCTCATGCTGCCCGTGGAACCACTGACCCTGATGTTCAACATCTGGGCCATCACCCAGTTTTATGCCGATCACCTGCTGCAGGTGCAGTACTTTTCGCAAGAGTCCCTGGACGACGCATCGCAGTACGAGCGACTGATCAAGGAGGTGACGGCCTTTGTCCTCCGAGGCGCAGGCGTCCACTGACAGCAGGCGCTGACCCGCTCTCCCACACACATGACCGTTCTGACCACGATTGAAGACCTGCGCGTGCTCGCCCAGAAACGCGTGCCCCGCATGTTCTACGACTACGCCGACTCCGGCAGCTGGACCGAGGGCACCTACCGCGCCAACGAGAGCGACTTCCACGGCATCAAGTTCCGCCAGCGCGTGGCCGTGAACATGCAGGGCCGCAGCACCCGCACCACGATGATCGGCCAGGCCACGGCCATGCCCGTGGCCATCGCGCCCACGGGCCTGACCGGCATGCAGCACGCCGACGGCGAGATCCTCGCCGCACGCGCCGCCATGAAGTTCGGCATCCCGTTCACGCTCTCCACCATGAGCATCTGCTCCATCGAGGACGTGGCCGAACACGCCGGGCGGGGCTTCTGGTTCCAGCTCTACGTGATGAAGGACCGCGCCTTCATCGAACGCCTGATCGACCG
>CALRLO020000088.1:0-4157 GCA_943368755.1 Synechococcus sp. UW140 | reverse complement strand
ACCGGAGGCGCAGGCGGGGGTGGTGTCGGCGCGGGCGGCGGAGGCGGCGGCGGTGGCGCGGGCGTGACCGCCGGAGCCGGTGTGGCCGGTTGCGTCACCACCGGTGCAGGCGTCTCGGGCGTGGCAGGGCGCGACCACCACCAGTAGCCACCACCCGCCAGGGCCAGCACCAACACCAGGGCGGCCACGATGGCGGTGGTGGACCCGCCCGATGACGGCTCGGACGGGAATTGTGGTGGCGGGGCTGGCGGGAACAGCGGCGGCGGCGTTCTGGGTGCGGGCGCTGCGGCAGGAGAGGGTGCAGGCGTGGGTACGGGGGCCGCAATTGGCGTGGGCGCCGCCGTCACAGGGGCCGCCGCCAGTTGCAGCAGCGTGCCGCAGTGCTTGCAGAACTTGACCCCGGCTGCGTTGGGCTTGCCGCAGGCATGACAAGCCATGCCATCGGGTGCAGGTGCGTTGGCCGTCGCCGCCTCGGGTGTGGGGACGGGGCCGGCCGGGAGCGGCTTGCCGCAGTGCTTGCAGAACCGTGCGCCCAAAGCGTTGGGCTGACCGCATTGGGTGCAGGCCAGGGTCATCTCGTACTCCTCCGGGGTTGGTTACACATGGTAACCATCGAAGCGCGAAAGGGGCAAGCACCGGGGGCAGGGATAATGCGCGCCCATGGAACTGGTGAGCTTTCTGATCGACTTCATCCTCCACGTGGACCAACACCTGGAGGCCTTTGTGCAGACCTACGGCATGTGGGTCTATGCGCTGCTGTTTCTCATCGTCTTCGTCGAGACCGGGCTGGTGGTCATGCCCTTTTTGCCGGGCGACTCGCTGCTGTTCGTGGTGGGTGCGCTGTGTGGCGCGGGCCTCATGGACGTGAAGCTCGCCATGCTCGTGCTGCTGGTGGCCGCCATCCTGGGCGACCAGGTCAACTACACCATCGGCCGCTTCTTCGGGCCCAAGGTGTTCCAGTGGGAGAACTCGCGCTTCTTCAACAAGGCCGCGTTCGACCGCACCCACGCCTTCTACGAGAAGTACGGCGGCGTCACCATCATCCTGGCGCGTTTCATGCCCTTCATCCGCACCTTCGCGCCCTTCGTGGCGGGCGTCGCCGAAATGACGCGCAGCACCTTCACCACCTACAACGTGGTCGGTGCCTTCATCTGGGTGGTGGGCCTGGTGGGTGCAGGCTACCTGTTCGGCAACCTGCCCTGGGTGCAGGACAACCTCAGCACCATCATCTGGGCGCTGATCTTCATCCCCGGCCTGATTGCGCTCTACGGCGGCTGGCGCGCCTCCCGCGCCGAAGCGGCGAGCAAGACCGCTGCCAAGGGGTAAACCCCGGCTTGCCGGAGATACTAAGCAAGCTTAGTATCTGGGTGCCATCCCCCCGGCCCAAGGGGGCGAGGAGACACCCATGAACGCTCCCGAGAGCCTGGGCGGCGCCGGCGTGAGCCGCGTGCCTTTCTGGGCCTACACCGATACCGGCACCTACCGGCGCGAGCTCGAGCGCCTGTTCTACGGCCCGCACTGGTCCTATGTGGGTCTGGCGGCCGAAATCCCCGAGGTGGGCGACTACCGGCTCAGCTGGGTGGGCGAGCGCGAAGTCATCGTGGTGCGTGACCGCGTGAGCCCGCGCGAGCGCGACACCGACCCCGGCATACGCGTGGTGGAAAACCGCTGTGCCCACCGTGGCGTGCGCTTTTGCCAGGCTGCCATGGACGGCCAGACTGGCAAGGCCCGCAGTTTCGTGTGCCCCTACCACCAGTGGACCTACAAGCTCAACGGCGACCTCGCCGGCCTGCCGTTCAAGGACGGCGTGAAGGCCGACGGCGACGGCGACGGCGACGGCGACGGCGACGGCGTGCAGGGGGGCATGCCGGCCAGCTTCGACCTCAAGGCCAACGGCCTGACCAAGCTGCGCGTGGCGGTGTTCCACGGCCTCATCTTTGCCACCTTCAGCGATGTGGCCGAGCCCTTCGAGGACTACCTGGGCCCGGCCATTCGGCCCTGGATGGACCGCATCTTCAAGGGCCGCCAGCTCACGGTGCTGGGTGTCAACCGCCAGCGCATTCCGGGCAACTGGAAGCTGATGATGGAGAACATCAAGGATCCCTACCACCCCGGGCTGCTGCACACCTGGTTCGTCACCTTCGGCCTGTGGCGCGCCGACCAGAAAAGCCGCATGGTGATGGACGCACACGGCCGCCATGCCGTGATGCTGTCTCGCCGCAACGAAGGCGGGCAGGGCGCGGTGACGCAGGGCGTGACCTCGTTCAAGGCCGACATGGCGCTCAACGACCCGCGCCTGCTCGATGTGGTGCCCGAGCCCTGGTGGAAGGTGGACGACCCGCAGAACCCGGGCACAGCCATCATGCCCTCGGTGACCATGATCACGCTGTTTCCCAGCCTCATCATCCAGCAGCAGGTCAACAGCCTGTCCACGCGCCACATCGTGCCGCGTGGCGAGGGCAGCTTCGATTTCATCTGGACCCATTTCGGCTTTGCCGACGACACGCCCGAGATGACCGAGCGCCGCCTGCGCCAGGCCAACCTGTTCGGCCCGGCGGGTTTCGTGAGCGCTGACGACGGCGAGGTGATCGAGCTCAGCCAGGACGGCTTTCGCCAGTGGGGCGTGCAGGGCGAGACACTGTGCGAGCTGGACGGCACCGAGGCCGGCCTGGGACAACCGCCCACCGAACACATGGTGACCGAACGCCTGATCCGTGCCATGTACGCCTACTGGCGCCAAGCGATGGACCTATGACGCTCAACGACGAACTGCTCCTGCGGCTGGAGATCGACGCCCGCAACGCGGACTACGCCGCCGCGCTCGACCAGCGGCGTTTTGACGACTGGCCCGGCTTCTTCACCGCCGACGGCGACTACCGCGTGCAGGCGCGCGAGAACTTCGACCGCAAGCTGCCGCTGGCGCTGATGGCGCTGCAGGGCCAGGGCATGATGAAAGACCGTGTCTACGGCATCACCCAGACCATCTACCACCAGCCCTACTACACCCGGCACGTAGTGGGCGTGGCGCGCCTGCTGTGGCACGACGCGGGCGTGTGCGCCTCCGAATCCAACTACGCCGTGTTCCGCACCAGGCCGGGCGATGCAAGCGAGGTCTACCAGGTGGGGCGCTACCTCGACGAGTGGGTGCGCGAGGAAGGCACCCTGAAACTGCGCGCGCGCCGCTGTGTGTACGACAGCGAGATGGTGCTGAATTCCCTCATTTACCCCGTTTAGATCTGCCGCGACCGCGCCAGCGGCGGGTTGGCCGCGAAGTAGCGCACGATGCCGCGCATCAGTGCGTCGGCCAGTTCGTCCTGGTACTTCACGTCGCGCAGGCGCTTTTCCTCGTCGGGGTTGCTGATGAAGGCGGTCTCCACCAGCACGCTGGGGATGTCGGGCGCCTTGAGCACCGCGAAGCCGGCCTGCTCCACTCGCGGCTTGTGCAGCTTGCCCACACGGCCGATCTCGCCGAGCAGCGCGCTGCCGAGCTTGAGGCTGTCGTTGATCTGCGCGGTGGTGCTCATGTCCAGCAGGGCGCGCTGCACATGGGTGTCCTGCACCTTCACGTTGAGGCCGCCCACCACGTCGGCGGCGTTCTCCTTGTTCGCGATCCAGCGTGCGGCGGCGCTCGAGGCTCCCTTGTCGCTGAGCGCGTAGACGCTGGCCCCCTGCGGGCGCGGCGTGTAGAAGGCATCGGCGTGGATGCTCACGAACAGGTCGGCCTGCACGCGGCGGGCCTTGTCCACGCGCACACCCAGCGGCACGAAGAAGTCGGCATCGCGCGTGAGGAAGGCGCGCATGGGGTTGCCGTTGACGCGGGCGGCGTTGATGCGGTCGCGCAGCTTCTTGGCCACCTGCAGCACCACGTCTTTTTCCTGCGTGCCGTTGGGGCCGATGGCGCCGGGGTCTTCACCGCCGTGGCCGGGGTCCAGCGCCACGATGATGAGGCGGTCGGTCTGCTGCTTCTTGCTGCCCGCTGCAGCGGGAGCCGGGGTGGGTGCAGGCGCGTGCACGGATGCAGGTGCGGCGGCCACCGGTGGCTCGGCAGGCGAGGGCGCCGTTGCCGCGCCGCCCTGGGTCTGGCGCGCGATCAGGTCGCCCAGCGGGTCGTGGGGCGCGGCGGCAGCGCTGGCGGCGGGGGCCTTCTCCAGTTCCTT
>CALRLO020000087.1:0-4286 GCA_943368755.1 Synechococcus sp. UW140 | reverse complement strand
CCAGCTTCAGAGCCAGCTCTTCGGCCAGGCCATCTTCGACGCTGATGGCGCCGGCCTCTTCGGCCGTCCAGCGGCCGGCGGTGACCTCGTTGTGCGAGGGCTGCTCGGCACTGTGCGAGAGGTTGAACTCGCGGTCCACCAGGCGCTGGGCGCGGTCGGAAGCGAAATCCTCCGGTTTGACCGGGCGGCCGTTGATGGCCACCAGCCGGCCCCGGATCATGGGGTACCAGTCGAAACGTTCCACGCCGGCGTCGCGCAGGCTCTGCTGGAAGGGTTCGGCCTGATCGGGCTGGATGTTGATGACGAAGCGGTTGGGTGCATCGGGCGGCGAGGCCTGCTGCCAGCTGGTGATGAGGTCGGTGCGCAGCAGCACCAGCAGCACCAGCGCCAGCAGCCCCACGGCCAGTGCGCTGACCTGCACCACCGCGTAGGCGGGGCGTGCCGAGAGCTGGCGCGTGGCCAGGCGCAGCCAGCGTGGCGCGGTGACCTCGTTCACGCTCACGCGCAGCACTTTCACCGCCAGCCAGCCACAGAGCGCAAACACCACGATGGCACCGGCAAAGCCGCCCACCGCAATCAGGCCCAGCGTGAGGTCACGGCTGACGGCGAGCAGCAGCGCGGCAAAACCGGCCGCCCCCAGCGCCAGCACGGCCAGCGAGGCCGGCTTGAGGTTGCCGACGTCGCGGCGGATCACGCGCAGCGGCGGCACCTGGGCCAGCTGCAGCACGGGCGGCAGGCCGAAGGCCAGCATCAGCGTGAGCCCCATGCCCAGGCCGAACAGCACCGGCCAGAAACTGACCGGAGGCAGGGCCGCGTCCACCAGTCCGGCCAGCAGCAGCACGAAGACATGGTGCACCACGTAGCCCAGCAGCAGGCCCAGCGTGCTGGCAGCCAGCCCCACCACGACGAACTGGAAGGTGTAGGCCTGCGCCATGCGAGCCTGAGACAGGCCCAGCACACGCTGCATGGCGCAGTCGTCCAGGTGGCGCTGGGCGTAGCCGCGCGCCGCTATGGCCACGGCCACCGCGCTCAGCAGCGCAGCCAGCAGGGCCACCAGGTTGAGGAACTGCTCGGCCCGGCCCAGCGTGCGCTGCATCTCGGGCCGGCCGCCTTCCAGCGATTCCAGCCGCGCGCCACGGATCTCGGGCTTCTTGATCTCGGCCTCGGCCCACTGGACGTAGCGGCGCACGGCGGCATCGTCACCGGCCACGGCCAACCGGTAGCTGATGCGGCTGGCCGGCTGCACCAGTTGCGTGGCCGCCAGGTCGGCGGCGTTGATCAGCACGCGCGGCGCGAAGCTCATGAAACCGGCGCCCCGGTCCGGCTCGATCACCAGGATGCGGGCGATGCGAAAGGCCGATTCGCCCAGCAGCACGTCCTGCCCCATGCGCAGGTTGAGCGCGTCCAGCAGCGCAGCGTCGACCCAGGCGGTGCCGGGTGCGGGAATGTCGCGCGTGGGCGCATCGGGCTGGCCTGGCTGTTCGGTGGTGCGCAGCGTGCCACGCAGCGGGTAGCCATCGGCGACGGCTTTCAGGGCGACCAGACGGGCCGCGCCGCCGGCGTCGTCGCGCGCACGGCCCATGGTCGGGAAGTTCAGGTGCTGGGTGCTGGCCAGGCCCAGGGCTTTGGCCTGCTCGGCAAAACGCGGCTCGGGCAGGTGGTCGCTCTGGATGACGGCGTCACCACCGATCAGCTGTCGCGCATCGCGCTGCAGGCCGTTCTGCAACCGGTCGGCGAAAAAGCCCACGGCCGTGAGCGCGCCTACGGCCAGCGCCACGGCCACGATCAGCAGCCGCAGCTCACCCGCGCGCAGGTCACGCCACAGCGCACGCCAGCCGAGTTGCCAGAAGGAAGGGGGTTGGTAAGCCATGGCGAGACCTTAGCTCAATTCGAGCACCCCGGTACCCACCGGGGACACCGAGGGTCCGGCTCTGCCGGCCCGCCAGTGCCGCCCCCTTGAGGGGGTGACGCGCCACAGGCGCGGCGCGGGGGTGGATCTATTTCGTGCCGAAGATGCGGTCGCCGGCGTCGCCGAGACCGGGAACGATGTAACCGTGTTCATTCAGGCCACGGTCTACCGCAGGGGTGTAGATGGGCACATCGGGGTGGTGGTCGTGGAAGTTCTTCACGCCTTCGGGGCAGGCCACCAGGCAGACGAAGCGGATGGAGCGCGGGCCGGTCTTCTTGAGCCGGTCCACCGCGGCCACGGCGGAGTTGCCGGTGGCCAGCATGGGGTCGAGCACGATGACGTCGCGCTCGGCCATCTCCTGCGGCATCTTGAAGTAGTACTCCACCGCCTGCAGCGTGTTGGGGTCGCGGTAGAGGCCGATGTGGCCCACGCGGGCACTGGGCACCACCTGCAGCATGCCGTCGAGAAAGCCGTTGCCAGCCCGCAGGATGGAGGCCAGCACGATCTTCTTGCCGTCGATCACACGGCTGGTCGTCTTTTCCAGCGGGGTCTCGATCTCGATGGCCTGCATGGGCATGTCACGCGTGACCTCGTAGGCCAGCAGCGCGGAGAGCTCCTGCACCAGCTGGCGAAAGCTCTTGGTGCTGGTGTCTTTCATGCGCATCAGCGTGAGCTTGTGCTGCACCAGCGGGTGTTCGATAAGGTGGACTTGTCGTGTGCTCATGGTGGCCTCGGATTCTGGCCAGGGAGTTTAAGCCACCCACAGTCTTTGCAGCCTCCGTAGAATCGGCCGCCGTGGCAACGCCTCACCCCTCCTCCCCCACCGGCCTGCGTCCCGCCGAGAGCTGGCCCCACTGGTCCGTCCTGGTCGTGGACGACGAGGCCGGCATGCGCAACTTCCTGGTCAAGACGCTGGCGCCCCGCTGCCACGCGGTGACCAGCGCCGCCAGCGCCGAGGAAGGCGAGGAGCTGCTGCGCGAACAGCGCTTCGACCTGCTGATCCTCGACATCTCGCTGCCTGGCAAGAATGGCGTGGCCTGGCTCAAGGAGCTGCGCGAACAGGGCTTTTCGGGCGAGGTCATCCTGATCACCGCCTTTGCCGACCTGGAAACCGCGATCGAGGCCCTGCGCGCGGGCGCGTCGGACTTCATCCTCAAACCGTTCCGGGTGCCGCAGATCCTGAACGCGGTGAAGCACAGCCACGAGCGCGCGCGCCTGGCGCGCGAGAACTTCGTGCTCAAGCGCGGCGTACCGCAGACCGGCCTGGGCAATTCGGCACTCGTTGGCCGCTCGCCCGCGCTGCTGGCGCTGCGCGGCGCCATCGACCGCCTGGCCGGCGTCAACAGCACGGTGCTGCTGCAAGGCGAATCGGGCACCGGCAAGGAACTGGTGGCGCGCGAGCTGCATGCCCGCAGCGCACGCGCCCACGGGCCCTTCGTCCCCATCAACTGCGCGGCCATGTCGCCCGAGCTGATCGAGAGCGAACTGTTCGGCCATGCCAAGGGCGCCTTCCCCGGGGCGACACGGTCGCACGACGGCCTGTTCTATTACGCCCAGGGCGGCACGCTGTTCTTCGATGAAGTGGCCGAGCTGCCACTGCCGGTGCAGGCCGCGCTGCTGCGCGTGATCGAGGATCTGCACATACGGCCGGTGGGCAGCCGCCAGCTGGTGCCGGTGGACGTGCGCATCATCGCCGCCACCAACCGCCGGCTGCAGGATGCGGTGACCGCCGGCCGCTTCCGGCCCGACCTGTACTACCGCCTGCAGGTGGTGGAACTGACACTGGAGCCGCTGCGCCGGCACAAGGAAGACCTGCCGGATCTGCTGCACCACCTGATGCGCGAACTGGCGCGTCCGCTGGGCCTGGAGCCCATCGCTGTCGACCCCGACCAGATGCGCTTCCTGCAGCAATACGACTGGCCGGGCAACGTGCGCGAGTTGCGCAACCTGGTCGAGCGTTCGCTGATCCTGGGCCAGCTCAATGTCTCGGCGCTCTACCCGAGCCTGCCAGAACCGGCCGCGCCCACGGTGGGCGGCATCACCGACCTGCACACGCTGGAAAAGCTGCACATCCAGCAGGTGCTCGATTCCGTGCAGGGCGACAAGACCCGCGCGGCTCAGCTGCTGGGCGTGTCGCGCCGCACGCTCGAACGCCGGGTGGCCGAATGGCAAGCCCACTGAAGCGGCTGCGTGCCTGGCTGGCCGAATCGGTGCGGCACAAGCTGCTGGCCATGGCCCTGCTGCCGCTGGCGGTGGTGTTTCCGCTGCTGGTCCTGGCGCTCACGGTCTGGAGCAACCTCGCGCACGACCGGCTGCTGGTCGTCAAGGTGCGCTCCGACCTGGCCGTGGCCCATGGCTACTTCGGCCAGGTGCTGGG
>CALRLO020000086.1:0-4422 GCA_943368755.1 Synechococcus sp. UW140 | reverse complement strand
GGGCCTTCTCCAGTTCCTTGAGCCGCTGGGCGATGAAGTCTTCCAGCGGGTCGCGCGGCGTGGCGGGGTAGAGGTCCAGCACCAGGCGGTTCTTGTAGGCGGCCACCGGCTCCAGGCTGAACACCTGGGGCGTGATGGGTTTTTTCAGGTCGATCACGAGCCGAACCACGTTGGGCGCGTTCTGGCCCACCCGTATGCCGGCGATGTTGGGGTCGTCCGAGCGCACCTGGCCGAGCAGGTCGCGCAGGCCGGGCATCAGGTCCAGGCCTTCGATGTCAACCGCCAGACGCGGCGGTTCGGACACGAAGAACTGCTTGGCCTTGAGCACGCCATCGGACTCGATGGTGACACGGGTGTAGTCGGGCGCGGGCCAGATGCGCACCGCCACGATGGTGGCACCGCGTGCGATGTGCTGCACGCCCAGCAGCAGGGCCAGCGTGCCACCCTGGAGCAGGTGCCGGCGCTTCATGCCGCCAGTGCCTCGATCAGGGCCTGGCCGCGCGCGCTGCGCGCGTGCAGGCTGAGGCGTCGGGTGTCGTCGTCCATGGTTTCCAGGGTGATGTCGGCATCGGGCGTGGGCATCATGCCCTCGGCCTTTTCGGGCCACTCCACCAGCTTGAGGCCAGGTGCCGCGAAAAGTTCGCGAAAGCCGGCGTCCTCCCACTCGCGCGGGTCGCTGAAGCGGTAGAAATCGAAATGCGAGACCACCAGCACCGGTGCACCAGGTGGCCAGGTGGCAGGGCGGGCCACCTCGTGTGGCTCCACCACCGCGTAGGTCGGGCTCTTGATGCGTCCGCTCACCCCCAGTGCCCGCAGCAGGTGGCGAACCAGCGTGGTCTTGCCGGCGCCCAGGTCGCCGTGCAGGGCCAGCACCGCGTTGTCCAGCGCGGGCGAGGTGGCCAGGCGTGCGGCCAGCGCCGCAGTCTCGCTCTCGCTTCCTACAATCGTCGTGTGGTGATCGATGCTGTTCAACTCGTCTCGCAAATCGGTGGTTGGGGCCGTGAGCTGGGATTTTCCCAAATCGGCGTGACCGGTGTCGACCTGTCGGCGGCCGAGCCGGGCCTGATGGCCTGGCTGGCCGCGGGCTTCCATGGTGACATGAACTACATGGCGGCCCACGGCCTGCGGCGCGCGCGGCCGGCCGAGCTGGTGCCGGGCACCGTCAGCGTGGTCACGGCACGGCTGGACTACCTGCCGCGTGACACCCCTGCCGACTGGACCACGCTCGAACTCGACCGCCCGAACCATCCGCACGAGGCCGTGGTGTCGGTCTATGCCCGTGGGCGCGATTACCACAAGGTGCTGCGCCAGCGCCTGCAGAAGCTGGCCGACCGCATGGCCGAGGCCGTCGGGCCTTTCGGCCACCGCGTGTTCACGGATTCGGCCCCGGTGCTGGAGGTGGAGCTGGCCAGCCGCAGCGGCCAGGGCTGGCGCGGCAAACACACATTGGCACTCTCGCGCGAGGGGGGGTCGATGTTCTTTCTCGGCGAGATCTACGTCGACCTCGCCCTGCCGCCGAGCGAGCCGGTCTCGGCCCACTGCGGCCAGTGCAGTGCCTGCATCGACGCCTGCCCCACCCAGGCCATCGTGGCGCCCTACCGGCTGGATGCACGCCGTTGCATTTCTTACCTCACCATCGAACACGCCGGACCTATTCCCCTGGCGCTGCGCCCTTTGATGGGCAACCGCATTTATGGCTGCGATGACTGCCAGCTGGTCTGTCCCTGGAACAAGTACGCGCGCCTGGCCACCTTGCCCGATTTCGATGCCCGTGAAGGCCTGGCCGGCGCCACGCTGGTCCAGCTGTTCGCCTGGACCGAGGCCGAATTCCTGCGCCGCACCGAAGGCAGCGCCATACGTCGCATTGGCCACGAGCGCTGGCTGCGCAACATCGCGGTGGCCCTGGGCAACGGGCTGCGCCAGCGGCCGGACGATGCGGTGCTGCGCACGGCGCTGCAATCGCGCGCCGAAGACCCCAGCGCGCTGGTGCGCGAGCACGTGGTCTGGGCTCTGGCGCAAGGGAACCCGGCAGAGCACGCCGATATCATGAAGACATGATCACCACGCGGACCCTGAACCTGGCTGTGGCACAGATGGGCCGTGCCTGCCTGCAGTGGCTGGCGCAGTGGTGGTACATCGCCCGCCTGGGGGCGCAGATCCTGGCCTGGGCGCTGCTGCCGGGCAGCTACCCGCGCGAGCAGCGCATCGCGACCGCCACCCACCTCTACCAGGCCACCGGGCCGGTGCTGCTGTGGTTCAGCCTGCTGTCGGCCCTGGTCAGTGTGGTGCTGGTGCGCATCGTTGTCGTCACCGCGCAGAGCTACGGGCTCACACCTTACGCGCTGGAAATGGTGATCCGTGTGCTCGTGCTCGAACTCATTCCGCTCACGGCGGCACTGTTCGTGGCGTTGCGCTGCGCCATTCCCTATGCCGCCGAGGTGGCCGCGCTGCGGGCTGGCGGGGCCTTTGAAGAACTGCAGCAGCGCGGCCTGGACCCGCTGCGCCAGCTGGTGCTGCCACGCGTGGTGGCCTCGGTGTTCGCTGTGCTGCTGCTGGCCGCCGTCAGCGGCATGGTGGGGCTGGTCCTCACCTACGTCATCGTCTATGGTTTCAACCCCTATGCGCTGCCGGCATATACCCGCACCGTGGGGCAGATCTTCCAGCCGGCGGTCACGCTGATCTTCTCGCTAAAGACCGTGCTGTTCAGCGTGGCCGTGGCCGTGGTGCCCATGGCCGCCGCCACCTGGACGCCTTCGGACGGCCAGTCGCTGGACCAGCGCGGCAGCGTGGAGCTGCAGGGCCTGGTGCGCATGTTCATGCTGCTGCTGCTGGTCGAGATGGTTTCGCTGGTTGGCAATTACTATTGACGCAAACCTTCCCGCCCATGGCCGACAACAACCGCAAGCTCCCCCTGCTGACGCTGATCGAGGTCAAGGCCGCGCTGCTCATGGCGCTGCTGGTGCTGCTCGTGGTGGGCTCGGGCCTGTACCTGATGTACGCACGTGGCGTGTTCGAGGAGCGCCAGACCCTGGTGCTGGTGGCCGACGACTCCGAAGGCGTGACCGTGGGCATGAACCTGACCTTCTCGGGTTTCCCCATAGGCCGCGTGCGCCGCATCGAGCTGGCCGACGACGGCAACGTGCACATCATCATCGACGTGCCGACCCGCGACGCCCGCTGGCTGCGCACCTCCAGCGTGTTCACCATGGAGCGCAGCCTGGTGGGGGCCACCCGCATCCGCGCCTTCAGCGGCATTCTCGAAGACCCGCCGCTGCCCGATGGCGCCCAGCGCCAGGTGCTCAAGGGCGATGCGCTGGCCGAGCTGCCCGAGGTGGTGGCCACCGTGCGCGCGCTGCTGGACAACCTCAACACCATGACCGGCAACGACTCGGCCCTCAATGCCAGCCTGCGCGAGTTCAGGGAGGCCGCCGCCAAGCTCAATGGCTCGCAGGGTGGCCTTGGCCTGCTGGCCGGTAACGAAACCGACCGGGCGCGCATCATTGCCTCGGTGGACCGCACCAACGCCCTGCTGGCGCGGCTGGAGGCCGTGGCCGCCCGCACCGAAAGCCTGGTGGGCAATGCCGACCGCCGGGTGTTCGGCGACGACGGTCTGGTCACCGACTCCCAGACCCTGCTGCGCCAGATCAACACCGCGCTGGGCGAGGCGCGCGAAACCCTGAAGAAGGTGGACGCCGTGCTGGTGGAGGCGCAGGGTGTGGCCAGCAACGCCCGCGAGGCCAGCACGGACCTGGGTACGCTGCGCGCCGAGGTGGAGGCCAGCCTGCGCAAGGTCGAATCGCTGGTCAATGACATCAACCGTCGCTGGCCCTTCGCGCGCGACACGGAAGTCAAATTGCCATGAGACGCCTAACCCCGTTCGCGCTGGTGCTGCTCGCCGCCTGTGGCAGCAACCCGCCACCGCCCGAGTGGGCGCTCAACAGCCAGGGTGCGCTGGAGCGTGCCGGCAGCGCTTACCTGTCGGGCAACTCGCGTGTGGCGGATGTGGAGTTTGCCCGTGCCCGCACCGAGATCGCCCGCACCGGCCAGCCCGAGCGGCTGGCGCGTGCCGAGCTGCTGCGCTGTGCCTTGCAGGTGGCCAGTCTGGAGGTGAACGACTGTCCTGCGTTCGCGCCGCTGGCAGCCGATGCAGCACCCGCAGAGCAGGCCTACGCCCGGTACCTGCGGGCCTCGCCCCAGTCCGGTGATGTGGCACTGCTGCCCCAGCCTCAGCGCCCTGTGGCGCAAGCGTTGCTCGCGGGCGCAGCCGCGCCACTGCCCATCGCCCAGGATCCGCTGGCCCGGCTGGTGGCCGCCGGCGTGCTGCTGCGGGCCGGTCAGGCCAGCCCGGCCGTGGTGGCCGAGGCGGTGGACACCGCCAGCGCCCAGGGCTGGAGCCGTCCGCTGCTGGCCTGGCTGCAGGTG
>CALRLO020000085.1:0-4668 GCA_943368755.1 Synechococcus sp. UW140 | reverse complement strand
AAGGCCTGCGAGAGTCTGGGTTCACGGTGGATCTCGTGACCAACGGACTGGACGGCATGCACCACGGCATGGAAGGCGACCACGACCTCGTGATCCTGGATGTGATGCTTCCAGACCTGGATGGCTGGGAGGTGCTGAAAGCCTGGCGCAGCAGGGGACGCCTGATGCCGGTGCTGTTCCTGACAGCCAAGGACCATGTGGAAGACCGGGTGAAAGGCCTGGAGCTGGGCGCCGATGACTACCTCGTGAAGCCCTTTTCCTTTGCCGAGCTGCTCGCACGTGTGCGCATCATCCTGCGGCGCGGCCGTGGCCATGTCGACTCCACCGTGCTGGTGGTCCAGGATCTGGAACTGGACCTGTTGCGCCGCAGAGTCTCAAGGGCGGGTAAAAAAATCGATCTCACCGCAAAAGAATTCGGCCTTCTTGAGTTGCTGATGCGCCGCAAGGGCGAGGTGCTTCCCCGGTCGCTGATCGCGTCGCAGATCTGGGACATGAATTTCGACAGTGACACCAACGTCATCGAAGTCGCCATCCGCCGCTTGAGAGCCAAGGTGGACAACGGATTCGAGCCACGCTTGATCCAGACCGTGCGCGGCATGGGCTACGTGCTTGAACCGCCGGAGCGCGACTGATGTTCGCGCGCACCACGCTCACCGTCAGACTGACGGTTCTCTACACCCTGGTTGCCTTTGTCGTTCTCTCCACCCTGGCCGGGCTGGTTCTCTATTCCACCCAACGACACTTCGTCGAACTGGATCGCGGGTTTCTGAACGAAAAGGCCCATTGGCTGCAGGAGCTGGTTGCAACGGGCATGGACGTCGACACGTTCAGGAGCCGCCTGGAAGAACTGGAGAGCAGTCACCACGGCTTTTACCTTCAGGCCTGGAGCGGGGCTGAACGTGTATTCGGCGCCGAGATGCTGAATGCGCCTCGTGGATTTCTGGAAGGCTCGCTGCCGCAACCCATACTGGAATGGGACAGCGATGGACGTCCCTTGAGAGGCATTGCCCTCCCACTGAATCTCCAGCCAGGGATACCACCGGAAGTCGCCCCCCCACTGCGCGTGATCCTGGCGGTTGATACCCACCACCACCTCGAATTTCTGCGCTCCCTGGCGAAATCCCTCGCTGCCTTTGTTGCGCTGGCAACGCTTGTCAGCGGCGTCATGGGATGGTGGGCGGCACGCACGGGGTTGGCCCCCCTCAGGCTGATGCGTGAACAGGCCTCCAAAGTGACGGCTGACCAGTTGCACCAGCGCATGCCCGTGGAGACGGTGCCTGTCGAGATGGCTGACCTGGCATCGAGCCTCAACGAGATGCTGATACGCCTGGAAGACGATTTCGCACGTTTGCAGGACTTCTCCAGTGACCTGGCGCACGAGCTGCGCACCCCGATCAACAACCTGCTGACCCAGACCCAGGTCTGTCTCTCTCAGAAACGCGACCCGGCGACCTACCAGGAGGTGCTCGCATCCAATGCCGAGGAGTACCAGCGCCTGGCCCGGATGATTTCGGACATGCTCTTTCTGGCCAAGTCGGACAACGGCATGTCACTGCCGCACCCGGAGATCATCCATCTGGAGCAGGAGATACAGGCCCTGTTCGATTTTTACGATGCCGTGGCGGAAGACCGCTCGATACAGCTGCAGGTGCAGGGGAAGGCATCGGTGGTTGCAGACCGGCTGATGCTTCGCCGCGCGGTGAGCAACCTCTTGTCCAACGCCTTGCGCTATGGAGCGCCAGACAGCACGGTCAAGGCAACCATCGTCACACAGGCGGATGCGGTGGTGCTTTCCATCGAGAACACAGGAAAGACGATCGGGCCAGAGCATCTCTCTCGTCTGTTCGACCGCTTCTACCGGGCGGACAAGTCACGCAATCGGCCCGAGTCGGAGGGCGCGGGCCTGGGCCTGGCGATCACGCAAGCCATCATGCGGGCACATGGCGGCAGCGTGGACGTGACCTCCTCCGATGGCGTCACCACCTTTCACCTGCGCTTTGCCCGCGGGATTGAAAAGAGCCGAACAAGCTAGGCGACCGGGATGCTGGCCTGTCAGTGGCATCCCCTGAAACCGGTCACTTCACGCGCCTGATGTCGCTGTACGCGCCGCCGGTCTTGAGCACGACCGTCACGTCAGCTGCGCCCCGGTTGCGCCAGAACCAGCCGTGGTTGCCCGAGAAAGCGGCGACCAGTTCGCCTTCGTCGGACGCGACACCGCGGCCCTTTTCGTAGCTGATGGATCGGCCCGGCGCATCTCCGTGGGTGTCAAAGTTCACCACCCCACCTTCTACAGCCCACGAGTACACGGCTTTCTCGGCGTCTTTCATCTTGAGCTTGATCTCCGTGCCCTGACCCGGCGCCAGCGTGAACGTCATCTCGTCTCGCCAGATGGTGGCGCTGCTGGATGTGTTTGCCGCGGGAGCCGCATCCGGGGGTGTTGCTGCTGCCACCGGTTCTGCACGCGAAGCCTGGGTGGCGGCCGCGTCCTCGGCGGCTTCCTTGGCCAGTCGGGTCTTGATCTCACCCATTTCGGTCAGGCCCAGAACCCGTCCGATGCCTGTAGGGTCCACACCGTACTCGGACGGAAGCACCACGGTGAAAAGCAGTACCGCCCCAGCAACGGCGGCAATGAGGGTGGAGCGGATGAGCTGCGGGGTCGAGGGCAGTTCGGCACGCGAGGGAATGTCACTGTTGTACATGGTGTTCAGACTCGAGTTCAAGTGGAGACGGCGTAGCCGGTCAGCTGCATGCCCACCAGGATGAACCCGGCGGACATCATGACCACATTGGCGGTGTAGGCGTGGCGCGCGAAGCCTTCCGTGCGACGCCAGAAACCGATACCGATCAGGATCACAGACAGGGCGAGCAACTGCCCGATTTCCACACCGACGTTGAACGCCAGCAGGTTGGGCACCAGGCCGTCGCGGGAGATCTCGTACTCCTGGATCTTGGTCGCCAGACCCAACCCATGGATCAAACCGAAGACCCAGGTGGCCCAGCGGGTGTTGGGCTTGAATCCGAACCAGCGCTGGAACGCCCCCAGGTTGTCCAGGGCCTTGTAGACCACCGAGAACCCGATGACCGCGTCGATCAGGTAGCTGTTGATTCCGATGTCGAAGTAGACCCCCAGCACCATGGTGGTGGAGTGACCGATGGCAAACAGGCTGACATAGACCGCGATGTCCTTGAGCTTGTAGAGAAAGAAGATCACGCCGAACAGGAACAGGATGTGGTCATAGCCGGTGGCCATGTGTTTCGCTCCCAGGTAGGCGAAGGGCAACAGGTGCACTCCGGAGATCTCCTGTATGTACCCCTTGTCGCCTTGCGTCACCGCGTGGGCTAGGGCATCAGTGGATGCCAACGAAAGAAGCGCCAGAACCAGCAAAGTCGCGATGACTGGGCTGGGCCGCGCCCGAGGTGCGACCTGCAGCCGCTCGAAAAAAAGGCTGAGCATGGAAACTCCGTCAAAAAAAGGGAGAACTGTCGGGGGCGAGGCAAGCGCTCGCCACGGAGGTGGCCGGACCGCGTCAGCCGCGCGGTGGGTGCTCGATGTCGTCAAGCGATGGCCAGGGGCCAGGCGGCGCGGGCTTGGCGTGCCAGGCGGTCTTGGAGCCGCTCAAAACCGGCAAACCCGTGGGCACGGCATGGGCGTGGTCGTGTGAGTGATCGCCTGCGTGATGAACCTGAACGCCTTGCGAGACGGTGGCGTCATCCTCGTGGCTGTGGCCGCCCTCATCGAGCAGATCTCCAGAGTCACCGTGGTGAAAAGTGGAAACGGCGGCCAGGCCGTGTGATTGGGCCAACCCCCATGGCGTGATCAACGCGCCCAGCAAAAAGACCAGGGCCATCGCGGCCACCACCAGCCGAGTCGGCACCCGCCAGGCGGTGAGCTGAAGGGGCCGATCGGGTACGGATTTCATGCGATGGCATCGGGTGATGGGCTTTTATTGTAACCTCCGGGGGAGGATACGACCTCAGAGATCGGACCCATTGCCATGCACATCCACGACACCCACCCCGCCGTGATCAAACGCCTGCGCCGCGCCGGTGGCCACTTGAGCAGCGTCGTCAAGATGCTGGAAGAAGGTAAGCCCTGCCTGGACGTGGTGCAACAGCTCCAAGCCGTGGAAAAGGCCATCACGCAGGCGAAGAAGACGCTGATCCAGGATCACCTTGACCATTGCCTGAGCCACATGATGGACGGCAAGGGTCGGATCCAGCCCGATTCGCTCGACGAATTCCGCCAGATCACCAAGTACCTATGAAGACCCCGGCCCATCCCTGGCAACACGACCACGACTTCCACCGACACGACGCCTCCGCAGAACGTGGCACCCGGGCCGTGCTCTGGATCACGCTGGCGGCGATGCTGCTGGAGATCACCGCGGGGTGGTGGCTGGGCTCCATGGCACTGCTGGCCGATGGCTGGCACATGAGCTCGCACGCCATCGCCATTGGTCTGAGCGTGACGGCCTACGCAGCTTCACGCCGCCTGAAGACGGACACGCGGTTTGCCTTCGGGACCTGGAAGATCGAGGTGCTCGGTGGCTTTGCCAGCGCCTTGCTCCTGCTGGGCGTGGCCGCCTTGATGGCGGTGGCGTCGGTGCACCGCCTGCTGGAGCCACAACCCATTCAGTTTCAAGAGGCCATCGTGGTCGCTGTCATCGG
>CALRLO020000084.1:0-4948 GCA_943368755.1 Synechococcus sp. UW140 | reverse complement strand
GCCCAGAAATCCACCCGCACGGGGGCGGGGGACTGCAGGACGTCGGTCTGGAAGCTTGCGTCGGAGACGTGTTTGATCAGGTCGCTGGCCATGGGATCTACCTCGGGGACAGGGGGGGATGCGGTTAAAGTTGCCGGCATTGTGACAGAAAGCCCCGCCCCATGATGCCGCCTGAAGCGACAGCCACAGCCGATGCAGGGGCGCTGCGCCAACCGGCCGACGACAGCTGGATGCATCTGCTAGCGCGGCTGGATGCCCACCTGCGCGAGACCGGCATTTCGCCAGCGCGCACCGTGGTGCTGGTGCCCTACGCCCAGCTCATGGCCAACGCCCGCGAGGCCTGGCGTGCCGGGCCCGGGCGCGCGGGCGGCTACCTGCCCCGTTTCGAATCCACCCGCAACTGGGCCCAGTCGCTACGGCCCTTCGATGCCGGGCTGGACGATCTCACCCTGGATCCCGCCCGCGACAGCCTCGCTGCCGAACGCCTGCTGCTGCAGGCGGCCGGCAGCCGTCGCATCCCGGCCGACCTGCGTGGCGTTCTGGTGGCCCGCCTGTGCGAGGCGGCCGCGCAGCTCGCGCCGTTGGCCGCTGCGGTGCCCCCCGCCGGGCGTGCCGACTGGGTGGCTGCTCGCCGCCCCTTGCTGGCACCTACCAGCGGGGCATTGGCTTGGGAGTCGCTGGTGCTGGCCGTGGCGCTCGAATGGGCTGGCGCGAGCGACTACCCCACCGATGTGCTCTGGACCGACGCAGCCCAGGCCGACCTGCTGGTGGTGCTGCAAGGCCTGCAGCCCGACCCGCTGGCCCAGGCGCTGGCCGCGCGCTGGGCCACGCGACCGCAGGCACAGGCGCTGTGTTTGCCTCTGGTGGACGACACGCCGCTGCCGTCAACCGGTGGCTGGTTGCTGCACCCTTGTGGCGATGCCGAGGACGAAGCCCAGCGGGCCGCCGCCTGTGTGCTGGCACATCTGGAGGCTGACCACGCGCCAGTGGCCCTGGTGGCGCTGGACCGCCTGCTGAGCCGGCGCGTGTGCGCGCTGCTCGCAGGCGCCGGCGTGTCGGTCAAGGACGAAACCGGCTGGAAACTCTCCACCACCCGCGCTGCTGCACAGGTGCTCGCGTTGCTTCGCGCCGCCACGCCCGACGCCGGTACCGACGCAGTGCTCGACGCCCTCAAGCAATGCCCGCGCTGGCCTGAAACCATGGGACATGCCCTGGAGCGCGACTGGCGCCGTCACGAGGTGGCTCGGTGGGCCGAGGTGCTGGCCGTACCCGAGCGGCGTGAATGCCTGCCTGAAGGATGGGCCGAGCTGCTGGTGGCGCTGCAGGCACCACGCCCGCTGGCGGACTGGCTGGATGCGCTGACCCAGGCGCTGCATGACAGTGGCCTGTGGCCCACGCTGGAAACCGATGCGGCCGGTCAGGCCGTGCTGCGTGCTCTGTGGCTGGGTGGTGGGACAGGTGGTGGGGCCGAAAGCGTCGCCTGGCCCCGCGCCAGCACCCGGCGCCTGTCGCTGGGCGCGTTTTCAGCCTGGGTGCGCGAGGTGCTCGAAGGCGCGAGCTTTGCGCCGCCCGCCCCCTCCGGTGCAGCCGTGGTCGTGCTCCCGATGGCCCAGTTGCTGGGCCGGCGTTTCGCTGCCGTGGTGGCACCTGGGTGCGACGACGCCCACCTGAGCGCGACCCCCGAGGCGCCGGGCGACTGGAGCAGCGCCCAGCGCGCGGAGCTGGGCCTGCCCGATCGCGAGCGCCTGGCGGCAGCGGCGCAGCGGGCCTGGGGCGTGCTGCTGCGCCAGCCCCGACTCGACCTGCTGTGGCGCCAGCAGGAACGCGACGAACCCATGCTGCCCAGCCCCTGGGTTCAGGTGCTGGTGCAGGCGGCGAATGCCCCACTGGCCACCGACCCCCGCACCCTGCGCGCCCTGGAGCCGGAAGTCGTCCAGCGGCCACAGCCCAGCGCGCCGCGCCTGCTGCCCCAGGCCTTGTCGGCCAGCGCCTACCAGGACCTGCGCGACTGCCCCTACCGTTTCTTCGCGCTGCGCCAGCTTGCCCTGAGCGAACGCGCCGAGCTGGAAGCCGGCCCCGACAAACGCGACCTGGGCAACTGGCTGCACGCCGTGCTGCGCGCCTTCCACGAACACCGGCCCGAGCCGCGCCTGCGCCAGGCCGATGCCGGGCAGCTGGACCACTGGGCCGATTCCGAGGCCCGCCAGATGGGCCTGGCCGACGCGGCCTTCCTGCCGTTCCGTGCCGTCTGGCCGGCCCTGCGCGAACGCTACCTCGACTGGCTGCACGGCTACGAGACCCAGGAGCGCGCCCGCTTTGAAGCGGCCGAGGTGGAGCGCCGCGTGGGCCTGGGTCGCTGGGCGCTGATGGGCAAGCTCGACCGCATCGACCGCCAGGCCTCACCCGAAGGTGAGATCGCACTGGTGATCGACTACAAGACCGAATCGCGCAGCCGCACCGAAGGCCGGGTGAAAAACCCGATGGAGGACACCCAGCTGGCCTTCTACGCGGCGCTGCTGCCCGACGAAACCCTGCGCGCGGCCTACCTGAGCCTGTCCGAAGGGCGCGACGGCAAGGCCTGGATCGAGCAGACCGAGGTTCTGCCCGCCCGCGACGCCTTGCGCGAGGGCCTGCCCCACGATCTGGATCGCATCGCCAGCGGCCACCCCATGCCCGCGCTGGGCGAGGGCGCGGCCTGCGAGTACTGCGCCGCCCGCGGCCTGTGCCGAAAAGATTTCTGGACCGCGCCCACCCCATGACGCCACCCGCCTACCGCGCCGACGACCGGCCAGTCAGCGCCGAAGCCTTCTACCGCATGGCCTGCGACCCTGCGCGCAGCGTCGCGGTGGAAGCCTGCGCCGGTGCGGGCAAGACCTGGATGCTGGTGTCGCGCATCCTGCGTGCCTTGCTCGACGGCACCGAGCCACAGGACATCCTGGCCATCACCTTCACCAAAAAGGCCGCGGGCGAGATGCGCCAGCGCCTGCTGTCGTGGCTGCAGGACTTTGCCACCCAGCCACTGGACGAGCTCGAGCACCAGTTGAAGCTGCGCGGCGTGGACGCCGACGAGGCCCGCGCGCGGGCACCCGAACTGCAGGGTCTGCATGCCAGGCTGCTGGCCAGCGGCCGCCCGGTGCAGGTGCGCACCTTTCACAGCTGGTTCGCCGCGCTGCTGCGTGCCGCGCCTCTTGCGGTGCTGGACGAACTCAAACTGCCTGCCGCCTACGAACTGCTGGAAGACGACAGCCGCGCCGTCGACGCCGTGTGGCCGCGTTTCTACGCCGCCGTGGTGGCCGATGCGGCGCTGGAGCGCGACTTCCTTGACGCCGTGGCGCAGCACGGCCGCAGCCAGACCCACAAGGCGCTGACGGCCGCACTGTCCAAACGCGTGGAGCTGCAGCTGGCCGACGAACACGGCGTGGCCGAGAACTCGGTGCTGCCCTTTGGCCAGCGCTGGCCCGAGTGGTCCGGTCTGGACCGCCCCGAGCAGGCCCTGTTCACCGATGCCTCGCGTGCCCAATGGCTGGCCTGGGCCCGCGCGCTGGGTGCCGAGTCGGGCAAGACCCCGCAAAAAGCCGCCGATGCCGTGATCGATGCCCTGGAGCAGCCCGACCCGGCCCGCCGCCTCGCGCAGCTGCGCAAGGCCTTTTTCGTCGCCGAAGAAGACCGCCTGACCCAGCACCTGCGCAAGTTCGTGCCCGCCCAGGAGGCCGAGGCGCTGCTGCAACGCCTGTGCGCCGCCGCGCGCCAGCACGAGGCCTGGCTGCACCACCAGCGCCTGCTGCGCCTGAGCCGATGCCTGCTGGCCGAATACGCCGCGCTCAAGCGCGAGCGTGGCTGGGTGGACATGAACGACATCGAGCGCGCCGCCCTGCGCCTGCTGGGTGACAACGAACTGGCCGGCTGGATGCAGCAACGCCTGGATGCGCGCGTGCGCCACCTGCTGATCGACGAATTCCAGGACACCAACCCGCTGCAGTGGCAGGCGCTGTACGCCTGGCTCTCCGGCTATGCAGGAGCGGGTGCGGGCGAGGCGCCACGCGTGTTCCTGGTGGGCGACCCCAAACAGTCCATCTATCGCTTTCGCCGTGCCGAGCCGCAGGTGTTCCGCGCCGCACAGGCCTTTGTGGTGCAGGGCCTGGGAGGTGTGCGGCTCAGTTGCGACCACACCCGCCGCTGTGCGCCTGCGGTGGTGGATGCCCTCAACCGCGTGATGGGTGCTGCGCGCGACGGCGGCGAATACGGCGCTTTCCGCGACCACAGCACCGCGAGCGATTCCTCGGGGGAAGTGCTCGTGCTGCCCCCGGTGCCGCGCGACGTGCTGACCCGCGCTGAAGCCGATACCGACACCTGGCGCGACAGCCTGAGCCAGCCGCGCCATGAAGCCGAAGACACGCTCAGTGCCTTCGAGGCGCGCCAGGCGGCCGACTGGATAGCCGCGCACCTGCGGCAAACGGGCCTCAAACCCAAAGACGTGATGGTGATGGCGCGCAAACGCGAGCGCCTGGGCTGGCTGCACGAGGCCCTGCGCGAGCGCGGCATCCCCAGCGAGGAGCCGGAAAAGCAGGACCTGGCGCAGGCCCCTGCCGTGCTGGACGTGGTGGCCCTGCTCGACGCGCTGGTCTCACCCACGCAGGATCTCAGCCTGGCGCGTGCGCTGCGCTCGCCGCTGCTGGGCTGGAGCGATGACGATCTGGCGGCCCTGGCCACCGCCTGCCGCGAGCAGCCACCCGGCACCGGCTGGTGGCCGGTGCTGATGGACTCCGGAACCGGGCCCATGGCGGGCACGGCCACTCGCCTGCGCCGCTGGCGTGAATGGGTGCTGGCGCTGCCGCCGCACGATGCGCTGGCCGCCATCTACCGCGACGCCGACGTGCTCGCGCGTTACGCGCAGCAGACGCCGGCCGGCCTGCGTGGCACCGTGCTGGCGCAGCTGCGCGGCCTGCTG
>CALRLO020000083.1:0-5785 GCA_943368755.1 Synechococcus sp. UW140 | reverse complement strand
GGTGTCGGCCAGCAGGTCCTGCATCAGGGTCTCGGCCGCGTTCGGGTCCATGGTGGCGGTGGCCTCTTCAATGGCCATGGCGATGCGCCACTCGCTCTCCTTGCGTTCCACCGTGGCCTTGAACTCGTCCAGCGCGGCTTCAGCCTTGTTGAGGCGCTGCAGGTTGAGGCGTTGAAACTGCTGCAGCCGGTCCAGCGCGTGTTGCTGGCGCTCCAGCACGTGCTGCGGGTCCTTGTGGCGGCGCTCGGCGATCATCTGGGTGATGCTGGCGATCTGCGCACCAACGGACACCAGCGCGCTGCGAAACACCTTGAGCCGCTCGGCGCGCCGAAACACCTCGTTCTGCAGCTGTTCGATCGGGTTGCGCCGGGCCTCCGCCTTGCGGGCCGCGAGCACGCGGTTCTCCAGCTTCTGGGCGATGAGGGGCAAGGCCTGGGTCAGGGCGTAACCGGCCAGCAGCAGGCCACCCAGCACCAGCAGGCCGGCACCGCCGGCAGCGGCCAGCCACACCACGGGAGCCAGCGCGGCGAGCACCAGCACCGCGAGGCCAGCGCCGGTGAGACGCAACCAGGGAATGCCACTGGCAGCGGCCTTTGAAGACTTCGAAACGCTCTTGGTGGTCATGGTGAATCTCCTTGGGGTTGGGCAAAGCTCCGCCCCGAAAGGCTGCAAAGCCTTCCTGAGGGCAACGGGTAAGGGTGGGTCAGCCGCTCTGGCGTGACGTCAGGGTGGCGTACCGGCCGCTTGCCGGACAGCCGCCACGGTGGCGGGTGAAATCCATTCGCGCATGTGGTCCGCCACGGGCGCCATGGCGCGACGCCACTGGGCCAGTTCGCCGGGGCTGAGGTGGTGAATGGCGATGCGGCCGGTGTCGGCTATGCGTTTGAGCGCGGCTTCGTTTTCCGCTTCGGAGATGGCATTGGCGTATTGCGTGGCTTCGCGCATGGCGCTCTCCAGTGTGCGTCGGATGTCCTCAGGCAGCCGCTGCCAGAAGGTCGCGTTCACGATGACGGCATAGGCCAGGTACCCGTGCCGCGAGACGGTCAGGTGGCTTTGCACCTCGTGCAGGCGCTGGGTGAACACGTTGGTGGGCACGTTCTCCTGGCCATCGAGTTCACCCTTTCGAAGCAGTTCTTCCACCTGAATCAGCGGCGAGATCGAGGCCGAGGCGCCCAGCACCTTCATCTGCGCCACCAGCGTGCGCGAGGCCTGCACCCGGAACTTCAGCCCCCGGAAGTCGGTCGGCGTACGCAGCGGGCGGTTGGCGGTGAACACCTTGAAGCCGTTGTCCCAGTACGCCAGCCCCTTGATGCCGCTGGCCTCCAGCCGGTTCAACAGCTTCTGGCCCACCGGTCCTTGCGTCACCGCCCGGAAAGCCGACTGGTTGGGAAAGAGGAATGGCAGGTCGAACACCTCGAAGTCGCCACCACCCACGCCCGCCAGCTTGGACAGCGAAGGCGCCAGCATCTGCACCGCGCCCAGGCGCAAGGCTTCCATCTCCTCGCGGTCCTTGTAGAGCGTGCTGTCGGGGTACACCTCCACCCTCACCCGGCCACCCGTCTGGGTCTCGGCCAGCTGTTTGAAGCGCAGCGCGGCCTTGCCCTTGGCGGTATCGGGCGTGACCACATGGCTGAACTGGATCACGATGGGGTTGGCCGAGCGCGCTGGCAGCACCCAGGGGGCGGCGGCCATAGCGGCCAGGCTCTGGACTAGGCTGCGGCGGTTGATAGAGGGCAGGACGGTGTGGTTCATGGTGGACCTCGTTGGAATGCAGTCTAGGTGCTACCCACCCGGTGCCGTAACTGTGGCGTTCCACACCTGTGGGTTTCCACATGCCAAGGACTCCGGGTCGCTCAAGCCGGGATTCACTACCTAGAATTTGTCGATGCCCCACCTGCCCGCACCCCGCCCGTTCGAGCCACAACCGCGCGCCGGAGGGTTGCGCCGCCATGTGTGGTTGTTGCCAGGCGGGCTGACTCTGACCTTCATGGCCATGGTGGCGGGCTGGGCCCACTTCAACGACCAGGCCGAACTCGAGGCCCACGCCGCCACGCTGCAAGAAGACGCCTCCAGCGTGGAGGCCCAGTTGCTGGCCCGGCGCGAGGTCGAATCGACCCGGTTGCGCGAGGTGGCCGCGCGCCTGGGTGGCACAAGCCGGCAGCCGGGCCAGCTCGCGCGGCTGCCGGAGGTCTCCGCCGGTGTGGACCGGCTCTGGAACCGCCTGGTTTGGGTGGATGCGGACAAACGCGTGGTCGATCGCGTGGAGCGCAGCGAATCGGCACGCACCGCCGCCAGCGACGACCTGCGCATCCAGGCCCGGGGGCAGGCGGAGCACCTGGTGGCGCCCATCACCGATGGCGCGGGACAGCCCATGGGCGAACTGCTGGCCCGCTACGACATCGCCGATCTGCTGCAGAGCACCGACCTGGGCTGGCTCAACCACCGCTACCAGGTAAGTTTTCTGTCCGAACTGGGTGAGGTCATTGCATCCACCGCACGGCCCAGCCGTCCGCCACAGGGAACCGCTTTTGACCGCACCCTGACCGCTTCGCGCGATGTGACCCTGCGCCTGGTGCCCTACGTGGCCCCGGTGCCCTGGACCCGCAACCCGCGCACGCTGGGGCTGCTGGGCGGGCTGCTGGTGTTGGGCAGTGGCGCCTCCCTTTTGCTGCGCCGCGAAATCCGCGCCACCCACCGCGCGGTGGCCGATGCCCGCAACGAGGCGGCCTGGCGCCAGTCGATGGAAGACTCCTCGTTGGTGGGCTTGCGGGCCCGCGACGTCGAGGGGCGCATTCTGTACGTCAACAAGACGCTGTGCGACATGGTGGGCTACAGCCCGGAAGAGCTGGTCGGCCTCAAACCCCCGCTGCCCTTCTGGCCACCGGAAGCGGTGGACGCCATGATGGCGCGCAACCTGGACACACTGGCGGGCAGCGCGCCGCGCAACGGGTATGAGACCCGCTGGAGGCACCGGGATGGCCGTGCGATCGACGTCACGATTTACGAGTCCCGGCTGGTGAATGCCCAGGGCCGTCATGTCGGCTGGATGGGCTCCATCGTCGACATTGGCGAACGCAAGCGGCTGGAAGAACAGGACCGCCGCCACACCGAGGTGCTGGCCCAGCACGCCCGACTCAACGACCTGGGTCTGCTAGCCTCAGAGCTCGCCCACGAACTCAACCAGCCACTGACCGCGATTGTGGGCTTCAGCGCCGGTCTCGCCAAAGCGATGGAAAACAACCCGGGGCTTGATGCCGACATGCGTCAGGGCCTGGAAGCCATACAGCGCAACGCACGCAAGGCGGGCGAAATCGTGCACTGGATACGGGGTCAGACCTCCCGTTCAGCCCAAGAGCGGATGCCGACCGACCTCAATGCCTTGATTCGCACGGTCGTCAAAAGCCGTATGGGCCATGTACTGTCATCCGACATCTACCTCTCGTTGCGTCTGCAAGAGGGTCTCCCACTCGCTTCCGTGGACAGCGTAGGCATAGAACAAGTGGTGACCAATCTGGTTCGAAATGCTGCGCAAGCGGTGAGTGGAGTGACAGTAGGAAAACCGCGTCGGTTGTCGGTGTTCAGCCAGCGGGACGCCGATGGCTGGTTGACCGTGACCGTGGCCGACAGCGGCCCCGGCCTGAACGGAAAGACGCTGGATGAACTGTGTACGACCTTCTACACCACCAAAGGCGAAGGGCTCGGACTGGGGTTGGGCATTTGCCGCGCCATCGTGGAGGCACACCATGGCCAACTCAGCGCAAGAGACCTGCCCGGGGGCGGTGCCGAGTTCAGCTTCAAGCTTCCACTGGAAACACCCCATGAAACCTGAAGTCACGATCTACGTGTGCGATGACGACTCGGAAGTCCGTGAAGCGCTGACTATCCACCTGCGGGCCCATGGCTACCCGGTTGGCGCGTTCGCCAGCGGTGCCGAGCTGTTGGCGCACCTGGAGGGGCTGGACAACGCCAGGCGGGGTATCTGCCTGATCGACGTGGACATGCACGGCAACCGCCACGCTGGTCCGCAGTTGCATGAGGAACTTTTGGCACGCCAGTGGACACGCCGCCTTCCGGTTCTGTTCCTCTCCGGGCGGGGAACCATCGATATCGCCGTCGCAGCCATAACCAAAGGCGCCTTGAACTTCATTCAGAAACCGTACGACCCCGATCAGTTGCTGGGTGAGATCAAACTCGCCATGAAAAAAGAAAGCGAATTGCACATCAACCACCAGATGCGCATGGAATTCACGGCACTCTGGGAAGCACTCACCACCCAGCAACGCAAGGTTGTGTTGCTGGTTGAAAAAGGACTGTCTAACAAAGTCATAGGCGACCGGCTTGGCATCTCGGAGCGCATGGTCGAGGAGCACCGCCGCGCTGCGCTCAGAAAACTGGGAGTGGGCACTGCCGCTGAACTGGCGACCTTGCTCGCCGAAGCCCGGGAACTCGACATTGACCTGACGGTGGATAGGTCGAGCACCGACCACAGCGCAGATAGCGTCGTTCGGCAAGCCGACGGGGACTAAACCTCAGCTGAAAACGCAGGGGACATCATGCGGAAACAGTAGCTGTAAAACGTCATCAAGGACATGAGCAGGCTACAAATCAGCAAAAGCTTGAGAGGTCGCCGCCCTGTCTCAACTTCGCGACATTCACCACTCTCACCTCGTGTTGTACTTTGTCGAGTACACATTTTTTAGGAGAATATTGAATCCAACTCGCGCCATAGCGCTCCTTAGATTTACCTACAAGGAGCACACGTGCGCACGCAAAAAGTCCTTTCGCTCAATCAAGATTCGAGAGCACCCGACGCCGAGCCTTTCGGCATGGACGCTCAGGCTGCCGAAATCTATTTCGGACTGGCTGAAGATTGCGAGTGGGTCTACGTGCCTCTCGCGACGTCATGGTGGAGATTCCGTACGGGCCCCGAAGCCTTGTTGCTGTGGGGTATGCATGCGGTAGCCCAGCAGCATGAAGGCGCATGGCGCGCGTGCTTGAGTGCGGGCCTACGCGTGCAGTTTGGTGCGGAATTGGTGATGATGGGCGATGGCTGGGGCTCCGATGCGCTTTTCGAGCGCCACCCCGACGCGGCCAAGTACATCGTTACGTACGGCGACACCGGAACAGGCGCGTATCACCTCGCCCAGGCGTGGCGAGCCAAAGCTGCCATGCGCGCGGCCCTGGCCGGCAGCGGGTGGAGGGCGTGATGCTGCGCGTGCGACTCTACTCTCTCATGCGACCCCTGGTGGCGCCCAACACCGCCGGTCTTGCCGCCCTCCACATCCTGGCCGCCATCGGCGTCGGAGTCCACCCTCGATATCGGAGCCCCACCGTCGACGACAACCAACTCGACGTCGAGCTCGACCTCGTCGCCGAGGTCATTCTCGGCCGCGGGGGTTCTCGCGTCCTGATGCCCGGTGCGGAGAGGCGCGGTCGTGACCTGGGGAGGCTCCTTTTGTGAACCGCCACATCACGCTCGCGACGGACAAACAGTGGCGCGTTGACCTTTCGTCGTCAGCCGGTTGGCTGCTAGCGCGCTGGCAGCAGTGGCCACGCGCTGACGCTTCTCAAACGCAGCTGCAAAAGAGGCTCATCTACCAGATCATTGTGTACATGCATCACGCTGGCGACGCAGAGTATGCGTTCGGCCAACCCATCTTGCGCCTGACTTGAATGGATGGTGTGCGCGCCAGCGCATGGTTTACGCTGCCATAGACTCGCGGTGAACAGCCGCCGTCACGCGGCTGAGATGTGCACCGACGATGAATTCCAAGCAGACGATTCT
>CALRLO020000082.1:0-5953 GCA_943368755.1 Synechococcus sp. UW140 | reverse complement strand
CGCCCATGGCCGATTTCCGCGACCGCCTGGTGCAGCGCCTGGGCCTGAGCGCCGACCAGACCGCCAAGGTCGATGCCATCCTGGCCGATGCCCGCCCCCAGTTCATGCAGCTGCGTGACCTGCCCGAGGGCCAGCGGCCCAAGGCACGCGAACGCATCATGGCCGAGCTGCGTGCGCGCATCGCCGACCAGCTCACGCCCGAGCAGCAGACCGCCTACGCCGCGCTGGTGGCCGAAAGCACCGGCCGCCAGACCACCAGCGGGCGCCTGTTCACCCTGGGCGCCGACGGCAAGCCGCAGGCCTTCGACGTGCGACTGGGCCTGAGCGACGGCAGCATGACCGAGCTGGTGCTGCCGCCCAGCTCGCCCGCGGCCGAAGCGCTGACCGAAGGCGCCGAGGTCGTCACCGGCACGGTGGCCGCGCCCACGCGCGGCGCCAGCGGCCCGCGGTTCTCGTTCTGAGCGGGCGCAGGGCCATGGCGCTGATCGAGGTTGAAGGCATACGCAAGGCCTACCACATGGGGGGCCAGGAGGTGCGCGCGCTCGATGGCGTGAGCCTGGCCATCGACGCCGGCGATTTCGTGGCGATCATGGGCGCGTCCGGTTCGGGCAAGTCCACGCTGATGAACATCCTGGGTTGCCTGGACCGGCCCGACAGCGGCGAGTACCGCCTGGCCGGCGAGCCCGTGGCCCGCATGGACGGCGACCAGCTGGCGGCGGTGCGCAACCGCCGCATCGGTTTCGTGTTCCAGCAGTTCAACCTGCTGCCGCGCACCAGCGCGCTGGAGAACGTGGAGCTGCCCATGGTCTACGCCGGCGTGAAAGCGCCCGAGCGCCACCAGCGTGCGCTGGCAGCGCTGCAGCGTGTGGGCCTGGGCGAACGCACCGGCCACACCCCGGCCGAGCTCTCGGGCGGCCAGCAGCAGCGCGTCGCGATTGCGCGCGCGCTGGTGAACCAGCCCCAGCTCATCCTGGCCGACGAGCCCACGGGCGCGCTCGATTCGCACACCAGCGACGAGATCATGGGACTGCTGGCCGAGCTCAACGCGCAGGGCATCACCATCGTGCTGGTGACCCACGAGCACGACGTGGCCGCCTGGGCGCGCCGGCGCATCGTGTTCAAGGACGGCCACCTGGTGGAGGACGCACAACAACCCGGACGCGTGGACGGTGCGGGGGTGGCGGCATGAACAACTTCGCGGCCATGCGCAGCGCCTGGCGCGCCTTGCGGGCCAACCCGCTGCGTGCGCTGCTCACCATGCTGGGCATCATCATCGGCGTGGCGGCGGTCATCACCATGATCGCCGTGGGGCAGGGCGCCACCGAGCGCGTGCAGGAGTACATGAAGACCCTGGGCGCCAACGTGATGCTGGTGCTGCCCGGCAGCGTCAACACCGGCGGCGTGCGCCAGGGGGCGGGCGCTTCTCAGGCACTGACCGAGGCCGATGCCGAGGCGATCGCGCTCGAGGTGCCCGAGGTGCAGGTGGCCGCGCCCAGCTCGCGCGCCACCGTGCAGGCCGTGTTCGGCAACGCCAACTGGGCCACCCCGGTGTTCGGTGCCACCAACGACTACCTGGAGGCGCGCGACTGGCCGCTCGAGAGCGGCCGGCCGTTCGAGGCCTCCGAGCTGCAGGGTGCGGCCAAGGTGGTGCTGCTGGGTCAGACCGTGGCGCGCGAGCTGTTTGGCGACCAGGACCCGGTCGACCAGGTGATACGCCTGCGCAACGTGCCCGTCACCGTGATCGGCGTGCTCTCGCGCAAGGGCCAGAACTCCTGGGGCTCAGACCAGGACGACATCGCCATCGTGCCCATCAGCACGCTGCGCAACCGCATCCAGGGCGACACCTCGGGCCGGCTCAAGCGCGTGGGCACGATTTCGGTCAAGGTGCGCGACGGCCACGACATGAAGGCCGCCGAAGAGGGCATCACCGAGCTGCTGCGTCAGCGCTTTCGGGTGCAGCCCGGCGCGGACGAACCGTTTCGCGTGCGCAACCTGACCGAGATGCTGCAGACGCAGGAGGCCTCCAGCCGCACCATGACGCTGCTGCTGTCGGCGGTGGCAGGCGTGAGCCTGATCGTGGGCGGCATCGGCATCATGAACATCATGCTGGTGAGCGTGATGGAGCGCACCCGCGAGATCGGCCTGCGCATGGCGGTCGGCGCGCGCGGGCGCGACATCCTGGCGCAGTTCCTGATCGAGGCGGTGACGCTCAGCCTGGTGGGCGGCGCCGTGGGCGTGCTGCTGGGCGGCGTGGCCACCTGGGCGGTGGGCGAGTTCGCGGGCTGGAAGGTCAGCATGACCTGGGGCTCCATCGTGCTGGCGGCCGGCTTCTCGGCGCTGGTGGGTGTGTTTTTCGGTTACTACCCGGCACGGCGCGCTTCGCGGCTGCTGCCCATCGAGGCGTTGCGGCACGAGTAGACTCGGGGCATGAGTTTGCGATCCGTGCGCCTGAGGCTGCTGGTCCCCGTGCTGGCTGTGCTGCTGGCGGCCTGTGCCGCGCTGGCGCCTGGGCCGCGCACGGTGTCGGTCTCCGAAGCCCGCCTCGCGCAGCTCATTGCCGGCCAGTTCCCGTTCAACAGCCGCCTGCTGGAGGTGTTCGACCTCACGCTGAGCGCGCCCGAGGTGCGGCTGCTGCCCGAAGACAACCGCATCGGCACCCGCTTTCGCTACAACCTGGGTGGTTTCCTGCTCGGCAGCCGGCGCTACGAGGGCGGGCTGCAGCTGAGCTACGGCCTGCGCTACGAACCGTCGGACGCCAGCGTGCGCCTGACCAACGTGCGCGTGGAAGACTTCGAGGTGCCCGGCGTGCCGGCGGCCTATGCCTCTCAGGCGCGGCGCATCGGTGCCCTGCTGGCCGAAAGGTTGCTGCAGGACTTCACGCTGCACCGCCTCTCGCCCGAAGACCTCAGGAACGCGCAGGGCATGGGCTACCAGCCCGGTGAGCTGCGCGTGGTGCCGGGCGGCCTGCAGCTCCAGCTCAACCCCGTTTCCCGTTGACCTTTCCCTGAAAACCCGCTGAATGGATCTCCTGCTGTTGCTCAAGGCCGCCGTGATGGGCGTGGTCGAGGGCCTGACCGAATTCCTCCCCATCTCCTCCACCGGCCACCTCATCCTCGCGGGTTCGCTGCTGGGTTTCGGTGACGACATTGGCGCCGAAAAGGCCAAGGTGTTCGACATCGCGATCCAGACCGGTGCCATCCTCGCGGTCATCATCGTGTACTGGCAGAAGATCCGCGAGACGCTGGTGGCGCTGCCCACACAGCGGCAGGCGCAGCGCTTCGCACTCAACGTGCTGATCGGCTTCCTGCCAGCGGTGGTGCTGGGGCTGCTGTTCGGCAACTTCATCAAGGCCCACCTGTTCACGCCGGTGGTGGTGGCCACCACCTTCATCCTGGGCGGCTTTGTCATCCTGTGGGCCGAGCGCCGCCAGGCCGCCACGGTGCGGGTGCAGTCGGTGGACGACATGACGCCCTGGGATGCGCTCAAGGTGGGGCTGGTGCAGTGTTTTGCGATGGTGCCGGGCACCAGCCGCAGCGGCGCCACCATCATCGGCGGCATGCTGCTGGGGCTGTCGCGCAAGGCCGCCACCGATTTCTCGTTCTTCCTCGCCATTCCCACGCTGGTGGGCGCGGGCGTCTACAGCCTGTACAAGCAGCGCGAACTGCTGAGCGTGGCCGACCTGCCGCTGTTCGGTGTGGGGCTGCTGTTCTCGTTCCTGAGCGCGTGGGTGTGCGTGCGCTGGCTGCTGCGCTACATCTCCTCGCACAGCTTTGTGCCGTTTGCCTGGTACCGCATCGCGTTCGGCTTGGTCGTGCTCGTCACGGCCTGGACGGGCTGGGTGGCCTGGGCTGCGTGATGGCCCCCACGCTCCGCCGCTGCGCGGGTCGCTGCCCCCCGAGGGGGTGCGTTTCGCCTAGCTGATCTGCGCCAGCCGGACCTGGTTGCCGCCCCGGTTCTTGGCCTGGTACATGGCATGGTCGGCGCTGACGAGCAGGGCGGTGTCGTCCTTGCCATGCTGGGGGTACATGGCCACGCCGATGCTGGCGGACACCACCAGCTGCTGCTGTGAGACCTCGAAAGGGGTGTCCAGACACAGGCGCAGTTTTTCGGCCACCATGAGTGCGTCCTCATGGCTGTCCAGGCCTTCAAGCAGCACCACGAATTCATCGCCCCCTATGCGGGCCACCGAGTCGGTCTCTCGCATGCAGCCGATCATGCGCTGCGCGGCCTGGCGCAGCACCGCGTCGCCCATGTCGTGACCCAGCGTGTCGTTGATGGCCTTGAAGCGGTCCAGGTCCACGAACATCAGGCTCAGCAGGTGGCGCTCGCGCCGTGCCAGAGAAATGGCGCGTTGCAGCCGGTCACCCATGAGCACGCGGTTGGGCAGGCCGGTGAGCGGGTCGTGCTGGGCGATGTGGCGCAGGCGGTCTTCAGCGAGCTTGAGTTCGCTGATGTCGAGTTCGGTGCCGGCCACCGACAGCGGCCTGCCGTCGGCGTCCCAGGCATAGGCCCGGCCGCGTGACAGCACCCAGACCCAGTGGCCGTCGCGGTGGCGCAGCCGCAGGTCGCACTCGTAGCGGTCGGTTTCACCTCTCGCATAGGCGTTCCAGCGTTGCAGGGAGCGGTCGCGGTCTTCGGGGTGGGTCATGGCCTGGAAGCGCTCGCGCGTGAGCGGCGTCACGTCTTCCAGCCGGTAGCCGATGATCTCGGCCCAGCGCTCATTGACACGGGTCTCGCCGGTGGAGACCTGCCAGTCCCAGGTGCCGGCCTGTGTGCCATCGAGGATCTGGCTGAGCCGGTCCTGTTCGCGCTGCAGCTGGTCCAGGATGTCGAACTGGCTGGTCACGTCGGAGAAGGTGCGCACCATGCCGCCATCGGCGAGGATGCGGGTCTCGATCTGCAGCACCAGGCCGCTGGCGAGGCGGCGGCAGTAGGCAGGCGGGATGTCCTCCGGACGGCCGGTGGCCAGGTAGGTCCGCATGGGGCCGGTGTCGCCGGGCGCGAAGTCGCCGCGCGACACCTGCCGCTGCATCTGCTGGCGCAGGTTGGGCCGCGTGGCCATGAAGTCGTCTGGGAAATCCAGCAGCTCCTGGAAGCGTCGGTTGTAGAGGATGAGCTGGCCCTGGGCGTCGAACTGCGAGATGCCCTGGGCCATGCTGTCAAGCGTGATGCGCAGGGCTTCTTCTGCCTGGTAACGCTGGGTGATGTCGCGCACCAGGCCAATGAAAGTGGGGTCTGCACCGTCGCCGTTGTCCTTGCGCTGGAACGAGATCTCGAACCACCGGCGCCCGTGCGAGAGATCGAGTGCATAGGGAGGGCCACTGCCATGGCCCTGCTCACGGGCCTGCTGCAGGGCGGCCATGCAGGTGGAGGCGGCGGGCTCGGGCAGCACCTCGGAGATGCGCCGCCCCCGGATCTGCGTGGCGGGTGCCAGCAGCTGCTGGTGCAGGGGCGTGAGCACCATGAGGTAGGTGCCATCGGCCGCCACTTCCACCACCAGGTCGGGCAGCGCCGCGAGGGTGGCGTGCAGGTTCTCATTGGTATCGCGCAGCTGGCGTTCGGTGGCGTGCTGCACCGTCACGTCGCGCGCCATGCCCAGAATCCCCAGCAGCTCGCCCCGGGCATTGCGCACCGGGGTCTTGGTGATTTCGAACACGCCGCGCAGGCTGTCCATCCCCAGCGGGTCGGTGTTGAGCGAGACCACGGGTCCGTTCGCCTCCAGGGCCTGCTGGTCCGTCACGCGAAAGCGCTCGGCCAGCTGCTGGCTGACGAGGTCTTCGTCCCGTCGACCGATCACCTGCGAGGGCTTTAGGTTCAGCCGCTCGGAGAACGCGGGGTTGCAGGCCAGGTAGACGCCACGGGTGTCCTTGAGCCAGACCGGATCCGGCATGGCGTTCATGAGGGCATGCCACTGGGCCTCCCATTGGGTGCCCGGTGGGCCCGGGGTGTGGGG
>CALRLO020000081.1:0-6008 GCA_943368755.1 Synechococcus sp. UW140 | reverse complement strand
GATGTGGTTCTGCAGCAGCGCGTGGTCCATGGGATTGAGGCGCAGCGTGCGGGTGAGTTCGTCGTGCAGGGTGGCACTGAGCGCCTCGTCCACCACGGCGCGCACGGCCTGCAGCGGCTGCGAGAGTTCGCGCCGCACCACCTGGCGTGCCACGTCGCAGGCCAGCTCCAGCAGCTGTTCGCTGAGGTGGTCTTCGGCGCCGGTCAGGGCCAGGTCGGCGTTGCGCAGCAGTTCGGCCAGGCGGCGCGCCGCGTCTTCGGCGGTGCGGCGCAGCGGTGCGTCGAGGGCGTCTCGGGTTTCCTGTTCACCCACCAGGCGGCCCTGCATGAAGCCTTCGTTGTAAGCCTGTGCCCGCAGAGCCTCCAGATCAACCGGGGGCTGTGCGGGCGAGGGGTCGGTATCCGGATGCGACGGCTTGCGGGCGTTCGGGTCCATGGGCTCGAAGGTCCACGCGGTGGCAACCTGAACCTCCTCGCGCGGGATGAAGCGGTGGTAGACCGTCGTGGCGCGCGAGACCGGGCGGGGTTCCGGGTTGAGGGGGGCCAGTTCGTCGCTCATGTCAGTACCGCCCGGCCGCCCGAAGGTACAGACGCGACCCCTCGGGGGGCAGCGGACCTCGCGCAGCGGAGGAGCGTGGGGGTTGTGTCATGTCACACGAAGCTGTCGTCGCCGCCGCCAGCCAGCATGATCTGGCCCTCGTCGGCCAGGCGGCGCACCAGTTTCAGGATGTCCTTCTGCTGCGCTTCGACCTCGGACAGCCGCACCGGGCCGCGCGTCTCGAGGTCTTCGCGCAGGCTTTCGGCCGCACGGGAGGACATGTTGGTGAGGATCTTCTCGCGCAGGTCGGCACTGCTGCCCTTGAGCGCGATGACCAGGGTGTCGGACGACACCTCCTTGAGCACCATCTGGATGGCCTTGTTGTCCAGCTTGAGCAGGTCCTCGAAGGTGAACATCTTGTCCATGATCTTCTGGGCCAGGTCGGCGTCGTTCTCGCGGATGGAGTCGATCACGCTGGCTTCCAGGCTGGTGCCCATGAGGTTGATGATCTCGGCCGCCGTCTTGACGCCACCCAGCGAGCTCTTGCGGATCTTGTCGCCGCCGGCCAGCACCTTGTAGAGCGCCTCGTTGAGGTCTTTGAGCGCGGTGGGCTGTATGCCCTCAAGCGTGGCGATGCGCAGCATCACCTCGTTGCGGGTGCGCTCGGTGAAATTCTTGAGCACGCCGGCGGCATGCTCCTGGTCCAGGTGCACCAGGATGGCGGCCAGGATCTGCGGGTGTTCGTTGCGCAGCAGCTCGGCCACCGAGATCGGGTCCATCCATTTCAGGCTTTCGATGCCCGAGACATCGCCGCCCTGCAGGATGCGGTCGATCAGCAGTGAGGCCTTGTCTTCGCCCAGGGCCAGCTTGAGCACCTGGCGCACGTAGTTGTCGGTGTCCGAGACCAGCAGGCTCTGCGAGGCCGCCTCGCTGGTGAACTTGAAGACGACGTCATCAACCCGTTCCTTGGAGACCACGCGCATCTTGGCGATCGTCTCGCCCAGGCGCTGCACCTCCTTGGGCGAGAGGTGCTTGAACACCTCGGCCGCCTCTTCCTCGCCCAGCGACATGAGGAAGATGGCGGCGTCCTGGAGGCCTTGTTCCTGGTCCATGGCGGTCTCGCGGCGTCAGGCGCTGGCGGCGGCGCCTTCGCCGCTGACCCAGGTCTTGATGATGTTGGCGACCGCGCCCGGGTTCTCGCGTGCCAGGCGCCGGGCGTCTTCCAGGCGCAACTGCTCGGCGGTCGCCGCTTCGTTGGTGGGCTTGGGCAGCAGGCCAGGGCGTTCGGGGTCCTCGTCCACCATGGCGTTCAGGGGCTGGAGCGCTTCGGCGGTGAGCTTGGGCGTCGCCGCCGGGTTCTTCATCAGCTTGAGCGCAGGGCGCACCATGCCAAAGAAGATGATCAGGCCCAGCAGCAGCATGCCCACCGGCCAGATCAGGCTCTGAGCCAGGTCGCGGTTGTCACCCTGCTGCCACCAGGGCACGTCGGGACGGGTGCTGGTCTCGCGGGTGAAGGGCGAGTTCATGATGTTGACCGAATCGCCACGCTCCTGGTTGAAGCCGATGGCCTCGCGCACCAGGGCGGTCATCTTCTCCAGCTCCTCGGCGGGCAGGGCCTGCTGGGTGGTCTGACCGCGCGGGTCGGTGACTTTGCGGTGGTTCACCACCACGGCCGCGTTCAGGCGGCGCACGGTACCGGTGGCGCCGCGGGTCACGCGCACGGTGCGGTCCACCTCGTAGTTGGTCACGGCTTCGCGGCGCACGGTGCCGTCGCCACCGGTGTTCTGACCGCCCTGCAGACCCACGGGCGCGGCCTGCCCGTTGATGGGGGCCGTGGCCGGCTGCGGCGGCTGGTTGGAGGTGGCGCCAGGTACGCCGGGCGGGCGCAGGTTGGCTGCGTTGCCGCTCTCAATGGTCTGCAGGCTGCGCACGGCGGCCGGCTCGGTACCCTGGTTGGGGCGGTGCTGCTCCTGTGTCTGCTCGGTCTGCGAGAAGTCGACATCGGCGGTGACCTGGGCGCGCACGTTCTCGCGGCCCACCACCGGCTCCAGCAGGTCCATGATGCGGCGCATGTAGAGCTGCTCGAGCTGGTTCACGTACTGCAGCTGCTGGGTGTCCACGCTGCCGGCCTGACCGTCAGGCGGGGTGGAGAGCAGGGTGCCGTTCTCGTCCACCACGCTGACCGCCTTGGGGCTCATCTCGGGCACGCTGCTGGCCACCAGGTGCACGATGCCGGCAATCTGGTTGCGGTCCAGCGTGCGGCCGGGGTGCAGTGTGAGCAGCACGCTGGCCGACGGTTTCTGCTGTTCGCGGAAGAAACCGTTCTGGTTGGGCAGCGCCAGGTGCACGCGGGCATCGGCCACCGAAGAGAGCGACTTGATGGAGCGGGTGAGCTCGCCTTCGAGCCCGCGCTGGAAGCTCAGCCGTTCCTGGAACTGGGTCATGCCCAGCCGGCCGGTCTCCATGGTCTCGAAGCCGCCGACCGAGCCCTTGGGCAGGCCCTGAGAGGCCAGACGCAGGCGCATGTCGTGCACCTTGTCAGCCGGCACCAGGATGGCCTGGCCGCCTTCGGCATATTTGTAGGGCACGTTCATCTGCGTGAGCTGCGCGATGATGGCGCCGCCGTCCTTCTCGGACAGGTTGGCGAAGAGCACCTTCCAGTCGGCCTGGCGGCTCATGAAGAACACCGCGACGAGCACCGCGATCAGGGCGGCGGCGCCTGCGATCAGGCCCACCTGGCGGCGGCGCTCCAGTTGCACGAACCCCTGAACGAGCGCGTTCGAGGGGGCCGGTGCGGGGCGCAGGTCAACTTCGGCGACGGCGGTGTTCATGGCGGCAATGATGAACCAAAAAGCGGGGCAAGCCCACGGTTCGGACGATTATCAAAGTGCCCTCCGCCCAGCTAAAGCCCGAAAAGGGCAGGGAAGGGCGGCTTCTTCGCGCTTAAGTTGAGGCAGTGGGCGCCGTACCATGCCCTCCAAGCTTTTTTGGAGGTCGCTCCATGGACACACGCATCACCCCGCTGACGCCCCAGATGCTGGGCAACCTGGCCGCCCAGCGCCTGCGCAACGCCCAGGCCGAGCAGCAGGCCAAGACCGCCCAGGGTGCCGCTGGCGTGGAGGGGTTCTCCGATTCCTTCAAGAACGCCCTGCAGGCCATCAGCCGTTCCCAGAACGAGGCCTCGCGGCTGCAGAACGAGGTGCAGTTGGGCAACCCGACGGTCAGCATTGAGGAAACCATGCTGGCCATGCAGAAGGCCCAGATCGGCTTTCAGACCGCGCTGCACGTGCGCAACCGCATGATGCAGGCCTACACCGACGTGATGAACATGCAGGTCTGAGCCAGACGCCGCCCGTCGCCCCTGAACGCCCATGAAAAAAGCCGCTGGTGACAGCGGCTTTCGTCTTTTGCGGCTGGTTTCAGTGCAGCAACGGGGTGCGCTGGCTGGCCAGCAAGTCGTCCAGGTCGCTGAGCCAAGGCTCGGCCAGCCCCCGGATCTGGGCGTCGTGGCGCAGTATGGTCAGCATGATGCGGTTCTTCTCGGCGCGCTGCTCCACCGGCAGCGCCTGCTGGCGGGCCTCGTGGCGCAGCTGTTCGATCAGCACGGCACAAGCGCCCTCCAGGCGCACCACCTCGTCCCAGTCCTCCACCTGCGCGGCGGCCAGCATCTGGGTGCTGGTGCTTTCGATCGCTTTGTAATAGTCGAGCAGGGTCATGGTGTTGGCGTCGCTGGTGGTGTGTCGTGCCTTGCGGCTTGAGACTGTTATCGGCCGCGGTTGGTTCAACTTGATGTCTGATCGCCGGGTCTGAAGCGGGGATTAGCAGCCGGTTTGCCCGCCAGTTTCTCCAAAGGCAATGGCACAAAATGGGCGGGATTGGATGCGCACATCCCGCGCTCAGAGGGCGCCAGAGCGCCTATCCTCTGGGGAGCCGCTCCTTTGCCCCGCCACCCGATGTCCGACCTTCCCGCCACCGCGAACACGTCAGAGGCCGCTCCGCAGGATACGGCGGCCGCCATTGGCGCCCTGCTGCGCGAGGCCATCACCTTGCACCAGGCCTGCGAGTACGACCGTGCGCAGGCGCTCTACGAAGACATCCTGGCGCAGGAACCCGACCACGCCGACACCCACCACAACCTCGGCGTGCTGCTGACCATCCAGCTGCTGCGCCCCGACCTGGGCCTGTCCCACCTGGAGGCGGCACTCAACGGCAAGCCCGGCAACGCGCAGTTCTGGTTCAGCTACCTCGACGCCCTGCTGCGCACCGGCCAGCCGGCGCTGGTGCTGCAACTCATTCCGCTGGCCGAGGCCAACGGCCTGCCGCGGGCGCTGGCCAACGCACTGCGCGGGCGCACCCAAGGGGTAGCTGCGGCGCCGTCGCCTGCCCCCGCGCCGGCTCCGGCTCCGGCGCCCGTTGCAGTTTCGCCCGCTTCCGTGGAACCCGCAGAGGCGCCCGAGGCCCTCCAGCACGAACTGGTGGCCCTGTTCAACCGGCGCGATTTCGCCGCGGCCGAGTCACGCGCCCGCGCCCTGCTGGAGCGTTACCCGGCCTCCGGTTTCCTCTGGAAGGCGCTGGGTGCCTCGCTGCAGTCGCTCGGGCACAAGCAGGACGCGCTGGACGCCAAGGCGCGTGCGGTCGCTCTCATGCCCCACGACGCCGAGGCCCATGGCAACCTGGGGCGCGCGTACCTGGAACTGGACCAGCCCCAGCAGGCCATCGCACTGCTGCAGGCTGCGGTGGAGATCCGGCCCGACTACGCCGAAGCGCACAACAACCTGGGCCTGGCGCTCAATGCCGTGGGCCGGGTCACCGAAGCCCACCGCAGTTTCCAGCGCGCGGTCGATCTGCAACCCCGTTTTGCCGAGGCACTCAACAACCTCAGCGGCTTCTACACCACAAAGGGCCTGGTGGACGAAGCCGTCCAGGTTCTGCAGCGCGCCGTCGATGCCAGGCCCGACTACCAGATCGGTTTCGACAACCTGCTTTTCCTGCTGAACTACCACCCCGAACGGAGCGCCGAGGCGATCTACCGGGTCTACCAGCGCTTTGATGAGTGTTTCGGCCAGCCGTTGCGCGCCACCTGGCGCCCGCATGGCAACAGCCGCACCCTGGGCCGTCGGCTCAGGGTGGGTTATGTCTCGCCGGATTTCCGCAGCCATGCCTGCATGTTTTTCCTGCAGCCGCTGATCGAACACCACGACCACCAGCAGGTGGAGGTCTATGCCTACGCCGAGCAGCGCGACCCCGATGACGCGGTGACGCAGCGTTACCAGGGTGCAGTCGACCACTGGGTGCCCACGCGGGGTCTGAGCGACGAGGCGCTGGCCGAGCGCATACGCGCGGACGGGATCGACATATTGGTGGACCTGGCAGGGCACACCAAAGGCAACCGGCTGGGGGTGTTCGCGAGGAAGCCTGCGCCGGTGTCGCTGAGCTGGATGGGCTACGGGTACACGACGGGGTTGAAAGCG
>CALRLO020000080.1:0-6118 GCA_943368755.1 Synechococcus sp. UW140 | reverse complement strand
GGCTTTTGTGCAGAGCCGCCTGCAGCCCTACCGGGTGCAAGGCACCGACGGCAACCCGCAAGGCCTGCTCACCGGCTACTACGAGCCCACCCTGGTGGCGCGCCGCACACCGGGTGGCGCCTTCCAGTACGCGCTGCACCGGGCCCCCGCCGGCCTGCGCGCCGGCCAGCCCTGGTTCAGCCGGCAGGAGATTGCCACCCACCCGCAGGCCACGGCCGCGCTGCGCGGCCAGGAGATCGCCTGGCTGGCCGACCCCATAGACCTCATGCTGCTGCACATACAAGGGTCGGGCCGGCTGCAGATACAGGACGATGCGGGCCGCACCGTGCAGACCGTGCGCGTGGCCTTTGCCGGCACCAACAACCAGCCCTACCGCAGCATCAACACCTGGCTGCAGCAGCAGGGCGTGCCGGTCACCCCGTGGCCCGAAGCCACCAAGGCCTGGGTGCGGCAGAACCCGCAGCGCGTGAACGAACTGCTGTGGACCAACCCGCGCTACGTGTTCTTCCGCGAAGAGCCGCTCAACGAACTCGACGCCCAGTTCGGGCCGCGCGGCGCACAGGGCGTGGCACTCACGCCCGGCCGCTCCATCGCGGTGGATGCCGGCAGCATCCCCTATGGCACACCGGTGTGGCTCAGTACCCAGGGTCCGGCCGGCAACTTCAGCCGGCTGGTGCTGGCACAGGACACGGGCAGCGCCATCATCGGCGCGGTCCGCGCGGATTTCTTCACTGGCTGGGGCGAAGATGCGCTGGCCCAGGCCGCTGGGCTGAAACAGCCCTTGCAGCTGTGGGCGCTCTGGCCCAAATAGACAGGAGACACCATGCGCGTCGGAGTGCTCACCGGCGGCGGCGACTGCCCCGGGCTCAATGCGGTGATCCGTGCGGTCACCAAGTCGCTGATCGGCCAGTGTGGCGCCGAAGTCATCGGCATCACCGACGGCTTTGAAGGCCTGATGGGCGACACCCCACACACCCAGCCGCTGGACTGGCAACGCGTCAGCGGCATCCTGCAGCGGGGCGGCACCCTGCTGGGCACCACCAACCGCTCCAACCCGCTGCGCGACGAAGCCAGCACCCGGCAGTGCCTGGCCAACGCCCAGGCGCTGGGCCTGGACGCGCTGGTGGTCATCGGCGGTGACGGCACCCAGTCGATTGCTCACGGCCTGGCCGAACACGGCCTGCGCTGCGTGGGCGTGCCCAAGACCATAGACAACGACATCGCCCAGTGCGAGCGCAGCTTCGGCTTCGATACCGCCGTGGCCACCGCCGCCGAGGCGCTGGCGCGCATCGAGACCACGGCCATGAGCCACAGCCGCGTGATGATCGTCGAGACCATGGGCCGGCACGCCGGCTGGATCGCCCTCGAAGCCGGGCTGGCTGCCGCGGCCGACATCATCCTGCTGCCCGAGATCGACTTCGACCCCGATGCCATCGTGGCCGTGTGCCAGGCCCGCGAACAAAAACAGCGTTACACCGTGATCTGCATGGGCGAGGGCGCAAAAGCCCAGGGTGGCACCCTCACCCACGAAGCCGGCACCCAGCGCCTGGGCGGCGCCGCCCACGTGCTGCGCGAGCAGCTGCAGGGACGATTGAGCAGCGAGGTGCGCGCCACCGTGCTGGGCCACCTGCAGCGCGGCGGCTCGCCCACCGCGTTCGACCGCGTGCTCGCCACCCGCTTCGGCCACCACGCCGCGCAACTGCTGCGCGCCGGCCGCTTCAACCACATGGTGACGCTGCAGGGCGGTGAGTTGGGCAGCGTGCCGCTGGCCGAGGTGGCGCGCCGCCAGCGCAGCGTACCGCTGGACCACCCGCTGCTGGTGACGGCGCGGGAGATCGGGGTGTCGCTCGGGGTGTGATGGCGGGTTGGGGTGACGCGGGGGCAGGTACACCGCTCCCCTCAGAAACCCAGCAGCGCATGGCGCACCAGCAGGGCGCTCAGCACCCACATGGTCAGGCCGATGAGCGCGTCCAGCACCTGCCAGGCCCGGGGCCGGGCAAACCACGGAGCCAGCCAGCGCGCGCCAAACCCGAGCAGGCTGAACCACAGCAGGCTGGCCACGCTGGCGCCCGCCACGAACCAGCCCCGCACCCCCTCGGGCTGCTGGGCGCCGATGCTGCCCACGAGCAGCACGGTGTCCAGGTAGACGTGCGGGTTGAGCAGCGTGAAGGCCGCCGCCTGCGCCAGCACCGCCGCCCGACCGAGGCCCTCGCCACCACCCGCGGCCTGCAGCTGCCCCGGGTGCCGTGCGCGTCGCAACGCGCGCCATCCGTAGACGGCCAGAAACGCGGCGCCACCCCACGCCAGCGCGCGGGCGAGGTCGGGGTGCCGGCCCAGGGCCTGCGCCATGCCCAGCACACCGGCCGTGATGAGCACCGCATCGGCCACGGCGCAGAACGCGACCACGCTGCCCACGTGCTCGCGGCGCAGGCCCTGGCGCAGCACGAAGGCGTTCTGTGCGCCGATCGCGACGATCAGCCCCAGGCTGAGGAACAGGCCCTGGACGAATGCGGCGGCCACAAGGGCCATGGGGTCGGCAGCGGTTGTCATGGGCGCAGCTTGCCTGCAGCGCTCGATGAAGACAAACTACCTTTCCTTCATCTGATTAAGCATTGCTAACTTCATGCTGGACTACGCCTCTCTGTTTGCGCTGGCCGCCGTGGTGCGGGAAGGCAGCTTCGAGCGCGCCGCCCGGGCCCTGCACGTGACACCCTCGGCCGTCTCGCAGCGGGTGCGCCTGCTGGAGGAGCGGGTGGGCTGTGCCCTGGTCGTTCGGGGACAGCCCTGCATGGCCACGGAAACCGGGCTGCGCCTGTGCCGGCACGCGGACCGCGTGCGCCTGCTGGAACACGAACTCCAGGAGGCCGTGCCGGTGCTGGATCCCGAGGGCATTGCCCGCGTCAGGCTGCCCGTGGCGGTCAACGCCGACAGCCTGGCCACCTGGTTTGCCCCCGTGGTGGCCACATTCGCCGCCCAGGCCCCCGTGCTGGTGGATGTGGCAGTGGATGACGAGGGGCACACCTCGGAGTGGCTGCGCAGCGGGGCGGTGCTGGCGGCCGTCACCGCCACGGCCCGGCCTGCCAGCGGCTGCAACAGCCGCGCCCTGGGCTCGATGCGCTACCTGGCCACCGCCAGCCCCGACTTCATGGCCCGCCATTTCGCTCAAGGGGTGAACGCGGACAGCCTGGCCCGCGCACCCAGCCTGCTGTTCAGTACCAAAGACGAGCTGCAGTCCCGGTGGGTGCAGCGGCTGTGCCACCGGCGGGTGGAGCTGCCCAGCCACACGCTGCCGTCGTCCCAGGCGTTCGTGACGGCCGCACAGGCTGGCATGGGATGGGGTCTGCAGCCCTGGCCGCTGATCCGGGACCTGCTCGCCGGCGGCGCCCTGGTGGAGCTGGTGCCCGACACCCCGCTGGATGTGCCGCTCTACTGGCAGCAGGCACGCGCGGGGTCCGGGCTGCTCCACGGTTTGACGCAGGCGGTGCTGGCTGCGGCCAACGCTTCGCTGGAGCCCCGCTGACGGGGCGCGGGCCGCAAGGCCTCAGCGCGGCACGTACGCCCCGCTGCCGTGCAGGTGGGCCTCGGCCTTCTCCAGCAGCTTCACGGCCTGCGGCCCACGCAGGGCCAGCAGGCGCTCGACCAGCATTTCCACCAGTGCCATGCCGGCCGTGATGGACGGGAAGAACGACGGGCCTTCGACCGAGAAGCGCAGGCACACGTCGGCCACGCGGGCGATGGGCGAGACCACGCTGTCGCTGAGCGCGACCACGCGGCAATCCGCCGCGTGTGCCGCCTCGGCCACACGCACGGCCTCGGTGGAATACGGTGCGAAGCTGGCCACCACCACCGCATCGCCCGCAGCGAGCGGGCGCAGTTCGAGCTCCAGCGCGCCCGCGTCGCCACGGATCAGGGCCACGTCCTGGCGGAAGAGCCGGTATTCGTAGTGCAGCGCAAAGGCCAGCGGAAAACAGGCGCGAAAGCCGGCGATGTAGACGCGCGGCGCGGTTTCCAGCAGCTGCGCGGCACGGTCGATGACGGGATCGGTCTGGTCCAGCAGGTGGTCCAGGTTCTGGTGCTGGGCAGCCACCCACTCGGGCGCACCGTGCGCGGCACCCACCAGCCCTTCGGCGCGGCGCGCGTAGGCCTGCGGGGCGGCTTGCCAGGCGCGCACGAACAGCTCGCGCAGCGGCGGCCAGCCCTCGAAGCCCAGGTGCTGCGCAAAGCGGATCAGCGCCGCGGGCGCCACGCCGGCCTGCTGCGCGATGCGGCGCATGGAATTGACCGGCACCTCCTGCGGGTGGTCCAGCAGATGGCGGGCCACCTGCTGAAAGCGCGGGCTGAAGGTGTCGAACCCCTGCCGCAGTTGCTCAAACAACTGGTCAAGGTCGGCGGGGATGCCGCCGGGCCGGCCTGGCCGGACGGCTGGCATCGCCCCCTGGGGGGTGACGCCGGAGGCGGCGCGGGGGGGACTCATGTCGGTCCGTGCTCCAGCGCGAGGCACAGGTCGGCCCAGGCCTTGGCTTTTTCGGCCGGGCTGCGCAGCAGGTAGGCCGGGTGGTAGCTCACCACGACGGGGATGTCGCCATCGGGCGTGGGCAGGCGGTAGACCTGACCACGCAGCTTGCCCAGCGGGCCGGTGCGCACGGCGTCGTCCACGCCGGCCAGGCCCAGCACGGTCTGCGCCGCGAAACGCCCCACGGCCAGCACGATGCGCGGGCGCAGCAGCGCGATCTGCCGCTGCAGGAAGGGCAGGCACTGCGCGATTTCGTCAGGCTCGGGGTTGCGGTTGTGGGGCGGGCGGCACTTGATGACGTTGGTGATGTACACCCGTTCACCACGCGCCAGGCCCATGGCGTTGAGCATGCGGTCGAGCAGCTGGCCGGCTGCCCCCACGAAGGGTTCGCCCTTGAGGTCTTCCTGCTCGCCGGGGGCTTCACCCACCACCAGCCAGTCGGGTCGCTCGGCATCGCCCACGCCGGGCACCACGTTGCAGCGGCCCTTGCTGAGCGCGCAGGCGCTGCAGCCACGCATGGTCTCTTGCAAGGTGGGCCAGTCGAGCTGGGCGACGTCGGGCCGGTCGGCGGGCCGCACGGGTGAGGGCGCAACGGCGGTGGGTGCGGGAGCCGCAACGGCCGCAACAGCGGGATAGGCAGGCGCGGGGCGCGGGCGTGGGGCCGGCGCTTCGGCCGCAGCCGCGGCCAGCGGTGCCGGTTCGGGCTCGCGCACGGCCGCAGCCGGGGGCGTGACGGCTGGTGGCACCGGGGCGGGCCACCACGGGCGCACGCCCATCTCGGCGAGCATGGCACGCTGGCGGGCGTCCAGGCTCATGGGGCCACCTCGCGGGCGGATGGCCACAGGGGCCGGCTCATCACGATGGCGTCTTCGCGCTCGGCGCGGCCATTGGGGTAGTAGTGGCGGCGCACGCCCACCTGCCTGAAACCCTGGCTCTGGTAGAGCGCCAGCGCGGGCGCGTTGCTGCGGCGCACCTCCAGCCACAGCCACTGCGCCGCCTGGCCGCGCGACCAGGTGACCAGCGCGTCGAGCATGAAACGCGCCCAGCCCTGGCGCTGGTGGGCAGGGGCCACGGTGATGTTGAGCAGGTGCACCTCGTCCACCCCCTTCATGGCCACCACGTAGCCCAGCAGCAGCTGGCCGCCGGGCAGGCGGGCACCGGAGTCGCCCGGCGCGGCTTCGGCGACCAGCAGCTGGGCCTCGTGGCGCGCGGCCAGCGTGTCGCTCAGGTTGCGCAGCGACCAGGGGTGGGCGTAGGCGCTCTGCTCCACGGCCAGCACGGCGGGCAGGTCGGCCTCGGTCATGGGGGTGAACACCACCCGGCGCCCGGCGGGTGGCGCGGCCCAGCGGTCTTCGCGCAGCACCGCACTCACGAGGCGGCTCCGGCTGCGACGGCCGCACGCTCGGCGGTGGTGAGGGCCACCTTGTCGCGCACGTACAGCGGCTGGGCCAGCGCGGCGTCCACTGCACCACCGGCCGCGAGCGCGGCGGGCGCCAGGCGCAGCAGCGCTCGCGCCGTGGGCACGGTGCCGTGCCGGGGCAATGCCGCCAGCGCCGCGGGAAAACGTTCGCCGTACACGGCGGGTGCGTTGCCGGCCAGCCACCA
>CALRLO020000079.1:0-6504 GCA_943368755.1 Synechococcus sp. UW140 | reverse complement strand
GGATGAAACCGACCACGGTTTGACGCCACGAATCGCAGATTTGAAAGTGAACAGGAAAGTCAATGAAATCAACGATCTACCAACACCACCTCCGCGCCAGTGCTAGCTTTTCGTACCGTCACTTATTGCACTGAAAACGAGGAGACCCCTTCTATGCGAAGGGTGCCGCCATGACGAAATTTGTGCGGAACTGAATATGCCCGCGAAAGGCATTCAACCGGTACTTCCCGGCCAGGACCGCGACCTCGCCGGTTATGGCCGCAAGGGGGCCAAGGTCCAGTGGCCCGGCAACGCAAGGATCGCGGTCAACCTCGTGATCAACTACGAAGAAGGAAGCGAGTACGGGGCCAGCCCGGGCGACACCGAATTCGAGCCGCCTCCTGAATTGGGGTACCCGCAGACCGACCGGGTGGACCTGGCCACCGAATCTCACTTTGACTATGGGGCGCGTGCGGGCATCTGGAGGTTGCAGCGGCTGCTGGACGCGTTCAAGCTGCCTGCGACCTTCTTCGGTTGTGCCCGCGCGTTCGAGGCCAACCCCGAGGTCGGAGCCTATGTCCGCGAGGCGGGGCACGATGTTTGCGCGCATGGTTTGCGTTGGGAGCGCGTCCGCGACTTGCCGCGCGAGGTCGAGCGTGACCGGATCGCCGAGGCGGTGCACTCCATCACCCAGACCTGCGGCGAGAGGCCCCGTGGGTGGTACTGCCGCGCACCACGATCAGCCAACACTCGACAGCTCCTGGTGGAGGAGGGGGGCTTCGTCTACGACTCTGACTCGTTTGCCGACGACGTGCCATTCACCACCAGTGTCGAAGGCAGGCCCTGGCTCGTGATCCCCTATTCGTTCGTCACGAACGACTCCAAGTTTGCACCGGGGCAGTCGTTCTCGTCTGCGGTCTCTTTCCTGGACGACTGCAAACGTGCGTTCGACTGTCTTTGGCGTGAGGGAGAAAGTGCTCCGAAGCTGCTGACCATCGGACTGCATCCGCGCATCGTGGGCCAGCCTGCCCGCGAAACCGCCATCCGTGAATTCATCGAGCACGCGTTATCGCACAAGGGCGTGTGGTTCGCGCGCCGCCTGGATATCGCCCGCTGGTGGATCGAACACCACCCACCCACTGAACCACTTGAAAAGGACTGAAGACCATGAGCTCTGAAATGCTGAACACCGAAATACTGCCCGGCCAGGAAGCCCTCTGGATGGGAGGACGCTTCATGATCATCCACCATGCGCCGGAGGAGGGTGCTCCCGAACCTTGTGTGTCGGAGTCTTGGATCAACGTGGGCCAAGGACACGAGGAAGTCCGGCACTTCCGCATGGACTTCATGTACCACCTGTTGGAGGGCAACATGACGTTCGAGATGGACGGCAAGTTGATCACCATGCGCCCTGGAAACACGTTGTTCATCCCGCGGGGCACCCCGCACAAGAGCCGTGCAGACGGCCCGGAACGTTCCAGGTTCTTCATCATGGCGACGCCAGGGCGGCCGTGGGTGGACTATGTGCGGGCCATCGGAACACCTGCCACCGGGCCGACCATGCCGCCAGCGGATTTCAAGCCGGTGCCGATGGAATACGTGAAGCGCGTGGCAGTTGCCAATGGGCTTGAGTTCACGGGCGGACCTCGGCTTCCCGGAGCGAGCCGCTCAGGCCACGAATGAGGCGTTGATCGTCAAGCCTCTGGCGTGCGCATCAGGCGGCGCCAGTATTCACAACGGGAATACAGCCCCCCCCGTGCCAATATGACCTGCTGCACCTCCCTCTGAGAATTCAGTGAGCAACGAGGTAGGTATGACGAACAACCAGCAACACAAGGTCCCGATGCACGCAGTGAAGAATCTGTCCGATCCGGGCGCATCGCAAGGAGCCCGCAGGGCGACTGGAGATGCGCCCGGATCGGCGCCCCCAGTGTCCCTCCCTGCGGCCGACTCCGAGGTGGTCCCGCGAGCGCGTCGCCGCACGTTCTCCAACGCCGACAAGCGCCGCATTTTGCAAGCGGCCGACAACTGCTCCAAGCCCGGCGAGATCGGCGCGCTGATGCGCCGCGAGGGTGTGTACTCCTCCTCGCTCAGCACCTGGCGTCGCCAGCGCGAGGCCGCCGACCTGGCCGCTCTGGCGCCCGTCAAACGTGGCCCCAAGGCCGACCCTCATCGCGCCGAGACCGCGCACATCGCCCAGCTCACGCGCGAGCGCGACAACTTCAAACTGCGCCTGGACAAGGCGCTGCTGGTGATCGATGTCCAAAAAAAACTTGCTGCCTTGCTGGGCAACTCGATGGACGCCACCGGCGACTTGCCGTGATCGCCGCAGTGCTCGAACTCAGCCCCGTTCTGGGCGCTGGCGCCGCATGCCGCGCCCTGGGCCTGCCGCGCGGCGTGCCGGCCCGCCAGCGGGCCCAGGCAAGGCGCGCAGCCATGGTCGGACCCAGGCCTCCTCGCGCGGTGCGAGTGCGCCCACCGCTGGCCTTGGATGCGCAAGAGAGCACGCTGCTGCTGGACACTTTGAACAGCGAACGCTTCGCCGACACCGCCCCTGCGGCCGTGCACGCCACGCTGCTCGACGAGGGGCGATACCTGGGCTCGGTGCGCACCATGTACCGCCTGCTGAACACCCAAGGCGGCTCGTGCGAGCGTCGCCGCCAGCTCACCCACCCGGCCTACGTCAAACCCGAACTGCTGGCCAGCGCTCCGAACCAGATCTGGTCCTGGGACATCACCAAGCTGAAAGGGCCGGCCAAATGGACCTGCTTCCATCTGTACGTGATCCTGGACATCTTCAGCCGCCACGTGGTGGGCTGGATGCTCGCCGAGCGCGAGAGCGCCGATCTGGCCGAGCAGCTGATCGCCGACACCGTCTCGCGCCACGACGTGCAGCGCGGCATGCTCACGCTGCACGCCGACCGGGGGGCGGCCATGCGCTCCAAGCCGGTGGCCGCCTTGCTGGTGGAGCTGGACATCGCCAAGAGCCACAGCAGGCCGCACGTCTCGGACGACAACCCGTATTCGGAGTCGCAGTTCAAGACCATGAAGTACCGGCCTGACTTCCCGGCGCGGTTCGGCTGCATCGAGGACGCTCGGCTCCACTGCCAAGCATTCTTCTCTTGGTACAACACCGAGCACCGGCACTCGGGCATCGGCTACATGACGCCGCAAGCGGTGCACTACGGTCAGGCACCGGCCCTGCGCGATGCGCGTCAGGTCGCGCTGGATGCCGCGTTCCTCGCGACACCGAAGCGCTTCAAGGGCCGTCGTCCCAAACCCCATGCGCTGCCGACCGCAGCCTGGATCAACCCACCACCATCGGAGGCCAACGTCCAGAGAACAACCCAGCACTGCGCAGTAAATTTATGACAAGCGGTGCAGCAAAGTCATTGACACGTTCCGGCCTATCGATTCAAATCTATTGGCCTGGACCGATGCAGGGCGGATCATCACGCGCCACCTGGCGTCCTCGAAGCGTCGCTCGCGAGAGGACGCCTACGGAAGTCCTGACCTCTGGGACTTTTCGGGCATACGTCAGTTTGATCGTTTGGTAGTTCGGTAGTTCGGTAGTTTGATTCCCCACGCAATTCGGCCGCGAGTTCGGCGAAGTGCCAGTACAGAATATGGAGGCCCATGTGAATCAGAAGCTTTGTTCGGGTTGGAAGAGAGCTGCAAAGCTTCTCCAGATTGCAGTAGCTGGCCTGACGGTGTTTGCGGCGGCATCCAGCCAGGCGCAAGGCAATCCGACCTACATCGGTCTTGGCCCCGCCAAGGCCATGTACTACAAGCCAGATTCCGGGCCTGCGCCGCGCGTTGCGTTCCTGATCGTGCATCGCACGAGCAACTATCTGCAGCACCCTGGATGCCAAGAATTGCCCAAGCGAGGTTTTGCCGCGCTGTGCATGAACACGCGCTTCGACAACAACGAATTCCTTGTTGATTGGGACCTCATCGCACTGGATGTCAAGGCCGGCATGGAATACCTGCGCAAGCAGGCAGGTATCGAGAAGGTGGTCTTGTTCGGTCACAGCGGCGGGGGGCCAACCCTCAGCTACTACCAGGCCGTTGCAGAAAATGGCACCGCATTCTGCAAGAGCCCGCAGAAACTCGTTCCTTGCCGCGATGAACTCGCCAACCTGCCCAAAGGCGATGCACTGGTGCTGGCCGACGCGCACCCGGGCGTGCCAGTCATCTTGTTGCGCAGTCTGAACGGGTCGGTCGTCAATGAAACGCCGAAGAGCTTCGATCCCGCGCTGGACCCCTATAACCCCGCGAATGGATATAACCCCAGCGGTGCCTCCGCGTACACGGCCGACTTCCAGGCCCGCTACTACGCCGCCCAGTCGAAGCGCATGAACGCGTTGATCGAATCGGCGCTCGCAAAGCGCCGTGCGCTCCAAGCCGGTAGCGGCCCGTATCCAGACAACGACATCTTCCTCATCCCGCATGGTGGCAATCCCGGTGCTGGCCCTGGCGGCGCATCACAGTTGCACAGCCTGGATCCCAAAGACAAGCTACGCTTTACCAAGCTGCCGCGCAAGCTGCTCAAGAACGACGGCTCCATCTCGGAACAGATGGTGGTGTCGGTCAGCCCGGTTGAGCTGCAGACGAAGGATTCAACCAATGCGTTCGATCGCGGCACCAAGCTCTTGAGCATCCGCTCCTTCCTGAGCACACAAGCGGTGATGTCGAACAACTCGCTGGATGGTATTGACCACTGTTCCAGCAACAACTCCACCGTCTGTGCCGTGAGGTCCATCTCGGCGCCGACTCTGGTTGCCGGCATGGGTGGCTATCTGTTCATCCGCGACTCGGAAGAGGAGTTCGAGAATTCGAAGAGCACCGACAAGGACCTTGTTTTTATCGAAGGCGCTACCCACGGATTCACGCCATGCGGCAACTGCGGTGCGCCGGATGGGGCCTATTCGAACAGTGTGAAGAATCTGTTCGACTACGTTGGGAACTGGACTAGAGCTAGGTTCAAGTAAACCATGTTCTGCTGTACTCCGACCTGCGAGACCGAGAGGATTGGCGGACCTATGCGCATCTTCAGGAGACGCGTTGTTCAACCGATCGGTGGGTTGCCGGCATCAGGAGACCCGTGCCGTTGTCAAGGAGAACGGGCGAGGAGCTTCGATAAAGCGGGTCGCGGTGCTCAAACTGGCGATTGCACCTAGCAGCGGTCGTGGCGCCGGTGGCGGCGAAAGTCGGGTCAAGACTGATTGCTGAGGTTCAGCAACGACTCCTTTGCGGCATCTCGGCTCCTTGTTTGAATCGCCCCGGGGCGGTTCAGTTCGATGTGGTCAGTTTCAAGGCCCCCAAGGAAAGCTGCGACTCGAGCAAGAACCTGCAAGGGGCTGCCAATTCAGACCCGGAACTTGACTGACGATGTCGTGCGCGTTTGACATCCAGCGAGGCGACTAAGGCCTCAACGGGACAACTTGCTCGGACGAGTGATGTTCCCCTGGATGACGAGCGTGATGACCGCCACGTTGGCTGGCGGTGCTGACATCAGAACGTCGATGCCGTCGGCCGCCGACCAAGGCGCAGAGTCTTTGGCGCTGGTATCCAGAATGCACAAAAGAGCTACGCGCTTGCCCTTGGCCACCGCGTAGCTGGCAGCTTGCTCGACAAACTTGCGGCAGTCTTCCATCTGTTTGATCCGCGTGTCCGTCTCCTTGAGCTCGATCGTGATTCCTCGAAGGCTCAAGTCAGTGAAGCCCCCTGCGGCCGCGGCGTGCTCCTCCAGATCCGACCCGATGCGAGGCGACCGGCGAAGGTCCTTTCGAACCTGGACTTGGAATTCTTTCTCGCCCCACGCGCCATCGAACACGGCGTCTTGAACTGCTCTCCCAGCAAGATTGCCCAGACTGGTCAGCAGCTCAAGAATGTCCGACAGCTCCTCGGCATTTGCCCAGCCTTCCCGTCTTAGTAGATCGCGGATCAACAGGATCTTTTCGTCGACAGGCTGATAGCCGGTTATCGAGTTGACCCGTATGTCGAAGCCCTCCACCAAAAGCGTACGGTGGCCGACGACAGCAACGGGCTGCTCTGCGCTGGCAGGTTGGAATGCCGCCGTGTATTTGAACTCGAAAGGCCTCGATTTCAGTCCCTGTGCGATCTGGAGAGCCGCACGACCCGTCTGGATGAGCGTGTACGGCGGCTCTGTGGACGGCTTCGTGAACGTGAACTCGGAGAGCTCGTAGGTGCTCCTGGGCTCTGCCGAGATCGGCGTCAGCACCAGGTGCGTGGCACCCTCTGGCCATCGAGAGACTCTGACCTCGATCTCCATGTCATGCAATTCGCGCGGAACCAGGTGGTGGATGTTGGCCGCTGGTTGGCCACCAAGCTGGAACTTCAAGAAGGCTACTGAGGGGTCTCCTCGTTTTCAGTGCAATAAGTGACGGTACGCAAAGCTAGCACTGGCGCGGGGGTGGTCTGGGTAGACCGTTGATTTCATTGACTTTCCTGTTCGCTTTGTAAACGGGTATGGTGGCCTCCCACTTTTGAGGTTCACGATGC
>CALRLO020000078.1:0-6746 GCA_943368755.1 Synechococcus sp. UW140 | reverse complement strand
CTGCCGGGGGCCGCGGCGGCGGGAACGGCCGCGTCAGCGCCCGCCGGTGCCGGGGTGGCCGGGGCGTCGGCCTTCTTGGCGGCCGGGGTCGGGAAGAATGTGGCCGACTTGCCGTTGTGGATCTGCCACTGGTCCCACAGCAGGATCATGGAGAAACCGAAGATCACCCAGAGGATGGAGCGGCGAATGTCGTTCATGACGGTTGTTTTTCCGAAGAGAGCAGCCGGCCAAACAGGGCCGGTGGTTGGTCGGGCACGGGGTCGCAGCCACCGTCGCACCAGGGATGGCAGCGGGCCAGCCGTCGCAACGTGAGGTAGCTGCCACCCGCCGCGCCGTGGCGCTCCAGCGCCTGCAGGGCATAGGCCGAGCAGGTGGGCTCGAAGCGGCAGGCCGAGCCCAGCCAGGGGCTGAGCAGCAGGCGGTAGCCCTTGACCAGGGTCAGCAGGAAACGGCGGGGCCAGTCAGCCATGGCGACCTGGCGTGGAAGGTGCGGGGGCGGGGGTGCAGATGCGTCCCAGCAGGGTGTTCAGCTCAGCCCGCGCGGCACGCTTGAGGGCGTCGGACGTGGCACTGGGGAACTCGCGTGTGTCGAAACCCCGGCGCAGCCGGACCACCAGGGCCTGGTGGGGCAGGGTCTGGGCGAACGAAAGCGCCGCCACGTAGATCTGGCGGCGCAGGGTGTTGCGCGTGACGGCGCGGCGGGCCCAGCGTTTGGGCAGGACAACACCGACCCGGGGCTGGTCAGCCACGGGGTCCGGCGGTGCCGCGTGCAGGGCGAAATGCGCGGACGTGGCCACGGGTGGATGCGCCAGCACCGCCTGGAACTCGGCCCGGGTGCGTATGCGCTCCAAACGCGTGCAACGGCAGGCTTAGACGGCCAGGCGCTTGCGGCCTTTGGCGCGGCGCGCGTTGATCACGGCGCGGCCACCACGGGTCTTCATGCGGACCAGGAAGCCGTGGGTACGGGCGCGGCGGATTTTCGACGGTTGATAGGTGCGTTTCATTGCCATGATGGTGTCCCGTTCAGGGGTTGCTGAAGCTTCCCTGGCGACAGGCGCCCGCAGGCGCGGCAACGCGCCTCGATGGGAAAACCCGGCATTATCGCAAAAATCCCCCGCCCCGCCAAGCTCAACCGCTCGAAGGCCCGTCACTCGGGATATTCCCAGGGGTGTGGATAACTTGCCTGCAGGGCTACAATGCCCGGTCGGCCGCAGTGTGGCTGTCCACAAGATTCCGCTTCAAAAAAAAGACATCAGATGACCGAGGGAAACGACCGTCCCGTGAGCCCCGACCTGTGGGACGCCTGCGTCGACCTCCTCGCGCAGGAGCTGCCGGAACAGCAGTTCAACACCTGGATACGACCCTTGATCGCCCGTGTGGACGAGAGTGGTCAGAAGGTGGTCGTGGCCGTGGCCAACCGGTTCAAGCTCGACTGGGTGCGGGCCCAGTATGCCGGGCGCCTGAGCGCCTTGCTGGAGCGGGTGGCGGGTCGTCCGGTTTCCCTGGAGTTGGTGCTTGCTCCGCGCGAAAGCGTTGCCAGGCAAGCGTCCACGCCGCGCAGCCTGCAGGAGCAGGTGCTGGCCGAACTGCCCGAGGTGCCGGCCCCGGCCACGCCCGCGACCGAAGGCCAGAAGAACCGCCTGAACACCGCGCTGACCTTTTCCACGCTGGTCGAAGGCTCGGCCAACCGCATGGCGCGTGCCGCCGCCATGCACGTGGCCGGCAGCCTGGGGCAGCTCTACAACCCGCTGTTCATCTACGGCGGCGTGGGTCTGGGCAAGACCCACCTGGTGCACGCCATCGGCAACCAGCTGCTGGCCGACCGGCCGATGGCCAAGGTTCTCTACATCCACGCCGAGCAGTTCGTCTCGGATGTGGTCAAAGCCTACCAGCGCAAGACGTTTGACGAGTTCAAGGCGCGTTACCACTCGCTCGATCTGCTGCTGATCGACGATGTGCAGTTCTTTGCCAACAAGGACCGCACGCAGGAAGAGTTCTTCAACGCCTTCGAGGCGCTGCTGGCCAAGAAAAGCCACATCGTGATGACCAGCGACACCTACCCCAAGGGGCTGGTGGACATCCACGAGCGCCTGGTCTCGCGTTTCGACTCCGGCCTGACCGTGGCCATAGAGCCGCCCGAGCTGGAGATGCGCGTGGCCATCCTGATCACCAAGGCCGAGGTGGAGGGCACGGTGATGCCGGAGGAGGTGGCGTTCTTTGTGGCCAAGAACGTGCGCTCCAACGTGCGCGAGCTCGAAGGCGCGCTGCGCAAGATACTGGCCTATTCGCGCTTCAACCAGAAGGAGATCTCCATCCAGCTGGCGCGCGAGGCGCTGCGCGACCTGCTCTCCATCCAGAACCGGCAGATCAGCGTGGAGAACATCCAGAAGACGGTGGCCGACTTCTACAAGATCAAGGTCGCCGACATGTACTCCAAGAAGCGGCCTGCCAGCATCGCCCGGCCGCGCCAGATCGCCATGTTCCTGGCCAAGGAGCTGACCCAGAAAAGCCTGCCCGAGATCGGCGAGCTGTTTGGCGGGCGCGACCACACCACGGTGCTGCACGCGGTACGCAAGATCGCGGCCGAACGCCAGCAGCTGACTGAGCTCAACCAGCAGCTGCACGTGCTGGAGCAGACCCTCAAGGGCTGAGCCCGGCACCCGGTCCAAAACCCTTCACAATAGTGCGTTAACTTTCAGAAACCCGAGACGAGAGCCACCAACATGATCGTTTTCAAATCGACCCAGGACAAGGTACTTGCCGCGTTGCAATCGGTCTCGGGCATCGTCGAACGGCGCCACACGCTGCCCATCCTGGCCAACGTGCTGGTGCGCAAGACCGGCGGCCAGGTGCAGCTCACCACCTCCGACCTGGAAATCCAGATCCGCACCACGGCCGAGCTGGGTGGCGACGACGGATCTTTCGCCACCACCGTCGGTGCGCGCAAGCTGATCGACATCCTGCGCACCATGCCGTCCGATCAGGCCGTGAGCCTCGAATCCAGCCAGAACAAGCTGATCCTCAAGGGCGGCAAGAGCAAATTCACGCTGCAGAGCCTGCCGGCCGAAGACTTCCCGCTGGTGCAGGAATCGGCCAGTTTCGGCCCGGCCTTCAGCGTCCCGCAGAAGGCGCTCAAGAGCCTGCTGGGCCAGGTCTCTTTCTCGATGGCGGTGCACGACATCCGCTACTACCTCAACGGCATCCTGTTCGTGGCCGAAGGCACCAAGCTGAGCCTGGTGGCCACCGACGGCCACCGCCTGGCCTTCGCCAGCGCCGACCTGGAAGTGGAAGTGCCCAAGCAGGAAGTCATCCTGCCGCGCAAGACCGTGCTGGAGCTGCAGCGCCTGCTCTCCGACAAGGACGGGGCCATCGACATGCAGTTCGCCGGCAACCAGGCCAAGTTCAGCTTTGACGGCATGGAGTTCGTCACCAAGCTGGTGGAAGGCAAGTTCCCCGACTACAACCGCGTGATCCCCAAGAACCACAAGAACATCGTGGTGCTGGGCCGCGCGCCCTTGCTGGCCAGCCTGCAGCGCACGGCCATCATGACCAGCGAGAAGTTCAAGGGCGTGCGCCTGAACCTCGAGCCCGGCGCCCTGCGCGTGGCCTCCAGCAACGCCGAGCAGGAAGAGGCGGTGGACGAGCTCGACATCGACTACGGTGGCGACGCCATCGAGATCGGTTTCAACGTCACCTACCTGATCGACGCACTGCAGAACATGAGCCAGGACATGGTGCGGGTGGAGTTCGCCGACGGCAACTCCTCGGCGCTGCTGACCATCCCCGACAACGATCACTTCAAGTACGTGGTCATGCCCATGCGCATCTGAGCGCGCACCGTCACCGCAACCGATTTGCACAAACCCGCTGCGCAGCGGGTTTGGCGTTTGATAGAGAGCCCGAATGAGTCAAGAAAACACCCCGAACAACGCCAGCGAAGGCTACGGCGAAGGCGCGATCCAGATCCTCGAAGGCCTGGAGGCGGTGCGCAAGCGCCCCGGCATGTACATCGGTGACACCTCCGACGGCACCGGCCTGCACCACCTGGTGTTCGAGGTGGTGGACAACTCCATCGACGAGGCGCTGGCCGGCCACTGCGACGACATCGTCGTCACCATCCATTCCGACAACTCCATCAGCGTCACCGACAACGGCCGTGGCATTCCCACCGGCGTCAAGATGGACGACAAGCACGAGCCCAAACGCTCGGCGGCCGAGATTGCCCTGACCGAGCTGCACGCGGGCGGCAAGTTCAACCAGAACAGCTACAAGGTCTCGGGTGGCCTGCACGGCGTGGGCGTGAGCTGCGTGAACGCCCTGAGCAAGATGCTGCGCCTGACGGTTCGCCGCGACGGCAAGGTGCATGTGCTGGAGTTCAGCCAGGGCTTCGTGCAGAACCGCATCATTGAAACGGTGAACGGTGTCGAGGTTTCGCCCATGAAGGTCATCGGCGACACCGACAAGCGCGGCACCGAGGTGCACTTCCTGCCCGACACCGAGATCTTCAAAGAGAACAACGACTTCCACTACGAGATCCTGGCCAAGCGCCTGCGTGAGCTGAGCTTCCTGAACAACGGCGTGCGCATCCGCCTGCTGGACGAACGCACCGGCAAGGAAGACGACTTCTCGGGCGCTGGCGGCGTCAAGGGTTTTGTCGACTTCATCAACGCCAGCAAGAAGGTGCTGCACCCCACCGCGTTCCACGCCATCGGCTCGCGTCCGGCCGAAACCTACGGCGGCATTCCCGGCACCGAAATCGGCGTCGAGGTGGCCATGCAGTGGAACGACGGCTACAGCGAGAGCGTGCTGTGCTTCACCAACAACATCCCGCAGCGCGACGGCGGCACCCACCTCACGGGTCTGCGCGCCGCCATGACGCGCGTGATTGGCAAGTACATCGAGCAGAACGAGCTGGCCAAGAAAGCCAAGGTCGAGGTCTCGGGTGACGACATGCGCGAAGGCCTGTGCTGCGTGCTCAGCGTCAAGGTGCCCGAGCCCAAGTTCAGCAGCCAGACCAAGGACAAGCTGGTCTCCAGCGAAGTGCGCGCACCGGTGGAAGACATCGTGGCCAAGGCGCTCACCGACTACCTCGAAGAGCGCCCCAACGACGCCAAGATCCTCTGCGGCAAGATCGTCGAGGCCGCCCGTGCCCGCGAAGCCGCGCGCAAGGCTCGCGAGATGACGCGCCGCAAGGGCGTGCTCGACGGCATGGGCCTGCCCGGCAAGCTGGCCGACTGCCAGGAAAAAGACCCGGCGCTGTGCGAGATCTACATCGTGGAGGGTGACTCCGCCGGCGGCTCCGCCAAGCAGGGCCGCGACCGGAAGTTCCAGGCCATCCTGCCGCTGCGCGGCAAGATCCTGAACGTGGAGAAGGCCCGCTACGAGAAGCTGCTGACCAGCAACGAGATCCTCACGCTGATCACCGCCCTGGGTACCGGCATCGGCAAGGCCAGTTCCGATTCGGGCAAGAGCGGCACCGACGACTTCAACGTCGACAAGCTGCGCTACCACCGCATCATCATCATGACGGACGCCGACGTCGATGGCGCCCACATCCGCACCCTGCTGCTCACCTTCTTCTACCGCCAGATGCCCGAGCTGGTGGAGCGCGGCCACATCTACATTGCGCAGCCGCCCCTCTACAAGGTCAAGGTTGGCAAGGAAGAGCAATACCTGAAAGACGGCCCCGCACTCGACGCCTTCCTGCTGCGCGTGGCCATGAAGGACGCCGCCGTTGTCACCGGCGGCGCCAACCCCACCACCCTCAGCGGCGACACGCTCAACGAGCTGGCCCGCAAGCACCAGGTGGCCGAGAACGTGATCGCACGCCTCTCCGCCTTCATGGACGCCGAAGCGCTGCGCACCATCGCCGACGGCGTGGTGCTGCAGCTCGACACCATGGAACAGGCCCAGGCCAGCGCCGGTGCGCTGCAGGCCGCGCTGCGCGAGCTCACCACCACCGGTGTGCCCGCCGACGTCACCGCCGAATTCGATGCCCGCACCGACAAGCCGCTGCTGCGCATCAGCCGCCGCCACCACGGCAACATCAAGAGCAGCGTCATCACGCAGGATTTCGTGCACGGCGCCGATTACGCCTCGCTCGCCGAAGCCGCCAACACCTTCCGCAGCCTGCTCGGTGAAGGCGCCACCGTGGCGCGTGGCGAAGGCGACAAGCGCAAGGAGCAGCGCGTGGGCGACTTCCGCGAGGCCATGCAGTGGCTGCTGGGCGAAGCCGAGCGCACCACCGCGCGCCAGCGCTACAAGGGCCTGGGCGAGATGAACCCCGAGCAGCTGTGGGAAACCACCATGGACCCGACCGTGCGCCGACTGCTGCGTGTGCAGATCGAAGACGCCATCGAGGCCGACAAGGTCTTCACCATGCTCATGGGCGACGAGGTGGAGCCCCGCCGCGAATTCATCGAAACCAACGCGCTGCGGGCTGCGAACATCGACGTTTGATGGGCGATGTAGATAAACGCATAACCTGAGAAAAAGAGGCCCATAAGTTGAGAAACTTATGGGCCTCTTGCATTGGTGCGCCTAAATGCTATTGAGCCGCTGAGACGCGCTCCGTGCTCACGCGGTATCTCCTATTCACGAGGGTGTGCAGAATTTTGTGTAAACGGACAATCCACCGCCGGCGCGAGCCGGCTTGTCCGTGAACACAATGACATCCAAGAAGCACGAAGTACCCGAAGAACTGCTGGCCAACCTGCTGGCCGACTACAAGAAGCCTGAAGACCTGA
>CALRLO020000077.1:0-7444 GCA_943368755.1 Synechococcus sp. UW140 | reverse complement strand
CGAAGATCCAGGTGACGGTGCCGGCGAACTACGACGGCACGATCACGGGCACGATCACGGCGACGACGGCAGAGGCGAACACGCCGGTGAGCGCCAGCGCGAGCGAGCCCATCATCACGGACAACAAGGCCACCGACTCGGCCAACTTCTCGCTGACGGTCAACGATGGTGTGCCCCAGGCGCAAGCGCCGGTCAGCATCACCGTGGAGGAAGAGTCCATGCCGCTGTCGGGCGGTAACAACGAGGCTGATGGCCTGAGCTACCGTGTGGTCGATGGCGTGCTGGTGAACACCGCGTCCTTCGGTCCGGATGGCTTTGGTGGCATCGTCAGCGTCAATGGCAATACCGGCAGTGGCGGTGTCATCACCATCAACGGGCCGGACTCAGCCTGGACGCTGGTGGTCAACCAGGTAACCGGCACCTACACCTTCACCTTGCTCAAGCCGTTGACCCACACTGGTGGCGGTGGCGAAAACAGCCTGACCCTGCCGGCTTTCTCGGTGATTGCCAAGGACGGTGACGGCAGCCTGACGCCATCCTTCAACCTCACCGTGAGCGTGGTGGACGATGTGCCCGTGGCCAACGGTGGCGACTGGACCCGTATCGATGCTTCTCCGCTGCCTGGCATCAGCACCGGCAACTTGAATTTCTCGGCCGGGGCCGATGGTTTGCAGTCGCTGAACTTCCGTTATGCCGATTTCTCGTCCACCGCCGTCACTGGCTATGGCCTGAAGGTTACCGGCGTTATCAACGGTGTCAGTACCGATCTGACCTCGTTCACCAAGCCGATCTACTTTGCAGTCAGCAATGGCAGCGGCGGCTATGCCCCGTTCGGCAGCACCGGTTACGGCACGGCCACCACGCTGTATGGCGTGACGTACGACACCAATGGCAACCCCACGGTGATCTTCACCCTGTCGCTGGACGCCGGTACGGGTACGTACTCGATGAACCTCAGCGGTTTCGTCGACCAGACCATTACCCGCGAAACGGTGGACTTCACCAGCGGCATCTCTGGTGGTAACAGCGGTGCTTACCTGTTGGGCCTGACCAAGCAGGGCAACACGTTTGTCCAAAACGGGCGCGTCGGCAATGACGATATCGAGGTAACGCCCGTGAGCCTCACCACCAGCACTGGCGGGTGGTCGGTCAACTCCAACAATGGCAACCTCGGCGTGTCTGGAACCACGTCCTCGCTCTTCATCACGACCAACGAAGGCTTGAAGTTCGACTTCAAGACGGGCTGGGACGCCACTGCCCAAGCCTATGTGGGCAATCGGATCGTGAACAACGTGACGGTGACCATAGGCCAGGTTCAATCCAACGGCACGGACGAGTCGGCACGGGTGTATGCCCGCGACGCGGCGGGCAACCGCATCTCCATCACCAGTGTCACGTCTGTGGGTGGAACGGCAACGCTCCATACCGACGCCAATGGCATCGTGTACGCCATCATCTCTGGCCTGACGACCGGCGAGACCTTCACTGTCAACGTGGGCACCACCGGCTTCAACGAGCTGGAAGTGCACTACCAGAGCGGCAACGGCTTCATGCTGAGCAACGTCTCGTACGACCTGGTGGGTGCGGGCAAGACCTTCGACATGAACTTCACCTACGCGGTGACGGACAAGGATGGTGACACCGACACCTCAGCCTTCGCCGTGAGCGTGGACCCCGATGCCCAGACCGCTTCTGGCATCTACAACGTGGCGACCAGCACGGGTGCCACCGTATACGGCAGCGCTGGCGCTGACATCTTCACCGGCAACAGCGGCAACGACGTGCTGGTGGGCGGCGACGGTGCCGATTCGCTGAGCGGTGCGGGCGGCAACGACACGTTGATCGGTGGTGCTGGCAACGACACGCTGGTGGGCGGTTCGGGTGATGACAAGCTCGATGGTGGTGCTGGCAACGACTTGCTGATGGGTGGCGCGGGCAATGACGTGCTGGCCGGCGGCCTGGGTGCTGACGTGTTCCGCTGGGACCTGGCAGACAAAGGCACGTCGGCCACCCCCGCGGTGGACCATGTCGTGGACTTCAACCGCGCTCAAGGGGATACCTTGGATCTGCGCGATCTGCTGACCGGTGAAACGAACGGGACACTGACGCAGTACCTGAGTTTTGCCGACGAAGGTGGCAAGGCGGTGCTGAGTGTTCGTTCGACAGCCGGTGGTTCGGTGGAGCAGAAGATCGTGTTCGACAACTACAGCGTGTCCGATCTGCAGACCGAGTACGGTGCCACCAACGCTGTCGACCTGGTCAACAAGATGCGTCAGGCGGGTGCCATCGACACCAACACCTGAAGGTTTAAAAGCGACAGGTCCTCCCGGTATCCGGGGGAACCTGATTTTCAGAGCCGGCTTCCAGCCGGCTCTTTTTTATTTCTGCCAGCACTCCGCCGCGCTGCGCGTGGCTCCGGTCACACCCTTCTGCCCCAGCTGGTTGATGGTGAAGGTGCCACACGGGTCGTTGGCCATCAGCGTGCCGGCGATGGGGGCGGCCAGCAGGCGGAAGGTGGTGGCGGAGGTGGCGGCGTTGTCCAGGCTCAGCGCGTACACCGGGGTGCTGCCGCTCTCACGCGGGGTCTGGGTGATGGGAAGCACCACGTTGTTGCCGGCGCCGTCCTGGTGGTAGCGGTTCACTTCGGTGAAGTTGCGTTCCAGGAACTGCACCACCTCCAGCAGGGCCGCTTTGGCGTCGGCGCGTTTGGATCGGCGTATGTACTCCTGGTACGAGGGGTAGGCGATGGCCGAGAGGATGCCGACCACGGCGATCGTGATCATGAGTTCGATGAGCGTGAAGCCGCGGGTCTTGCTGCGTGTCATGTCTTATTGAATTTGCTGCCAGAAGATGCGGCGCACGGTGCCGGCGGGCGGGCCGGATGAGGAGGGGGGCTTGCGGTTTTCCACCGTCTGGATGCTGCCGGACGAGAGCGACAGCTGCTTGTAGGCGCGCGAGGCGTTCTCCAGCCAGGTGGGCGTCTTGCTGATGCCATCGGTGAGTTTGAGGCCGCTGCCGGTTGCACCGCTGGCCAGCAGGTCGTTGGAGTCGATGGCGCTGTCGCCGTTGAGGTTGAACACCGGCTCGGAGGGGCGTGCGCCGCTGATGTAGTCCATCTCCATCAGCCAGCTGGTGCCGCCGGCCACGCAGGGGTCGGCCGAGGGCAGGGTGGTGACGAAGATGACGCGGTCGTAGCGCACCAGGGCGGCCGAGACCACCCGTTCGCCCACCGCGGTGCCGGTGGGGCCCACCAGGTCCATGTACCAGCCGCGCTGGGTGCTCCAGTTGATGGTGTTGTTGCTGGTCTCGCGCAGGGTCTTGCCGAACTCGTCCACCTCTGCCGTGATGCGCTGCTGCAGCAGCTGGCTGCGCGCCACGGTGCCGGTGGTGTTGTTGTCCCAGACGGTGTAGAAGGATTGCACCTGCTGGTTGGTGGTGTCGCCACTGCTCAGGTACTGCCCGGTGCCGAAAAACACCAGCGCGCCGCCGGCCGGCTGTACCGTGGGCACGTGCACCACGGGTTTGCTGGTGATGGGCTGCACCTGGTTGCTGGCGTTCCTCGCGGTGAACAGGGGGTTGCCGCCGTTGCCCACGCTCCAGTTGGTCGACGAGGCGCCGGTCAGGTCGAACTTCCACAGGTTGCCCTGCAGGTCGCCGGCGTAGGCCACATCCACGATGCGGTCGTTGTTGGTGTCGTGCAGCACCGGGGTGGACAGGCCGTTGGCGGTGGCGGTGCCGGCCGCGATCTTGCGGATCAGCGTGCCGGTCTGCAGGTCCACCACGAACAGGTAGGCACGGTCGCTGGTGCTGTTGTAGCCGTTGCCGAAGATGGCCACCCACTGGCCCGAGGCCAGGCGGGCGATCTGTGGCTGGCTGAAAGTCAGGCCCAGGTCGCTGTCCTGGGCGTCTGAGAACTCCCACATCACCTGGTTGGGTCCGAAGGTCTCGGGGTTGCTCACGTCCAGCGCGAAGATGGCCTTGCCGCCCGCGCCCATGCTGCCCAGCAGCACGGTTTTCCACTGGCCACCCAGGTAGGCGTCCCCGACGGTGGGGCTGCCGTCCACGAAGTAGGTGTGGGCGTAGCTGGGTTCGACCAGGCGGTTGAGCTTGTTGAAAGCGGCCAGGGGAATGTGCGCCAGCAACTCGCGGCCGGACTGTGTGTCGTCACCCGTGTCGGCCCGAAAGCCGTGCAGCATGCCGTCGTTGGCGCCCACGTACACCATGGGGCGGCGGTTCTGTTTGGTGGCGAGAAAGGCGGTGTAGCTGCTGGCGCCGGTGAAGCCGGCACTGGCGTAGCCATAGTCTTCGGCGCTCACGTACACGGGGTCGGAGTTGATCGTGTCGCCCAGCACCGTGACGGTGCGGTTGCGGTACTTGCCGCCAGCGAAGCGCACTTCTTTGCTGGTGTCGCCGCGCAGCCAGTTCAGGCGCTCGGTGCAGTGGTTGTCGATCACGTTGGCGCTGTTGCGGTTCAAGGCGGACTGCTGTGCGGTGCTGAGGTTGGTGCAACTGTTGAAGTTGACACCGGTGCTGCCCGTCCAGGTGGTGATGTTGCGTTGCGCGGCGCTGGGCATCTTCAGGGCCGCATCCCAGCGGGCGATGGCTTGCACCACGCCGTTGGAGGTGACCGGGTAGGCCAGCAGCTGGCCGCGCCAGTCTTCGGGGTTGAAGCGGGCCTGGTAAACCACGCCACCGGTGTCGATGCGGGTGGAGTTGGCCGCGAGCGACGAAGCCGAGGAGGTGTCGCGCAGGATGTTGTTGAACACCGACTGGAAGGCGTTGCGCACGCCTATGGGGTCGTCGGCACTGAAAAACTGGCCCCGGCTGTTGACGGCCGCATGCCAAAGGTCGTAGACGTGGACGTCGGGCGTGGAGGAGCCGCTGGCGCCTTCCACCACACCGGGCCAGTGTTTGGTGCCGCTGGACAGGGCTGGAAAGTCGCCGCTGTAGGTGTCGCCGCCCCAGGCGGGGTCGGTCATGGCCTTGGTCAGGCCAAAGCTGATGGTGAAGTTCACCATGTGCTGCCAGGTGGCAGGGTTGTTGCGCGGGTTCCAGTACTGCGTGGTGGCGTCGCCCGAGGCATCTGGGAAAAACCGCAGCAGGGTGTTGTCCAGGTTGCCGCGCAGGTCGGTGGACCAGTACTTGAACGCGATGTCGGCCAGGCTGTTGCTGTAGGACTGTCCCGATGGCGCGTTGCCGTTGGGGTTGCGGTAGGGGTAGCGCGGGCTGTAGGAGGTGTTGTCGGGCAGGGTCTTGCCTGTGCTGTCCACGTCGCCGCCGTAGTTGACGTTGGCGTTGGAGTTCCACAGACCGTCGGTCATCATCACGTGGAAGTTGCGCCGGCACGAGAGTTCGGTGCCCTGGGTGACGTAGGGGTTCTCCGCGTAGGGGCTGTCACGGCCCGATTCGGTGAAGTACTGGCCCGCACGCTCCATGGCCCCGCGCAGCGGCGTGGCACCGCTCACTACGAAGAAACGAATCCACTCGTAGAAGTCGGTGCGGTGGCTGATGGTGCCGCCGGTCTTGGTGGCATCGAGCGGCCGGATGCGGTTTTCCCGGTTGGTGCCGTCGTAGCCGGTGCAGGTGGTGCCAAAGCTGGTGCAGCTGGAGCGGTTGAGGGTCTGCCAGCCCAGGCGCACCTGGTTGCTGCTCAGGTTGGTGACGGCGTTGGTGGCGGCCGACATGGTGGCCAGCGCGCGGGTGCGGTAGAACGAGTACCAGTTGGCGAAGTTCTGCTGCTTGGCCGCCACGCTGGCGGTGGTGGTGCCGCTGTCGAGCGCGATGTCGGTGCTGCCACCTACCGGCACGGCCACATAGCAATCGTCGTCGCCCACGGTGTCGTTGCATCCGCTGGGGCGCGAGGGCGTGCGCAGGTCGGTGTAGTACAGGTGGTAGTAGGCGGCGCTGGTGACGGTCTGGGTGATGGTTCGGGCCCAGGTCAGCGTCACGCCGGTTCGGGTGGCGTCGTTGTTGAAGTAGTTGTTGCGGTTGAGCTCGATTTTCAGCAAGCCGTCGTCGCCGTCGCTGGAGCGCACCTCATAGCTGCCGTTGTAGCCGGAGGCGTTGCTCACGGTCAGCGTGCTGTTGTCGGCGTTCTGGGGCGCTTCGTTGCCCGAGTCCGGCATGTCCTCGCCGTCGATGGTGCTGCCGTTGAAGGTGCAGTAGTCGACGTCGATGCGGTCGCGGTTGTTGCCACTGCGGTCATTGAAGGTGACGCGGCAGTTGGTGTAGGTGTAGGTGGTGGTTGTGGAGCTGGTCGTGCTGCCGCCGCGGTTGGTCAGTTTCGAGCAGTCCGCATAGGTGTCGGACGGCGCGCATTCCGAGATGGGGCGGTAGCCGTTGGCGCTCAGGTCCACCGAACCCCGGCCGGTGTCGAAGCCATTTACCCAGGCCTGTGTGTAGGAGGTGGAGTAGGTCACCCCGTCGGTGCGAGTAGGCGGCGTGTACAGCACCTTGGGGTTGTAGTACATGGCGTTGTACGTGGCGGCGGTGAAGCGCGCTGCGTCCAGGCTGCCGATGTTGTCCGGCACATAGGCGCGGGTCATGCTGCCCGAGTCGTCCAGCGTCATGACGATGTTGGGCGTGACGGTGCCGTTGAGGAACAGCGGCACCTCGCCCACGCTGACCACCGCGTGCGAGGTGTAGAGCCAGCCGCCCAGCGCCAGGGCCAGCGCTGCCGATCGGAGAGAGTGGTGCAGCTTCATGCGGCGCTCCTAGGGGGTGTAGCTCACGATGCTCTGGACGATGACCATGGCGCTCGCGTCGCCTCCCACGGCACGAGCGGTGATGCGGAAGTTCTCGACGTTGAAGACACCCGGGTTCGTGGGGTTTTCGGTGTTGGGCAGTTTCTGCACCACGTAGCGTGCCGCGCTGGCCACCTGGCTGTTGGAGGCGGTGGAGCTTCGGTAGCTGGTCCACTGGCTGTCGTTGCGCCAGTGGTTCTGGTCGTTGGCGGTCACCGGGTTGTAGGGGAGCAGCCCGGCGCTGGTGCCGTCAAAGGGAAGCGTGCGCCAGGTGGCCACGGTGCTCTCGGCCTCTTTCAGCGCGGCTTCGGCGGCCTGGAAGGCGATGTCGCGGTTGCGGGTGTTGCCCGCCATGCGTTCTTGCAGGGTGTTGTTGACTGCGGCCCAGGCGCCCAGTGCCGTGAGGATGAGCAGGAAGATCAGGGCCATGACCATGGTGACGCCGCGCTGGCGGCCGCGGCCTGACAGGGAAGGGCGTTTCACAGTCGGTTCCGTATGGCGATGGTGGTGGTGAAGGCCTTGCGCATGCGACGGTCGGTGGGCGTCACGCTGGCGCCGGCAAAGGTGTAGGGCTGGATCTGCGTGTTCACCTCCTGCTGTGCGGTGGAGACCGCCAGCACATGGATGCGCACGGCCAGCACCCGCAGCCACTGTTCGCCCGCTGTGGCGCCCGGGGCCACGGCGGTCACCTGGTCAGCGGT
>CALRLO020000076.1:0-7550 GCA_943368755.1 Synechococcus sp. UW140 | reverse complement strand
ACGCTGGCGCCCAGACCGGAAGCGGCCTGGGCCTGGCCATCGTGGCCGAGGTGGCGCGCCAGCACGGCGCGCAGCTGGCGCTGGACAGCGGCGAAAGCGGCAGCGGCCTGTGTGTCAGCGTCAGCTGGCCGCCCGCCAGCGCGACGGTGTGAGGGCACCGGCCTCACGCGGCCAGGCGCGGCGCAGCTGGGTGTCCGAACCGAAGCCGGAGAGGTCGGCCGCCTGCGTCACGTTGTAGCCCGCCTGCAGCGCCGACCGCGCCAGGCCTAGCCGCAGCTCGCGCAGATAGGCCAGTGGCGCAATGCCCGCGTGCTCCGCGAACAGGCGCGCCAGGTGCCGGCCCGAGGTGCAGGCGACCCCGGCCATGCGCTCCAGCGGCCAGGCCTCGGCCGGCGCACGTGCCAGCGCGTCCTGCACCTTGTGCACCGCCCCGTGCAGGTGCTGGCGGTGCGCGAGAAAGGGCGACAGCTCCGGGTCGTTGGGGCCGCGCCGCATGGCCACCACCAGTGTCTGCGCCACCTCGGCCGCCACCACCGGACCGCAAATGGCCGAGACGCGGTGCAGCATCATGTCCACGCCGGTGGTCACGCCCGCACTGCTCCAGACCGGGCCGTCGGCGGTGAACACGCGGTTCACCCGGACGGTGCAGCGCGGCTCGGTCTCGCGCAGCTCGTCCAGGTGTTCGTGGTGGGTGGTGGCGTTGCGCCCCGCCAGATGGCCTGCACGCGCGGCGATGAGCGCGCCGGCGCACACGCACACCAGTTCCAGCAGGCCTTCTTGCAGGCTCAGTCCAGCCAGCCAGTCGAGCACCTCGTGGGCGGCGGGCGTGTCCAGGTTCATGCGGGCGCCGGCCTGGCCGAGCAACACCACCCAGTCGGTGCGGTCAGCTTGGGGGGTGTGCAGGTCGGGCAAGGGCTCCAGTCCGCTCACCCGCGCGCCTATGGAGGTGAGGCATTCGCTGCGCGGGCTCACGAAATGCCAGTCAAACGCCGGGGGCTGGCCGCGCGTGCGCTGCGCCAGGTTGGCCAGGCGCAAGGTTTCGGCCGGGCCGGCCCAGTCCAGCATCAGGTTGCCGTCCAGCAGCACGAAGTGCACGTGTGTGGTCATGGGCTTGCCATGGCTTGCCAGCCGGTCGCAGCCGTCCACAGGGCCGAGAGCATCAGCACCAGGCCCACCGCCTGCGCCACCCGTCTCTGGCGCTGCGGGTGGCGGCGCAGCGCCTGGTGCAGCCCGTCGGCACCGAAAACCAGCCCACCATAGATCAGACCCTGCGTGCCGACGATGATGGCTCCCATGAGAAAGCCCTGCCAGGCCAGCGGCCCGGCTTCGGCGCGCAGGAACTGCGGAAAGATGGCCAGCATGAAAACATACGCTTTGGGGTTGAGCAGGCAGGTGGCCAGGCCCTGCCAGGCGGAACGCCACCCCGAACCCGGCTGCGGTGCAGCCACCTCGCCCAGCACCGCGCCGCTGCGCCACAGGCTCCAGCCAATCCAGGCCAGGTAGGCGGCGCCCCCCAGCAGCAGCGCGCGGTAGGCCCAGGCGGCGTGGGTCAGCAGCAGGCCCAGGCCCAGCAGCGCCACCACGACGTGCACCGCGCCACCGGCCATCACGCCGCCCAGCGTGGCCAGCCCCACGTGCCGGCCACTGGCCAGCGTCTTGCCCAGGATGAGCGCCATGTCCAGCCCTGGCAGCACGATGATGCCGACCACCAGCACGGCGAACAGCCACAGGTGCTGGTAGTGGCTCAGCGTGTCCATGTGTAGTCCATCTGGCGGGCGGTCGCTTCGGCCAGGTCACGGCCCGCCAGCCGCTCCACCAGGTACAGGCTCATGTCGATGCCGGCGCTGATCCCGGCCGAGGTGACGATGCGGCCCTGGTCCACCCAGCGCACGTTGTCGCGCACCTCCAGCGCCGGGAACCGGCGCCTCAGGTCCGGCACGTCCTCCCAGTGGGTGGTCGCCGGGCCCGTGGTCAACAGGCCGCTGGCCGCCAGCAGGAAGGCGCCGGTGCAGACCGAGGCCACCAGTGGGGCCTGTGCGCCTGCATGGGCCAGCCACAGGCGGGTGTCGGCACACGTCATGGCGGCATCGACCACCCCACCCGGCACGACGAGCAGGTCGCAGGGCGGGGCGTCGGCAAAACCGTGTTCGGGAAGCAGCGTGAGGCCGGCACGGGCGCGCACCGGTTGGCGCTCGCGTGCCACGCAGGCCACGCCAAACGGTGCGGGGGCGTCGGGCTGGCGCCGCCGGGCCACGCGGCTGGCGGTGGTGAAGACCTCGTAGGGGCCGGCGAGGTCCAGCGCCTCGACGTCGTCGAAGGCCAGGATATGCACGCGGCAGACCGGGGAGTCGGTCTTTATCGGACTTGGAGTCATGGGGCATTCTCGTGGAGGAATGCCCCGATTTTTGCTTGGGTGATCCGGATCCGTCCGCTCGGCGGCGGACGAAAACCGTACAGATCAGGACATCAGGCCACCACCACCGCAGCGCCTTCGCCACGCGGCGCGATGGCGCCGATCTCGTACACCGTCTCGCCCTGGGCTCGCAAGGTGGCGGCCGTGGCGCCAGCGTGCTCCGCCGCCACCACCACCACCATGCCGATGCCGTTGTTGAAGGTGCGGTTCATCTCGATGTCGTCGATGCCGGCGGTCTTCTGCAGCCAGGCAAACAGATCCGTCTGCGGCCAGCTGCCTTTTTTCAGGTGCGCAGCCGTGCCTTGGGGCAGCACGCGGGGGATGTTTTCCAGCAGGCCGCCGCCGGTGATGTGGGCCAGCGCCTTGACCGGGTGCTGGGCCAGCGTGGCCAGCACGGGTTTGACATACAGGCGGGTAGGGGCCATGACGGCCTGGCGGAAGGGTTGGCCGTCCAGTGTGGCGGGCAGGTTGGCACCCGCGCGCTCGATGCATTTGCGCACCAGCGAGAAGCCGTTGGAGTGCACGCCGTGCGACGCCAGGCCCAGCACCACGTCGCCGGGCTTCACGTCCTTGCCGGTCAGGATCTTGCTTTTCTCGACCGCGCCGACGCAAAAGCCCGCCAGGTCGTACTCACCGGACGGGTACATGCCGGGCATCTCGGCCGTTTCGCCGCCGATGAGGGCGCAGCCGCTCATCTCGCAGCCCTTGGCGATGCCACCCACCACGGCGGCAGCGGTGTCCACGTCCAGCTTGCCGCACGCGAAGTAGTCCAGAAAGAACAGCGGCTCGGCGCCTTGCACCAGCACGTCGTTCACGCTCATGCCCACCAGGTCTATGCCCACGGTGTCGTGCATGTTCCATTCAAATGCCAGCTTGAGCTTGGTGCCCACGCCGTCGGTGCCGCTCACCAGCACCGGCTCCTGGTAGCGCTTGGGCACCTCGAACAGCGCGCCAAAGCCGCCAATGCCGGCCAGTACGCCTTCGCGCAGGGTCTTTTTGGCCAGGGGTTTGATGCGTTCGACCAGGGCGTCACCCGCGTCGATGTCAACGCCGGCGTCTTTGTAGGAGAGGGGGGTGGTAGTCATGGCGGCCTGGGCGCGAGGAGGTTGGAAGGGAAGGGGTGGGCGCCCGATAAAATTTGCCCAATTTTACGGGCCTCGGTTCCACCCTATGCAATTCACCCCTGCGCAAGTGCGTGCCGCCACCTGGGTCGCCCTGGCCCTGCTGGCCTGGCTGCTGCTCACCTGGCTGTCGCCCGTGCTGATGCCCTTCGTCCTGGCTGCCGTGCTGGCCTACGCCCTGCACCCGGTGGTGGAGAAACTGCAGGCCCGCCGCATCCCGCGCTGGCTGGGCGCCGGCGTGGCGATTGCGCTGCTGATGCTGGCTGGCCTGGCCGTGCTGTTGCTGATCGTGCCCGTGGTCAGCAAGCAGGTGCCGCTGATCCGCGAGCAGGTGCCCGCCTTGCTGGATCACCTCAACGGCGCGCTGGTGCCTCTGGCCGCCCGTTTCGGTATCGACCTGCAGATCGACGTCAATCTGGTGCGCGACTGGCTCAAGGGCCTGGTGGTCGGGCATGAAAGCGAGCTGTTCGATGGCCTGCTGTCCTCGCTGCGCATCGGCGGCAGCGCGGTGCTGGCCTTCCTGGGCAACCTGGTGCTCATGCCCATCGTGGCCTATTACCTGCTGCTGGACTGGGCGGGGCTGGTCGAACGTGCCAAACGTTTCATCCCACCGCGCTGGGCCGAATCCACCCAGCGTTTCCTGGACGAGACCGACGAGGTTCTGGGCCAGTACCTGCGGGGCCAGGCGTTGGTGATGCTGGTGCTGGCGGTTTTCTATACCGTGGCGCTGGCGCTGGTGGGTCTCAAGCTGGCGCTGCCCATTGGCGTGTTCACCGGGTTGGCGGTGTTTGTGCCCTACCTGGGCTTCGGTCTGGGGCTGGTCATGGGGCTGCTCGCGGCATTGCTGCAGTTCCAGAGCCTGCTGGGCGTGGCGCTGGTCGGCGTGGTCTACGCCATCGGCCAGGTCGGTGAAAGCCTGTACCTCACGCCCCGCCTGCTCGGCGAGCGCATCGGCCTGCACCCGATCGCGGTCATCTTCGCGCTGCTGGCGTTTGGCCACCTCTTCGGTTTTGTGGGCGTGCTGATCGCGTTGCCCGCCAGCGCCGTGCTGCTGGTGGCGCTGCGCCGGGTCAAGGCGACGTACATGGCCAGCGACCTCTACCGGGACGGTGCGCCCAGATGAAGCAGCTCGCCCTGGACATCGGGCTGGCCCCGGTTCCCTCGCTCGACAACTTCGTGGCACTGGGCAACGAGGCCGCACTGGAGCATGTGCGCCTGTGGGCGGGCAATCCGATGCGCTCGCCTGTGCCGACGCTGCTGTGGGGCCCCTCGGGCAGCGGCCGCACCCACCTGCTGCAGGCGGTGCGCCAGACGCTGCTGGCAGAGGGCGTGGGAGTGGGCTGGCTGGACGCCAACGTGTTCGACCCCCCGCCGTTCGACGATCACTGGGGCGTGGTGGTGCTCGATGACTGCCACCTCTACACCGCCGCGCAGCAGGCCACGGCCTTCAACTGGTTCGTCAACGCCCAGGCGCCCGCCGGGGGCCGTGCCCTGTGGGTGCTGGCCGCAGCCGATGCCGCACCGGCCGACCTGAACCTGCGCGAGGACCTGCGCACCCGCCTGGGCTGGGGTCATGTGTTCCAATTGCACGCGCTGGGAGAAAACGAACGCCGTGCCGTGTTGCGCCGTGCCGCCGACGAGCGCGGGGTGTTCCTGGGCGACGAGGTGATGGACTTCATGCTCACGCGCTTCTCGCGCGACCTCTCCAGCCTCATGGCGCTGCTCGAACAGCTCGACGCCTATGCGCTGCGCACACAGCGTGCCATCACCATCCCGCTCATCAAGTCGATGTTAGAGAACGAATGAAGCTTGCCCTGTTCGACCTGGACCACACGCTGATCCCGCTGGACTCCGACCACGCCTGGGGCCAGTTCACCGTGGCCCAGGGCTGGCGGGACGCCGCATCCTTTGGCCGCGCGAACGACACCTTCTACGCGCAGTACAAGGCCGGCACGCTGGACATCCACGAATACGTGCGTTTCGCCACCGCGGTGATCCGCGAGCTGGGCCCCGAGGCTGCGAAACGCGCGCACGAGACTTTCATGCGCGAGATGATCCTGCCCCACATCCAGCCGCAGGCGCTGGCGCTGGTGAAACAGCACCAGGCAGCCGGCGACACGGTGGTGATCGTCACCGCGACCAATGCCTTCGTGACGCGGCCCATCGCCCGCGCCTTCGGCGTGGACGAACTGATCGCCATCGATCTGGAGCACGACGCCGATGGCCGGCCCACGGGCGCCATTGCCGGTGTACCCTCGTTCCGCGATGGCAAGGTGGCGCGCGTCGCGCAGTGGCTGGCCGCGCGCGGGCTGAGCTGGGACCAGGTGACGCACAGTGCCTTTTACAGCGACTCCATCAACGACCTGCCGCTGCTCGAAAAAGTCCACGAGCCCGTGGCCGCCAACCCCGACGACCGCCTGCGCACCATTGCGCAAACCCGCGGCTGGCGCATACTGAACCTCTTCCATGATCAAGAAACTGATTGACAAGCTGCTGGGCAAACCGGCTGCATCCAAGTCGCGCTTTGGCAAGCGCGAGGACGTGCCTGTGTCTGTGCACGGCATAGACCCTGCCCTGGTGGACGGCCGCGCGCTCGACGTGGTGCGCACGCTGCAGCACGCGGGCCACGAGGCCTACATCGTGGGTGGTGCCGTGCGCGACCTGCTGCTGGGCCTGCGCCCCAAGGACTTCGATGTGGCCACCAGCGCCACGCCCGAGCAGGTCAAGGGCCTGTTCCGCCGCGCCTTCATCATCGGACGGCGCTTTCGCATCGTCCACGTGGTGTACGGGCGTGGCCGGCAAGACCGTGGCCTGAGCGAGGTGATCGAGGTCTCGACCTTCCGAGCCTACCTCGACAGCGCCGACGCCGAGCAGGTGAGCGGCAACGAGCGCACCGCCAAGCGCGAGCTGGCCGACATGAAACACGCAGTGGACGCCAGCGGCCGTGTGCTGCGAGACAACGTCTGGGGTCCGATCGAGCAGGACGCGGCGCGCCGCGACTTCAGCATCAACGCCATGTACTACGACCCGGAAACCGAAACCGTGGTCGATTTCCACCACGGCATCCGCGACGCCAAGAAACGGGTTCTGCGCATGATCGGCGACCCGGCCACACGCTACCGCGAAGACCCGGTGCGCCTGATCCGTGCCGTGCGTTTCGCCGCCAAGCTCAGTGGCCTGGGCTTCAAGTTCGACGCCAAGACGCGAGAGCCGCTGATCGCCTCGCGTGCACTGCTGGCCGACATCCCGCAAAGCCGCCTGTTCGACGAGATGCTCAAGCTGCTGCAGACCGGCCATGCGCTGGCCAGCGTGGAGCAGCTTCGCAGCGCGGGCCTGGCTGCCGGCATCTACCCGTTGCTGGATGTGGTGGTGCAGCGCGCCGACGAGCCCTTCGTGAAACTCGCGCTGCAGGACACCGACCGCCGCGTGGGCGAAGGCAAACCGGTGGCGCCCAGCTTCCTGCTGGCCTGCGTGTTGTGGGCCGACGTGCGCGACGGCTGGGCGGCCCGCCAGGCCGACGGCCAGCACCCGCACCCCGCGCTGCAGGACGCCATCGACCAGGTGTTCGATGCCCGCATCGGCGATGTGTCGGGGCGCGGCAAGCTGGGTGCCGACATGCGCGAGATCTGGATGATGCAGCCGCGCTTCGACAAGCGCACTGGCAACGCCGCCTTCGGGTTGGTGGAGCAGCCGCGCTTTCGTGCCGGCTTCGACTTTCTGCGCCTGCGGGCCCAGGTCGGTGAGGCCGACATGGAGCTGGCCCACTGGTGGGAGGTCTTCAGCACCGCCACCGACGCCGTGCGCCGTGACATGGTGGACGCCGTGCGGCTGGAGCAGCAAAAAGCCAAGGGACCGGGCAAGGCCCAGCGCGTCAAGCGGGCGGACCCTGCGCCGGTCGACGACGATCCGCGTTTTCGCGAGGTTGATGGCGAGGCCGATGAAGGTGACGAGCCCGTGTCCGAGGCCGGCGCCCCCGCCCGCAAACGCCGCCGCCGTCGCCGCAAGCCGACGGGTGG
>CALRLO020000075.1:0-7934 GCA_943368755.1 Synechococcus sp. UW140 | reverse complement strand
CAGGTGCGCCCGGCCCTGCACACCCGCGCCCACGACCAGCAGCGGCCCATAGGGTCGCGGCGCCAGCAGCCGCGCGGCCAGCAACGAAACGGCCGCCGTGCGCCGTGCGGTCACCGCCGGGCCGTCAAGCAGCGCGACCCGCTCACCCGAGGCCACGTCGAACACGGCAACATCGCCCTGTATGGCGGGGCGAGCCGTGCCCACGTTGGCCGGTGTGAAGGTGATGAGCTTGGTGATGGCCACGCGGGCGTCGAACGCGGGCATGACAAACAGGCTGGAACCGCCAGGCAGCGGCTGCACCAGCCGGGGCGGCACCTGTACGGTGGGGTCTTGCAGCAGCGCGGCGATCTCGTCTGCCAGCGCCGAAGGGGTGGGCCAGGCTGTGCCGGCCCCGCTCACAGCTTGGCGCCGTCGGTGTCGGGCTCGTTCTCGGCCGGCCAGTCGCGGATGTAGGCCTTGAGCATCTTGTTCTCGAAGTTCTGGCTGTCCACCACGGCTTTGGCCACGTCGTAGAAGCTGATCACGCCCATGAGCATCTTCTTGTCCATCACGGGCATGTAGCGCGCGTGGCGGTCCAGCATCATGCGGCGCACCTCGTCGAGTTCGGTGCCCAGGGTGCAGGTCAGGGGGGCATCGTCCATGGCGGTGCGGACCACGGTGCTGCCCACGCTGCCGCCGTTCTTGACGATGGTCTGTATGACCTCGCGAAAGGTCAGCATGCCGACGAGGTCGCCGTGGTCCATCACGACCAGCGAGCCGATGTCTTTCTCGGCCATCAGGTCCAGGGCCTTGGCCAGCGGCTCGTCGGGGGTGGCGGTGTAGAGCGTGCCGCCTTTGACACGCAGGATGTCGCTGACTTTCATGGGTTTTGCCTCCTGAGCCGCCGGGCGGCTGAGCCCAAATATAGCCCACAATAACCCGCTTCAGAACAGGTGTGTGCGCATCACACGCCCTATTGGAGACCTCACATGCCCGGCTACTCAGACCCCGGCTTCGACACGCTCGCGCTGCACGCGGGCGCCGCGCCCGACCCCGCGACCGGCGCGAGGGCGGTGCCCATTCACCTCACCACCTCCTTCGTCTTCGAATCCAGCGACCACGCCGCCGCACTGTTCAACCTCGAACGCGCCGGCCACGTCTACAGCCGCATCAGCAACCCCACCAACGCGGTGCTGGAGCAGCGCGTGGCGGCGCTGGAAGGTGGCATAGGTGCCATCACGGTCGCCAGCGGCCAGGCCGCGCTGCACCTGAGCGTGGCCACGCTGATGGGTGCGGGCTCGCACATCGTGGCCTCCACCGCGCTCTACGGCGGCAGCCAGAACCTGCTGCACTACACGATGCGCCGCTTCGGCATCGACACCACCTTCGTGAAGCCTGGCGACATCGATGGCTGGAAGGCCGCCATACGCCCCAACACCCGGCTGCTGTTCGGCGAGACCGTGGGCAACCCCGGGCTGGACGTGCTGGACATTCCCACCGTGGCGCAGATCGCGCACGAGGCCAAAGTGCCGCTGCTGGTCGACTCGACGCTGACCACGCCCTACCTGATGCAGCCGCTCGCACTGGGTGCCGATCTGGTCTACCACTCGGCCACCAAGTTCCTCAGCGGCCACGGCACCGTGATCGGCGGCGTGGTGGTGGACGGTGGCAGCTTCGACTGGGAGGCCAGCGGCCTGTTCCCCGAACTGACCCAGCCCTACGACGGGTTCCACCACATGGTGTTCAGCGAGGAGTCCACCGTGGGCGCCTTCCTGCTGCGCGCGCGCCGTGAGGGCCTGCGCGACTTCGGCGCCTGCCTCTCGCCGCACAGCGCCTGGCTGATCCTGCAAGGCATAGAGACGCTGCCGCTGCGCATGGAGCGCCACATGAGCAACACCGAAAAGGTGGTGCAGTTCCTGGCCAGCCACCCCTTCGTCTCGCGCGTGGGCCACCCGCTGCTCGAATCGCACCCCAGCCACGCGCTGGCCAACCGGCTGCTGCGCCACGGCGCCAAAGGCGCGGGCTCGGTGTTCAGCTTCGACATGAAGGGCAACCGCGATCAGGGCAAGCGGTTCATCGAGACGCTCAAGCTCTTCAGCCACCTGGCCAACGTGGGCGACTGCCGCTCGCTGGTCATCCACCCCGCCTCCACCACCCACTTCCGCATGAGCGACGAGGCACTGGTGGGCGCCGGCATCACCCAGGGCACCATCCGCCTGTCCATCGGCCTGGAAGACCCGGACGACCTGATCGACGACCTCAAGCGCGCCCTCAAGGCCGCAGAGAAGACGGGGGCCTGAGCATGTACCTCACCGTCAACGGCCACCCGGCCTACTGCTACACCGGCGGCAAAGCGTTTGACGCCACCAAGCCCACCGTGGTCTTCATCCACGGCGTGGTGAATGACCACAGCGTCTGGGGCTTGCAGAGCCGCTACCTGGCCCATCACGGCTTCAGCGTGCTGGCGGTGGACCTGCCCGGCCACTGCCGCAGCGGCGGCGAGGCCCCTTCGACCGTGGAGGAGGCCGCCGACTGGATCATCGCCCTGCTCGACGCCGCCGGCGTGGAGCGCGCCGCGCTGGTAGGCCACAGCTGGGGCTCGCTGATCGCGCTGGAAGCCGCGGCCCGGCTGGGCACACGCGCCACCCAGCTGGTGATGGTGGGCACCGCCTTCCCCATGAAGGTGACGCCATCGCTGCTGGAAACCTCGCTCAGCGACCCCGAGGCGGCGCTGAGGGCCATCAACGTGTTCATGCGTGCCACACTGGCCCCACCGCCCTCCGCATTCGGCCCCGGCACATGGGTCTTTGGGGCCAGCCTGGCGCTGGGCCGGCGCGTGCTGCGCAGCAACCCGCAGACCAACGTGTTCCACCGTGGCTTCAAGGCCTGCGACAGCTACGTCAACGGCGAGACGGCCATGCGGGCCGTGGCCTGCCCGGTGCTGTTCGTGCTGGGCACGCAGGACCAGATGACGCACCCCAAGGCCGCCCAGCCGCTGATCCATGCTGCACGCGACAGCGGCAAGGCGGCGCAGGTGGTCAACGTGCCCATGGGCCACCACCAGATGACCGAATCGCCCGACGAGACCCTGCTGGCGCTGGCGCGCTTCCTCAAACCATGAACGAACGCCTGGCCCTCTACGAACTGGCCCAGGCACACCACCTGGACGACACCGGCACGGCGCGACTGTTCGCGCTGGCTGGTCTGGAGCAGGAACCGGCCCAGGCGCGCCGCCGCGTCTGGCAAGGCGCCGCCCTGCTGGCCGCGGGTCTGGTGGGTCTGGGCCTGGTGCTGTGGGTGGCAGCCAACTGGGAATCGCTCGGCCGCATGGGCCGGTTCGCGCTGCTACAGGGCGTGGTGGTGGTCATGGGCGTGGGCGCGCTGTTGCGACCGGCTGCGCGCGCGCCGCTGGGCCTGCTGGCGCTGCTGGGGGTGGGCGCGCTGTTCGCCTACTTCGGCCAGACCTACCAGACCGGCGCCGACGCCTGGCAGCTGTTCGCGCTGTGGGCCGCACTCACGCTGCCGCTCGCGCTCGCCGTGCGGCACGACGCCGTCTGGGCGCCGTGGGCGGTGGTCGTGGCGGTGGGCATTTCGCTCTGGGTGCAGACCCACACCGGCCACCAGTGGCGCGTGCGGCCCGACGACCTGGTGGTGCATGCCATCGGCTGGGGCGCGCTGGGCCTGCTGTGCGCGCTGCTGTCCCCGGCGCTCGCGCGGTTCACCGGCGCGGGTGCGTGGTCGATGCGCACCGCACTCACGCTGGCCGTGGTGGCATTGACGATGACCGCCATCGGCGCGCTGTTCCACAAGACCGTGGCACCGCATTACGCGCTGGGCCTGGTGCTGCTGGGCGCTGCGGCGTTCTGGCTCAGCCGGCCCGCGTTCTTCGAGGTGTACGGGCTGAGCGCCGTCGCCATGGGCCTCAACAGCTTGCTGGTGGGCGGCCTCGTGCGCCTGCTGTTCAACAGCGGGGGCAGCGACCCTGTGGGTGCGTTGCTGCTGATCGGTCTGGTGGCCGCCGGGCTGCTCGCGGGCTCGGTGCACCTGATACTGAAACTGTCGCGCGCGCAGGCCGCCCGGGAGACCGCATGAACGCTCTGACCGACGTCCTGCGCAACGCCCAGGCCGAAGGCCTGCTGCCCCCCGACGCCACCCTGCCCTCACCCGAAACCCGCCCCTGGCCGGTGGTGCTGCTGACCGCACTGGGCGCCTGGCTCGCCGCCATCCCGCTCATGGGCATGGTGGGCCTGCTGCTGGGTGATCTGGTCTCGCGGGGTCTGGGCACCTATGCCGTGGGTGCCCTGCTGCTGGCCGGTGCGGTGATGGTGCTGCGCCGCGCCGAGGTGCCGGTGTTCATCGAACAGCTGGCGGTGCCGGCCCTGCTCTCGGGCGCCGGCACGCTGGCTTTCGGGCTGGGGCGCGACCTGCCCCCACAGGCCGCCGCGGCCGTGCTGACCGCACTGGCGCTGGGCGTTGCCCTGGTGATCGACCGGGGCTGGCTGCGTGTGCTGCTGGGCGCGGCAGCGGCCGGGCTGTTCGGTTTTGCGCTGCTGCCACTGGACAGCCGGCTGTTCGAGCGCCAGGGCACCGGTGTGTTGTGGCTCGCATTGCATGCCACCTTTGCCCTGTGGGTCGCTGCACTGGTGGTGCAGCGGCGCGCGCTCGGCAATGGGCAGCAGGCGCGCGCTGCCCGTGTGGTGGAGGCGGTGGGTGCTGGCTGGCTGCTGGCCGTGCTGGCGGGGTTGGCCTGGCTCTCGGGCATGAGCTTTCTGGTGGGTGGCGTGCTGGGTGGCGGCTTTGCCGGTGCCGTGGCACGCGAGGTGGCCCACGGAGGTTTCTTCTCGCCCGCCACGCCCCTGGCCACGGTGTCGGGGGTGCTGTCCGCCGGCCTGGCGCTGGGTGCAGCGGCCTGGCTGGCACGCCGATGGCCCTCGCTGCGCAACGGGCAAGGCCTGCTGGCTGCGCTGGTGCTGGCGCTGCTCGCACTGGTCATTCCCGAGCTGGGTGCCGCGCTGCTGGCCATGGCCGTGGCATTGACCACCCGGCGCTGGCGCCTGGCCGGTGCCGCCGGGCTCGCTGCCCTGTGGATGGTGGGCAGCTTCTACTACGCGCTGGACCTGCCACTGGCCCACAAGGCGGTGGTGCTGGTACTGGCTGGCGCCGTGCTCGGTGCGATGGCCTGGTGGGTGCTTCGCGGGCCTTCGGCACCAGGGGCGTCAACGCCGGCTCGCCACCGTGCGGCGTCCGCGCTGATCGCGCTCACGCTGCTGGCCACGCTGGCGGTGGCCAACTGGGCCATACGCGACAAGGAGCAACTGATCGCCCGGGGCGCGCCGCTGTTCGTGGAGCTGGCCCCGGTGGACCCGCGCTCGCTGATGCAGGGGGATTTCATGCGCCTGCGCTTCAGCCTGCCCGAGCCCGGCGAACGCCAGGCCACCGGCCTGCTGCGCGGCCAGCGGCTCTACGCCGTGGCCCAACGCGATGCGCGTGGCGTGGCCCGGCTTCCGCGCCTCATGAACCCGGGCGAAACGCTCGCCGCTGGCGAATTCCCGCTGCAGCTCACACCCAAGGATGGCGAGTGGGTGCTGGTGACCGATGCCTGGTTCTTCCCCGAAGGCGATGCCGCGCGCTGGGAGAAGGCACGCTATGGCGAGTTCCGCGTCACCCCCGACGGCCGTGCCCTGCTGGTGGGCCTGGCCGATGCCGGCCTGAAACCCATACGGCCATGACACCCACCCCGCCCATGGGCGCCGAACGCGCCGAGGCCATTGGCCGCACGCTGGACCTGCGCGAGCTGCCGCGCGACTTCTACGACAACCCCTACCCCGTCTACGCCTGGCTGCGCGCCCACGAGCCCGTGCGCCACATGCCCGACGGCTCCTGGCTGCTCACCCGTTACGCCGACGTGGTGGCTGTTTACCGCGACGCGCAGGCCTTCAGCTCCGACAAGAAAGTGGAGTTCGGCCCCAAGTACGGCAGCGGCTCGCCGCTGTTCGAGCACCACACCACCAGCCTGGTGTTCAACGACCCGCCGCTGCACACGCGCGTGCGCAAGCTCATCATGGGTGCGCTCACCCGCCGGGCCATTGCCGATATGGAGCCTGGCCTCGTGGCGCTGGTCGATGGCCTGCTCGACGGCATCGAGGCCCGCCACGGCGGTGACCTGATCGAGGACTTCGCGTCCGCGATTCCGGTGGAGATCATCGGCAACCTGCTGGGCGTGCCCCACGCCGACCGCGCCCCGCTGCGGGGCTGGTCGCTGGCCATCCTGGGTGCGCTGGAGCCGCGCCTCACGCCCGCTCAGCAGGCCCTGGGCGACGCCAGCGTGCGCGAGTTCACCGCCTACCTGAAAGACCTGGTGGCCGAGCGCCGCCGCCAGCCCGGTGACCCCGAGCACGATGTGCTCACGCGGCTGATCCAGGGCGAGGCCAGCGGCGAACAGCTCAGTGAGACCGAGCTGCTGCAGAACTGCGTGTTCATCCTGAACGCCGGCCACGAGACCACCACCAACCTGATCGGCAACGCGCTGGTGGCGCTGCAGGAATGGCCCGATGACAAGGCGCGGCTGCTGCAGCGCCTCGGCGGCGCGGACGACACCACCCGTGAGGCGGTGCTGACACAGTCGGTGGACGAGTTCCTGCGCTTCGAGTCGTCCAACCAGCTGGGCAACCGGCGCGCCCTGCGTCCGGTGACGGTGGGCGGCGTCGATCTGCCCGAGGGCGCCCTGGTGACGCTGTGCATCGGCGCGGCCAACCGCGACCCGGCGCAGTTCGAACAGCCCGAGGTGCTGGACCTGACCCGCGAAAACAACCGCCACCTGGCCTTCGGCTTCGGCATCCACCAGTGTGCGGGCCTGAGCCTGGCACGGCTGGAGGGGCGCATCGCCATCGGGCGTTTTCTGGAGCGGTTTCCCGCTTACCGGCTCAGCGCACCGCCCACACGCGGCGGCCGGGCGCGGTTCCGGGGCTTCCTGCAGGCGCCGTTCAGCCTGGGTTGAGGCGTTGCCACAGCGCCCGTGCGGCGTCGGGCACGGCCGCAGCGGGCGGAGCGTCGCGCAACGAATCGAGCAGGCGCGTCAGCCGCTCGGCCTGCGGCAGTGTGGGGCCGAAGAACAGCACGTCCGCGCCCCGCGCCACCAGCAGCGTCGGGAAGGTTTCCACGTCGAGGTCGTCCAGCAAGTCGGCCTCGTCCTCGATGTCCAGCCAGCGCCAGCGCACCTGCGGGTGGGCGGCAGCGGCCTGGTCGATCACGGGCTGCCAGTCGCGGCAGACACCGCACCACTGGGCGCACAGGTTGACAACGGTGAGGGTGTTTTCGGTCGGCATCTGGACGTCTATGATGGCGCGGCCCCACAAAAGATTCCCGGAGACACGCACATGGACACCACCCCCGGGCCTTCGGCCGACCCGCGCGCCTTTGGCAGCTTCGCCGAGTTCTACCCGTTCTACCTGAGCGAACACAACAACCGCACCTGCCGCCGCCTGCACTTCGTCGGCTCGTCGCTGGGGCTGGTGTGTCTCGCCCTCATGTTGGCCACCGGCAACCTGTGGTGGCTGCTGGCCGGTCTGCTGTGTGGCTACGCCTTCGCCTGGATCGGCCACTTCGGCTTCGAGAAGAACAGGCCCGCGTCTTTCAAGCGCCCGCTCTACAGCTTCATGGGCGACTGGGTCATGTACCGGGACATCTGGACCGGGCGCATCCCGTTCTGAACGCCGGGCTTCAGGAGGCCGCGTCGTCCCCTTCGGGCGGGAGCACCTGCAGGCCGGGGGCCGCATCGGTCTGGTTGAGCACGCGGGTGATGCGCGCCTCCAGCTGGGCGGCCGAAAATGGCTTGAGGACAAAGTCGGTCACGCCCCCTGCAATGGCGCTCTTCACCTGCCTGTGGCTGTTCTCGCCGGTGATCATCACGAAGGGCAGCTTCCATAGCCGGCCGTCAGCGCGCACACGCTCCAGCA
>CALRLO020000074.1:0-8097 GCA_943368755.1 Synechococcus sp. UW140 | reverse complement strand
CGGGCGCGGCGGCGACGAGGCCCGCCCGGTGCGGCTGCAGCGCGGCCGCCGTCTGCTGGCCTGGCTGGTGTGTGGCCTGCCCATCGTGTTCGGGTTCGTGCTGCCGGTGGGCTTCATGCTGCGGCCTCTGATCGGTGGCTGGGAGGCCTTGCCCTGGCAGGCTTTCCTGGGCTGGACGCGCAACAGCCTGTGGCTTGCGGGCCGGAGTGCCGCGCTCGCCACGGCCGTGGCGCTGGGCCTGGCCTTTGCGCAGCGCAGCGCCCCCGGCCGCCTCACGCGCGGCGTGGCGCAGCTGGCCAGCCTGGGCTACGCCATGCCGGGCGCCGTGGTGGTGGTGGGGCTCTTGCTGCCGCTGGGCTGGCTGCAGCGCACCTGGCCGGATGCGGGCATGGGCTATGTCGTCACGGCCACCGTGACCGGCATCGTCTGGGCTTACCTGGTGCGTTTCTCGGCGGTGGCGCTGCAGTCGGTGCAGAGCGGCTATGCCCGCGTACCGTCCAGCCTGGACGAATCGGCCCGCATGCTGGGCACCACCGGTGCGGCCTTGCTGACGCGGGTGCACTGGCCGCTGCTGCGGCGCTCCACGGCAGCGGCGGCGCTGCTGGTGTTTGTGGACGTGATGAAGGAGCTGCCCGCCACGCTGGTGCTGCGCCCCTTCAACAGCGACACGCTGGCGGTGGTGACGTACCAGCTCGCGCGCGACGAGCGCCTGGGCGAGGCGGCGCTGCCCGCGCTCACGCTGGTGCTGGTGGGCTTGCTGCCGGTGATCCTGCTGAGCCGCGCATTGCGCTCGCGCTGAGCCTGGGACACAATCTTTCACAGTTCCCTGTCGCGAGGTCACCATGCGCCACATCCTGCTGTCCACGTTTCTGAGCCTGTCGGCGACTGCCCTGTGGGCGCAGACCGGCCCCATCGGCTACGTCAAGACCGTGAGTGGCGAGGCCTCCGTGACCACGGCGGGCAGCACCGTCAAGGCCGCGCCGGGCACACCGCTGCAGCAGGGCAGCGTGCTGCGCACCAGCGCCAGGAGCAGCATGGGCGTGACCTTCCAGGACAACACCCTGATGTCCTTCGGGCCCGACACCGAAGTGGCCGTGGACGAGTACCTCTACCAGCCCAGCCAGGGCAAGCTCAAGCTGGGCACGCGGGTAGGCAAGGGCACGCTCAACTACGTCTCGGGCGTGATCGCCAAGCTCGACCCGAACGCGGTCAGCGTCAAGACGCCGACCGGCATCATCGGGGTGCGGGGCACCGAGTTTGTCGTCAAGGTCGAGGAGTGAAGTTCGGGTTTCTTTGGGGCTGGGTGCTTGGGTGACGAGCCGGGTATCGGCCCGGCGGCCGAGTCACTTTCTTTGCTTCGCCAAAGAAAGTAACCAAAGAAAGGCGACCCCACTGCCCGCGACCCTGCGCTGCGCTTCGGGCACCTTGCGCTGCTCGCGCCGCGCGGGAAGGCCGCAAACTCGCTTCGCTCAAACAAGCGGCCTTCTTGTTCCGCGCTCTGTTGCGCTGCTCAGCACGGGCAGAGGGGGCAGCCGCAGAGGCAACGACTCTCGTGCAGGGAAGTCCGCACCCGCACCCGCACCCGCACCTGCACCTGCACCTGCACCTGCACCTGCACCTGCACCTGCACCTGCACCCGCACCTGCACCTGCACCTGCACCTGCACCTGCACCTGCACCTGCACCTGCACCTGCACCTGCACCTGCACCTGCACCTGCACCTGCATTTCCCCTTCTGTCTGTGTCGAGGAGCGCAGCGGCGGGCGGAAACAGGGCCGTGCCTGTCTGAGCGAAGCGAGTCTGCACGGACCCCGGCCGGTGCGAGCACCGCAGGTTGCCCCGTAGCGAAGCGAAGGGGTCACAGACAGTTGGGGTCGCCTTCTTTTGCTTACTTTTCTTGGCGAAGCAAGAAAAGTGAGTCGGCCGCCGGGCCGAGACCCGGCCAGCCACAGAAGCCATACCTCAAAAACAGCGCCTCACTTCTCCGTCAGCACGATCCGCGACCCGGTTTCCCCGGCGCGCAGCCGCCTGAGGTGCAGCAACACCAGCGGATCCTCAGGGTACGAAGCCGCCAACGATTCGAAGCGAGCGAGCGCATCCCCTTCATCCAGCAGCGCGTAGGCCGCCTCATACCCGTCCGCCGGAGCCCGCCCTTCCGATTTTTCGGCTGGCACCGGCTCGTACACCATCAGCGCCTCGCTCTTGCCCTTGAGCACCAGCCGCCCCACCGGTCGCATGATGGCGCGCTGCTCGGGCGTGCAGCCGTCCAGCGTGGCCTGCGACACGCACATGCGCGTGCCCAGGTGCTTGTTCACGCCCTCCAGCCGGGCAGCGGTGTTCACCGGGTCGCCCAGGGCGCGGTAGTCGAAGATGGTGGAGCCGCCGAAGTTGCCCACGATGACCTCGCCCGAGTGCACGCCCAGCCGGGTGTAGCCGAAGGCGACGCCCTTGGCCTGCAGGTCGGCCGCGTAGCGGTTGGCCCAGACTTCCATCTCCAGCGCACAGGCCAGCGCGCGCTGGGGGTGGTCGGGCTGGGGCAGGGGGGCCGAGAACATGATGGCGACCGCGTCGCCCACGATGCGATCCAGCGTGCCGTTGTAGCGAAAGGCGATGCCGATGACCTCGTCAAGGTAGGCGTTGAGCAACGACACCGCCTGCGCCGGGTCCAGTTTTTCCATCAGCGAGGTGAAGCCCTGCAGGTCGGTGAAGATGAAGCTGCAGGTCTGACGCTGACCGCCCAGTTCCAGCTGGCCGGGGTGCTTGACGAGGTGGTCCACCAGGTTGGGCGACACGTAGTGCGAGAAGGCCTCTTTCACGAAACGCTGCTGGCGCTCGCTGGCGAAGTGGTGGATGCCGCTGGCCACCACGAACAGCAGCAGGAAGGCGATGGCGGGTGTGGCGGCGTTGAGCAGCAGCAGGTGCTGCGAATACGCCACCCAGCCTGCGCCCAGCACCCCCGCGATCAGCAGCCCGGCCACGGCGGCCGAAACCAGCGCGCGCGTGTGCATGGCCACCAGGCAGATCGCCACACCGCCCAGCGCCAGCACCAGCGCTTCCAGCGCGCGGGCCCAGCCGGGACGCTGCAGGTGGTGTTCGAGCAGCATCTGCTCCAGTGCGTTGGCGTGGGCTTCCACGCCGGGCATGAGGCCGCCCAGCGGGTTGAAGCGCAGGTCCATCAGCCCCTGAGCCGAGGCGCCCACCAGCACCAGATGGCCTTCGAGCAGCTCGCGTGGCACCTCGCCGGCTATCACCCGCCACGCGGGCACGTAGCGCTCGGCCACCGGTGGGGTGTAGTGCACCCACAGCTCACCCTGCGCGGTGGTGGGCACCACCACATCGCCCACGCGCACGTCGCGCAGGCCGGGGGCACCGTCTTCAGCGGCGCGCAGCACATGGTTGCGTGCGCCCTGGCCCAGGCGCAGGGTCTCGGCACTGAGTGAGGGTACGGGCTGCTCGCCCAGGCGCAGGGCCAGCGGCACGCGGCGCACGATGCCGTCGTTGTCGGGCACGAAGGTCAGCGCGCCCAGGCCTTCGGCGTTGGCCATCAGTTCCGGCCGGGGCAGGATGGCGCTGTCGAACCCGTGCAGCCAGCGCGTGAGCGCCTGGGGCTCGCCGCCGCTGAACACGAAGCGGAACGGCCGCGCCATCTCGACCGGGTGGGGCGAAGACTGGCGCTCGGGCACGAAACCCAGCACCACGCTGGCACCGGGCAGTGCCTGCGCGAGCACCTGGTCGTGGTCGGGCAGGCGGCCCAGCTGCTCACGCAGGGGGCCGCTCAGGTCCCAGGCGGTTGCCATGGCGGCGGGCGAGGTGCGGTCGGGTTCGGCGAACACCACGTCGAAGCCCACGGCGGCCGCGCCGCTGTCTCGCAGACGCGACACCAGCTCTGCGATACGGGTGCGCGGCCAGGGCCACTGGCCCAGCCGGGCCAGACTCTCGTCGTCGATCACCACCACACGCACCGGCGCAGGCTCGTAGGTGCGCGGTGCCCAGCGCTGGTACTGGTCGAACCACTGGTTGCGCAGGTTCTGCAGAGGCAGCGGGTCGGTCAGCCACAGGGCCAGGCTGGCGAGCACCGCGAGCAGCGCCAGCAGCCAGGCGATGGCGCGTTGGGACAAAGAGGCCATGAAGCTCCAGCGGGTTGGTGTTACAAAGTAGAAAAATTGTTAAGCACAAGCGGAGGCATGGTCAAATCGGCCTCCGCCATCACACGGAGTCGCTCAATCTCATGCGGTTGTCCATCCGTTTCCAGCCCTGGATCGTTTCCCTGATGGTCTTGCTGGTGCTCACCCTCACGTCGGTGTTCCTGCTGACCGTGTTCGGCAAGTTCCAGAGCATGGCGCAGACCAACGCGGAGGAGCGGTTTGCGCTGGTGGCCAGCCGAGCGACCTCGCGGCTGGAGGAGATGCTACAGAGCCAGCGGCGGTTTGTGGACATCCTGTCGCGCTCGCAGCCGGCGCTGTTCCAGAGCGCTGGCGCGCTCGAGCCCGATGCGCTCGTGCCCAACCTGGTGGCGGCCTTGCACGCCAACGACGACCTGTACTCGGCCTACTTCGGTCTGCAGGGCGGCGATTTCCTGCAGGCGGTGGCGGTGCGTGGCCTGGCGCCCGTGGCCGAGGCGCTGGGCGCCCCGGCGGCTACCGACCATGCGGTGCGGCGCATCACGCGCGATGCAGGGGGTACGCGCCGCGAGCACTGGACATTTTTCGGCCGCGACGGCGCGACCCTGGGGCAGCGTTCGTCTGCCACCGGCTACAACCCGACCACGCGGCCCTGGTTCTCCGGCGCCCTGGAACGTCGCTCGGTCTACATCGCCGACCCCTACCGGTTCGCGTCCACCGGCGAGCTGGGGCTCACGCTGTCGTCGCCCCTGCCCGGAGGGCAGGGCGTGGTGGGGGTTGATGTCACGCTGGCGGCCTTCCGCGCCTTTCTGGACGAGCTCGAGCTCAGCCCCAACGGGGTGGTGGTGGTCATGGACGGCAACACGCGGGTGCTGGGTCTCAGTGCCCGCAGCCCGCGCCTGGACGCCACCGGCGACGTGCTGCTCAAGCCTCTGGCCGAAGTGGGCAACCCCCTGCTGGCAGGGCTGGACCAGACCGGCAACGCCTCGGCCGCTGAAAGCCAGGCCACCCGGTTGCTGGAAGTGAACGGCGAGCCGCTGGTGCTGGCGCATACCTTGCTGCAGCCGGTCTCGGGCCGGGTCTACCGCGTGATGACGGTGGCGCCTGTCAGCGATTTCACCGGTGCCGTGCTGGCCGCGCGGCGTGACGTGCTGCTGTCGTCGGCGGTGATCCTGCTGGTGCTGGTACCGCTGGCCCTGCTGGGCACACGCCAGGCGGCGCAGGGCTTGCGTTCGCTGGCCAACAGCTCCGAACGGCTGCGCCATTTCGATTTCGCGCACCGGCCCGAACCGGTGCGCTCCTTCCTCTACGAAGTCGACGTGCTGGGCAAGGCGCAGGAGGTGGTGCACGACTCGCTGCGCGAATACACCAGCGCCCTGGAGCTGGCCCGTGCCAAGCTGGCGCAGATCGTGGACAACGGCATACGGCTGGGTCGCGAGCGCGACCGCGACAAGCTGCTGCGCCATGTGCTGTTCGGCGCGCGCGACATCGCCCACTGCCAGGCCGCCACGCTGTTCATACGCACCGAGCACAACACCCTGCGTTTTGCCCTGCGCACGAGTGACGACGACCTGCCGGCGTTCGAGATCGCACTGCACGACGAAAACGGTGAGCCGGTCCACAAGTACGTGTCCACGCACGTGGCGCTCACGGCCGAGAGCGTGGTGATCGACGACGTCTACACCGAGACGCGTTTCGACCTGTCGGGCACCAAGAAATTCAGCGAGGAATCGGGCATGCGCGTGGTCTCCATGCTCACTGTGCCGCTGTTCCCGCGCGAAGGCGAAGTGATCGGCATCCTGCAGCTGCTGAACTGCCTGGACAGCGAAACCGGCGAGGTGGTGCCCTTCGACCCCGAGACGGTCGGCTTCATCGAGGCGCTGGCCGCGCAGTCGGCCGTGGCCATAGAGAACCAGAACCTGCTGCTGGCGCAGAAGGAGCTGATGGACTCCATGATCCGCATCATTGCAGGCGCGATCGACGCCAAGAGCGCCTACACGGGGGGCCACTGCGAGCGTGTGCCCGAGCTGGCGCTGATGCTGGCCGAGGAGGCGGCGCAGGTGAAAGAGGGGCCGCTCGCCAGCTTCGGCTTTCACAGCGAGGACGAGTGGAGCGAGTTTCGCATCGGGGCCTGGCTGCACGACTGCGGCAAGGTCACCACACCCGAGTACGTGGTGGACAAGGCCACCAAGCTGGAGACCATCTACAACCGGCTGCACGAGATCCGCACCCGTTTCGAGGTGCTGCTGCGCGATGCCGAAATCGCCGCGCACAAGGCAGTTGCCGCCGGGCAGGACGCCGACAGCGCCTGGGCCACCTACGAGGCGCGCAAGGCGCAGCTTCAGTCGGATTTCGCCTTCGTGGCCGAAACCAACCTGGGTGGCGAGTTCATGGCCCCCGAGCGGGTGGAGCGCATACGCGCCATCGCCGAGCAGACCTGGTGGCGCCATTTCGACGACCGCATCGGCCTCTCGCACGACGAGGAGCAACGCCTCGAAGGTGTGCCCGCGACTCCGCTGCCGGTGCAGGAGCGGCTGCTGGCCGACAAGGCCCAGCATATCGTGCGACGCGGCCCGGACAAGGCGCTCGACCCGAAATACGGTTTCCAGGTCAGGGTGCCCGAGCACCAGTACAACCATGGCGAGGTCTACAACCTGTGCATCGCGCGCGGCACGCTCAACGACGAGGAGCGCTTCAAGATCAACGAGCACATCATCCAGACCATCGTGATGCTGGACAGCATGCCGTTCCCCAAGCACCTCAAACGCGTGCCCGAGTACGCCGGCACCCACCACGAGACACTGATCGGCACCGGCTACCCGCGCAAGCTCACGGCCGAGCAGATGTCGGTGCCCTCGCGCATCATGGCCATTGCCGACATCTTCGAGGCGCTGACCGCCTCGGACCGGCCCTACAAGAAAGCCAAGACGCTGTCGGATTGCATCAAGATCCTGTCCTTCTTCAAGAAGGACAAACACATCGATCCGGTGCTGTTCGACCTGTTCCTGACCTCGGGTGTCTACCAGCGCTACGCCGAGCGCTACCTCAAGCCCGAGCAGATCGACACGGTGGACATCCGGCCCTATCTGGGCTGATGGCAGGTGCGGGGCAGGGCGGCGTCAGGCCGCCTGGCCTTCGCCATTGCTTTCGCTGTTGTTCTCGCGCTGTGCCCGTTCTTCGGCTTCGGCCGCACGGGCCAGTTCACGCGCCTGCGGGCTGATCTCGACCACGGTGGAGGGGCGCGGTGGCGGGCTCACATCGCTCTCGGTCTCGCGCGGGCGCTCGGCTGGCGCCGCACGGTTGAGCGGGGCCGCTCCGCCCACGCTGTAGTTGCTGATGCCGCTGGTGGCCATGGCGTTCTCCTGGGGCTCGTGGGGGTCAGGCGCTGGTGTCCAGCACCTGGCCGGTGGCGGGGCGCACGGTGGCGTAGGGGGTTCGGCTTTCGCTGCTGCTGCCGCTGCGGTTGCTGGCTGGCATGGCCAGCGGGGCATCGAGCCGCAGCGCCTGGGTGCTGCCCTGGCTGTTGCGGCGGGCCTCGCGGGCCTGGTCCTGGTAGGTACCCGCCTCGTTCTCGCGCTGGTCGGCCACCTGGCGCAGCCGCGTGGCCTCGGCCCGCGCCGAACGGCTCTCGCGCATCAGCTCGCTGGCCTGGCGCTCGGCCTGCTCGGCACGCCGCACCTCCTGCGTGGCCGCGCTGGCGGCCTGCCGGTTGATGGCGTAGACGCCGGCACTGGCGCCGGCACCGATGGAGCCGATGAGCGACACGGGGCGTTCTCCGGACCGTGGGCGGGGGCCTGACCGCCAGGCGCCCCATGGCGGAATTCTAGGCCGCGCGGCGGGCGGGGGCAATGTGGTCCCCTCGACAGGAATCGAACCTGTATCTAGCGCTTAGGAGGCACTCGTTCTATCCATTGAACTACGAGGAGTCGAGCGCGGGATTCTAGCCGGGGCTTCAGTCGTAGCTCACCGTGAAGATC
>CALRLO020000073.1:0-8432 GCA_943368755.1 Synechococcus sp. UW140 | reverse complement strand
GGTCCAGCTGGTTCACCGCCACATTCACCTGCCCTATCCCGTCGCTCTGCTCCCCCGCCGCCGCCGTGATCTCCCCAATGATGTCCGTCACCCGCTGCACGCTCGCCACGATCTCCGACATCGTCGCCCCCGCCGACGCCACCAGCTCGCTGCCCTCCCCCACCTTCTGCACGCTCGTGCCTATCAGGTCCTTGATCTCCTTGGCCGCCTGCGCACTCCTCTGCGCCAGGCTCCTCACCTCCCCCGCCACCACCGCAAACCCCCGCCCCTGCTCCCCGGCCCTCGCCGCCTCCACCGCCGCGTTCAGCGCCAGGATGTTCGTCTGGAACGCAATCCCGTCTATCACCCCGATGATGTCCGCGATCTTCTTGCTGCTCCCCTGGATCTCCTCCATCGTCAGCACCACGCGTCCCACCACCTCCCCGCCTCGCTGCGCCACCTGCGCCGCGCTCCCCGCCAGCTGGTTCGCCTGGCGCGCCGCGTCCGCGCTCTGCCTCACCGTCGCCGTCAGCTCTTCCATGCTCGACGCCGTCTCCTCCAGGTTGCTCGCCGCAGACTCCGTCCTCGAGCTCAGATCCTGGTTCCCGCTCGCGATCTCGGCGCTCGCCGTGTTGATGTTCTCCGCGCTCTGGCGGATGTTCAGCAGGATGGCCTGCATCTTCTCGACAAAGCCGTTGAAGCCGCCCGCGATGGCGGCCAGTTCGTCGCGGCCACTGACCGACAGGCGCCGGGTCAGATCGCCCTCGCCGGAGCCGATGTCGGCCATGGCGTTGCGCAGCGCGGTGAGCCGGCTCAGGCTGGCCGCCAGCACGCCGCTGATGGCCAGCACCGCCACCACGGCAATGGCCAGGCTGCCGCCGGCCGCCGTCCAGACCATGCGGGTGACGCCGGCCATGGCCTCGGCCTCGTCGACCGCAATCACCAGCGTCCAGCTGGTGCCACCGATGGGCATCACCCGCAGCAGCCGGCCCTGGCCCTGCACGTCTTCGGGCTCAAGCGTCTCCACCTTGGCCCAGGCTGCCAGGTTGGCCGGCGTGAGCGAGGGTGCGATCTCGGTGGCGGGCTTGAGCAGGCGCTCGGCGCTCTCGTGCACCACCACCTTGCCATCGGCCCCGACGATGAAACCATAGGTGCCGGGCGTGGGGCGTATCGAGGCCACGTTGCTGACCACGCCGTCCATGAACACATCGCCCGCCACCACCGCTGCCACGGTGCCGCCCTGGCGCACCGCCCGCGCGAAGGTGACGACCAGCTTCTTGGAGCCCGCATCCACATAGGGATCGGTCAGCAAGGGGCCGTTGACCGCTGCCGCCAGCGTGTACCAGGGGCGCCCGGTGGGGTCGTAGTCGGGCGGCAGGTCCTGGGGCTTGGAGAACAGCGTGCGCTTGTCGGCATAGCCCACATAGGTGGTGTCAAACCCCCCCGCTACCTCGGCCTGCTGCAGGAACGCCAGGGCCTCGGGCTTGTCGATGGCGTTGGCGAAGGAGCCCACCACCTGGTGGCGAACCTCCACCCACTGCTGTATGCCCGCCGCATGGGCTCTGGCGAGCGCCATCAGCTGGGCGTTGAGCGTTTCCAGCGCGTTGAGCCGGGCACTCCAGACGCTGCTGGCACCCTGCAGGGCCAGGCCCACCAGCACCAGCAGCCCGGTCCACAGCATCAGTCTGGCCCGCAAAGAGGTCGAAGCATTCAACATGTGAGACTCCTGTTCCGTCGATACGTACACCCGACAAACCCGACACACCCCACCAGCCACCCGGCTCAGGCCAGTGGCAACGCCTCCGATGTCACGGCACCCTCGCGCGGCCGACCCTCGGGCGCCTGCAGCGGCAGCCGCACCACGAACACCACGCCCCCTTCGGCACGGTTGTGGAAGTCGATCTCGCCACCCAGCACCGCCGTGACGATGTTGCGCACGATGGGCAGGCCCAGTCCGCTGCCGCCCTGGCCCAGCTTGGTGGTGAAGAAGGGGTCGAAGACCTGCTTGTGCACCGCCTCGGGAATGCCACGTCCGTTGTCGGCAACGCACAGCTCGATCCCCTCGCCCAGCCGGCTGGCCTGCACCTCGATGACACCCTGGTGGTGACCCTCCAGGCCATGGATCAGCGCGTTCTGGATCAGGTTGGTGAGCACCTGGCCGAGCGCGCCGGGGAAGCTGTCGAGGTGCAGCCCCTCGGGCACGCTGCAGACCACGCGGTGGGTGGTGCGCTTGAGCATGGGCTGCAGGGTCATGAGGATTTCATCGACCACCTCGCGCAGGTCGAAGCTGCGGCGCTGGTCGCTGGTCTGATCCACCGCCACCTGCTTGAAGCTGGCCAGCAGCTGGCTGGCGCGATCGATGTTGCGCACCGCGATCTCGCAGCCGGCCGTGACCTGGCTGAGAAAACCCTCGAGGTCGGAACGCTTGAGGCCGCCAGCCAATTTCTGCCCGAAGACCCGTGCGCGGTCCTGCAGGGTGGTCACGGCCATCAGGCCGTTGCCCACTGGCGTGTTGAGCTCGTGCGCGACACCCGCCACCAACGAGCCCAGCGAGGCGAGCTTCTCGCTCTGCACCAGCCGGTCCTGCTGGGCCATCAGGCGCTCCTGGGCCAGTTGCACCGTCATCAGCGCCTGCTCCAGCTCGCTGTTGGCCAGGGTGAGGCTTTCGGTGCGTTTGGCGATGCGGTCTTCCAGCTCGGCGTTGAGCAGGCGCAGGTCGGCCTGCATGCGTCGCAGCTCGGTGACGTCGTTCACCGAGTACATGATGAGCTGGGCGTCATCGGTATCGATCAGGCTGATCATGCCCTCGGAGATAAACGTCGAGCCATCGGCGCGGCGCAACACGACCTCGTTGAGCACGATCACCCGTTCGCGCAGCAGGCGTTCGATCAGGTTGGGCCAGGCGCTGTCGGCATCCGCCATCACCTTCCGGTCGGTCCGGGACCAGCCCACCACCGCCTCGCGGGGGTAGCCCATCAGGCTGACCCAGGCCTGGTTGACATCGGCATAGACGAAATCGTCATCCTGGCGGCGCATCACTGCCAGCGCCACCGGGTTGGCACTGAACAGCACCTGCAGGCGCCGCTCGCTGGCCTTGAGTTCGGCCTCGGCGCGTTTGCGGTCGGTGATGTCGAGGTCCATGCAGACAAACAGCGACTGCCCCCGCTCGTCGGGTATGCGGAAGGTGGTGGACAGTATGGAGACCCCGTGGCCGTCGCGGTGGCGGATGTCCGCCTCGTAGGGGCCGGCGTGCTGGCCGGTCCGCTCCACGCCATCGAGCATCTCAACGAACTCCAGGTGCTGCTGGCGGGTGTAGATCAGCTGGTCGAGTGTCTTGCCCAGGGCCTCGTCGCGGCTCCAGCCGAACAGGGTTTCGGAAGCCGGGTTCCAGTCCACCACCTGGCCCTCGCGGTCGTACCACTGGATGGCCAGCAGCGGCGAGCCTTCGATGATGGCGCGCAGGCGTGCCTCGCTGTGGCGCAGGGCCTCCTGGGCGGCGCGCTGGCGCGTGACGTTGAGGCCGATGCAGCGAAAGCCCCGCACCCGGCCAGCGGTGTCTCGCTCGACGCTGGTGCTCCAGGCCACCGAGTGGCGTTGGCCGCGGGTGTCGCGCATGGCGGTTTCGCCGTGGTAGCTGTTGCGGCGTGAACGCAGCGTGTGCTGCAGCCAGTGCTGGAAGGTTGCGATATCGGCTTCGTCGACATGGTCCAGCAGCCGTTCGCCCGTCAGGGTGAGGTCTGGCCCCAGCAGCGTGCGGTCGGCGCTGGGGTTGCTGTAGGTGATGGTGGTATCGGTGTCGAAGTAGATCACCAGATCGGCGGTGTTCTCCACCAGGTCGCGGAACTGGCGCTCCTGCGCGGCCAGATCGCGCTCGCGTGCGGAGATGGTGGACGCCATGCTCGCCAGGCTGTCCTGGATGCGGTCGATCTCGCGCAGCCGTGACGGTCGCGCCCGGGCATCGTAGTCGCCGCGGGCGATGGCGGCGGCATATTCGACGGTGTCGTTGACGCGGGCGTCGAGCCGGCGCGCCAGCAGCGTGGCCAGCAACACGCCCACACCCAGCGCCAGCAGCAGCGTGACGAAGGAAATGGTGAGCGCCGCGCGCAGCGGGGCATCGATGACCTCCTGCGGGTAGGCCACGACCAGGCCCCAGCCCAGGCGCCGCGAATGGCGCGAGGTGCCCATGTAGCTGCGGCCGTCGTAGGGCAGCGCGTGGTAGACCTGGTCGTCGTCCATGGCGGCGCGCACCAGGTCCAGGTTGGCCAGGTTGGTGCGCTGGCGCACCCGTTCGATGTCGGGCCCTGCCACCAGCCCGCCTTTGCCATCCACCACCAGCAGCAGCAGGTTGTCGCGCAGGGCGTCGTCGCGGGCAAAGCGGGCCAGCCGGTCCACCGACATCTCCATCATGAGCAGGCCGCCTGTGAGCGGCACGACCACCGCCACCACGGGCCGCGTCTGCACGGGCGACATGAACTGGTCGCTCCAGGTCACCTCCGAGCCACGCCGGGCCCGTTGCAGCACGGCCACGCCCGAGAGGTCGTTGCTGATCACATCCTGGCTGCGACCGGCGATGTCGGCGTGCCCAGCCACCGCGCGCACCTTGAAGTCGTCGTCGACCAGGTAGATCGCGTCGAACAGGCCGCTGCCGCCCGCGAGGTAGGTGATCAGGTTCATGAACTCCCGGTTGCTCTCGATCGGCTGGCGCTCCAGCAGCCGCCCCTGCACCACCTGCCCCAGGGCTTCGGCCAGCTCCTCGGCGTTGTCCAGCGTGCGCTCCAGCTGCGACAGGGCGAGGTCGGCCACGCGGGCCAGTTCGGTCTGGGTCTGGGCCCGGGTGACGGGCAGTCGCCACTGCGCCATCAGCACCGCCATCACGACGGCGGCAGCCCCCACCACCAGCAGAAACTGGCCGATCAGCAGGGTGCGCAGCGAGTAGCTGTTGCCCGACCGCATCATGGTTCCACCATGTAACGCCCCTGGCGCACCACGGTGATGTAGGTTTCGCGCTGCGCGTCACCCGTGGCATTGAACGCCACGGGCTGCTGCAGGCCATCAAAACGGCCCACCCGCAGCAAGGTCTGCTTGAGGTCTTCGCCCTCGCGGCGCGCCGCCAGGGCCTGCAGCGCCACGCGGGTGGCATCGTAGGCAGCCACTTCGGCAAAACCGGGGTCTCGGCCGAAGCGGTGGCGAAAGCGCGGCACAAAGTCGAGGTAGGCCGGCGCGAAGCTGCTGCGGTCGATGAACTGGGACTGGTACACCCCCTCGGCGGCGGCGCCCGCCAGCGCGAGGAATGCGTCGGTGGCCGACCATTCGGAACTCAGCAGCGGCACCGTGGGCGCCAGCTTGCGCGCCTGCTGCACCAGCAGCGCGGCATCGGCGGCGTTGGCCAGGATCAGCAGCCCGTCGGGCTGTCCGGCCAGAGCGCCCGCGACGATCTGGTTGAAGCTGGGAATAGCCTGCAGGTCGTAGGAGACGCGGGAGATGATGCGTCCGCCCAGCCGCACGAACTCGGCCTCGAAATCGTCCAGCCAACGCTGCGTGAAGGCCAGGTTGTTGTCGTCCAGCACCACTGCCAGGCGCCGAAGACCCTGGCGCTCGGCGTGGAACCAGGCGCTCTTGCGCGCGTATTCGCGGGTCGACGCGATGACGCGGAACAGGCGGTCGTCCTGCCCATCGAAGGCGCTGGACGTCACGGTGGGCGAGATCAGCAGCATCGCGCCCCGGTCGGCCTTGGGCTTGATGTCGGTCATCACGGCACTGGTCATGGGCCCAATGACCAGTTCGACACCGGCGGCCTGCAGCGTGTCGTAGGCCAGCTGGGCGGCGCGGGAATCCTGACGGTCGTCCACCGCCAGCAGCTCGAACGCTCGCCCGCGCAAACCGCCGGCGGCGTTCGCTTCTTCGATCGCCAGCGTCGCCGCATCGCGCCCACCCACACCCAGGTCGGCGGCGCGGCCGGTGAGGTCGCCCATGAAACCCAGCACCACGGGGGTGCGGTCGCTGCAGCCCAGCAGCGACGCGGCCACCAGGCAGCTCAACAGCCAGCCGGCGGGCCCGTGGGCGCGGATCGGAGCAGGCAGGCCCGCCATGGGCGCCTCAGGTGCGGTCCGGTGCCGACGCCAGGTGCCGGCCAAGCCAGTTCAGCAGGCTGGGCTTGTCCATGGGCTGGGCGATGTGGTAGCCCTGGCCTTCGTGGCAGCCCATGGAGATCAGGGTGAGCCAGACGTCGGCGTCCTCGATGCCCTCGGCCAGCACCTTCAGGCCCAGCTTGCGACCCAGCTGGGTCACCATTTCGGCGATTCGCGGACCCTTGACCTCAGCCAGCTGGCGCACGAAGGCGCGGTCGATCTTGATGCGGTCCAGCGGCAGGCGCTCCAGATAGCTCAGGGACGAGTAGCCGGTGCCGAAATCGTCGATGGCCACCGAGATGCCCTGGGATCGGAACCCCTGCAGCGTGGTCTCGATGAACTGGGTGGGCAGCACCGCCACCGATTCGGTGATTTCGAGTTCGAGGTGGTGGCCCTGCAGGCCGAAACGTGCCAGCGCGTCGGCCACGTAGCGGGGGAAGGCCGGGTCCTGCAGCTGCACCACCGAGACGTTGACGGCCATGCGCAGCGGTGCCATGTTCTGGTCGAGCAGTTCGCGCATGGTGAGGCAGGCGCTGGCCAGCACCCACTGGCCCAGCTCGGTGATCAGGCCCGAATGCTCGGCCACCGGGATGAACTGGTCGGGCGGCACGAAACGGCCGTCTTCGGTGCGCCAGCGCAGCAGCGCCTCCAGCCCCACCAGCTGGCGCGTGGCCAGGTCCAGCTGGGGCTGGTAGACCAGGTACAGGCGTTCGGCCTCGAAGGCGCTGCGCAGCTGGGACAGCATGAGGGCACGGGCGCGGGCCTCGGCGCCCATGTGGTCGGAGAACACCAGGTAGTGCCCCTTGTGCTCTTTCTTGGCGCGCTTGAGCGCGATGCTGGCGTCCTTGATGAGGTCGACCCCCTCCCCCGGGCCGTTGCCCAGCAGCACGTAGCCGCAGGTGAGCGACACCTTGTGGGGCAGCCCCTCGATGAGCAGCGGCGCGCGCGCGCAGGCCATGATGCTCTCGGGCGATATGTCGTCGTAGGCACCCAGCACGCCGTAGGTATCGCCGCCCACGCGGGCGATGGACGCCGAGCGCGGCAGGCTCTCGACCAGGCGGCGCGCCACCGCTTCGAGCAGCAGGTCGCCGAAGCGGTGCCCCATCACATCGTTGGTGGCGCTGAAGTCGTCGATGTCAACCAGCGCGATGGCACGGCCCGTGTGGCCCTGGCTCACGCACTCGTCGATCATCTCGACAAAACGCGCGCGGTTGGGCAGGCCCACGAGCTGGTCGTAGTAGGCGTAGTCGCTCAGGCGGCGCAGCAGGCTGCGGTTGCGCAGCAGGGTGTCGATGTTGGCGCAGAAGACATCGAGCAGCTGGCGGTCCATCTCGCCTGGCTCCGCATCGGTGTCGATGAAGGCCGCCATGTCGATGCCGTTCTTGTGGCCGATGTGCAGCGCAACCCCCCCGGCTGCGACCACGTTGTGGCCGTTGCGCAGCACCTCGGTCAGCATGCGGCGCACCCGCTCGTCGGGCAGCGCCTCCAGCGGCTGGTTGATCAGGCCGGCGAAATGGCCGGCCGCAGCCAGCACGTGGTACTGCCCGCTCTGGCGTTCACCCTGGGCACAGACCACGCCTTCTGTGGCAGTCCCCAGCAGCGCCGCCAGCTGGGTGATCACGCCAGCGGCGAAATCGTGCAGGCCGGTGTCTTCGAGAAAGGTGCCGCTGGAGCGCACGATCAGCTCCAGGCCGCGCCGGTTGGCCTCCATGGCGCAGAGCTGCTCGTAGGAACGAATGGCCGTGGTGACGGTGGTCAGCAGCTTGTGGCGGGTGAGCTCGGACTTGGTCTTGTAGTCGTTGATGTCGTAGCGCAGTATGGTCTCGTGCTCGGGCGCGTACCCCGGCTGGCCGGTGCGCAGCACGATGCGCGTGGTGCGCAGGCCCACGGTGTTGCGGATGAAGTCCACCAGATCCAGGCCTGCGCTGTCGGTCTCCATGACGACGTCCAGCAGCACCAGGGCCAGGTCTTTTTCTGCCTGGAGCCGGGTGCGTGCCTCGGCTGCCGAATGCGCGTGCAGGAATTGCACCCGCCGCCCGAATACCGACACGCCATCGAGTGCAAACAGCGTGGCCTGGTGGACGTCGGGGTCGTCGTCGACCACCAGCACGCGCCAGGTGCGCTCAGGGCGACCCAGGGTGTTCAGCCCGCCGGGGTGGGACTCGTCTTCGAACTCGAACAACGCATCGTCATCGGTGGGCGGCATGAAAGACTGTCCCTGGGTTGTGTTCTGGTTGGCCTGATTGTGCTCAGAAAGTTTCCCAGTCGCCACCGTCCGCTGAAGAGGCCAACGCGGGCGCGGGGGCGGGTGCAGGTTTGGCGGCG
>CALRLO020000072.1:0-8741 GCA_943368755.1 Synechococcus sp. UW140 | reverse complement strand
AAGGCCTGCGAGAGTCTGGGTTCACGGTGGATCTCGTGACCAACGGACTGGACGGCATGCACCACGGCATGGAAGGCGACCACGACCTCGTGATCCTGGATGTGATGCTTCCAGACCTGGATGGCTGGGAGGTGCTGAAAGCCTGGCGCGACAAGGGCCGATTGATGCCGGTGCTGTTTCTGACAGCCAAGGATCATGTAGAAGACCGCGTGAAGGGCCTGGAGCTGGGGGCCGACGACTACCTCGTGAAGCCCTTTTCCTTCGCAGAGTTGCTCGCACGGGTGCGCATCATCCTGCGGCGTGGTCGTGGCAATGCGGACGCGACCGTGCTGGTGGTCGAGGACCTGGAACTGGACTTGTTGCGCCGCAGGGTCTCAAGGGCGGGTAAAAAAATCGATCTGACCGCCAAAGAGTTCGGCCTTCTCGAATTGCTGATGCGCCGCAAGGGTGAGGTGCTGCCCCGATCGCTGATCGCCTCGCAGATCTGGGACATGAATTTCGACAGCGACACCAATGTCATCGAAGTTGCCATACGTCGCTTGAGAGCCAAGGTTGACAGCGGATTCGAGCCGCGGCTGATCCAGACCGTGCGCGGCATGGGCTACGTGCTTGAGCCGCCGGAGCGCAATTGATGTTCGCGCGAACCACGCTCACCGTCAGGTTGACGGTTCTCTACACCGTTGCTCACGTCGGTGGCATGCACCGCGCCGCCGGTCAGCTGCCACAGCAGCCAGCTGTCCACGGTGCCGAAGGCCAGGTCGCCGTGCGCGGCGGCCACGTGCGCGCCCTTCACGTGGTCCAGCAGCCAGCGCAGCTTGGTGGCCGAAAAGTACGGGTCGATGCGCAGGCCGGTGGCATGCCGCACCATCGGCTCGAGCCCCTGCGCGCGCAGCTGCGCGCAGAAGGGCTCGGTGCGCCGGTCCTGCCAGACGATGGCGTGGTGCAGCGGCTTGCCCGTGCGCCGGTTCCACAGCAGCGTGGTCTCGCGCTGGTTGGTGATGCCGATGGCGCGGATGTCGGCGGCCGTCAGCCCGGCCTTGGCGATGGCTTCCTGCGCGGTGGCCAGCTGCGTGGCCCAAATCTCCATCGGGTCGTGCTCGACCCAGCCGGGCTGCGGAAAGTGCTGCGTCAGCTCGCGCTGCGCCATCGCGACGATGCGGCCCTGCGCATCGAAGACGATGCTGCGCGAGCTGGAGGTGCCCTGGTCCAGCGCGAGGATGTGGCTCATCTTGTCTCCTGCGAACCTCGATCGGGCAATCTAACCGACATTCGCGCGCCGGCGCTGGCGCCCCGTCTCAACGACCGGCGATGGACTTGATGAAGTCGATGGCCAGTTTGGCGATCAGTGCCTTGTCGTTGTCGATCGTGGCCACGTGGTACGAGTTCTCCAGCCAGGCCATCTCCACCCGGTTGGCGCCCACCTTGGCGGCGATCAGCGGGCCGTTGGTCGGGCTGACGACGTGGTCCTCGCGCGCGGTGATCACCAGCGTCGGGCACTTCACGCGCGGCAGCAGGTCGTGCGTGGCCGCCATCAGCGCATAGACCTGGCGGAAGGCCACCACCGGCACCTCGGCATAGGCCAGTTCCTTGCTGTTCGGGTCCTTGATGTCCGAGCCGATGCCGGGCACGGTGTCCGGCAGGCCGCGGCCGAAGGCCAGGCCGGCCATGTCGGGGCTGGACAGCTGCACCGCGGCGTTGATCGGAATCGCGCCCTTGATGAGGTCGGCATGCTTGGCCGCGGTGTGCAGCGTCAGCGTGCCACCCATCGACAGGCCGGTCATGTAAATCTGCGAGCAGTGCTTGCGCAGCTCGTCCAGCGCCTGCTCGACCGATTCCACCCAGTCGGCCGCGGTGCTGCGCGCCATGGCCGCCGGCGACACGCCGTGGCCCTTGAGCCGCGGGCCGATCACGGTGTAGCCGGCGCCGTGCAGCTGCTCGCCCAGGTAGCGCATGCTCTGCGTGGTGCCGGTAAAGCCGTGGCACACCAGCACGCCGATGTCGTTGCCCTTGAAGAAGAAGGGCTCGGCGCCGGCAAGGATGGGTTCGTCGCTCATGAAGTGCTCCAGGTTGAAGGAAAAAGGGCCTACTTGCGGTTCAGGCTGTAGGCCAGCGCCGCGGCCGCGATGATCGCGCCCTGCAGCATCAGCCGGCCGGGTTCGCCCAGGCCCAGGCTGGTGAGAAAGTTGAACAGGAAGGTCAGCATGAAGGCCGCCACCGCCGGGCCGGCCATGCCGCCGCGGCCGCTGCCGAAGTTGACGCCGCCCAGGATGGCCGCGGCCAGCGAGTTCAGCGCCAGGTCCTGGCCGAGCGTGATGCTGCCCTTGCCGACGAAGCCCACCAGGATGAAGCCGCACAGTACCGAGATCAGCGCCGAGGCCACGTGGCCGAGGAAGATGACGCGCAGGTGCGGAATGCCCGACAGCGCCGCGGCCTGCGGGTTGGCGCCCGTCGCGTCGAGGTAGCGGCCGAACACCGTGCCGCGCAGCAGCAGCGCGGCCGGCAGCAGCACGGCCAGCCACACCAGCACCGGTACGGGGATGCCCAGCAGGCGCAGCCGCGCCAGCTCGCCCAGGAACTCCGGTGCGTCGCCGGGGGCGCGTTGCTGCGACAACGCCACCACGCAGCCCGTCAGGATCATCGACGTGGCCAGCGTGACGATCATCGCCGACGCACGCGCCTTGACGATCAGCGCACCGTTGACCACGCCGACCACCAGCCCCAGCGCCACGCACGCCACCATCGCCACCGCGTCGGAGATCGGGAAGTAACCGCTGGTCAGCAGGTAGGACACGGCAACGATCACGCCGCCGGACGACAGGTCGATCGAGCGACCGCGCATCACCAGCGACTGGCCGATCACCGCCAGCCCCAGCGGCGCGGCCTGGCGGGCGATCAGCGGCAGCAGCATTGCCGATAGCAGCTGCGGGCGCATCACGGCGGCCAGCATTAGCAGCACCGCCAGCCCGGCATAGGCCGGCGGCAGCGCCAGCAGCGCGGCGGCCCAGCGGCGCGCGCGCGGTGCGGCCGGCGCCGCCGCGGAAGACAGCCCGGCCTTCACAGCCCCACCACCTTTCTGCGCTGCGCACACACCGCCGCCAGCAGCAGCAGGCCGGTGAGGGTGCCGCGCAGGAAGGGCGAGATGCCCAGCAGGTTGATGCCGTTGGTGATCAGCCCCAGGCTCAGCGCGCCGGTGACCACGCCCAGGATGCTGCCCACCCCGCCGGTCAGCTGGATGCCGCCCAGCGCCACCGCGGTGACCGACTCCAGGCCGAAGGCCGCGCCCATCGCCGGGTCACCGGAGGACACGCGCGCCGCCAGGTAGATGCCCGCCACCACCGCCAGCAGGCTGCAGACCACATAGGCCGACACCACCACCGCCACGGAACGCACGCCGTTGAGGTGCGCGCTGCGTGCATTGGCGCCGACGGCGAAGATGTGCAGCCCCAACCGCGTGCGGTGCAGCAGCAGGTACACCGCCAGCGCGCAGGCGGCGCACCACAGCAGCGGCCGCGGCACGCCCCACAGGTTGCCGTTGGCCAGCGCGCCCAGCACGGGGGGCACCGCACCGCCGGGGATCGGCAGCAGCAGGTAGGCCAGGCCCTGCAGGAAGGTCATCGTGCTCAGCGTCATCACCAGCGGGTGGATGCCGGCGACGGCGACGCCCAGGCCGTTGACCAGGCCGACGCACAGGCCCAGCGCCAGCGCCAGCGTCACGCCCCACAGCGGGTCGGCCTGCGTGGCCACCAGGCAGCCGGCCAGGCTCATCACGCTGCCCACCGACAGGTCGATGCCGGCCACCAGCGCGACCACCATCTGGCCCAGGCTGACGATCAGCAGCGCGGCGATCTGCCCGCTGACGTTGACCAGGTTCTGCGTTGCCAGAAAGCTGGGCGCGGCCAGCGCCAGCAGGGCGAACAACAGCAGCGGCAGGCCGACGGTGTAGCGGCTGCTGCCGGAGCGGAAACTGTTCATGCCGTGACCTCCAGCGCGCTCGGCTGCTTGGATTCGGCGCCGTCGACCAGCGCCAGTGCGAGCAAGGCCTCTTCGGTGGCGCCTTCGGCCGGCACGTCGCCGACGATGCGGCCGGCCCGCACCATCAGGATGCGGTCGCACAGGCCGATCAGCTCCAGCAGGTCGGACGACAGCGCCAGCACCGCGCCGCCGCGCTGCACGAAGCCACGCAGCAGTCCGTAGATCTCGGCCTTGGCGCCGACGTCGACGCCGCGTGTGGGCTGCTCGACCAGCAGCGTGTCGATGCCGGCGGCCAGCCAGCGCCCGATCATCACCTTCTGCTGGTTGCCGCCCGACAGGTCGCCCACCGGCTGCACCAAGTCGCGCGAGCGCAGCTGCAGCTGCTGCGCCATCTGTTCGATCACGCCGCGCTCGCGCGGCGCGCGGCGCATCAGCCCCAGGCCGCGCAGCAGGCCGAGGCGGATGTTGTCGGCGATCGGCAGCTCCAGGTACAGCCCTTCGAGCTTGCGGTCCTCGGGCACCAGGCCCACGCCGTGGCGCACCACCTGCTCCACGCCGTGGCGCGGATCGAAAGGCTGCACCCGGCCTTCACGGTCGTGGCGCACGATGTCGCAGCTCACCGGCGGCAGCGCGCCGGCCAGCGCGCGGATGATCTCGCGCTGGCCCTGGCCTTCCAGCCCGCCCATGCCGACGATCTCGCCACGGCGCAGCAAAAGGCGCGCGTTGGCGGCGCCGGGCAGCGGCGTCAGCTCGCGCACCTCCAGTGCGGCCGGGCCGGGCGCGGTGCCGTCGCGCGGCGGAAACAGCGCCTGCAGCGAGCGGCCGACCATCAGCGCGATCAGCCGGTCGTGCGTCAGCGCCTCGATCGGTTCGGTGCAGACCCAGCGCCCGTCCTTCAGCACCGTCACCGTGTCGCAGAAGCGGAAGATCTCGTCGAGCCGGTGGCTGATGTAGAAAACCAGCTTGCCCTGCGCCTTCAGCGCGCGCAGCAGCTGCTCCAGCTTGTCGACCTCGGCCCGGTTCAGTGGCGCGGTCGGTTCGTCGAAGATGAACACCGAGGCATCGGCGCTCACGCCCTTGGCGATCTCCACCAGTTGCTGCTCGCCGATGCTGAGGCTGCCGCAGGGGCGTTGCGGATCGAGCGCGATGCCGATGCGCGCCAGCACGTTGGCCGCGTCGGTCAGCATCGCCGCGCGGTCGACCAGGCCGTGGCGCGTGGGCTCGCGCCCGAGCAGCAGGTTCTCGGCCACCGTCAGGTTCGGCAGCACCGTCAACTCCTGGAAGACGGTGGAGATGCCTGCGGCACGCGCGGCGGCCGGGTCGCGCAGATGCACCGGCCGGCCGCCGATGTGCAGCTCGCCCGCATCGGGCTGGTGCACGCCGGCCAGCAGCTTCATCAGCGTCGACTTGCCGGCGCCGTTCTCGCCGGTGAGGGCGTGGATCGAGCCGGCGTGGCCACTGAGGTTCACGTCCTGCAGCGCGGCGGTGGAACCGAAGCGCTTGCTGATGCCACGTGCGACGACGAGCGCTTCGGCGCCGGAAGAGGGCAGCGACATGGACGGCGCTTCGGCGCCGGAAGAGGGCAGCGACATGGACGGCGCTTCAGCGGCGGAAGGTTTCCTTGAGCGTGGCGTCCGGCAGCGTCGACGGCATCCAGTAGGCGTCGTTCAGGTCGGGGCGGAAGAACTTGTCCAGGTCGGTCTGGGTGATCGGCGGCGGCGACGAGAAGTACGAGCGGTACAGCGGTTTGCCGGCCAGCAGCGCCGCCGAGGCGCGCACCAGCGCGGCACCCAGGCCCGGCGTGAACTGCGGCGCGACGCTCTTCAGCCCGGTGGACTTCCACACGCGCAGGAAGCCGTTATTGCCTTCGCCGGTCATCGGCACCAGCGGCTTGCCGGCTTCCTTGAACACGTCGATGCAGGCGCGCGTCATCTCGGCGCCGGAGAACCAGATGCCGTCGGGGCTGTTGCCGGACAGCACCAGGTTCTCGCACAGCTGCTTGCTCTTGGCGTAGTTCCAGTCGCCGAAGACTTCCTGCGTGATCTTGAGGTTCGAGCCCTCGATCGACTTGCGGAAGCCGTTGTAGCGCAGCTGCTCCTCCTCGACGCCGGCCACGCCGCGGAAGGCCCAGATGTTGCCCTTGCCGTTGAGCTGCTTGCGCAGGTATTCGCCGCCCTGGCGGCCGAAGACCTCACCGGCGCCCATGATCTCGACGGTCGATTGCATCGACGTACCGAAGGCGCCCAGCACGATCACCGGGATGCCGGTCTTGGCTGCCTTGGCGGACAGCGGCGCGCCGATGGCCGACGAGATCGGGCCGATGATGATCGCGTCCACCTTCTTGGCCAGCAGGTCCTCGACGTCGGCCACCTGCTTCGGCGCCTGCCAGTTGGCCTCGACGAAGATGAACTCGCCGATGTTCTTGTCCTGCGACGCGGCGTATTTCATCTCCTGGATCATCTGCACGATCCAGGTGTTGCCCACGCCGCCGAAGGACACGCCGATGCGCCAGGGCCCGGGCTTCTTGAACTCGTTCGGCTTCGTCTGCTCCTTGCTCGTCGGCGCCAGCAGGCCTGGTGGCAGCAGCTCCACGTCGGCGGCCAGGGCGGGGATGGGCAGGGCGGTGGCCGCGAGCACGGCGGCCGCGGCAAGACGCGTGCGCAGGAATGAAAGGGTCACGGGGGCTCCTCGACGGTGGGTGGGGGGATAGCTGTTCGAATCAGCCTTGTTGATTGTTCGTGTGTGTTCGTTTTGGTTCATTTTGGTTCATTTTAGCCCTGCGATGGTCCAAAATTCTTCGGCGTTTTCCCTAGGGCGAACAAGCCCGCGCGCAAGCGGGCGTGCTCGGCCGGAGCGCCCCGGTGCCCTCAGGGCGCGACGATGCACTGCACCGCGGCGTCGGCCAGCAGCTGCGCAAACGGCGGCGGCGGCGGCGCGTCGGTGAACAGCCGGTCCAGGTGGTCCAGGCGCGCCAGCTCGACCATCGCCGGCCGGTGGAACTTGCTATGGTCGGCGGCGAGCCAGACCTCGCGCGACTGTTCGAGGATGGCGCGGGCCACGCTGACCTCGCGGTAGTCGAAGTCGCGCAGCGAGCCGTCGGCCTCGATGCCGGAGATGCCGATCAGCGCGATGTCGACCTTGAACTGGCGCACGAACTCGACCGCGGCCTCGCCGATGATGGCGCGGTCGCGCGGCCGCACCGCGCCGCCGGCGACGAACAGTTCGCAGTCCGGGTGGTCGCTCAGGATCGCCGCCACGTTGAGGTTGTTGGTGATCACGCGCAGGCCGCGGTGCTGCATCAACTCGTGCGCGATCGCCTCGGTGGTGGTGCCGATGTTGATGATCAGCGAGCAGCCGTCCGGCACGGCCGCGGCCACCGCCTTGGCGATGCGCCGCTTGGCGGCGTCGTTGAGCCGCTGGCGCTGGCGGTAGGCGATGTTCTCGGTGGCCGAGCCGGGCGCGCGCACGCCACCGTGGAAGCGGAACAGCAGCCCGGCCTCGGCCAGCAGGCGCACGTCGCGCCGCACCGTTTGCAGCGTGACGCCGAAGCGTTCGGCCAGCGCTTCGACGCTGAGGCTGCCGGCCTGCTGCACTTCCTCGATCAGCCGGATCTGGCGCGGGTGAAGTTGCTGCATCACACGCAATCTAATCGAACCGTGTCGAACATACATTAGTCGGATCTGATTTATTCATTTTCAAGCAGCGGCCAGTACGTCAACACCCGGCCAGCGCCGGATGTCAGGGGCATGGCGGGCTGATATCCACGACTTTGCAGTCCTGAAGGGCTGCGCCATGACAGACGCCAGCCAAGACCGCCCCTGTGAGCGCGCTTGTTGCAGGCACAAAAACATCACCGCCAGGAAGGTTATGCCCTTCCTGCCGATCATGCGCAGCAGCCAGCGGATGTTGTAGCCCGCTGCGCACAGCACCGCGTGCAGCCGGTCACCGGTTTCACCCTTGAGGTGACAGCGGTCCATGCGGTGATCGGCCTTGAGGTGGCCGATGATCGGCTCGATCGCCTGACGCCGTTTGAGCAACTTTCTCTCCTGCTCGCTGATCCGTTTGGCCTTGCCCCGGTGCACGATGTGCACATCAGGGTTGTCTGCATCCCCGCCCCGGTAGCTCAGGTCCACGAACGCTGTTGCAGGCTTGGCAGCGCTGTCCTGCATCAGGATGGTCGCCTGCTCCAGTTGCTCATGGAGGGTGTGGCCGTCGTACGGGTTGCCGTGGAACGCCCGGGCGCCCACGATCAGGTTGCCGCTCAGCGTGCTGGCAATCCCCACCTTCACGCCGAACTCGTAGGGCGTCCGGGCCTTGCCCTTGGAGATGCAGTCCACCTCCGGTGCGTGCCAGGCGTAGAGCTTTGCCTGTCCATCCACCGCTTTGCGCTGGCCGCTCTGGTCCACGATGCGCCGGGCTTTGCTCAGGGTCTCGCCCAGCGCCTGCCGCACGGCCGCCCCGATGGCGCTGGCCTTGCGCTCGACCTCGCGCTGCAGTCGCCCGACGATGGTGCGCTGGCGCTTGATGGCGCGGCGCATGCGCTTGAACTGCCGGGCGTGGGCATAGCGCCCGGCCTTGCGGCTGAGGTCCTTGCCCTCCTTGGCAAACGTCTGCTTCAGATCGATCCCCACCTCCTTGGCCGCTTCCACCAGCTTGGTGCGAGCGGGCGTGTCCGAATTTTTGTGTAAACGGTACGGACTTCAGTTGACGGAGATGCGATCTCCAAACTGAATGGTAAAGCGGGTCAGCGCAGCCTTCCAATCGCGGAT
>CALRLO020000071.1:0-8799 GCA_943368755.1 Synechococcus sp. UW140 | reverse complement strand
CATTGACGACCCGCCAGGTGGCGGCGCTGACGACGGCGCAGGTGCAAGAGGGTCTGACGACCGAGCAGCTGGTTGCGCTGACGACGGCCCAGGCAGCGGCACTGACCACGGCACAGATCCAGGCGCTGACCACGGCCCAGTTCGATGCGATCGAGACGCGCGATCTGGCGGCGCTGACGACGCGCCAGGTTCAGGCGCTGACGACGGAACAGATCAGCACGGGCCTCAGTACGGCCGACATCGGTTCGCTGACCACGCAGCAGGTGGCAGCGCTGACGACGGCGCAGGTGCAAGAAGGCCTGAGCACCGACCAGCTGCAGGCGCTGAGCACGCGCCAGGTGCAGGCGCTGACCACCGGCCAGGTGCAGGCACTGACGACCGGTCAGGTGCAGGCGCTGGAGACCAATGATCTGGCAGCGCTGACGACGCGTCAGGTGACCGCGCTGTCCACCGAACAGATATCGACGCTGACGACCGCACAGATCGTGGCATTGACCACCGCACAGGTAGCCTCGCTGACGACGGCTCAGATACAGGCTCTGTCGACTGAGCAGATCGCCGTGATGGAAACGAGCGACATCAAGGCCCTCACCACCCGCCAGGTTGAAGCGCTGACGACCACGCAGTTCCAGGCGCTGACCACCGACCAGATCCCGCACCTCGCGGTGGGCACGCCCATCGTGCTGGACCTGAACGGCGATGGCATCTCGACACTGGGCGTGAACCAGGGCGTGCAGTTCGACCTGTTCGGTGTCGGTACCCAGGTCAACACCGGCTGGGTGGCCGGCGGTGACGGTCTGCTGGTGATGGACCGCAACAGCGATGGCAGCATCAACGACGGCTCTGAGCTGTTCGGCAACGGGGTGACCTTGTCCGACGGTCAGCGCGCGGTCAACGGCTATGTGGCCTTGGCCGAACTCGACAGCAACGGCGACGGCCTGCTCAACGCCGATGACAGCGAGTTCTCCAAGCTGATGGTCTGGGTGGACCGCAACGCCGACGGTGCCAGCGACGCGGGCGAGCTGTTCGGTCTGAGCGAGCTCAACATCACCAGCCTGAACCTGCAGGCGCAGCAGTCCGATCTGGTCGACAACGGCAACCAGGTGAAGCTGGTTTCGAGCTACACCACGGGTGATGGCCAGACCCACACCATGGCCGACGTGTACTTCGAGCTCAATGGTGTGGCCGACAGCCAGACCGCCGAGCCCGAGGCCACCGCTGCGCTCAACCTGGTGTTCCCGGATCCGGTGGCCGATGCGCCGAGTTTGGACACCACGGCAACGCCGCTGGTCACGAGTGACGGCCCGTTGCAGGATCAGGTGGCGAGCCTGGTTGATGCCCTGGCGGCGTTCGAAACCGGCACGGGCACCGATGCCGATGCGCTGACCACCACCACCGAACCGGCTGCGGCCAGCGGTGCGGCGGTGGCCAGTGCCGAGGAATCGGTGACCAATCTGGTGGATGCGCTCAAGCAGTTCGATGCCAATGGCCAACCGGTCGAAGGTGGCGCGCCGCAGGTGGTCAACGAGGTTCCGGTGGCGATCAACACCAACCCGATGGTGACGGCACCGACCGATATACTGGCCTCGGGCAAATCGTAAGCGTGGGGCATTGCGCCCCCCGATGGAGCCGCTGCTCCGCGCCTACCCGGGCGCGGCAGCGGCTCGTTTCTGGGCTGAAGGGAAACGATGCCGAGTCCTGACAACGCTGCGCGCATGGGCGCGCTCCTGCTGTCCGCCTGGCGCGGTGAGATGCCATTCCCGCAGCTCGTCGATGAGGCCGGTCGTCTTGGCGCCGACGGCCTGGCTCCGCTCGCGGCAGTGCTCTACCGTACCTGGCTCTCGCGCAACCACTCGCCCTACGCCCATGCGGTGCAGTTCAACCTGGGCGTGTTGCTGTCCAGTCTCGACGATCTGCCCGGTGCCCAGCAGGCCTACGAGCAGGCCCTCGCGCTCGCTCCGGGGTTTGTCCAGCCGCGCCTGAACCTGGGCCTTCTGCACGAGCGTGCGGGCCGGCCCGACGAGGCCGTGGCGCAGTGGCGCTGGGTGGTGGAGCACACGCCGCGCGACGACGCCAACCGCCCCCTGGTGGTGATGGCGCTCAACCATCTGGGCCGTGTACTGGAAAACCGCAAGGTGCTGGACCAGGCCCTGGATGCCCTCCACCAGAGCCTGCTGCTCGATCCCCAGCAGCCCGACGTGATCCACCACTGGGTCTTCCTGCGGCAAAAGCAGTGCCTGTGGCCGGTCTACCCGCCAGTGCCGGGGCTGACCGAGCCGCAGATGCGGTCCGCCACATCGGCGCTGGCGACCATCGCGCTGTCGGACGATCCGGCCCAGCAGCTCGACGCCGCCCGCCAGTTCGTCGCCCGCCGCTTCCACGAGCAGCCGGCGCGTCTGGCGCCCACCTCGTCTTACGGACATGAGCGGCTGCGCATCGCGTACTGTTCGTCCGATTTCTGCCTGCACCCGGTCTCCATGCTCACGGTGCAGCTGTTCGAGACACATGACCGCGCGCATTTCGAGATCTACGGATTCGACTGGAGCCCCGAGGACGGCTCGCCCCTGCGCCAACGTGTGCGTGCGGCCATGGACCACTTCATACCTATTGGCCACCTGTCAGACCAGGCTGCCGCCGCGCTGATCCGCGAGCACGAGATCGACATCCTGATCGACCTCCAGGGTCAGACCTCGGGCGCACGCCCCAACATGCTGGCCTGGCGCCCGGCGCCCGTGCAGATCACCTACCTGGGCCAGCCCGCCACCACGGGCCTGCCATGCATAGACCACGTGATCGCCGACCGCTTCCTGATTCCCGAGGACGCCGCCTGCCACTACAGCGAGAGGCCGCTGTACATGCCCCACGTCTACCAGGTCAGCGACCGCCAGCGGGTCCACGGGCCCGTGCCGCGCCGCTTCGACTGTGGCCTGCCTGACGACGCTTTCGTCTTCTGTTCCTTCAACAACAGCTACAAGTACACCGAGCCGGTGTTCCAGGCCTGGATGCGCATCCTGCACCGTGTGCCGCATGCGGTGCTCTGGTTGCTGGCTGACAACCCCCGTGCCGAACAGAACCTGCGCGCCGCCGCCCAGGCCGCCGGCATAGCCCCGGGGCGGTTGGTGTTCGCGCCGCGCGTCTCACCCGAGAACTACCTGGCGCGCTTTCGCGTGGCCGACCTGTTTCTCGACACCTTTCCGTTCAACGCTGGCACCACCGCCAACGATGCGCTGTGGATGGGCTGCCCGCTGCTCACGCTCAGCGGCCGCTCGTTCGCCTCGCGCATGGCCGGAGCGCTGTTGACAGCGGCCGGCCTGCCCGAGCTCATCACCTACGACCTGGCCGCCTACGAGGCTGCGGCCGTCGATCTCGCCAACGACCCGGCCCGCTGCGCCGGCCTGCGCGCCACGCTGGAGCAGGTGCGTGAGCACGGTGTGCTGTTCGATACCCCGCGCTTCGCGCGCGACCTCGAGCAGCGCCTGCAGGCGCTGGCGCTGGGTGCCGCGGTTGACGCGGCCCAATAGGCGGGCAATGGTCCGGCTTATCGGCCGGTGAAACGGTGTGGCGCGCACTACCATGACGCGCATGAAGCCTGCAGCGACACCCACCCGCAAGACGCCTGTCAAGGGCAACAAGTCCGCGTTCGCACACCGCCTCAAGGAAGCCCGCATCGGTGACCTGCAGGCCCAATACGAGGTGGGTCTGGCCTATGCCAGCGGCAACGGCACCGAGGTGGACGTGGGCGAGGCCCAGCACTGGTTCCAGTCGGCCGCGAGGCGCGGGCATGTGGGCGCGCAGTACCTGCTGGGCGTGGGTTACGCCAGCGGCGTGGGCGTGCCGCGCGACGACTGGGAGGCGTTGCGCTGGTTCTTCCGTGCGCAGGAGCAGGGCAACGCCAACGCCACCTACCAGCTCTCGCGCCTGTTCGACAAACAGCACCTCGCGCTGCGCGACCGCAGCTGGGCCGAGGCCGCTGCCGCCGGTGTGGCCAAGGCCCAGTGGCAGCTCGGGCGCCAGTCTCTGGTGCAGGGCGGGCCGCTGGGCACCCTGCAGGCGCTCGAATGGCTGGGGCGCGCAGCCGAGCAGGGCCTGGCCGAGGCGCAGTACGCGCTGGGCGTGCTGCTGTCGGCGCCCGGTGAGCACCACGACATGGACGCCGCGATCGAGCGCCTGCAGCAGGCCGCCGACCAGGGCATGGCCTCGGCCTACCTGGAACTGGAGGCCCTGAACAACCCGGGCCAGCTCGATGCCACCCCGCGTGGCACACGCCGCAAGTCGCCCAAGGGGCTGGAGGAGCGGCTGAGCGCCTTTGCGCAGAGCGGAAGCGCCGAAAACCAGTACCACCTGGGCGTGCTGTACGAGCGGGGCCTGGTGGTGGCCCGCCGCCAGGACAAGGCGCTGGACTGGTACCGCAGCGCCGCGCAGCGGGGTGACGCACTCGCCCAGACCGCGCTGGCGCGCCTGCTGGCCGACACCGACCCACAGTCGGCCACCCAGTGGTACGCGCAGGCTGCCGCGCTGGGCAATGCCGAGGCGCAGCACGCCTACGCGGTGCGTCTCAGCGGCGGCATCGGCGTGGCGCCCGACCCTCTGGCGGCGCACCTGTGGTTCTCCCGTGCCGCCGCTCAGGACCAGCCCGATGCGCTGGATGCCATTGCCGCGGCACTGCAGGCCTCGCAACCCGAACTGGCGCTGGCCTGCACGTTGAAAGCCGCCCATGCCGGCCATGCGGGGGCTCAGCACCGGCTGGCGCTGGCCTGCCACCGGGGCGATGGTGTGGCGCAGGATCAGGCCGAGGCGGTGCGCTGGATGACCCGTGCCGCCGAAGGTGGCCACGCGCCCGCGCAGTGCGACCTCGCCGGCTGGTACGCGCAGGGCACCGGTGTGCCGCGGGATCTGGCGCGTGCGGCCACCTGGTACGCGCAGGCCGTGGACGCGGGGCCGAGCCCGGCGCGCACCCGCGCCCAGTGGGGCCTGGGCAGTCTGCTCGCGCAGGGCGGGCCGGGCCTGGCCCCCGACGTCAAGCGCGCGACGCTGCTGTGCCGCAAGGCCGCCAACGCCGGTTATGCCCCGGCCCAGGCCACCATCGGCCTGTTGATGGCCCGTGCCGGCCAGCACGACAAGGCGCTGCGCTGGTGGGACAAGGCCGCCGAGCAGGGCGACCCCGAGGCCCAGTACAACCTGGGCATGGCGCGGCTGCAGGGGCGCGGAGCGGTCGAAGACGCCGAGGTGGCTTTCACCTGGGTCATGTACGCCGCACAGGCCGGCGTGGCCGTCGCGCAGCAGCGCATCGGTTTCGCCTATGCCACCGGGCTGGGTGTGCCGGCGGACGTGGTGGAGGCCACCAAGTGGTTCCTGCTGGCCGAGGCGGCGGGCAGCGCGGACGCCCGGGCCAACCTCGAGCACGCCCGCACGCTGCTGAGCCCGCCGCAGTGGGCCGAAGCCCGGCGGCGTGCCGATGTGTGGGTGCCTAAAGTCCGAACAGGCGCCTGAAACCGGGCCACTTCGCCCCATCGTCCGGCCCGACAATAGCGACCATTAGCAGGCTGGCCCGCGTTGGGCCGGCGGTACGAACACGCACGTTTCCTGATGGCCGATTCGCTCCCTCGTTCGGCGGTGTCCTGTCTCACCGCGATCGCCCAGCACCACGGGTTGCAGGTCAACCCGGGTCGGCTGGTCGACGAGTTCGCGCTGGCCGACCAGGAGCCCAGCGCGCTGCTGGTGGTGCGCATGGCGGCCAGTATCGGTTTCAAGGCCCGTGTCGGCCAGCTCAAATGGAAGGGGCTGTTCGCGCAGGAGGGCGTGTTCCCCTTCATGGGTCTGCTCAACGATGGCTCCTGGGTCATCATCGTCGGTGTGCGGCCCTCGGGCGAGGGCCACGACGGCGAGGTGGCGGTGCTCAACCCGCTGCTGCCCAAGGCCGGCGTCCACTACCTTGACAAGGCCACCTTCGGCGCCGCATGGTCGGGCAAGGTGATCTTCCTCAAGCGCAGCAACGCGCTGGCCGATCCCGAGCAACCCTTCAGCCTGCGCTGGTTCATCCCCGAGATACTGAAGCAGAAGGCGGCCTTTCGCGACATCGCGCTGGCTGCCGTGGCCATGACGCTGCTGTCGCTGGCCACACCCATCTTCTTCCAGCTCGTGATCGACAAGGTGCTGTCGCACCAGAGCGCAGCCACGCTCACGGTGCTGTCCATCGGCGTGATCGCGGCGCTGCTGTTCGAGGCCGCGTTCAGCTACATCCGGCAGATCCTGCTGCTGGCGGCCACCAACAAGATCGACATGCAGGTGACACGCCGCGCCTTCACCCACCTGTTGTCGCTGCCCATCAACTACTTCGACACCACCTCGGCCGGTGTGGTAGCCCGCGTGATGCAGCAATTGGAGAGCATCCGCAACTTCCTGACCGGGCGGCTGTTCTTCACCGCGCTCGATTCGATCGCGCTGCTGATCTTCGTGCCGCTGCTGTTTTCGTACTCGTACAAGCTGGCCACCATCGTGGTGGCTTTCGCACTGCTGATCGCCTGCATCATCGCGATCATGATGCCGATCTTCCGGCGTCAGCTCGACAAGCTCAACGCGGCCGAGGGTGCCCGCCAGGCCCTGCTGGTCGAGACCATCCACGGCATGCGCACCGTCAAGGCGCTGGCCATCGAGCCAGCGCAGCGCAAGATGTGGGACCAGCTCTCGGCGCAGGCCATCATGTCGCACTTCCGCGTTGGGAAGACCGCTCTCACCGGCAATGCCGCCACCGAGCTGCTGGGCAAGCTGCTGCCGGTGGTGCTCATCATCGTGGGCGCCCAGGGCGTGTTCGACCAGACCATGACGGTGGGCGTGCTGATCGCGTTCCAGATGCTCGCTGGCCGCGTGGTCGGGCCGCTCATCCAGATCGTGGGTCTGGTGAACGACTACCAGCAGACCAGCGTGGCGGTGCGCATCCTCGGTGACGTCATGAACCGACCCTCGGAAGGCCGGGGTGGCAGCATCGGCCTGCGGCCCACGCTGCAGGGCGAGATCAGCTTCGATGACGTCACCTTCCGCTACCCCGGTTCCAACGTGCCGGCGCTCAACAAGGCCAGCTTCACCATCAAGCCCGGCATGGTGGTGGGCCTGGTCGGGCGCAGCGGCTCGGGCAAGACCACCATCACCAAGATCCTGCAGGGCCTGTACCCGGTGCAGGAGGGCATCGTGCGTTTCGACGGCGTGGACGTGCGCGAGATCGAGCTGCCACACCTGCGGCGCCAGGTCGGCATCGTGATGCAGGAGAACTTCCTGTTCCGCGGCACCGTGCGCGACAACATCTGCATCGCCAAGCCCGGTGCGCCCTTCGAGGAAATCGTGGCGGCGGCGCAGATGGCCGGGGCCGACGAGTTCATCGAGCGCATGCCACAGGGCTACGACACCCTGCTGGAGGAGGGGGCCACCAACCTCAGCGGCGGGCAGAAGCAGCGCCTGTCCATCGCGCGCTCGCTGCTCCTCAAGCCCAAGGTGCTGATCCTTGACGAGGCGGCCAGTGCGCTCGACCCAGAGAGCGAGGCCATCTTCATCCGCAACCTGGGCAAGATGGCGGTGGGCCGCACCGTCATCATGGTCTCGCACCGCCTGTCCACGCTGGTCAATGCGGATGCCATCCTCGTCATGCAGCAGGGTGTGCTGGCCGACATGGGCCCGCACGCCGAACTGCTCTCGCGCTGCGAAACCTACCAACAGCTATGGCATCAGCAAACAAGCCATCTCTGATCGCCCGGCTCAAGTCCGGTGGCGATGGTCAGGTGCAGGCCTTCGACTTCCTGCCCGACGCCGACGAGATTGAGCGCCGCCCGCTGCCGGCCGTGGCTCGCTACACGCTGCATGTGCTGCTGCTGGCGTTCGTCGGCTTCATCGTCTGGGCCAGCATCTCCAAGGTGGACATGATCGTCACTGCGCGCGGCAAGCTGGTGAACCCACAGGCCAACATCGTGGTGCAGCCGCTGGAGACCTCCATCATCCGCACGATCGACGTGCGGGTGGGCCAGGTGGTCAAGAAGGGCGAGCAGCTTGCCACGCTGGACGCCACCTTCACCCAGGCCGACGAGTCGCAGCTGCGCACGCGGCTGGAAAGCCTCAACACCCAGCTGGCCAGCCTGGAGGCCGAACTGACCGGCCGTGGCGCTGCTGGCCCCCGCGCCGGCACCAGCACGCAGGACAGCCAGATCCAGTCCCGCCTCGCCTCCGAGCGCCGCTCCACCTACCTGTCGCAGCTGCGCCGCCAGCAGGAGTCCATCGGCCGGTTGCAGTCGTCGCTGGAGACCGCGCGCCGCGACGAAGAGGCGCTGGCCAACCGAGTCAAGGTGTTGCGCGAGATGTCCACCATGACCGAAGACCTGGTCGACAAGAAGCTGGCGGTGCGCAGCCGCATGCTCGAGACCCAGGACCGGCTGCTGGAGGCACAGCGCTCCATGGAGATGGCGCGAAACCGCCAGATCGAACTGCAGCGTGAGCTGGCGGCCGTGCAGGCCGAGAAGGCCTCGTTCGAGACCGGCTGGCGCCAGCGCCTGCTGGAGGAGCAGCTCACCATCTCGCGCGAGCGCGATGCGGTCAATGACCAGCTGCAAAAGGCCAGCTTGCGCCAGAGCATGGTGGTGCTGACCGCACCGGCCGACGCGGTGGTGCTGGAGGTGGCGGCGCTGTCGCAGGGCTCCATCGTGCGCGAGGCCGAACCCTTTTTCACGCTGGTGCCGATGAACGCCGAGCTCGAGGCCCAGGTGCAGATCGACTCGCGCGATGTCGGCTACTTGCGTGCCGGCAACCGCACCGTGGTCA
>CALRLO020000070.1:0-9804 GCA_943368755.1 Synechococcus sp. UW140 | reverse complement strand
CAACGGCCAGCTCACCTTCGATGCCCAGCGCCTGGAGCAGCTGCACAACGAGCTGCTCGAGTCGCGCATGCGCATGTTCAACGCCGGCAACTTCAAGTCCACACCCGTCCAGCGCGGTCCTCAACCTCAGGAGTTCTTCATATGAAACGTCGCAACCTGCTGATTGGCGGCCTGGCCGCTCCCGCACTCGTCGCCGCTCCTGCGTGGGCCCAGTCGGGCTGGCCCACCAAACCGGTGAAGATCGTCCATGGGTTCGGCCCCGGCGGTCCGGTGGACCTGCTGGCCCGCCTGGTGGCAGCGCAGTTCCCGGAGAAGTTCGGGCAACAGGCCATCGTCGAGGGCAAGCCCGGTGCCGGTGGCACGCTGGGTGCGGCGCAGGTGGCGCAATCGGCACCCGACGGCTACACGCTGTTCCTCATGGCCTCGGGCCACGCCGCGGCGCCGGGGCTCTACCCCTCACTGCCTTTCGATCCGGTGAACGACTTCACCGTGCTGTCCATGGTGGCGCGCAGCCCGTTCGCCATCATTGCCAACCCCAACGCGCCGTACAAGACCATCCAGGAGCTGGTGCAGCAGGCCAAGACCAAGCCCGAAGGCCTCATCTACGGCTCGGCCGGCATGGGTACCGGCATGCACCTGGCCGCCGTGCTGATGCAAAGCCGCCTGGGCCTGAAGCTCACCCACGTGCCTTACCGGGGCGGTGGCGCGCTGAACACCGCCGTCATCGGTGGCGAGGTGCCGTTCATCTTCACCTCGCTGGCCGGCATGGGCCCGCTGCTGGAAGCCGGGCGCCTGCGTGCGCTGGCGGTCACATCGAAGAACCGCTTCCCCGGCCTGCCCGAAATCCCCACCGTGGCCGAGACCGTGCTGCCCGACTTTGATGTCTCGGCCTGGTACGCGCTGGCCGGCCCCAGAGGCCTGCCCGCGAACATCGTCAGCGGCCTCAACGAGCTGGTGCGCGCGGCCATTGCCCGACCCGACATCGCTGACGGCATCCGCGCCCAGGCCGCCGTCCCGTGGTCGGCACCGGCCGCGGAATCGCAGACCTTCGTCGCCAAGGAAATCGCGCACTGGACCCAGGTCATCCGTGCCGAAAAGATCACCGCCCCCGCCTGAGCCCCACCCGAACCACCCCTCCCAGGAGCCGCTCCATGACCGCCTTCACCCGCAACGCCTGGCGCCTCGCCGCCACCGCACTGGCCTGCGCCAGCCTCACCGCCTTCGCCCAGCCTTCGGGCACGCTGCGCTTCGGCAGCAACCAGGGCATGGACGACTGGGAGACACTGACCAAACCCAACAGCATCTACACCTCGCTGATTTACGAAGGCCTGGCTGAGGTCACGCCCGATGGCCTGTCCATCGCGCCCAAGCTGGCCACGGCCTGGAAGGAAGCGCCGCGCAAGCTGGAGATCACCTTGCGCCAGGGCGTGACCTTCCACGACGGCACCCCGTTTGATGCGGCCGCGGTGGTGAAGAACCTGGAGCGCATCCGCGACACCCCGGGCCAGTGGCGCGGCGTGTTCGATGCGGTGGACAAGTTCGTGGCCGTCTCGCCCACCCGCGTGGACATCACGCTCAAGCGTCCCGCCCCCAACCTGCTGCCCAACCTGGCACGCCGCGGGGCCTACATGATCTCGCCCAAGGCACTGGACGACGGCTCCTACAAGCTCACGCCCGTGGGCACCGGGCCCTGGAAATTCGAGCCCAAGGACACCGTCAAGGGCCTGCGCACCGTGGTGAGCTTCTACGACAAGTACTACGCACCCAAAGCGGTCGGTCCGGCCCGCGTGGAAGTCACCCACATCAACGACCCCGACAGCCTGTACAACGCCCTGCGCACCGGCCAGCTCGACATCGTGTGGACCAACCCCTCCATCGCCAAACGCGCCGAACGCGACGGCCTCAAGACCACCTGGTTCCCCTCGGTCATGTGGCACCTGCAGATGATGGACACGGCCAAGACCTTCAACAACGTCAAGCTGCGCCAGGCGGTCTGCCACGCCATGAACCCGCAGGACTACATCGACGCCGCGCTGGGTGGCCAGGGCAAGATCCACACGCAGCGCCTGCGTGAGGGCATGCCGGGCTACAACCCTGCCGTCAAGGGCTACCCGCACGACGTGGCCAAGGCCAAGAAGCTGATGGGCGAGCTGGGCAACCCCAAGATCGAGTTCACGCTGGCCACCTTCGACAGCCAGCGCACCATTGCCGAGCTGTTCAAGAGCCAGATGGCCGCGATCGGCATCGATGTGAAGCTGGACATCATGACCTTCGGCCAGTTCTTCAGCACCTTCCGCAGCGGCAAGTACCCGGCAGCCATCCTGACCGACTCGCAGGAAACAGGCGCCTACGACTACTACCTCTACCACTACGCACCGGCCGGTGCGGGCAACCCGCTGAAAACGACCTTCCCTGCCATCGAAGGCGTGGTCAAGGAGGCCCTGGATGCCAGCGACACGGCAGGCCAGAACGTCGCATGGCAGAAGTTCATGAAGGTCGTGGACGACGAGGCGCTGGACTGCGGCTTCTTCGACTACGCCGCCTACTGGGCCTTCAACCCCAAGCGCGTGAGCAACATCGTCTCCACCGTGGGCGACGTGGCGGTGTTCCGCTACATCGACGCCAAGATCGCACCCTGAAACGGAGCCGCCTGTGTCCGACCACGTTTCAAGAACCGTTCTGATCCAGGGTGCGCTGGTCCTGACCATGGACGCGGCGCTGGGTGACATCGCCCAGGGCGACGTGCTGGTGCGCGGCAACCGCATCGAGCAGGTGGGCCAAGGTCTGGCGGTGCCGCGCGGTGCCGAGCTGATCGATGGGCGCGGGATGATCCTCATCCCCGGCCTGATCGATTCGCACACCCACATGTGGCAGGTGCCGCTCAAAGGTCTGGGCGTGGGCCTGTGGGGCACGCCCGACTACCAGAAGCACGTGTTCCCGCTGAGAGAGAAGTTCAATGCCATCGACATGCGCGACGCCTGCTACGCCGCCGGCATGGAGATGCTGGACAACGGCATCACCACGGTGCTGGATTTCTGCCACAACACCATGACCCCGCAGCACGCCGAGGAGTCCATCGCCGCGCACCGCCTCACCGGCCAGCGTGTGCTGTTTGCCTACGGCATGCTGGGCGGCTTCCAGACGCTCAAGGCCGACCACCCGTGGCGGCTGGCACAGGTGCGTGAGCTTGCGGCCGACATCGGCAGCGGCGCGAAGGACTCGCTGGTGCGCCTGGGCGTGGCGGTGGGTTCGCTCGAGTACTCGGGCATGGAGCTGGTGCGCAAGGAAATCGAGCTGGGCCGCGACCTGGGCCTGCCCATGACCTTCCACCAGAACCCGCCCGCGCAGATCCATGAACTGGCACAAGCCGGCCTGCTGGGTGCCGACCTGCTGCCGGTTCACGCCAACCTGTGCACCGACCGCGAACTGGACCTGCTCGCCGCCGCCGGTGCCGGCATTTCATTCACGGTGGAAGGCGAGTTCGGCGGTGGCCGCTCCATGAGCATCGTGGGCCGCGCGCACCGTGCAGGTGTCACGCCCAGCCTGGGGGTGGACATTCCCTCGCGCATCTCGCTGGACCTGTTCACCCAGATGCGCATGACATTCCAGGTGATGCGCGCGGAGGAGGCCATGGCCGAGCGCCAGATCGGCCGCTGGCCGCTGGCCCGCCAGCCCGGCACCCCCCACGCCCAGCCGCGCCACATGCTGGAGTACGTGACCGTGAACGCCGCACGCGCAGTAGGCCGTGGCGACGAGCTGGGCCGTATCAAGCCCGGTTTTCTGGCCGACCTGGTGCTGTTGAGCCCGGGGCGCTACGGCATGTCGCTGGGTGACCCGGCCGCCCACGTGGCGTTCCAGAGCACGCCGGCCGACGTGCACACCGTGCTGGTCAACGGCGAGGTGCGCAAGCGCGCCGGCCAGCTGGTGGGCCTGAACCGCGCCGACGCCGCCGAGGCCACCCGCCGCGTGCGCGAACGCGTGCTCGGGGCCGGCCATGGCAGCCCGGCTCCCACCCTGGCGGAAAGCGCGGCATGAGACAGCTGATCCTGACCCGCTTCCTGTCGGTGCTGCCCATCCTGCTGGCGGTGTCGCTGTTCACCTTCCTGCTCACGCGCATGACCTCCACCGACCCGGTGGTGCAGATCCTGGGCCCGGGCGCCTCGGCCGCCGATGTGGCCGAGTACGCGAAGAAGCTGGGACTGGACCTGCCGCTGTACCAGCAGTTCCTGAACTGGCTGGGTGGCGCGGTGCGCGGTGACCTCGGCGTGTCGCTCTACACCGCGCTGCCGGTGGCGCGCACGCTGGCCGATGGGGTCAGCGTCACGCTCACGCTCGCGCTCTCGGGCATGACGCTGGCACTGCTCATGGGCATCCCGCTCGGCATCTGGGGCGCGGTGCGGCACGGCTCCTGGGCCGACCGGCTGCTCTCGCTGCTGGTCTCCATGGGCCTGGCCGTGCCCAGCATCTGGCTGGCGCTGCTGCTTTCGCTGGCCTTCGCCGTCAAGCTGCAGTGGTTCCAGGTGGTGGGCTACACGCCGTTCGCGCAAGACCCGCTGGAGTGGGCGCGCGGCCTGCTGCTGCCGGCGTTCGCGCTGTCGGTGCACACCGCCTCCGTCATCGCACGGCAGATGCGCAGCGCCATGATCGACGTGCTGCGCTCCAGCTACGTGCACGCGCTGCGCGCACGCGGCCTGCCGCAGCGGCTCATCATCACCCGCTACGCCATCCGCAATGCGCTGGTGCCGGTGCTCAGCGTCATGGCCATCCAGATGTCGGTGCTGGTGGGCGCGAGCATCGCGGTCGAACGCATCTTCGCCATCCCGGCCATGGGCACGCTGCTGATCGACAGCGTGGTGCGTGGCGACTTCCCCGTGCTGCAGGGCGCCGTGGTCGTGATCGCGACCATCGTGCTCGTCGTCAACCTCGTCACGGACATCGGCTACGGGCTGATCAACCCCAAGGTCAGGGCGCACTGAGTCACCATGAGCGATACCGCCACACTCCCCTCCCCCGCCGCCGGCCACGCCGCCACGCCGGACGACGACACCCGACTGCCACGGCGCTCGCTGTGGCGGTTGTTCACCCGGCCGTTCGCGTTGCTGCCCGCCGCTTTCCTGCTGCTGGTGCTGGTGTGCGCCATCGGTGCGCCGTGGATCGCGCCGTTCGATCCGTTCGCACCCAACATCCGCCACCGGCTGGAGGCGCCCGGCGCCCTCTACTGGCTGGGCACCGACGACCTCGGGCGCGACATGCTCTCGCGCCTCATCTTTGGCGCGCGCACCGCACTCATCGCCTCTTTCGAGAGCGTGGGCATAGGCCTGGTCGCGGGTGTGAGCCTGGGCCTGCTGGCCGGCTACGTGGGCGGCTGGCTGGACCGAGTGGCCATGCGCTTTGCCGACGTGATGCAGTCCATTCCCGCCATCCTGCTGGCGCTGGCGCTGATCGGCGTGCTGGGCAAGGGCCTGGGCAACGCCATGCTGGCCGTGGGCATGATCTTCGCCATCAGCTTCATGCGCATCACCCGCGCCGTGGTGCTGGCCGAGCGCGAGCAGCTGTATGTGGACGCTGCCCGGGTGCTGGGCCTGCGCCCGGTGGCCATCATGCTCAAGCAGATCCTGCCCAACGTGTCGGGGCCGCTGATCGTGCAGGCCTCCATCTCTCTGGGCACCGCGCTGCTGATCGAAGCCATGCTGAGCTTCCTGGGCGTGGGGGCCGACAGCACCCAGGTCAGCTGGGGTTCCATGCTGGAGACGGCGCGTCAGTTCCAGAGCGAGCAGGCGCTGTTGCCCGTGGTGCCGGGCCTGGCCATCACGCTGACGGTGCTGTCGTTCAACCTGCTGGGCGACACCCTGCGCGATGCGCTGCTGCCGAGCAGCGCACAGGCGCCGCGCCGCGCCGCTTCCGAGCCCATCGCCGCAGCAGATGCCGACGCCCCACTGCCCCCGAACACCCTGCTGGCCGTGCGCGGCCTCACCGTGCGTGCCGCCATGGGCGGCAGCGAGGCCGAGTTGCTGAGCCGGGTGTCGCTGCATGTGAAACGCGGCGAGGTGCTGGGTCTCGTGGGCGAATCGGGTTGCGGCAAGTCCATGACGGCCAGCGCCATCCTCGGCCTGCTGCCGCGTGGCGCGCACATTGCGGGCGGGTCGGTGCAACTGGCCGGCACCGAACTGGTGGGCCTGCCCGAAGAGGCGCTGCGCCACATCCGCGGCAAGCGCATCGGCATGGTCTTCCAGGACCCGAACGCCGCGCTGTCGCCGGTGCACACCATAGGCACGCAGCTCGAGGACATCGTGCGGGCACACCAGCCGCTGAGCCGCGCACAGGCTCGCAAGCGTGCCATCGAGCTGCTGGACCTGGTGGGCGTGCCGGACGCCGAACGGCGGCTGCAGGACTACCCGCACCAGTTCTCGGGCGGCATGGCGCAGCGCGTGGTGATCGCCGGCGCGCTGGCCTGCAACCCCGAACTGCTGATTGCCGACGAACCCACCACGGCGCTGGACGTGACCATTCAGGCTCAGGTGCTCGACTTGCTGGCCGACCTGCGCCAACGCCTGGGCATGTCGGTGCTGCTGATCACCCATGACCTGGGCGTGGTGGCCGACCTGTGCGACCGTGTGGCCGTGATGTACGCCGGCCAGATCGTGGAAGTGGGCGACGTGCGCCAGACGCTGATGGCGCCGCGTCACCCCTACACCACCGCGCTGCTGCAGGCCATGCCCGGTGGCGAGGTGAGTGGCGCCGTGGGCAGCCGCACGCTGACCACCATCGCCGGCCGTGTGCCGCCGGCCTGGGCCTGGCCGCAGGGCTGCCGTTTTCACCCGCGCTGCCCGCAGGCCGTGGCCGCGTGTTCGCAACAACCCATACCGCTGGAAGGTGGCGTGCGGTGCACACGCGCCGCACCCCTGACCCAGCGTGAGGAGATCGCCACATGAGCACACCCGAGACCCCATTGCTCGCGGTCGAGAACCTGTCGGTCGAGTTCAAGCTCAGGGCCGGCCTGTTCGGCTCGCGCACGCTCAAGGCGGTGCGCGACGTGAGCTTCACAATCGAGCGCGGCAAGACCTACGGCCTGGTGGGCGAGTCCGGCTCCGGAAAAAGCACCATAGGCCGCGCGATCCTGAGGCTGGCCCCGGCATCGGCCGGTCGCATCGTGTTCGATGGCGGGGACGTGACCGCGTTCGGTCGCCACACACCCTTGTCCTTCCGGCGCGACGTTCAGGTGGTGTTCCAGGATCCCATGTCCTCCATCAACCCGCGCCAGACCGTGGGCACCACGCTGGGTCAGGCCATCGACCGCCACCGCCCCATGCCCGCCCAGCAACGTGATAAGGCCATCGCCCAGCTGATCGACAGCGTGGGCCTGGCAGCCTACCAGGCGCAGCGCTACCCGCACGAACTCTCGGGTGGCCAGCGCCAGCGCGTGGCCATTGCGCGTGCGCTGGCGGTTCAGCCGCGCCTGATCGTGTGCGACGAGCCGGTGAGCGCGCTGGACGTGAGCACGCAGGCGCAGGTCATCAACCTGCTGATGGAGCTGCAGCGCGAGTTCGGGCTGTCCTACCTTTTCATTGCCCACAACCTGGACGTGGTGCGCCACGTAAGCCACACCATCGGTGTGCTCTACCTGGGCCGGCTGGTGGAAACCGGCCCGGCCGACCAGGTGTACGAAACTCCCAGCCACCCCTACACCCGCATGCTCATGGCCTCCACGCTGGTGACCGACCCCCAGGCACAGGCCCAACGCACCCGCGAGCGCCGCCTGCAGGGCAAGGGCGAGCTGCCCAGCCCGCTGTCGCCACCCCCGGGCTGCGCCTTCAACACCCGCTGCGCCTGGGCGGGTGAGGGCTGCCGCAGCGACATGCCTCAGCTGCAGCCGGCTTTTCCCGGCGTGCAGGCGGCCTGCCACCACCTCGCGCGCGTGGCCGCCACACCGGCCGGCCAGCTGCCACGCCCGCAGCCCGCCCCCGAGGAGGTCGCCGCATGAGCGCACCGCCTCTGCTGATACGGGGCGCCACGGTGCTGACCATGGACCCCACCCTGGGCGACCTGAGCGGTTCCGACGTGCGCGTGGCCGGTGGCCGCATTGCCGCCGTGGGCCAGGGGCTGCGGGCCCAGCCCGGCGACGAGGTGGTGGACGCCACCGGCATGCTGCTGCTGCCGGGCCTGATCGACAGCCACACCCACATGTGGCAAGGCCCGCTCAAGGGCCTGGGCGCCGCCATGTGGGGCATGGCCGACTACCACAAGCACATCTTCTCGCTGCGCGAACGGGTGGGCGCCGAAGACATGCACGACGCCACCCTGGCCTGCGGCATGGAGATGCTGGACAACGGCATCACCACCGTGCTGGATTTCTGCCACAACGTGATGTCGCAGGACCACGCCGTGCGCGCGCTGGACGCTCACCGCGCCATTGGCCAGCGGGTGCTGTTCGCCTACGGCATGCTGGGCAGCTTTGCCACGCTGAAAGAAGACCATGCGTGGCGTCTGGCCCAGGTGCGAGAGCTGGCGGCCGCGCTGCCGCCGAGCGACGATGCGCTGCTGCGCCTGGGCATGGCCCTGGGCTCGCTGGAGTACGCGGGCATGGCCCTGTTCGAGGAGGAGGTGGCCGCCGCACGCGGGCTGCGGCTGCCCATGACCTTCCACCAGAACGTGGCCGGCCAGATCCACGAGCTCGAAGCCGCCCGCCTGCTGGGCCCCGACCTGCTGCCGGTGCACTGCAACCCCGCACTGGACGCGGAGCTGGACATCCTGGCCAGCCATGGCTGCGGCATCTCGTTCACACCGGAGAGCGAAGTGGGCGACGGTCGCAGCACCCGCGTCATCGCACGCTCGCACCGCGCCGGCGTCACTCCCAGCCTGGGCGTGGACGTGCCCTCGCGCGTAGCGCTGGACCTGTTCTCGCAGATGCGCCTGACCTTCTGGCTGATACGCAACGAGGAGGCCGACGCCGAGCGCCTGGCTGGCCGCACGCCGCTGACGCGTTACCCCGGCGTGCCCTTCATACAACCGCGCCACCTGCTGGAGTACGTCACCGTCAACGCCGCGCGGGCCGTGGGCCTGGGCGACGTGCTGGGTCGCATCGCCCCGGGCTGCCTGGCCGATCTGGTGCTGCTGCGCGCGGGTGCCTACGGCCCCTCGCTGGGCGACCCCGCCGCGCACGTGGTGCTGCAGAGCACCCTGGCCGATGTGGACACCGTGGTGGTGGGTGGACGCATCCGCAAACGCGCCGGCCAGCTCACCGACCTCGACCGCCGCGACGCGGTTGCCGCCTCACAGCGCATGCGTGACAGGCTGTTGGCCTGACCCCCGCGCAACATCTCTCAAAAACAGAACCGGAGCCACAAGGAAACCCATGAAACGACTGCTGATCAAGAACGCCAACATCCTCTCCATGGACCCCGCCGTGGGCGACTTCGAGGACGCCGACATCCTCATCGAGGACGACACCATCGTCGCCGTGCAGCCCGACATCCAGGCCGACGGCGCCGAGATCGTCGACGGCAGGCACCGCATCGTCACCCCCGGTCTCGTCAACGCCCACATCCACACCTGGGAGTACCAGCTGCGCGGCATCGGCAGCGACTGGGTCAGCAGCCGCGACTACCACGCGAACATGCACAAGAACCTGGCGACCCGGTATGAAGACAAGGATGTCTACCTGGGCAACCTGCTGGGCTCTCTGAACCAGCTGCGCAACGGCACCACCACCATCGTCGACTGGTGCCACATCACCCGCGACGCCTCCATGACCGATGCCGCCATCGACGGCCTTGAAGAAGCCGGCATCCGCGCCGTCTTCGCCCG
>CALRLO020000069.1:0-10064 GCA_943368755.1 Synechococcus sp. UW140 | reverse complement strand
CGTGCTGGAGCTGGGCGGCAAGGCCCCGCTGGTGGTGCTGGACGACGCCGACATCGAAGACGCCGTCAACGGCGCCGCCTTCGGCTGCTTCGCCAACAGCGGCCAGATCTGCATGAGCACCGAGCGCATCATCGTGGACCAGAAGATTGCCGACGAATTCGTGAAGAAATTCGCCGACAAGGCCAAGAACCTGCCCCTGGGCGACCCCCGCAAGCCCGAGCCCGTGGTGCTCGGCTCCGTCATCGGCCAGGGCACCGTGGACCACTGCAACGCCCTCATCGACGACGCCCTGGCCAAAGGCGCCAAGCTGGTGTGCGGCGAAAAAGCCACCAGCACCCTCATGCCCGCCACCGTGCTGGACCATGTCACCCCCGCCATGCGCATCTACCACGAAGAAACCTTCGGCCCCGTCAAGTGCATCGTGCGCGTGAAGAACACCGAAGAAGCCATCGCCTGCGCCAACGACAACGAATACGGCCTGAGCGCCGCCGTGTTCGGCAAAGACATTGCCCGCGCCTTCAACGTGGCCCGCAAGATCGACAGCGGCATCTGCCACGTGAACGGCCCCACCGTGCACGACGAGGCGCAAATGCCCTTCGGTGGCGTCAAAGGCTCAGGCATCGGCCGCTTCGGCGGCAAGGCCGGCATCGCCGAGTTCACCGAGCTGCGCTGGATCACCATGCAGACGACGCCTCGGCATTACCCGTTCTGATGCATACGAAGGATTAGGGGCGGCCTCACAGGCCGGAGGAGGGGGAGGAGCAAAAACAAAGCCCCGGGGTTGAGGGACCTCGGGGCTTTTACCCGTAGTGCGCTTTACGGTGACAGTTGGGACAGACAGCTACAGCATTACCCAATGTGTCCTCCCCGTCATCTGCGAGTCGGGTTCGATGGTGAACCTCGAGGTAAGGCGTTCCATCAGTGCGCTTATTAAACGGCGCAGGTGAGCTACAAATTTCACACTTGCCGTTGGCCCTTCTTAGTGCGGCTGCGATGACATAAGGGCTCCGTTCAAATGCGAGAGTGAGAACAGGCTTTCTTTTTGGCTTCTTGGGTGCTAGCGCTACAAGCCGGCTAAGTGCATCATGGGTTAGGGCTTGGGCTTTATCAACCTCTGCAATCAATCGGTCCTCTTCGTATCGCGCACTTGAAATCTCTTTGACTGCAGTCTCATTTAAGCCGCGATGCAGCTCAAACCATTTTGATTCATCGGGTTCCGTATTTATTGAGGCATAGGTGAAAACACCTTCGTACGAGAAGGCGCCTTCAGAATGTGGCCGTATGAAACAAAGAATGGGCAAATTGCGGTGATTTAGGATTGCGGCATTTTCTTGAAAATGTTCGCCGAACACGTTGTCTCTACTCTTTAGGTAGTACTTCAACCGGCGCCCTGGCTCCAGCCAGCTGTTTGGGTACCGCCCGCCTTCGAGCGTTGCTTTGATCACAACCGCATCAGGCGCCGTTCGGTGACCAAGTAAAAACATGCCCCCCGCACGTGTGTTGTAAGCCCCAACAAATATCAAAATTTGATGCGAGCTGTAATACTCGCCAACAATAAATGACTCCGGGGTTGTTCGGTCATTAGACCAAGTGACGAAGTGACGCTCGAAGGGTTGAATAATGTCTTCAAAGGACTTGAGGGAGTGCTGTGACAGCACTTGATGCATTTCGGAACTTTCGGTGCCCTTGAATCTCTGCATGTAAACCAATAAATCACCGACGCGATTGAATTGGTTAAGCCAGGTCCGTGCATTCCGCACCTTGTTTTTTATGCCTTGTGGAAGTGTGGGGTGTGCGAGGGCGGGATTGATAACCTGGTCCAGCACAAACGCAACCGCTTCATCGATGGGTCGATTCAACTAGGCACCTCAGAATGTCAAAAAGTTTTGACATTCTGAATCATTTGCAGCATCTATGGGGTGAGGCTCAGCGCGGAGTCTGTTCCAGAGTCACACCCTCAAAACTCCCACCCATACCGCTCCCTCCCCCGCGTGAACAGCACCGCCCCTTTCGTGGCCTTGCAGTGCCAGGTCAGCATGCTGCGCTCCAGCCCGCCCGGCGGTTCGCTCAGGCAGCTGGGCGTCAGCGCCACGGCGCAGCGGCCGCCGGGGGCGCGGGCTGATTCGTAGGCCAGCCAGTGCACGCCGCCTGGCGCGGCGGCCTGGGCCAGGGCCTGGGTGGCGGTGTAGTCGCTGCTGTGGGTCCAGGTGCTGCGCTTGGCGTTCCAGGGCGGAGCCATGAGGTCGATGGCGGGGCCGGCGATGGCGGCCTGGAAGAAGGTGTGTTCGGTCAGCAGGGCCTGGTCGATGAGGCCGGCGCTGTCCAGCACGAAGCGGTGTCGCCACCAGGCCACTTCGGCGCATGCCACCTGCAGCTGCTCGGCTCCGTACCACTGGCCTTTGGCGCGGCGGGGGCGAAAGCGGCTTTCGTGTTCGGGGTTGTAGCGAAACGGCGTGGTCAGCAGGTAGTGTTTGGGGGGCTGGCCTTTGGGTGTGCCAGGCGTTTGGGGCAGAGCGGGTTTGCTGCCTTCAATGAGCTGTTCCAGCAGGTCCTGTTCGGCTGCGGTGTCTACCAGCCGCAGGGTGGAGACGACGTGCTGCGCCTCCACGCCGCGCCAGGCCAGCAGGGTGGCCGGGGCCACGCTGTTGTCCAGCCACTCGGGTTGCCAAACGCTCATGCCGGCGCGCGCATGCCGTCCAGGTAGTTGAGCGTGCCCACGAGGCCGGCCACGGTTTGCACCAGCTGCAGCGGCACGCCGCCCAGCGCGTGGTTGTGCGAGTTCATCCAGGCCTTGCGCTTCTGGTCGTCGGTGCCCACCAGCGCGTCCAGCGAGCGGTAGACGCGCACCAGCAGCAACGCCAGCTCGCCCTCCTTGCTGGTGGGCGCCAGGGTCTTGTCGCCCTTGAGCAGGCGCGACACGGTGGGCTCGCTCACCCCCAGGGTGCGCGCCAGCGCGCTGCCGTTCAGCCCCAGCAGCTGGCTGCTGCGCACCGTGGCCTTGGCCAGCACGGCGGCGGGGTCGGGGGCAGTGGCGGGTTGGGTGGCGGTGCGGGGCATGGGTGCCATTGTGGTTTCTTGTGAAAGATTTTATGCTTTCAACTTAAATATGGGCAAAAATTCTCAAGATTAGTCAAACATGTTTGACACTATTTGAGCCGACATGCTCCAATGACGAGCATGAACCTGGCAGAAATCGGACCTCTTGTGCAGCGGCGTCGGCAGGCTTTGGGCCTGTCGCAGGCCAGGCTGGCCAAGCTGGCCGGTCTGTCACGCGCCACCATCAACCAGCTGGAAACAGGCACGCTGGTTGACTTGGGTGCGGCCAAGCTGTTCGGCGTGCTGGACTTGCTGGGCATCCGGCTGGATGCCAGCGAAGCCAGCCGCCGTCGCAACGCGTTGGAGCTGACGAGCCGGACCACGAGCGTGGGCTACAAGCAGGCGCTGTCGCCAGAGGTGCTGGCCAGCGCACTGGTGCAAGGTGACTTGCCCGCAGAGATCGTGCCGCATGTGGCCACGCTGCTGGACGAGGCGCCTCTGGCGCTGATCGTCGGCACCGTGGAGGAGGTGGCCGCCACGCGGCAGTTTCCCGCCAAGCGGGTGTGGAAGCATCTGGCCCAGTGGGCACACGATCTGAAATCGACGAGGGCGGTGTGGGCATGAGTTGACAGTCTGGTGAGCCGAAATACCAAAAATACGGCTCAAATAGTGAGCCGATAAGACTAAAATACGGCTCATGACTTCTCCAACCCACTGGATCTGGCGCCACCCGGCATGGCCCGCCATGAGTTACGACGCCCGGCTGGTGGCGGCGGACCTCGCTGCGGCGCACCGGGCCTTGGGCCTGCTGGAGGGCCAGGCGGCGGCCATTGGTCTGGAGGGTGCTGGCCGTATGGCTGTGGATGTGCTGGTGGATGAGGCCATGGCCACGGCCGCCATCGAGGGTGAGCGGCTGCCGCTTGAGGTGGTGCGGTCGTCGGTGATGCGGCGTCTGGGGCACACGGTGCCGGATGCAGGTAACCGTTCGGTGGATGGGCTTGTGGAGGTCGTCAACGACGCGTCCTCCGCATGGAACACGCCGCTGGATGCGGATCGGCTGTGCCGGTGGCAATCCGCGCTGTTTCCAGGTGGCACGGCGGGCATTCGGCGCATTGCCGTGGGGCGGTACCGGGAGCACGCCGATGCCATGCAGATCGTGAGCGGTCTGCCGGGGCGCGAGGTGGTTCACTACGAGGCGCCAGCGTCCCAGGATGTGCCTGCGCATATGGCGCAGTTCCTGGCCTGGTTCAACGCCACATCGCCTGCAGCGGTAGCGGCGCCCATGCCTGCGCCGGTTGCCATGGACGGCCTGGCGCGTGCGGCCGTCGCCCACCTCTGGTTTGAAAGCATCCACCCGTTTGAAGATGGCAACGGTCGCATTGGCCGGGCGATTGTGGATATGGCCATGGCTCAGTACCTGGGTCGATCAGTCCGGCTGTACAGCCTGTCGCGCCAGTTGCTGGCGCAGCGCGCGGCGTACTACGACGCGCTCAACGCCGCCCAGCGTGGCCCGCTGGATGTGACGCCTTGGGTGAGCTGGTTTGCGCAGCAGTGCACGTTGGCGTGCGAGGCGACTATCCGGGTGATGGACCAGGCGATGGAGAAACGCCGCTACTGGGAGCGCCCCGCCTCGGCGGGTGTCAACGAGCGGCAGCGCAAGGTGCTGCAGCGGCTGCTGGACGATGGCGATGGCGGCTTCCTGGGTGGGTTGACCGCCGACAAGTACGTGAAGATGACGGGCGCCTCCAAAGCCACCGCCACGCGGGACTTGGCCGACCTGCTGGCCAAAGGTCTCATATGGCACACAGGTGTGGGCAAAGGCACCCGCTACTACATTGCTGTGCCGGGGTGGACACATGGCCTGCCTCCGCCCGGATGAGCCTGCTAATGTGTCGCCCAGCCCCTTCCCACTCACGAAAACCTCACCCATGTCCCGCCTCATCCCCACCCTGGCCGTACTCCTCACCGCCACCATCGCCTGCACCGCCAGCACCGAAGAAATCGGCTCGGTGGACACGGTGTTCAAGTTCATCGGGCCCGACCACAAGATCGTGGTGGAGGCCTACGACGACCCCGGGGTGAACGGGGTCACCTGCTACATCTCGCGCGCCAAGACGGGCGGGCTCAAGGGGGCGTTCGGGCTGGCCGAAGACAAGTCGGAAGCCTCCATTGCCTGCCGGCAGGTGGGGCCCATCAGCGTGCCCAAGCCCATCAAGGTGCAGGAGGAAATCTTCAGCGAGCGCACCAGCCTGGTGTTCAAGCGCCTGCGCATCGTGCGCATGGTGGACGCCAAGCGCAACGCGCTGGTTTACCTCACCTACTCCGACCGCGTGATCGAGGGTTCGCCCCAGAACTCGGTGACGGCGGTACCGGTGGCGGCCGGCACGCCGATTCCGCTGCGCTGATACTTCCGACCGCAACACACCACCACCACCACCACCACGGAGACACCCAACATGTTCCCCACCGCCATCGCCGGCAGCCTGCCCAAACCCGCCTGGCTCGCCGAAACCGAAAAACTCTGGCCGCAGTGGAAGGCCCAGGGGCCCGAGCTGCAGCAGGCCAAGGCCGACGCCACGCTGCTGTGGATCAAGGCGCAGGAAGACGCGGGGCTGGACGTGATCGGCGACGGTGAGCAGTCGCGCCAGCATTTCGTGCACGGTTTTCTGGAGCAGGTCGAGGGCATCGACTTCGAGCACAAGGTGGAGATGGGCATACGCAACGACCGCTACAAGGCCATGGTGCCGCAGGTGGTGGCGCCGCTGCGGCTGAAAGGACGCGTGCACGCGTTCGAGGCGCAGCTGGCTCGCGCCCACACCACGCGCAAGCTCAAGTTCACCCTGCCCGGCCCCATGACCATCGTGGACACCGTGGCCGACCGCTTCTACGGCGACCGCGTGAAGATGGCCATGGCCTTCGCCGAGCTGCTGAACCAGGAGGCGCTGGCGCTGCAGGCCGACGGGGTGGACATCATCCAGTTCGACGAGCCGGCCTTCAACGTCTACATGGCCGAGGCGGCCGACTGGGGCGTAAAGGCGCTCGAGCGCGCCGCGCAGGGCCTCACCTGCACCACGGCGGTTCACATCTGCTACGGCTACGGCATCAAGGCCAACACCGACTGGAAGGCCACGCTGGGCGAGCAGTGGCGTCAGTACGAACAGGTGTTCCCGGCGCTGGCCAAAAGCAGCATCGACCAGGTGAGCCTGGAGTGCCACCACTCCCACGTGCCGCCCGAGCTGATGGCGCTGCTGCAGGGCAAGGACGTGATGGTGGGTGTGATCGACGTCGCCAGCGACGTGGTGGAAACCCCCGAGGAGGTGGCCGACACCATTGGCCGCGCGCTGCAGTTCGTGCCACGCGAGCGGCTGATCCCGTGCACCAACTGCGGCCTGGCGCCCATGAGCCGCGAGGTGGCGCTGGCCAAGCTGGACGCGCTGGCCAAGGGTGCGGCGCTGGCGCGGGAACGTTACGGTCGCTGAAGCCTCCAACCGCGCACCTTGAAAGGACCGCGATGGAGCCGACAACGTTTCGTGCGCGCAGGCGCTGGCTGGGTGGGGGTTGGCTGGCGCTGTGGGCGGCTGTGGTGGCGGGCCGTGCGAAGCCCGTGTGGGCGCAGGCGGCGCCCGCGCCTGCATCCGCACCCAGTGGCCGCAGCATCACCCTGCCGCTGCAGCAGGCCTGGTTCGAGGGCGAGCGGGTGGACTACGTCAGCACCGACACCTCGGACGCCGCCATGGCCCAGGCCAAGGGCATCAACCACGTACCCCTGCTGCGCCACGCCATCAAACCGCCCGCGCCCGGCCAGTCGCTGGTGGAGCGGGTCTACATGTTTGCCGGCAACGAGCAGCTCAATGTGTTCCCGTCGGTGCCGCGCCCACTCGGCCCGGCCAATGCCGACCGTTCCTACAGCCCCTTGTGGCGCGGTGTGTGGGTGCGCTGGAAGCGCCCCGCCGACGTGCGCGAGCTGCGCTCGGAAGAGGCGGTGCTGGAAGCCGAAGACAAAGGGCTGCTGACGCTGGAGATGACCGACATCGTCATCAACTGCCCGGTGCTGCGCGATGCCCGGGGGGCGGCGCTGCGCGGGGTGGTTTAGCACGCGCCCGGCCTGGTTGGCTTATTGCGGTTCCAGCCCCACCTTTTTCACCAGCGCGGCGTACTTGGCCAGTTCGCTGCGGAACGCGGCCTGCGCGGCTTCGGGCGTGCTGATGCTGATGGAGTTGCCCTGCTTGGCCATGGCCTCTTTCACGCCCGGGTCGTTGAAGGCGACGGTCAGGGCGTCGTGCATCTTCTTCACGTTGGCGGCGCTCATGCCTTTGGGGCCGATGACGGCAAACCAGGCTTCCACCGAGAAGTTGGTCAGACCCTGCTCGGCCAGGGTGGGGATGTCGGGTGCGGCTGGCGTGCGCTGTGGCGACAGCATGCCGATGGCGCGCAGCGCGCCCGATTTGATGTGACCCTGCACGCTGGGTAGCGCGGCCACGCCGAAGTCCACCTGGCCACCCAGCAGATCCGTCACCATGGGGCCGACGCCCCGGTAGGGAATGTGGCGGGCGCTGGCGCCGCCCGCTTCCAGGTACAGCTCGGCCGCCAGGTGCAGGATGGTGCCGTTGCCGCCGGAGGCAAAGTTGATGGCGCCGGGCTTGCTCTTGAGCAGGGTGATGAAATCACGGCTGTTGGTGGCGGGCACCTTGGTCGGGTTCACCACCAGCACCATGGGCGTGGCGCCCACCACCGCGATGGGCGTGAAGTCACCCGGCATGTCGAACGGCAGCGACTTGAGCACGCTGGGGAAGATGACGACGTTGTTGGAGACGACGGAGAAGGTGTGGCCATCGGGGACTGAGCGCGCGAGCGTCTGCAGGCCCAGAACGCCACCCGCGCCGGGCTGGTTCTCCACCACCACCGAGACGTTGAGTGCCTTGCCCAGCGCGGTCTGGGCCGAGCGGGTGATGGCATCGATGCCGGAGCCGGTGGCGTTGGGCAGCACCAGCCGTACGGTGCCGTCCTGTGCGTGGGCCAGGGTGCCCAGGGCGGCCAGCATGGCCACGGCACTGCCCAGGCAGGCTCGCCGCATGCGGTTGATGGGGGTCATGTCTTGTCTCCTGTTGTGGTTTGGGAAATCTTGGCGCAGGGTTCAGCTCACGACGCCACGCGCCAGCAGGTCGTCGATCTCGGTGGTGGCGTAGCCGGCCGTGGCCAGCAGCTCGCGGCTGTGTTCGCCCAGCCGGGGCGGCTGCAGGCGCACGCCCAGGCGGCTGCCAGCCAGGGTGATGGGGAACAGCGTGGTCTTCACCTGCTCGCCGGCGCGCTCGCCGTCGGGCAGGGTCACGTCGGCCAGGCCGCCGGTGGCGAGCAGGTGTTCGTCGTTCAGCAGGTCTTCGGGCCGGCGTATGGGTGCGAAGGGCAGGCCAGCGCTCTCCATGGCGGCGGCCAGCTCGGCGGCGCTGCGCGTGGCCAGGCGCTCGCGCAGCGTGGCCAGCAGCTCGGTGCGGCGCAGTACGCGCTGGTTGTTCGTGGCCAGGTCAGGGTCGGCTTTCAGGTCGGGCAGTTGCAGCGCGTCGCAGAACGTGAACCACTGGGGGTCGCTCACGGCGGCCAGGAATATCTGCTCGCCGTCCTTCACGGTGAACACGTCGTACACGGCCCAGGGGTTGTCGCGCGCGGGCATGGGCTGCGGGTGGCGTCCGGTCATAGCGTACTGCAGCATGTGCTGGCCCATCAGGAACACGTTGTTCTCGTAGAGCGCGCTCTGCACCTCCATGCCCTGGCCGGTGATGCCGCGCTGGATGAGCGCGCCCAGCGCGCCGATGGCGCCGAACAGGCCGCCCATGATGTCGTTGACCGATGTGCCGGCGCGCAGCGGGTCGCCGGGGCGGCCGGTCATGTAGGCCAGGCCGCCCATCATCTGCACCACCTCGTCGAGCGCGGTGCGGTGGTCGTAGGGGCCGGGCAGAAAGCCCTTGTGGCTCACGTAGATCACGCGCGGGTTGGTCTCGCGCACGCTGGCGTAGTCCAGCTGGTATTTCTCCATGGTGCCGGGCTTGAAGTTCTCGGCCACCACATCGGCACTGGCACACAGGCGGCGTGCCACGGCTGCGCCCTCGGGTTGATGCAGATCTATGCCTATGCTTTTCTTGTTGCGGTTGAACATGGGGAAAAAGCCCGAGCCCGCACCCAGCAGGCGGCGGGTGCGGTCGCCGTCGAGGGGCTCGATCTTCACCACCTCGGCGCCCATGTCGGCCAGCACCATCCCGCAGGTGGGGCCCATCACCATGTGGGTGAACTCGATGACGCGCAGACCCTGCAGGGGCTGGGGCGCAGTGGTGCTGGTATTCGCGCTCATGCGGTCACGGCCTCGCGCATGGTCTTGGGCAGGTTGGCGCGCCACAGGCTGCCGTGCAGCGGCTCGCCCTCCAGCCAGCCGGCCAGGCGCTGGCGCAGCGGCAGCAGGGCGTCGAAATCGATGCCGGTTTCCACGCCCATGCTGTGCAGCAGGTAGATGAGGTCTTCGGTGGCCACGTTGCCGCTGGCGCCCGGCGCATGGGGGCATCCGCCAATGCCGCCCAGGCAGGCATCGAGCCGGGTGATGCCCAGCTGCAGCGCGGCGTAGCAGTTGGCCAGGCCCAGGCCGCGGGTATCGTGGAAGTGAGCGGTATCCAGTTGGCTGCCGGCCACGCGCAGCACTTTTTCCAGCAGGCGGGTCACTTGTGCGGGGTCGGCATAGCCCACGGTGTCGGCCAGGCTCACGCGCTCGGCGCCGGCGTCCAGCACGGCCTGTACCAGGCGTACCACCTCGGCTTCGTCCACCCGGCCCTGCAGGGTGCAGCCGAAGGCGGTGCTGATGCCCACTTCCAGCCGCGTGGCGGAGCCGGCGGCGTCGCGCGCGGCGCGTATGCAGGCGATGTCGGCCACCACCTCGTCGGGTGTCTTGCGCAGGTTGGCCAGGCTGTGGGCGTGGCTGGCCGATAGCGGCAGCAGCATCACGTGCGCTCCCTCGGCGATGGCGCGCTCGGCGCCCCTGAGGTTGG
>CALRLO020000068.1:0-11304 GCA_943368755.1 Synechococcus sp. UW140 | reverse complement strand
TGGAACTTTTCGGGCGCGTTGGCGCTCCATGACGACAGCTTTCTCGTACTGCGGAGACGGTCGGGCTCTCGGGCCCGGGGTGAAATCCTGAGGCGCTTCTCCTCCTCCTCCCTCCCTCCCTCCTTCGTTTCAGGGCGCTTCGCAGTACTTTCTTCTTCCCCGGCGGGGGTCTGAGCCATGTACTCGGATCCCCGCCAACCCCCCGCCCTGCGCCCCGCCGGCCGCGCCCCTCGCGTGGCCGTGGTGGGCGCCGGCATCTCCGGTCTGGCCGCCGCCCACACCCTGCGCGGCTGGGCCGATGTGACCCTGTTCGAAGCCGCTGCCACCCTCGGCGGCCACGCCCACACCGTCGACGTGACCCTGCCTGGCGCCGATGGCCAGCCGGTGACCCACGGCGTGGACACGGGCTTCCTGGTGTTCAACGAACGCACCTACCCCAACCTGATTGCCCTGTTCGCCGAGCTGGGGGTGGCCACCGCGCTGTCTGACATGTCGTTCTCGGTGCAGTCGCGTGGCCTGGAATGGAGCGGCTCCAGCCTGGACACCGTGTTCGCGCAGCGGCGCAACCTGCTCAACCCGGGTTTCCTGCGCATGCTGGCCGACATCCTGCGTTTCAACCGCCTGTGCACCCGGCTCGCACGCAGCGAGGCCGACTTTGCGCCCGACAGCCGGCTGTGGATGCCGCTGGGCGATTTCCTGCGCAGCCAGCGTTTCAGCGACGGCTTTCGCGACGGCTACTTCCTGCCCATGATGGCCTGCATCTGGAGCTGTCCCACCGAGCAGATGCTGCAGTTCCCGGTGGCCACCATGGTGCGCTTCTGCCACAACCACGGGTTGCTGCAGGTCAACGATCGGCCGCGCTGGTTCACGGTGCGCGGTGGCTCGCGCGAATACGTGCGCCGGGTGGCGGCAGGTCTGCACGACGTGCGCCTGGCCACGCCGGTGCGCACCGTACTGCGCGATGAAACCGGCGTGCAGGTCATCACCGACGGTCGTGTCGAGCGCTTCGATGCGCTGGTGCTGGCCTGCCACAGCGACCAGGCACTGCACCTGCTGCGCGAGGGCGCCAGCGACGACGAGCGCGCCGTGCTGGGGGCGATCCGCTACCAGAGCAACCGGGCCGTGCTGCACACCGACGCCTCGGTGCTGCCCGCCAACCGCAAGGCCTGGGCTTCGTGGAACTACGAAAGCGCCGCCGACCCGAACACCACCGCCCCGCGGGTGTGCCTGCACTACCTGATCAATCGCCTGCAGCCGCTGCCCTTTTCGCAGCCGGTGCTGGTGTCGCTCAACCCCTTGCGCGAGCCTGCGCCTGCCAGCGTGCTGGGCGAGTACGACTATGCCCACCCGGTGTTCGATGTCGCGGCCATCGCAGCACAACGCCGCCTGGGCGGGCTGCAGGGCCGCCAGCACACCTGGTTTGCCGGCGCCTGGTGCGGCTATGGTTTCCACGAAGACGGGCTCAAGGCCGGCCTTCAGGCGGGCGCCGGCCTGATGCGGCACTGGCAGGCACAGGCGGAGGCGCACGCGTGAAGGCAACCGGCGCGCTGATCGGGTTCGGTCTGGTGCGGCACGCGCGCCAGCGCCCGGCGCGCCACGTGTTCAGCTACCCCACCTTCTTTCTCATGCTCCCGCTGCGTCACCTGCGTGCGGCAGGCCATGGTGCGCTGGCACGCAACCGCGCCGCCGCGCTGTCCTTCCACGACCGCGACCACGGAGACGGTCGTGACGATGCCCTGGCCTGGATCGACAGCCTGCTGCAGGCGCACGGCATCACCGACGCCGATGGTGAGGTCTGGCTGCACACCTACCCCCGCGTGCTGGGCTACGCCTTCAAGCCCGTGAGTTTCTGGTATTGCGAGCGCGCCGATGGCTCGCTGCGCGCCGTCGTGGCCGAGGTGAACAACACCTTCGGCGAGCGCCACTGCTACCTGCTGGACGAACCCCGCCATGGACAGGTGGTGCGGGCCGACAAGGTGTTCCACGTCTCTCCGTTCTGCGAGGTGCGGGGCGAGTACCGCTTCGTCTTCATGCGCACCGAGCGCGACGGCCAGCCGCGCACCGTGGTGCGGGTGGATTACCACGACGATCCCACCGCACCACCGCTGCTGCAGACCAGCGTCAGCGGCACCCTGGTGCCGCTGGATGCCTCCAGCACGCGCCGCGCGCTGTGGCGCCATCCGGCCATGACGCTGGGCGTGATCGCCCGCATCCACTGGCAAGCCGCACGGCTGTGGCTCAAGCGCGTGCACTTTTTCACCAAGCCCGAACCCCCCGGCGCCTTTGTCTCGCGCGGGCAATGACCATGCACAGTTCCACCCTGACCCAATCAGCCCCCCTGCTGCCCCCTGGCGCGCCGGCGGCAGCCCGTACCGCCTTCGCGCTGCTGCAGCGCCTGCGCCACGGACAGCTCACCGTCGAGCTGCCCGACGGTTCGCGCCACCTCTTCGGTGAAGGCGGCTCGCCACAGGCTTTCTTGCACCTCAAGAACTGGAACCCGTGCAGTGCCGCACTGAAGTCCGGCGACATCGGTTTTGCCGAGAGCTACATTGCCGGCGACTGGAGCACCCCGCAACTGGCCGATCTGCTGCGGGTGTTCCTGCGCAACCGACAGGCGCTCGAAGACGTGTTCTACGGCCACTGGTGGGGCCGACTGGCCTATCGGCTGCGTCACCTGCTCAACCGCAACACCAAGGCCAACAGCCGCAAGAACATCCACGCCCACTACGACCTGGGCAACGACTTCTACGCGCTCTGGCTCGACGAGACCATGAACTACTCGTCGGCCTGGTACGCCCGCGAGGGCGCCGGTCTGGTCGAAGCCCAGTGGGCCAAGGTGGACCGGGCGCTGCAGCAGACCCGGGTGCAGCCCGGTGACCGCGTGCTGGAGATCGGCTGTGGCTGGGGTGCGCTGGCCGAGGCCGCCACCACCCGTTTTGGTGCCTCGCTGGTGGGGGTGACGCTGTCGACCGAGCAGCTGGCCTGGGCCCAGGACCGCATGGGCCGCCTGGGCACCAGCGAGCGCGCCGACCTGCGGCTGCAGGACTACCGCGACATTGGCGACGCGCCGTTCGACGCCATCTGCTCCATCGAGATGGTGGAGGCCGTGGGCCGCGAATACTGGCCCACCTATTTCGCCACGGTGCAGCGACTGCTCAAGCCGGGCGGGCGTGCCTGCATCCAGAGCATCGTGATCGCCGATGCGCACTTCGAGCGCTACCTGCGTGGCACCGACTTCATCCAGCAGTACATCTTCCCGGGCGGCTGCCTGCCCAGCCCGGCTGCGTTCCGGCGCGAAGCCGAGGCCGCCGGCCTGGTGGTGGAAGACAGCTTCGCTTTTGGCCGCGACTACGCCGCGACCCTGCGCGAGTGGCGCACGCGCTTCCTGCGCGAGGAGTCTCGCGTGCGCGCACTCGGTTTCGACGACCGCTTCATGCGCATCTGGGAGTTCTACCTGGCCTACTGCGAGGCCGCCTTCGACGAAGGCAGCACCGACGTGATGCAGTTCACACTGCGCAAACCCGACTGAGGCACACCATGCAGCGCCGCCACTGCCTGATCGCGCTCGGTGCCCTGGCCAGCGGGGTGGCTGCAGCCAACCCGGTGGCACCGGTGCCAGGCGTGAGGCTGGCCGCGCAGGCGCGGTTCCGCTATTTCGGTTTCGAGGTCTACGACCTGCGCCTGTGGGCCGCACCCGGATTCGTGTTCGACGACTACGAACGCCAGCCCTTCGTGCTGGAGCTGGCTTACCTGCGCGCGCTCAAGGGGCCGCTGATCGCCGAACGCTCCATCCGAGAAATGCGGGGCGTGGGTGGCTTCACCGAGGAGCAGGCGCAGCGCTGGGAGGCTGCGATGCGTCGAGCCTTCCCCGACGTGGCCCGCGGCGACCGCCTCGCCGGTCAGCACGAGCCAGGGCAGGGCGTGCGCTTCACCTACAACGGTCAGCCCACCGACACCGTTCCCGATGCCGAGTTCGCGCGGTTGTTCTTTGGCATCTGGCTGTCTCCCCGGACCTCCGAGCCGCGCCTGCGCGAAGCGCTGATGGCCGATTTCAAGGGTCGCCTGCCATGAGCGAGCCGGCCGCCGCATTCACCGCGCCCGGTGCCTGGCGCGAAGGCATGCGCTATGGCCTGCCAGGGCTGGCTCTGGCCTTTGTCGCCTTGCCGCTGTATGTGCTCTGGCCCAACCACTACGCCCGCGAGCTGGGCATGCCACTGGCGGCGCTGGGCGCGGTGCTGCTGGGTGCGCGCCTGTTCGACGCCGTGCTCGACCCCTGGATAGGCCGTTGGTGCGACCGCCTGTTCGGCCGCTCGGCCCGTGCCGTGCTGGGTGTGGCGGCACTGGCCGCTGGTCTGCTGGCACTGGGTTTTGCGGGCCTGTTCTTTCCGCCCGCCTGGCTGGGGCGCGGTGCAGGTGCCCTGCTGGGCTGGGCCCTGCTGCTGCTGGTGCTGACCTACACCGCCTACAGCGTGGTGGCCGTGGCACACCAGGCCTGGGGTGCACGGCTGGGCGGCACCGAGGCGCAACGGTCGCGCGTGGTGGCCTGGCGCGAGGGCTGGGGGCTGGTGGGCGTGATCGTGGCCGCGGTGCTGCCGTCCACCCTGGGGTTGGGTGCCACGGTGGCCGCGCTGGTGCTGGCGCTGATCGCCGGTGGCTGGGCCTGGAGCCGCGCGCTTGCGCCGGCTGCGGGCCTGGTGGTCGGTGGCGATGCACCGTCGATGTGGCGCCCGCTGCGCCAGCCGGCCTTTCGCCGTCTGCTGGGGGTGTTTCTGATCAACGGCATTGCCAGTGCCGTGCCGGCCACCCTGGTGCTGTTTTTCGTACAAGACCGCTTGCAGGCGCCCGCCGCGCTGGAGCCGGCTTTTCTGGGCAGCTATTTCCTGTGCGCCGCGCTGTCGCTGCCGCTGTGGCTGCGTGTCGTCGCTCGCTTCGGGCTGGCACGTACCTGGCTCGCGGGCATGGGGCTGGCCATGGCTGTTTTTGTCTGGGCCGCTGGCCTCGGGACAGGAGATGCCTGGGCCTTCGTGCTCGTGTGTGCGCTCTCGGGGGTGGCCCTGGGGGCCGATCTGGCGCTGCCCGGCGCGCTGCTGGCCGGCCTGATCGGCGAGCTGGGCGAGCGCGGCCGCAGCGAAGGCGCCTATTTCGGCTGGTGGAGCCTGGCCACCAAGCTCAACCTCGCCCTGGCCGCTGGCCTGGCGCTGCCGCTGCTCGCGCTGTTTGGCTACGCGCCGGGTGCGCGCGACCCGCAGGCGCTGCAGGCGCTCGTGATCGCCTACTGCGTGCTGCCCTGCGTGCTCAAGGCACTCGCGGCGGTGGCCTTGTACCTGTTTGCCATACGGAGACCTCTGACATGAAACGACGCGGCCTACTGCTGCTTGCCGGTGCACTGGCCGTGGCGGGGTGTGCCGGCCCGCAGGTGAGCGACTACGCCGCCGAGCGGCCGGTGCTGGACCTGGCGCGCTACTTCAACGGCACGCTCGATGCCTACGGCGTGTTCACCGACCGTTCGGGCCGCGTGGTCAAACGCTTCACCGTGGTCATGGTCTGTACCTGGAACGGCAACGAAGGGGTGCTCGACGAGGACTTCACCTACTCCGACGGCAGCAAGCAGCGGCGTGTGTGGCGTCTCACGAAGCTGGCCGATGGACGCTATGTGGGGCGGGCCGACGACGTCGTGGGCGAAGCCACCGGCCAGGTGGCGGGCAACAGTTTCCGCTGGGGCTACACGCTGCAGCTGCCGGTGGACGGCACCACCTACGAGGTGCAGTTTGACGACTGGATGTACCTGATGGACGAGCGCGTGATGCTCAACAAGGCGGTCATGAGCAAGTTCGGTTTCCGCCTGGGCGAGGTCACGCTCAGCTTTGTGAAAAGGCCATGATGCTGTTCGCTCCGCTCAACCCCCCCCTGCGGGACTGGACCGGCCGCCGCGTCTGGCTGGTGGGCGCCTCCAGCGGCATCGGCGCGGCCACGGCGCACGCGCTGCATGCCGCCGGAGCCGACGTGGTGGTGTCGGCCCGTCGCACCGATGCGCTCGACGCTTTCGTGCGCGAGCACCCGGGCTCCCGCGCACTGCCGCTGGATGTGACCGACCTTGCCAGCGCGCACGCCGCCGCACGTGCCTTGCGTGCCGACGGCCGCCCGCTTGACCTCGTGATGTACTGCGCCGGCCACTACCGCGAGATGCGGGTCGATGGCTGGCAGCTGCCCGAGCTGCGCCGCCACTGGGAGGTGAACTACCTGGGCGCGCTGCACGTCATCGATGCGGTGTTGCCTACGTTGCGTGCCCAGGGGCATGGCCACCTGAGTCTGGTCAGCAGCGTGGCCGGATTCCGCGGCCTGCCCAAGTCGCTGGCCTACGGACCCACCAAGGCAGCGCTGATCAACCTGGCCGAGACGCTCTACCTGGACCTGCGCCACGCGGGCGTGGGTGTGAGCGTGATCAACCCGGGTTTCGTGGAAACGCCGCTGACCGCGCAGAACCACTTCCACATGCCGGCGCTGATGAGCCCCGACGACGCGGCCCACGCGATACTCGCCGGCTGGGCGCGTGGCCGTTTCGACATCCATTTCCCCAAGCGCTTCACCCGCTGGATGCAGTTGTTGCGGGTGCTGCCGTCCCGACCCTTTTTTGCTGCTGTCACACGTTTCACCGGGTTATGAGTGAGGATTCCCGCACATCGGCCGTCAGAGCCTATTTCGAGCGCCTCTCGCCCTCGGCGCTGCTTCGACTGGGAGATATCTACACGCCCGACGCCACTTTCAAGGACCCCTTCAACGAGGTCCGTGGCGTCGAGGCGATCAGGGCTGTTTTCGAGCACATGTACCGCACGGTGGAGGCGCCCCGTTTCGTGGTGACCCGCACCGTCACCGAAGGCGATGACGCTTTCCTGGCCTGGGATTTCCATTTCATCTCGCGCGGCTCAAGCCTGACGGTGCGTGGCGCCACCCACCTTCGCTTCGCCCCCGATGGCCGTGTGGCCATGCACCGCGACTACTGGGACGCAGCCGAAGAGCTGTACGAAAAAATACCTGTGCTGGGTGCGCTGATGCGATGGCTCAAGCGCCAGGTGCGGGCCTGAGGTTTTGCCGCGCCGCGCCGCAGAGTCCTACGCCGCCGGTGGCGCGGAATCGATGAAGCTCTGGCGCTGGGCCAGCTTCTCGGCCAGCCTGGCCAGGTTGGGGTAGGGCGTGCGCCAGTCGATGTCGGCGAAGCGGAAGTCCAGGTAGCCCAGCGCGCAGCCCACCGCCACGTCGGCCAGGCTGAAATGGATGCCGTGGCAGAACGCCTTGTCGCCCAGGCCGTGGCTCATGGCCTTGAGGGCGCCGTGCACCTTGTCCATCTGGCGATCGGCCCAGGCCTGCGAGCGCTGCTTGGCGGTGCGGCCGCCCCAGGTGTTTTCCAGTCGCGCCAGTATGGCTGCGTCCATCAGGCCATCGGCCAGGGCTTCCCAGGTCTTGACCTCGGTGCGTTCACGGCCCGACGCCGGGATCAGCTTGCCCACGGGCGACAGCGTGTCCAGGTATTCGACAATCACGCGCGAGTCGAAGATGGCCTCGGCGCCGTCCATCACCAGACAGGGCACCTTGCCCAGCGGGTTGGCTTGCGCGATGGTGGTGTCGGCCGACCAGACATCCTCCAGCACCAGCTGGTAGTCGAGCTTTTTCTCCGCCATCACGACGCGCACTTTGCGCACGTAAGGGCTGGTGAGGGCGCCGATCAGTTTCATCATGGACTCGGTGTTCGTGTTCTTTGGCAGACCATTCTAGCGAGCCGGTCTGACCCCACGCTGTTGCGGCCTACCTACAATTGGGCCCCATGCAAGACGCCTCCGCCTCCCTTACCGCCGCGCCCGGCCTCTCGGCGCTGACCGCCCTCTCGCCGCTGGATGGCCGCTACGCGCCCAAGCTTGCGGCCCTGCGCCCGCTGCTCAGCGAGTTCGGCTACATGCACCGCCGCGTGCAGGTCGAGATCGCCTGGTTCATCGCCCTGTCCGACGCCGGTTTCACCGAGTTCCCGCCGCTGTCGGGGGCTGCGCGTGCGCACCTGCAGAGTCTGGTGTCGGGCTTCTCCGAGGCCGATGCCGCTGCCATCAAGGACATCGAGAAGACCACCAACCACGACGTCAAGGCGGTGGAGTACTGGATCAAGGCCCGGTTTGCCGACGCTGCGCTGGCCCAGGGGCTGCGCGACGAGCTGGCGGCGGTGCAGGAGTTCGTGCACTTCGCCTGTACCAGCGAGGACATCAACAACACCAGCCATGCGCTGCAGCTCAAGGCCGGCCGCGTGCAGGTGCTGGCCGCGCTGGACGCGGTGCTGGCCAAGCTGCGCGAGATGGCCCACGGTTACGCGGCCGTGCCCATGCTCAGCCGCACCCACGGCCAGACCGCCAGCCCCACGACCGTGGGCAAGGAGTTCGCCAACGTGGTGGTGCGCCTGCAGAAGACGCGCGATGCGATCGCAGCCGTCGGCCTCATGGGCAAGATGAACGGCGCCGTGGGCAACTACAACGCCCACCTGAGCGCCTGGCCCGAGTTCGACTGGGAGGCCTTCAGCCGCAAGGTCGTGGAGACACCTGAGCCGCAGGGCCTGGGACTGACCTTCCAGCCCTACAGCATCCAGATCGAGCCGCACGACTACATGGCCGAGCTGTTCGACGCCATCGCACGCAGCAACACCATCCTGGTCGACCTGTCCCGCGACATCTGGGGCTACGTGAGCCTGGGCTACTTCAAGCAGCGGCTCAAGGCCGGCGAGATCGGTTCGTCCACCATGCCCCACAAGGTCAACCCGATCGACTTCGAGAACGCCGAAGGCAACCTGGGCCTGGCCAATGCGGTGCTGCGCCACCTGAGCGAGAAGCTGCCCATCAGCCGCTGGCAGCGCGACCTCACCGACAGCACGGTGCTGCGCAACATGGGGGTGGCGCTGGGCTATGCGGCGCTGGCCTACCAGTCGCTGATGACCGGGCTGAACAAGCTGGAACTCAACACCGAAGCGCTCGCGGCCGACCTCGATGCCTCGTGGGAGGTGCTCGCCGAACCCATCCAGACCGTGATGCGCCGCTATGGCGTGCAAGGCGCCTACGAAAAGCTCAAGGACGTCACCCGGGGCAAGACCGTGACTGCCGAGGCGTTGCACGGCCTGATCCGTTCGCTCGACATCCCTGAAGCCGAGAAGCAGCGCCTGCTGGCCCTTACGCCGGCCACCTATATCGGACAGGCGGTCGCGCTGGCGCAGCGCGTCTGATCACCGCAGGCGCCCGAACTGTGTCTCGCTGAGCGCGCCGAAATCGGTGGTCGGCGCGTCGTCGGTGATCACCGTGGGCTGAAAATCCGCCGCGTCACCCTGGCGTGGGTCTGCCATGACAGGCGCCGGGGCACCGGCCGGCGAGCGCAGCGCGGCACGAAAAGCCATCAGCTCGTCTTCCGACACCGCATGGGGGTCGTGGGGTGAGGCGCTGGCCGCCATCGCAGCCGGCACATGTGCAGCTTCGGGTGTGGCAGGTGTGACAGGTGTGGCAGATGTGGGGTTGCTCCGCGACGCGCGGGGCGATTCGCCACCTGTGTGGCGCCAGTACACCGCCTTGACCCGAAAGCCCAGCCGCTCGCGCGCCAGCTGCTGCAGGCCCAGCTCCAGTGTCTGGTTCGTGGCTGAGTCGGTGCGTGCAGCCCCGGGCTGCCAGTCCACCATCACGATGAACTGCTGGCCGGCCGGGTCCAGGGTGAGCACCTTGAACTTGTAGGTGCTGCTGAGCACGCCGGCACGGATCATGTTCTCGCGCACCACGCCAAACAGCTGCTCCCGATGGGTGGCGCGCTGCTGCTTGGGCGTGAGGGCGGCGGCCGGCGTGGCGGCGCGCGACGGGGTGTCGCCGGAGCGGCGCAGCCAACTCCAGAACCCGGACGGGCCCGAGGGGCCGGAGGAGGATGGGGGGGTGGTCGAAGCGGCCATGGCGAAGTATCACAAAACGGGGCCCGCGCTGCCAGCCCCCCGGCGATGCGCGGTACCAAGCCGCTATGCTCGGGGCCTGCTCCTGTCATGGCCACTTCATCCTCAGCCTCCTCCGCCCCTTGGTCGCACCGCCTGTTCGGTGAGTGGCCGGCCCTGGTTTCGCGCCAGACCCTGCGCGCCGACGCGCTGGCCGGTCTGCTGGGCATGGTGCTGGCGTTGCCACAGGGCATTGCTTTCGCGGCGCTGGCCGGTCTGCCGGTCGAGATGGGCATCTACACCGCCATCGTGCCGGCCATCGTGGCCGCGCTGGCCGGATCCAGCTGGCACGTGGTGTCGGGGCCGACCAACGCCATCTCGCTCGCGCTCATGGCCATGCTGGCGCCGCTGGCGGCCACCGGCAGCCCGGCCTATGTGCAGCTGGCGCTGGTGCTCACGCTGCTGGTGGGGCTGATGCAGAGCGCCATAGGCGTGTTGCGGCTGGGCGCGCTGGCCCATTTCATCTCGCCGACCGCGCTGTTCGGCTTCACCGTGGGCGCGGCGCTGCTGATCGCGCTGTACGCGCTGGTGGACGCGCTGGGGTTGCGCGCCGACGGCGTTCGCGGTGCGGGGCCGCTGCTGGCCCATCTGGCTGGCCAGTGGCGCGAGGTGCAGGCCCCCGCGGCGGCCGTGGCTGGCGCCACCCTTGCGGTGGTGGTTGTGGTGCAGCGCTGGCGCCCGCGCTGGCCCCACATGCTGCTGGGGCTGCTGGCGGGCACCGGGCTGGCCGTGCTCTGGAACCTGGTGTGGCTGCCCCGCCTCGGTGATCACGTCGGCCCAGCCCTGCGCACCGTGGGGCAGATCCCGTCGCCCTGGCCGGTGTTTGGCCTGCCCCACATCGACTGGTCACGCCTGCCCGAGCTGCTCGGCCTGGCGATGGCCCTGACCATCGTCGCCCTTGGCCAGACGGTCTCCATTGCCAAGGCGCTGGCGGTGCGCAGCGGCCAGCGCATGGACGCCAACCGCGAGTTCATCGGGCAGGGGCTGTCCAACGTGGTGGGTTCGTTCTTCTCGTGCTACGTGTCGGGTGGCTCGCTCAACCGCTCGGTGCCCAACTGGCAGGCCGGCGCACGCACGCCGCTGGCGGCGGTGTTCGCGGCCGTCTTCCTGCTGGTGCTGGTGGGGGCGGTGGCGCCGGTGCTGGCCCACATCCCCATGGCAGCCATCGCCGCGTTGCTGGTGCTGGTGGCCTGGAACCTGCTCGACCTGCCACGCTGGCGCGAACTCTGGCACGTGGCACGGCGCGATTTCTGGATCGCACTGGCCACCGCGGTGGCCACCGTGACGCTGCGGCTGGAGCTCGCCATCCTGCT
>CALRLO020000067.1:0-11319 GCA_943368755.1 Synechococcus sp. UW140 | reverse complement strand
GCCCGCTGGCGAGGGGTATGCGTGGTGTGCGGGCGAGGCGCAGACCATGGCCGCGGTGCGCCGCATCCTGGTGGACGACAAGGGGCACAGCCGCCACGCCATCCGTGCATCGGCCTACTGGAAACACGGCAGCGTGGCCCACCACCAGGACCTGGAACCGGCCGCGTCCTGAGACGCGGGCCGAACCGGTCAGACGGCGTCGAACTGGTAGCCGTTGCCCTGCGGCTTGAGGCTTCCCATGGCGGGGAAGGGGAAGTGGTAGCCGCCCACCAGTCCACGCTCATCGGCCGCCCGGGCCAGCGCGGCGCGGCGCGAGGCCTTGGCCTGGTCAGGGTCCATGTCGAACATGACCTGCCAGTCGGGGTTGCGGGCGAACAGCGCGGGGTAATGCGCCGCATCGGCCAGGTAGGTGAAGCTGCCTTGCGACGCGCGCAGGTTGAACAGCGTGTGGCCCGGCGAATGGCCGAAGGCCGCGATGCTGTCCACCGCGCCGAGCAGGCGCTCTCCGGGCGTGAAACGCTGCAACCTGTCGGCGGCGTAGCCCCCCAGCACGCGCCGCACGTTGGCAAAGGCGCCACGCGCAGCTGGTGGCGCAGCCTGCGCGCGGGCCTCGTCCATCCAGTGGTCGTACTCGGGTGTGGGCACGAACACCGTGGCGTTGGGGTAGACCACGCTGCCGTCCTTGCGGCGCAGGCCGCTCACGTGGTCCCCGTGCAGGTGGCTCAGCAGCACGGCGTCGATGTCGGTGGCGGCAAAACCGGCGGCGCGCAGGTTGTCGAGCAGGCGTCCGGTGCCGGCCGGGCCGTTGTCCGCGAAGCCGGCATCGATGAGCCAGCGTTTGCCACCCACCACCAGCAAAAAGCTGTTGTAGGGCACATCGATGTAGTCGGTGGGCAGCTGCTGCGCGGCCAGCACCGCCTTGACCTGCTCCAGCGGCGCATTGCGCACGAACTCCTCGCCCAGCGGGCGGCGCACCACGCCTTCGTTGAGCACAAACACCTCGGCCGAGCCCAGCGGGTGCCGTTGCCAGCCCGGTGCGGGCAGCGTGGCCGCGCCCAGGCTGGGAGTGGCCTGCGACCAGGCGGAGCCCAGCGCCAGGGAAGTGGTGCCCAGGGTGCCCCAGGCCAGGAAATCGCGTCTCGACAGCGTCATGTGGTCACCTGATCGGATGGATGGAACCGCGTTCAGTCGGCCTTGACGTTGCCAGCCTTGATCACCTGCGCCCAGCGCGGGATCTCGCGCACGATCAGCTGCGCAAAGGCCTGTGGCGTGGTCGGCGTAGGCACGGCGCCTTCGTTGGTCAGCGAACGCGACACCTCGGGCGAAGCCAGGGCCTTGTTGATCTCGCTGTTGTAGAGCGCCACCAGTGGTGCGGGCAGCCCGGCGGGCGCGACGATGCCGTACCACTGGTCGGCCTCGAAGCCGGGGTAGCCGCTCTCGGCCACCGTGGGCACATCGGGCAGCGAGGGGATGCGTTTGGGGCTGGACACGGCGAGCGCGCGCAGCTTGCCGGCGCGGATGTGCGGGATCAGCGCCGGCGAGCCGGTGAAGATCGCATCCACCTGGCCGGCCAGCACGTCGCTCACCGCCGGTGCCGCGCCTCGGTAGGGGATGTGCAGCATGAAGGTCTTGGTCTGCTGCTTGAGGTACTCGAAGGTGATGTGGGCCGCACTGCCGTTGCCGCCCGACGAGTAGGTGAGACGGCCCGGCTCGGCCTTGGCCTTGGCCAGAAAGCCCTTGAGGTCGGTGGCAGGGAATTTCTCGTTGACCACCAGCACGTTGGGCACGGTGGCCACCAGGGCCAGTGGCGTGAAGCTCTTGACCGGGTCGTAGGTGAGCTTGGGATAGATGGAGGGGTTGATGGCCAGCGTGCCGATGTGACCCATCATCAGCGTCACGCCGTCGGCCGGGGCACGGGCGACTTCACCGGCGCCCAGTGAGCCCGCTGCGCCGCCCTTGTTCTCGATGACCACGGTGACACCCAGCTGCACGGCCAGGCGTGCACCGATGGCACGGGCCAGGATGTCGGTGGACCCTCCGGGCGGAAACGGCACCACGAGCTTGATCGTCTTGGGCGCCTGCGCCTGGGCGAGCAGCTGCGGCGCCGCCAGGCCGGCAGCAGCACCCACCAGCAACTGGCGGCGGTTGAGGTAGGCAAGGGAGGTGTCTTGAGGCTGGATCATGGTTCGCAGAAAAAGAAGAAAAAGCTGGCTGCGAGTGTCCGGCCTGGAGGCCTCGTCCGGTTTGACATAAGCTAGCCGACGTTTGCCATTTGCTTATGAACGAAACGGAACTCCCCTACCCCGGCCTCAAGCTGCGCGCCCTGCGCGTGGTGGAGGCGGTGCACCGGCACGGCAGCGCGCTGGTGGCGGCACAGGCCCTGCACATCACCACATCCGCGGTGTCGCGCACGCTGCGGCAGACCGAGCAGACGCTGGGCGTGGCGCTGTTCGAACGCGGCGCGCGTGGCATGGTGTGCACCGCACCAGGTCTGGCCGTGGTTCATGTCTGTGAAACCATGCGGCGCGAGCTCGCAAACAGCCTGACCGAGGACTCGGCCAGCGAAGCCTCGAGCCGCAAGGTGGACCATCTGATGCGCACCCTCACCGTGCCCATGCTGCGCTGCTTCGTCCACTGCGCCGAACTGTCCAGCGAGACGCTGACGGCCCGCCTGCTGCAGCTGTCACAGCCCGCCGTGAGCCAGCACCTGCGGGGATTGCAACAGGCTTATGACCGGACACTGATACGGCGCACCCGCGGCGGCACCCTGCTGACGCGTGAGGGGCAGCGCGCACTGGGCCCCGCCCGGCTGGTGCTGAACACGCTGCGCAGGCTGCGCGAACAGCTGGGCACCTTCCGGGGCGACCCTTCAGGCCGGGTGCACCTGGGCGTGCTGCCCATGGCCAGCACCGTGCTGGCGCCGCACGCCATTGCCAGTCTGTTGCAGCACATGCCCCAGGTGCTGGTCACCGTGAGCGACGGCACCTACGACGCCATGACGCCGCAGCTGCGCACCGGCGACCTGGACTTCATCATCGGCCCGCTGCGGGGCGAACTGGCCGCGCCCGACCTGGAGGAACGCGAGCTGTTCCGCGAGGCACTGATCGTGGTGGTGCGCCGCGAACACCCGCTGTCGGGTCGCCAGCGGGTGCTGCCGCTGCGACAGCTCTGCGCCTACCCCTGGATCGCCCCGCTGGAACGCACGCCCGCGCGTGCCGCCTTCGAACGCGCCTTCCAAGCGGCCGGTGTGCCGCTGCCCGTGCTGTCGCTGCAGGCCAACAGCCCGGCGCTGGTGCGCGCCACCCTGCTGCGCAGCGACCATGTGGCCTTCGTGTCACCGCTGCAGATCGCCGACGACCTCGCCAGCGGCGCGCTGGTGCAGGTGCCAGTGAAACTGCAGGACGTGGAACGCCGCATCGGCCTCACGTTGCGGCGCGGCTTCTCACCACCCCCCGCCTGCCAGTGGCTGATGGACGCACTGGCCGGTGCGTGCCGCCCGCCCGCGCTCAGTCCCTGACGGGCGTGTGGCTCAGGTCGGCGTTGGCGTCGAGCAAGACCTGCATCAGCCTCAGAAACGTCTTGCGCTCGGCGGCGCTCAGGGGCTCCAGCAGCCGCTGCTGGGTCCTGAGCATGGGGGCCATGACCGCTTCCAGCAGGTCCAGGCCTGCGGTGGTGGGCGTGACCAGGCGGACCCGCCGGTCGAATTCGGAGGCGTTGCGCGCCACCAGGCCCCGGTTCTCCAGCCGGTCGATCACGCCGGCAATCGTCGAGGTGTCGTAGCCGATGCGACCGGCCAGGGTCTTCTGGTCCAGGCCCGGTTCGGCACAGATGGCGTGCAGGGCCGCGTACTGCACCGGGGTGAGCTTGAGATCGCCCACCTCCTCGGTGAACAGTGCCACGGCCAGCTGGTGCAGGCGGCGGGCCAGGTGGCCGGGCTGCGCCTGCATGTTCACGGTGGTCCAGGCGTTGTTCATGGGGTGTCCTGCTAGGGGTTTGCGTTATTGTAGGCATTCTGATTAAATGCATACTTATTATGTGCATGCTGATGAAATGCCCGGCGGCAGGCATTCGCAGCAGAATCGCCTCACCCAGGAGACCTTCATGCAGTTCCACCTCGACGGCTTTCGCCCCGGAGACCCCCATGTGCTGCCAGCAGCCCCGTCTGCCGCGCCCCCCAACGGCGAGCTGCCAGCCGAAGTCGACGTGCTGATCGTTGGCTGCGGGCCGGCGGGCCTCACGCTGGCCGCCCAGCTGGCGGCCTTCCCCGACATCCGCACCTGCATCGTCGACCAGAAGGATGGCCCGCTGCAACTGGGCCAGGCCGACGGCATCGCCTGCCGCACCATGGAAATGTTCGAGGCCTTCAACTTCAGCGAGCGGGTGCTGAAGGAAGCCTGCTGGATCAACGAAGTGACCTTCTGGAAGCCCGACGAGGCACGGCCCGAACACATCGTTCGGCATGGCCGCGTGCTGGACACGGAAGACGGCCTGTCGGAGTTTCCGCACGTCATCCTGAACCAGGCAAGGGTGCACGATTTCTACCTGGACGTGATGCGGCAATCACCGTCTCGCCTGGAGCCGCACTACGCCCGCCAGCTGCTGGATGTGACGGTGGACGGCAAGGCGGGCGACCACCCGGTGACGGTGCGGCTGCAGCACACCCCGACCGGTGCAACCCAAACCGTGCGTGCCCGCTATGTGGTGGGCTGCGACGGCGCCCGCAGCGCGGTGCGCAAATCCATGGGCCGCCAGCTCGTGGGCGATTCGGCCAACCAGGCCTGGGGCGTGATGGACGTGCTGGCCGTGACCGATTTCCCTGACATCCGCTACAAGGCGGCGGTGCAATCGGCCGAACACGGCAACCTGCTGGTGATACCGCGCGAAGGCGACTACCTGGTGCGGCTGTATGTGGAGATGGACAAGCTCGGCGAGGACGAGCGCGTGGCCAGCCGGCAGATCACCGCCGAGCGGCTGATCGCAGCGGCGCAGCGCATCCTGCACCCTTACACGCTGGACGTGAAGGAAGTGGCCTGGTGGTCGGTCTACGAGATCGGCCAGCGCATCTGCGACACATACGACGACGTGCCCGCTCACGAGACCGGCTCACGCCAGCCCCGCGTGTTCATTGCCGGTGACGCCTGCCACACCCACAGCCCCAAGGCCGGCCAGGGCATGAACTTCTCCATGCAGGACACCTTCAACCTCGGCTGGAAACTCGCCTCCGTGCTGCGCGGCCAGTGCACGCCCGAGCTGCTGCACACCTACTCGGCCGAGCGACAGGTGGTGGCCCAGGACCTGATCGACTTCGACCGCGAGTGGGCCCAGATGTTCAGCGACAAGCCCAGGCAGGGCAACGACGGTGAAGCCGGGGGCGTGGACCCCAAGGCCTTCCAGCGCTACTTCGAGCAGCACGGCCGCTTCACGGCGGGTGTGGGCACGCAGTACCGCCCCTCGCTGATACAGGGCGAGGCCACCCACCAGGCGCTGGCTGCGGGCTTTCCCATCGGCATGCGTTTCCATTCGGCGCCGGTGGTGCGTATCGCCGACGCCCGACCGGTGCACCTGGGCCACGCCGGCAAGGCCGACGGCCGCTGGCGCCTTTACGCATTCGCCGGACGTGACGACGCCCTGCTGCGGCTGTGCCACTTCCTGGAGACCTCACCCGACTCGCCGGTGCGGCGCCACACGCCCAGCGGTGCCGATGCGGATGCGGTGTTCGACCTGCGCGCCATCTTCCAGCAGCCCCACCACGAGCTCGCCCTGGAGACCCTGCCCGCGCTGCTGCGCCCGCACAAAGGCCGCTATGGCCTGCAGGACTACACCAAGGTGTTTGCGCCCAACCTGCGCCATGGCCCGGACATCTTCGATTTGCGCGGCATCGACCGCGCGCGCGGTGCGCTGGTGGTGGTGCGGCCCGACCAGTACGTGGCGCATGTGCTGCCGCTGGAGGCGCACGGCGAGCTGGCTGACTTTTTCGCCGGCTTCATGCACCCCGCCCCGCCGCGCCCCGGTGCACCCGCAGCTGCTCGCTGAGCTGACGCAGCACGGGCCCCTGCGGGCGGCTGGTGCAGGTGATGGCGCCGTACACGTTGAGACGGTGATGGATGCGGTAGCGCAGGCAGGCCAGCAGGCCATGGGCCTCGTAGCGCTGCGCCACTTCCGTGGGTATCACGGCGACCATCTGTGACTGGGTCAGCAGGTTGGTGGTGGTGAGGATGGAGGAGGTCTCTATCAGGCCCTGGGGTGGCTGGCGGCGGTGGGCCTTGAACTCGTTGTCCAGCACGTCGCGCATGGGGCTGCCGTGGGGCTGCAGGATCCAGCCGTAGCGCAGCAGCTCTGCAAAGCTCACGCTGCTCTTGCGCGCGAGCGGATGGTCGGGGGCTGCAACGATGGACAGGGCCTCATCGGCAAGGGGCAGGAAGTCGAAGTCCGCGTCCAGCTCGTCGGCCACGCGCCCGATCACCAGGTCCAGATCGCCCCGACGCAAGGCCGCCGTCAGGCGGTCGCTGGTGTCGACGGTGATCTCGATGGCCAGGCGCGGAAAGGTCTCCTTGAGGCGGATCAGCGCCTGTGACAGCACCGCGGGCGAAGCCGCCATGATGCTGCCGATGAACAGCTTGCCCGCCCCGCCCTGCTCGATCTGCGCCAGCTCGCGGGTGAGGGCATCCAGGTTGCCCTGCAGCCCCTGGAAGTACGCCAGCACGCAGGCGCCCGAAGCGGTCAGGCGCAGCCCCCGCCCCACGCGCTCGAACAGCGCATGCCCCAGGGCCGACTCCAGCTCGTGCAGCATCTTGGTGGCGGCCGGCTGGGTCATGCCCAGCTCGTGGGCGGCGGCCCGCAGCGTGCCCATGCGGTCGATGGCCAGCAACAGGGCCACCTGGCGCATGCGCAGGCGGTTCAGCAGCTGGGGGGTGGCGGTGGTGCTCATGGTGATTGATAACCCATGGTTATCTTTTTATCGCGTTATTTCAATATACGGGAATCAATCGCTGGCCTAGCATCCGCCCATCGATTCCCCACAACAACCCCGGAGACACGCATGAAAAAACCCCTGATGGCCCTGGCCGCGCTGGCGGCCGCCCTGACGATGCCAACCGCCTTCGCGCAGGACTGGCCGCGCCAGCCGGTGAAGATCCTCGTGGGCTCTGCACCCGGTGGCGGCACCGATGCCATGGCCCGTGCCGTCGCAGACGGACTGGGCCCGCTGCTCAGGCAGAGCGTGGTGGTCGAGAACCGCCCGGGTGCCTCCAACACGCTGGCGGTCGACATCACGGCCAAGTCCACCGACGGTCACACGCTGGTCATGGGCGTGTCCACCGCCCACGCCATCGCGCCGCACCTGCTCAAGCTGAACTACGACAACAACAAGGACCTGGTCCCGGTCGCCTTCGTCGGCGCCGTGCCCAACGTGCTGGTGGCCAACACCACGTTGCCGGTGAACAGCGTGCCGGACCTCGTCAAGCTGGCGAAGTCGTCGCCGGGCAAGCTCAACTACGCCACCAGCGGCGCGGGCAGCACCCAGCACATCGCGGCCGAGCTGTTCAAGGACGCCACCGGCACCTTCATCACCCACATCCCCTACCGCGGCAGCAGCCCGGCGCTGGTCGACCTGATCGCCGGCCAGGTGCAGATCAGCTTTGACACCATGCCCTCGGTGATCGGGCACATCCGCAACGGCAAGATCAAGCCGCTGGCCGTGGCGGCCGCCAAACGCAACCCGCAGCTGCCCGACGTGCCCACCATGGCCGAAGCCGGTGTGAAAGATGTGGAGATGAGTGCCTGGTACGGCGTCTACGCGCCGGCCAGCACGCCCAAGGCGGTGATCGAGAAGCTCAACGCCGAGATCAACAAGGTCATCGCCATGCCCGAGACGCAAAAGCGCCTGGGCGCGATCGGCGCAGACCTCACGCCCATGACGCCAGCCCAGTTTCTCGCGTTCCACAACAGCGAGAACCAGCGCTACGGCGACCTGATCCGCAAGAAGAACATCAAGCTCGACTGAAACCCCGCACCATGAGCCAAGCCTCCCTTCCCGTTGTCGCGCTCACGCTGGGCGACCCGGCCGGCATAGGCCCCGAGCTGATCGCGCGCCTGCTGGCGCAGACCGACGCCACCACCCGCGCCAATGTGGTGCTGGTGGGCGACCCCTGGCTGTGGGCCTGGGGCCAGCAAGTGGCCGGCCTGACCGTGCCCACCGAGACGCTGGACTCGCTGGACCAGGTCCGCCATCGCGCCGACAGCCAGCACGCCGCGTTTGTTGCCATGGACACCGTGCGCCGCGAGGACGTGACGGTGGGGCAGGTTGGCGCGGCCGGTGGCCGCTCGGTGCTGCAGGTGCTCAACCGCTGCATGGATGCGGTGACCGCCGGTCACGTGGATGCCATCTGCTTCGCACCGCTCAACAAGCAGGCGATGAAGCTGGGCGGGCTGAAACACGAGGACGAGTTGCACCACTTCGCCGAATACCTCGGGGTCAAAGGCTACTTCTGCGAGTTCAACACCCTCGACGGCCTGTGGACCTCGCGCGTGTCCTCACACATCCCGCTCAAGGACGCGGCCTCCTACCTCAGCGTCGAGCGCATACAGGCGGCCACACGGCTGATCTACCGCTCGCTGCAGGCCAACGGGGTGGCGCAGCCGCGCGTGGCGGTGGCCGCGTTCAACCCGCACGGGGGCGATGGTGGCGTGTGTGGCCGCGAAGAGATCGACACCATCGCACCGGCGGTCCAGGGCCTGGTCGCCGAAGGCCTGCCGGTAGCCGGCCCCTTCCCGGCCGACACCATCTTCCTCAAGGCGCGCGATGGCGAGCTCGACGCCATCGTGACCATGTACCACGACCAGGGCCAGATCGCGATCAAGCTGCTCGGTTTCTCCAAGGGCGTGACGGTGCAGGGTGGTCTGCCCATCCCCATCACCACGCCCGCACACGGCACCGCCTACGACATCGCCGGCACCGGCCGGGCCAACGTCAGTGCCACACAACAAGCCTTCCTCATCGCCTGCCGCATGGGTGCGGCGGGCATCAGCTCCTGAAAGACATTCCATGAAGATCACCTCCGTCCGCGCCCGCGTCTACGAGTGGAAAGGCCCCACCGTTCCCCCCCAGGGCAATTTCTGTTCCAACGCCATGGACCTGCTGTACGCCAAGAAGGAGACCATGAGCACCTTCCGGTTCCATTCGTGGACGGTGGTGGAGATCGAGACCGACAACGGCCTCATCGGCCTGGGCAACGTGGCGCTGGCACCCAAGATCGCCAAGGCCATCATCGACGAATACCTTGCGCCGCTGGTGGTGGGCCAGGACCCGTGGGACTACGAGTACCTGTGGCAGCGGATGTACCGCGGCACCCACGCCTGGGGCCGCAAGGGCGTGACCATGGCCGCCATCTCGGCGGTGGACCTGGCGATCTGGGACATCCTGGGCAAGAGCGTGAACAAGCCGGTGTTCAAGCTGCTGGGCGGGCGCACCAAGGAAAAGATCCCCTGCTACTACAGCAAGCTCTACCGCACCGACCTCAAGGCCATGCAGGAAGAGGCTCAGCAGTTCAAAGACCAGGGTTTCAAGGCCTTCAAGATGCGTTTCGGCTACGGCCCCGCGCACGGCCAGCAGGGCGTGACCGAGAACCTGAAGTCGGTGGAGGCGGTGCGTGAAGTCATCGGCTACGAGAACGACCTCATGCTCGAGTGCTACATGGGCTGGAACCTGGAATACGCCAAACGCATCCTGCCCAAGCTGGAAAAGTTCGAGCCCCGCTGGCTGGAAGAGCCGGTGATCGCGGACGACATCGACGGCTACGCCGAGCTCAACCAGCTCACCAGCATCCCCATCTCGGGCGGTGAGCACGAGTTCAGCCTCTACGGGTTCAAACAGCTGCTCGACAAGAAGGCCGTCAGCGTGGTGCAGTACGACACCAACCGCGTGGGCGGCATCACTGCCGCGCACAAGATCAACGCGCTGTGCGAGGCCTACAGCGTGCCGGTGATCCCGCACGCCGGCCAGATGCACAACTACCACCTGACCATGAGCACGCTGGCCTCGCCCATGGCCGAGTACTTCCCGCAGTTCGATGTGGAAGTGGGCAACGAGCTGTTCTATTACATCTTCAAGGGCGAACCGGTGGCCGACAACGGCTTCCTGGACCTGCGCGACGACGTGCCTGGCCTGGGCCTCACGCTCAACACCGACTACCTCGACCAGTTCCACATCATCGGCTGAGCCCTGCCATGCAACGTCGATACCAGGGCGTGTTTCCGGTGGTGCCCACCACCTTCCATGAAGACGGTTCGCTGGACCTCGAGAGCCAGAAGCGCTGTCTCGATTTCATGATCGATGCAGGCTCCAACGGCCTGTGCATCCTGGCGAACTTCTCCGAGCAGTTCTCGCTGTCGGACGAGGAGCGCGAGGTCATCACCCGGACCGCACTGGAACACGTGGCCGGGCGCGTGCCGGTGATCGTCACCACCACCCACTACGGCACCTCGGTGTGCGCCGCGCGCAGCCGGCGCGCCCAGGACATGGGCGCGGCCATGGTGATGGTGATGCCGCCCTACCACGGCGCCACCTTCCGCGTGCCCGAACCGCAGATCTTCGAGTTCTATGCGCGGCTGTCGGACGCGATCGACATCCCCATCATGGTCCAGGACGCGCCGGCCAGCGGCACCGTGCTCTCGCCGGCGTTCCTCGCCAAGATGGCCCAAGAGATCGAGCACCTGGCCTACTTCAAGATCGAGACCGCTGGCGCGGCGAGCAAACTGCGCGAGCTGATCCGCCTGGGGGGTGATGCCATCGAAGGCCCATGGGACGGCGAAGAGGCCATCACGCTGCTGGCCGACCTGGACGCCGGCGCCACCGGCGCCATGACCGGCGGCGCCTTCCCCGACGGCATACGCACCATCATCGACCCCTACCTGGCCGGGGACCGCGAAGCCGCCGTGCTGGCCTACGCGAAATGGCTGCCCCTCATCAACGCCGAGAACCGCCAGGGCGGCATCCTCACCGCGAAGGCGCTGATGAAAGCCGGCGGCGTGATCGCCTGCGAGGCTGGCCGCCACCCCTTCCCGCCCATGCACCCCGAGGTGCGCAAGGGCCTGCTGGATGCGGCCCAACGCGTGGATCCGCTGGTGCTCCGCTGGAATCGTTGAGATGGCACACGCCCACTACATCGCCGGTGAATGGCTCGCCGGCAGCGCCACCTCGGCCAACACCAACCCCTCCGACCTCTCCGACGTGGTCGGCCACTACGCCCTGGGCGGCTCGCCCGAGGTTGACGCCGCCGTGGCCGCCGCCCGCACCGCCTTCCCCGCCTGGTCCACCTCCGG
>CALRLO020000066.1:0-11945 GCA_943368755.1 Synechococcus sp. UW140 | reverse complement strand
CTCCATCTGCCGGAAGTGCTGTCGCACCGCGCCAAACACCACCCGAAACTGACGCAGCACGCGGGTTTTCTGCGGGGTGGGGTCGGTGGGGTGGGCGGGTGGGGCGCTGCTCATGCCGCCATGATGCCAGCGCCCGGCGGTAAAATCTGCCCCGCCCAGACCGTTGTGCCGACGGTCTGGGCGTTTTTATTCCCGGCACCATGTAGAGGACCACCATGTACAAAAACCTCGCCGCCACACTCGTGGCCGCTTGTTGTTTTTCCCCTGTTTTTGCCCAGACCACCGCGCCCCTCAAGGCCGGCTTCGTCTACGTTGCGCCACTCACCGATGCCGGCTGGGTGCGCCAGCACGACGAAGGCCGCAAGGCCGTCGAAGCCGCGCTGGGCAACAAGGTGTTGACCACCTACGTTGAAAACGTGGCCGAAGGCCCCGACGCCGAACGCGTCATCCGCGACCTGGCCCAGCAGGGCCACCAGATCATCTTCACGCCCAGCTTCGGCTACATGGAGCCCACGCTCAAGGTGGCGGCCGAATTCCCCCACGTGAAGTTCGAATCCGTCACCGGCTACAAGGCAGCGCCCAACGTCGCCGTGTCCAACGCGCGCTACTACGAGGGCCGGTATCTTGCCGGCGTGGCCGCCGGGCGCCTGGCCACTCAGGCCGGCTACGTGGCGGGTTTCCCCATCCCCGAGGTGCTGCAGGGCATCAACGCCTTCACGCTGGGCATGCGCTCGGTCAACCCCAAGGCCACGCTGCGCGTCGTCTTCCTGGGCGAGTGGTTCAACCCCCCGCGCGAGCGCGACGCCGCCATGAGCCTCATGAACCAGGGCGCCGAAGTGCTGGCCTTCCACACCGGCAGCACGGCGGTGATGGTGGCCGCACAGGAACGCGGCAAGCTCGCCGTGGCCTACCACTCAGACATGCGCAAGGCCGCCCCCGACGCGCAGCTGGTGGCCGTGACGCACCAGTGGGGCGACTACTACACCCGCCGCGCCAAGGCCGTGCTGGACGGCACCTGGAAAAGCGAACGCCTGTGGGGCGGCGTGAAGGAAGGCATGATCCGCGTCGACGCCTTCGGCCCCAAGGTGCCCGCCAGGGTGCGCGACGAGGTGCTGGCGAGGCAGAAGGACATTGCGGCTGGCAAGTTGCACCCGTTCACTGCGCGCGCCGACGTCAAGGACAACGAGGGCAAGGTGGTCATCGCCAAGGGCCAGACGCTGTCGGACGAGGCCATTTTGAACATGAACTGGCTGGCTGAGGGTGTGCTGGCGAAGTTGCCGCGCTGATCGTCAAGCTTGCGGTTGGGCGGGGCCGGGTGACTACGGCAGACCAGATGCCTGTTTACGCATCAGGCTGCTTGCTGGCCCATACCGCCAACCCACATACTCACTATCCACCCCCACGAATAGCCCAACCCCGACATTGCGCTACCCTCGTCACCCATGAAAGCCTACCGCGCCGCGCTGCTCCGCTTTTCCGATGACGACCACCAGCCGATCTACGAGTCGGACGGCTTGTTGCTGGTGGGGCCGGATGCCCAGGGGCGCAACGTGGTGCGGGCTGTGGGGGCCTATGCGGAGCTGGCGGACCGGTTTGCCGGTGTGGTGGTGGAGCACCTGCCGGGCCGGCTGATGGCGCCGGGGTTTGTCGACCTGCACATCCACTACCCCCAGACGGATGTGATTGGCTCGCCGGCCGAAGGGCTGCTGCCCTGGCTGGAGAACTACACCTTTCCGCACGAGTCGCGCTTCGTGGACGAGGCCTACGCGCGCGAGGTGGCGGTGTTCTTTCTGGACGAGCTGGCGCGCAATGGTGTGACCACGCCGCTGACCTTTGCCACGTCGCACCCGCAGTCGGTGAACGCGCTGATGGGCGAGGCTCAGGCCCGTGGCCTGCGGCTGATTGCGGGCAAGGTGCTGCAAGACCGCCATTCGCCCGACGGCGTGCGCGACGACACGGAGCAGAGCCTGCTGGACACCGAGGCGCTGATCCGCCAGTGGCACGGTGTGGACCGGCTGGGCTATGCCATCACCCCGCGTTTTGCGCCCAGCTGTTCCGAGCGGCAGCTGCGCGGGGCGGGCGAGATCGCCGCCGCGCACCCGGACGTGTGGATACAAAGCCATGTGGCGGAAAACCTGGACGAGATCCGCTGGGCGCGCGAGCTGTTTCCGCAGGCGCGCTCTTATCTCGCGGCGTACCAGGACTTTGGCCTGCTGCGCGAGCGTGCGGTGTACGCCCACTGCATCCATTTCGACGACGACGACCGCGCGCTGATGCGCGACACCGGCGCCGTGGCGGCCGTGAGCCCCACCAGCAACCTGTTTCTGGGCAGCGGCTTCTTCGACTACGTGGGCGCCGACCGCGTGGGCATGGGCTACGGCCTGGCCAGCGACGTGGGCGGCGGCACCAGCTTCAGCCCTTTTCACACCATGCTGGCGGCCTACAACGTGGGGCGCGCCAGCGTCACCGGCGGCGGCGGCCCCAAGACCGGCGTGAGCCTGAAACCTTCGCAGCTGTGGTGGCAGCACACCGGCGGCGCGGCGCGCGCGCTGGGCCTGGGGGGCGTGGTGGGCAACCTCACGCCCGGCCACGAGGCGGACTTTGTGGTGCTGAACCCGGCGGCCACGCCGCTGCTGGCGCGCAAGACGGCGCAGGCCAACAGCCTGGAGGAGTTGCTGTTCGCGCTCATCGTGCTGGGCGACGACCGGCTGGTGGAGCGCACGGTGGTGGCCGGAACAGGGCAGGCGGCGGGCCGCTGATCCCTACAATCCGGGTTTTCCGCCCCGAAACCGGGGTCAAACCAGGGAACCCCATGAGCATCAAGAGCGACAAGTGGATACGCCGCATGGCGGAGCAGCACGGCATGATCGAGCCGTTCGAGCCCGGCCAGGTGCGGCAGGTCGATGGCCGCAAGGTCATCAGCTACGGCACCAGCAGCTACGGCTACGACATCCGCTGCGCGCCCGAGTTCAAGGTGTTCACCAACATCCACAGCACGGTGGTGGACCCGAAGAACTTCGACGAGAAGAGCTTTGTCGATTTCCACGGTGACCACTGCATCATCCCGCCCAACAGCTTCGCACTGGCGCGCACGGTGGAGTATTTCCGCATCCCGCGCAGCGTGCTGACCATCTGCCTGGGCAAGAGCACCTACGCGCGCTGCGGCATCATCGTCAACGTGACGCCGTTCGAGCCCGAATGGGAAGGCTACGTGACGCTGGAGTTCTCCAACACCACGCCGCTGCCAGCCAAGATCTACGCGGGTGAGGGCTGCGCCCAGGTGCTGTTCTTCGAGAGCGACGAGGTCTGCGACGTGAGCTACCGCGACCGCGGCGGCAAATACCAGGGCCAGCACGGCGTGACCCTGCCCAAGGCCTGAATCGGCCCACCCCCGCGCCGCGCCTTTGGCGCGTCACCCCCTCAAGGGGGCGACATCAGCGGACCGGCGGAGCCGGCTCCACGATGTCCCCGGGTGGGCAGCCGGGGCGCGCTGCCGGTGTCATGGCCGGCGTCATGGCCGGTGAAGGCGCTTGAGGGCGCCGGCCGGCAGCAGCACGGCGGCAATGGCGGCCATGACGAACGCCACGGCCAGCCCGTCGTGCCAGCCCGGCTGTTCGCCCACGATGAGGGTGGCCGACAGGGTGCCGATGAGGGGGATGGCCATCACGCTCATGGCGCTGGTGGCGGGCGGCAGGTGGCGCGCCAGGCCGAACCAGATGATCTGTGCAAAACCGTAGTTGATGACCACGCCATAGACCAGGCTCGCCCACATGGCGCCGCTGAACCGGAACGCCGGCCAGGGCTCCAGCGCCAGGGCCATGGCCCACAGCGCGGCGGCCGACAGCGCCATCATCCACACCGTGAGCGCCTCCACCGGCAGGCTCAGCTGCACGCGGCGCATCATCAGCGTGCCCAGGGCCCAGCACAGCGCGGCGCTTTCCATCCAGAGGATGCCCACGGGCCGGCCAGAGAGCGAGGCGAGTTCATCGGCCAGCAGCAGGCCGACGGCGATGAGCACCGCCACGCTGGCCACGGCCACACGGCGGGTGAGCTTCTCGCCGAAGAAGACGATGCCCAGCAGCACTGTCCAGATGGGCATGGTGAACCCCAGCACCGCGGCGCGGCCCGAGGCCAGCTCGCGCACCCCCATGATGGACAGCGTGTGCCAGCCCAGCATGTTGGGCAGACCCAGCAGGACCACGCTGCGCCATTCGTCCGCACGTGGCCACATGCGCACGCCGCGTGAGCGGAAGAACAGGTAGAGCCAGAGCGCGCCGCCGGTCATGGTCAGCGCGCGGAAGTACAGCGGCGACAGCTCCCGCAGCGAGAGCTTCATCATGGGCCAGTTGATGCCCCACATCAGCGTGAGCGCGACCAGCGCCCACAGTTGCCGCCGTGTCAGCACTCAGACCGCCACGGGCGCCTTGATGGCCGGGTGGTGCTGGTAGTCCAGCACCTCGAAGTCCTCGTACTGGTAGTCGAAGATGGAATCGGGGCGGCGCTTAATGTGGAGTGTGGGGTAGGGGTGGGGCTGGCGGCTCAGCTGCAGCTCCACCTGCTCGAAGTGGTTGCTGTAGATGTGGCAGTCGCCACCGGTCCAGATGAAATCGCCTACGGCCAGATCGCACTGCTGCGCCAGCATGTGGGTCAGCAGCGCGTAGCTGGCGATGTTGAAGGGCACGCCCAGGAAGATGTCGGCGCTGCGCTGGTAGAGCTGGCAGCTGAGTTTGCCGTCGGCCACGTAGAACTGGAAGAAGGCGTGGCAGGGCATGAGTGCCATCTTGGAGAGCTCGGCCACGTTCCAGGCGCTCACGATGATGCGGCGCGAGTCGGGGTTGGTCTTGAGCGTTTTCACCACTTCGGCGATCTGGTCGATGTGGCCGCCATCGGGTGTGGGCCAGCTGCGCCACTGCACGCCGTACACCGGGCCCAGGTCACCGTCGGGCTTGGCCCACTCGTCCCAGATGGTGACGCCGCGTTCCTTGAGCCAGTTGTTGTTGCTGGAGCCCGTGAGGAACCACAGCAGCTCCTGGATGATGCTTTTCAGGTGCACCTTCTTGGTGGTCACCAGCGGAAAACCCTCGTTGAGGTCGAAGCGCATCTGGTGGCCGAACACGCTGCGGGTGCCCGTGCCCGTGCGGTCCGCCTTGGACACCCCGTGGGTGTACACGTGGCGCATGAAATCTTCGTATTGGGAGCGGGCAGGGCGGGTCATGCCGGGATTTTATGCGGGTGTGCCACCGTCCGTCGCCCGCCGCGCCGCTCGCGTGGCGATCCGCTAATCTGGCTCCCCCGGTCAACCGAGGAGATGACATGAACGCCTTCAATGTGGTTCGTTTTCGCGTCAAACCCGGCCATGAGCAGGCCTTCGTGGCCGCTCACCGTGACGCCCAGCTTGGCGTCAAGGGGTTTGTCCGGGGCGCGCTGGTGGACACCGGCGCCCGGGGCTACTGCTTCATCGGTGAATGGGCCTCGTTCGACGACATTGCCGCGGCGCGCCCCGCGATGATCGGCCTGCTCGACACCTTCCGCGAACACCTCGAAGACCTGGGCAATGGCCTGGGGCTGACCGACCCGGTGTCCGGCACCGCGGTGGTCGACCTGCGGCTCTGAGCCGGACCGGATGCACGCCCGGGTGCCTGCCCGCGTGCGATTAGCATAGCCAGGGGCCGGGTTCAGCCGGCCTGCCTCTGGAGACCCTGCCTTGCCTACCGGAACCCCGATCGACGTGGCGCACTGGAAACGCGCCGAGCATTTCCGCTTCTACCGGACCTTTGCCCAGCCGCACTTCAGCATCACCGCCGATGTGGACGTGACCGCGCTGCGCGAGCGCTGCACCGCGCCCGGTGGGCCGTCGTTCTTCCTGGCCACGCTGTTCCTGTCGCTGCAGGCGGCCAATGCCGTGGAGGCGTTTCGCCTGCGCCTGCGTGGCGAGGTGGTCTGGCGCCACGACGTGGTGGATGCCGGCTCCACCCTGCTGCGGCCCGACGACACCTTCACCTTCGCCACCTTCCCGCACACCGAGCGCTTTGCCGACTTTGCGGCTGCCGGCGAGGCCGAGATTGCCCGCCGCCGTGTGGCCACCGGCCTGCTGGACGGTGGGGATGGCGACGAGCTGATCCATTACTCGGTGCTGCCCTGGGTGGCGTTCACCAGCTTCACCAACGCGCTGCCGGACCCGGACGAGTCCTGCCCCAAGATCGTGTTCGGCCGCTACGTCGAACGGGGCGGCCGCTGGACCATGCCGGTGTCGGTGCAGGTGCACCACGCGCTGGTGGATGGCATCGACGTCGGGCGCTTCTTTGAGGGCTTCCAGCTGCGGCTGGACGCACCGGCGCTCTGATTCAGTAGTAGGGCACGAAGCGGTCCGCACGCTCGGCGTGCCGGCAGGCGGCCTGCCACAGCGCCAGGGGCCAGGCCCGCACCCGGCGAGCAAGGCGGTGCAGGGCGCCATCGGCCGGGGCGTGGAAGGGGGCGGACGGGGTGAGGGCCAGGGCTTTCATCGTGGTCTCCAGGGTGGGTTGAACCTGGAAGTGATTTCAGCGCCGCGAGCGTGTCGGCGCAGGAGGCGGATGTCCCGTCTCAGTGTCCCGCAGGTGCAGATGGGGCCGGGGCACCCGGGACAGCCGTCCCGTAACCCGCTTCGCGCGCTTTCACGATGGCCTGGGCGCGGCTGGCGACCTCCAGCTTGTCAAACACGGCGGAGACCTTGTTGCGCACGGTCTTTTCGGTCAGCTCCAGGTGGGCCGCGATCTGCAGGTTGTCCAGCCCCCGGGCCAGCAATTCCAGCAGCTCGTGCTCGCGCGGCGTCAGCTGCGCGAAGGTGCGCGGCGCGGGGCTGCCGGGTGCGTGGGTGGCCAGAAAACGCTTCATGGCACCGAAAGCCTGTGCCAGAGCGGGTTCCTGCTGCAGCAGGATGTGGTTGCGGCTTTCCAGCGGCACGAACTGCGCCCCCGCAATCTGCCCGGCCACATGAAGGCCTTCCTCGAACGGTACGCGCAGGTCGCCACGGGCATGCAGCACCAGGGTCGGGCAACGCAGCTGCGCGGCAAGGTGGCTCACGTCGAGCTGGCCAAAGGCTGCGATGGTGCGGGCCGCGTGTTCGGGCGTGCACGACAGCCGCTCCAGCTCGTTGAACCAGCGCGTCTGCTCCGGTGTGCCGCCAGGGATGAACAGCGAGGTGAACACCTGCCGGAAGGCGTCGTTGTCCTGGCCCCAGCCGACCTCGATCAGCTCCAGCAGCAGCCGGCCTTCCTGCACCTGCCGGGGCGTGGGCTGACGGTGCGCCAGCCCGCGCAGGTAGCCGCCCAGCACCACCAGGGCAGAAACCCTTTCGGGGTGCCGCGCCGCGTAGGCCACCGCCACCGCGCAGCCCTGCGAGCAGCCCAGCAGCGGGAAACGCTCCAGCCCGGCCGCGTCCACCACGGCTTCGAGGTCGGCCACCCAGGTGTCCAGCGAGAGCGTGTCCACGGTGCGATCCGACAGGCCGCAACCGCGCCCGTCGTAGCGCAGCAGGGTGTGCGACGCGCTCAGCTCGTCCAGCCAGGGGCGCCAGACGGGGCTTTCCAGGTCGAAGTCGAGGTGGGTGAGGAAGTGGGCAGCGCGCACCAGCGGCGGGCCGTTGCCGGTGGTGGCGTACGCAATGCGCACCCCATCGGCGGCGGTGCAAAAGCGTATGGACTGCTGAAGGGCGGCCATGAGGAATTATTGGCCCACACAGCCGGCGTGGCTAGCTGAACGTGGCCAGCGCAGGCACAAGGCCGATGCCCGACCTCAGTGGCCACGGCCGTTTGTGGCCTCAGGCCGACGCGGCAGCGCAGACGATGCGCGCGAAACGCGGCAGCACCGAAGCCGCAACAGGGGTGGGTGCCACGGGTGGCGGCACCTCGGGCGCCGTGGCCCGCACGTAGGCCTGGGTGGCCGCCGCGCTGAACTCGGGGTGAAACTGCACGCCCCAGGCGTTGCGGCCGAAGCGGAACGCGTGGTGGGGTTCAAAGGCATTGCCGGCGAGCAGGACCGCACCCTCAGGCAGGCGACGCACGCTCTGGCGGTGGGCCGACTGGGCACTGAACCGCGGCGGCAGGTCGGCGAACAGCGGGTCTTGCGCAGCGGCTTGCGCGAGGTCGACCGCAACGGTGCCCAGCTCGATGCCGCCCGGGTGGTAGTCCACCTCGCCGCCCAGCGCGTGCGCCAGCAGCTGGTGCCCGTAGCAGATGCCCAGCACCGGCAGCTCGGCGGCCACGGCGGTGCGAAGCCAGGCGGCCACGTGCTCGCTCCAGGGTTCGCGTTCGCTCACCATGCTGTGCGAGCCGGTCATGATGACTCCGGCCAGTTCCTGCGGGGCGGGCAGTTCCTCGCCCTGGCGCGGGTCGAACACGGTCACGGCCAGGTCGCGGCGGCCCAGGCCGTCGATGATCCACTGGTCGAAATCGCCCAGCTCGGCGGCAATGTGGTCGTGCGTCTGGCCCAGGCGCAGGATGGCCAGCGGCTTCACTTGTAGAACACCTCGACCGCGCCCTTGAGCTTGATCATCAGCGGGTTGCCCTTGCGGTCCACGGTCTTGCCAGCGGGCACGCGGATCCAGCCTTCGCTGACGCAGTACTCCTCCACGTCGAAACGCTCCTTGCCGTTGAAGCGGATGCCGACGTCGTGTTCGAACACGGCGGCGACATGGTGCGGGCTGCGCGGGTCGATGGAGAGGTGGTCGGGCAGGGCGGGGCGTTCGGTGGTCATGGCAGTCTGGGGCAAAAGGGTTTACAGCACGCGGCCGGGGTTCATGAGGCCTTGCGGATCCAGTGCGGCCTTGATGGCACGCATCAGCCGCAGGGCGGTGGGGTCTTTGTAGTGCGGCAGCTTGTCGCGCTTGAGGCTGCCCACACCGTGTTCGGCGCTGATGGAGCCTCCAAACCGCGCGACCTGGTCGAACACCAGGGTGTTCACGCGTTCCTCCTGCTCGCGCAGGAAGGTGGCGGCGTCGCCACCCACGGGGGCCTGCACGTTGTAGTGCAGGTTGCCGTCGCCCAAGTGGCCGAAGTTGACGAGGCGCACGCCGGGAATCTCGCGGGCCAGCAGCGCGTCGGTCTCGGTGCAGAAGGCGGGGATGCGCGACACCGGCACACTGATGTCGTGCTTGATGTTCAGGCCCTCATCGGCCTGCGCCAGCGGGATGCTCTCGCGGATGTGCCACAGGCCCTTGGCCTGGGTGAGGTTCTCGGCCACCACGGCGTCGGTGACCATGCCTTGATCCAGCGCGGTTTCCAGCAGCGATTCGAACCGTGCACGCGCATGGGCTTCGCTCTCGAAGTCGCTGTTCTCAAGAAGTACGCAGTACGGGGTGTCGCGCCACAGCGGCACCCGCAGCTGGGGGTAGTGTTTGTCCACCAGGCTGAGCGCGAACTGGCCCATGGCCTCGAAGCCGGTGAGGCCGGCGGCCAGGCGCTGCTGCGCCAGCCCGAGCAGGGCCACGGCGGCTGCCATGGTGGGCACGGCGGCCCAGGCGGTGAGCCTGGCGGCAGGTTGTGGGTAGAGCTTGAGCGTGGCGGCGGTGATGACGCCCAGCGTGCCTTCGCTGCCCACAAACAGGTCGCGCAGGTCGTAGCCGGTGTTGTCCTTGCGTAGCCCGGAGAGGCCGTCCCAGATGTCGCCCTGGGCGGTCACCACCTCCAGCCCCAGGCACAGATCGCGCGCATTGCCGTAGCGCAGCACCTGGGTGCCGCCGGCGTTGGTGGCCAGGTTGCCGCCAATGGTGCAGCTGCCTTCGGCGGCCAGGCTCAGCGCAAACAGGTAGCCGGCGTCGGCCGCGGCCTGCTGCAGGTTCTGCAGCACACAGCCGGCTTCGACCGTGAGCGTGAGGTTGTCGCCGTCGATGGCGCGCACCGCGTTCAGGCGCGTGAGGCTCAGCACCACCTGGGTGCCGCTGTCGTCGGGCACGCTGCCCACCACCAGGCCGGTGTTGCCGCCCTGCGGCACGATGGGGGTGCCGTGTGCGGCGCAGGCCTTCACCACCGCAGCCACCTCGGCGGTGCTGCCGGGGCGCACCACGGCCAGCGCACGGCCCTGGGCGCGGCGGCGCCAGTCGCGTTCCCAGGCGCTCAGGTCGGCGCCGGGGTCGTCGTGCGTGAGCACGTGGGTGGGGCCCACGGCCGCGCGCAAGGTCTCCAGCAGGGGGGCGAACGGGGTAGTCATGTGGATCGTTTGCGGGGACCGATGCGTGTGCGGATGTGCAGCACGCAGGCCGCGAACAGGCCCACGCTCAGCAGCACCTGCAGCGCGGCGAGCACGGCGGACAGGCCGCCTTCGCTGGTGGCGCGCACCACGCCTTCGGTGAAATAGAGCCACACCAGCAGGCTGAGCCAGCGGTAGGTGTACAGCCGGTGCTTGAGCAGGCCGGCCAGCGCCAGCGTGAGCGGCAGCACCTTGATGGCCCACCACGAGCCGCCCGGGCGCAGCGGCGCCAGCCACAGCTCCCAGGCCAGGCCCAGCGCGATCAGCGCCACCAGGCCGGCCACGGCCAGCCGGCGGCTCAGCGCCACCTGGGGCGGGGCTGCGACAGGGGCGGCGGGGGTGGTTGCGGGGGAGTCGGTCATGGGGATGGCATGATACCGGCCCATGAAACGGCAAGAGGTGAGGCAGGACGTGAGTAGGGCGCTCGACGCGCTCAAGGATTTTCCGTGGCGCGAGACCGGGCGCACCCTGCTCGAGCGCTTCCGTGAGGACCGGCTGGGCAACACCGCCAGCAGCCTGACCTTCACCACGCTGATCTCGCTGGTGCCGCTGTTCACCGTGGCGCTGGCCGTGTTCTCGGCTTTCCCCATGTTCGGCAAGCTGCAGGTGGGCCTGCAGCAGTGGCTGGCGGCCAGCTTCATTCCCGACCCCATCGCCAAGCAGGTGCTCAACTACCTGACGATGTTTGCCAGCAAGGCCAACCGGCTTGGCGCAGTGGGTTTCGGTTTCCTGCTGGTCACGGCCATCTCGCTGGTGCTCACCATAGACCGCACCTTCAACGCCATCTGGCGAGTGCGCCGGCCGCGCCCGCTGGCCCAGCGCGTGCTGATCTACTGGGCCGTGCTCACCCTGGGGCCGGTGCTGCTGGCGGGCAGCATTGCGCTCACCTCCTACGTGGTGGCGGCCCTGCCGGCCGCCTTGCGCTTTGCGCTCGATTCGCTGGAGTTCGTGCTGGCCGTGCTGGGGGCTGCGGCGCTGTACTACTACGTGCCCAACACGGCGGTGCGCTGGCGCCACGCCATCGTCGGCGGGCTGTTCGTGGCCATTGGTCTGGAGCTGGCCAAACGCGGGCTGGTGGCCTACCTGAAGGCCGTGCCCGGCTTCTCGGCCATCTACGGGGCGTTCTCGGCCGTGCCCATCCTGCTGCTGTGGATTTACCTGATGTGGGTGGTGGTGCTGCTGGGTGCGGTGATCGCGGCCTACCTGCCCACGTTGCTGGGTGGCATTGCCTGGCGTGGTGACACACCGGGCGCGGCTTTCCAGCTCGCGCTGTCGGTGCTCAAGCAGCTCGACCGTGGCCGCCAGACCGGCCAGGCCGTGGTGCAGACCGAAGCGCTGGCGCGTCGCCTGCATGTGGAAGGCCTGCAGCTGGAGGCGGTGTTCGACACCCTGCGGGCGCTGGGCTGGGCCGGGCGGCTGGAAGACGGCGGCCATACCCTGCTGGTGGACCCGGCCGACGTGGCATTGGAGCCGCTGATGCGCGCGCTGCTGCTGGGGCCCGGACGGGCCACCGATTTCGTCTGGACCCAGGGCGTGGTGCCCCGCATGCGGCTGCGCGAGGCGCTGGACGCGGCGGCCTGAGCGACAATCCGCCCGACCGTCGTTTCAGAGGACAGGCATGGATTTCTCGTCGATTCGCGTGCTGGTGGCCGAAGACATGGAAGAGATGCGCGGCATCCTGGTGCGCCTGCTGCAGGCCATGGGTTTTGCGCACGTGCGCG
>CALRLO020000065.1:0-13285 GCA_943368755.1 Synechococcus sp. UW140 | reverse complement strand
CTGCTGTTCGGCCGCGCTGGCAATGGACAGGCGCCGCACCTCGGCACACAGCGCGCCCACGGTGGGGGCGGGGCGCTCGCAGCTGCGCAGCCAGGCGTTCCAGGCCTCGTGCAGGGCGTCGGCGCCCCAGCCGGGCAGCTCGGCCCAGCGCACCGGCACCCACTGGCTCTTGGCACGGGTCAGGGGCGGCGGCAGTGGTCCGTCGTCGGGCTGCGGGCGGGGCAAGGGCTGTGCCGTCGGGGGCTGTGGAGAGGCGGGCAGTGGTGCGGGCTCGTCCAGGGGCACCACGCTGCAGGCCACGAGGCTGCCTACAATCAGCCCCACCATGCCCCAGCGCCGTAACGGCGCGGGCGATTTTTCCCCGGTCTGTCCCATGCTCCTGCTGTTGCTCGAGGCGCTAGCCGCCTTGCTGATTCTGGTGTTCATTGTCTGGTGGACCATGTTCTCGGGTCGCAAGAAGGGCGAGCTGCCCGATGACGCCCAAAGTGACCGTGAAGGCGACCGTGGGGGCAACGCTGGGGACCCAGGCAAGTCCTAGGTCGGCAGGTCGCGCAGCAGGTTGGCCAGCTCCACGGCCGATTTCACGTTCATTTTGTCAAACACGCGCGAGCGGTGGACCTCCACCGTGCGCACGCTGATGTGCAGCTGGTCGGCCACCAGCTTGTTGGGCAGGCCGGCCACCACCAGCTGCATGACGTCGCGTTCACGGTCGGTCAGTCCGGCCAGGCGCGCCTGCAGGTCGCGCCGCTGGCGGCGGCGCTGCAGCACGCCCTCCGAGTGGCGCAGCGCCTGTTCCACGCGGTCCACCAGAGCGTTGTCGGAGAACGGCTTTTCGCAGAAGTCGAAGGCGCCGCGTTTGACGGCGTCGACCGCGGTGGACACGTCGGCGTGGCCCGACAGGAAGATCACGGGCAGCACCGGGTGCCAGGGCAGTGTGAGCAGGTGCTCGAACAGGGCCAGCCCGCTGGTGCCGGGCATGCGCACGTCCAGCAGCAGGCAGGAGGGTTCGTCAGGTTCCTCGGTCCATCGCGCAATCTCGGCCAGGAAGGCGTCGGCGCTGGCGAAGGTTTCACTGACCAGTCGGCGCGTGCGCAGCAGCCACGACAGCGCGTCGCGTACGCTGGCGTCGTCATCGACGATGAACACACGGAAGTTGGTGGAGGGGTTCATGCTGGGCTGGGTGCGAGGGTCAGGCCGCCAGGGCTGGGGATGGCGCTGCCGAAGTCTCGGTCTGTGCCACCGGCAGGGTGAAGCGGAACACGGTGCCACGCGGTGAGGCGGGGCCGAAGGTGAGTGCGCCGCCATGCTGTTCGATCACGGTGCGGCACAGGCTCAGCCCCAGGCCCATGCCTTCGGCCTTGGTGGTGAAGAAGGGAGTGAACAGGCGCTGGGCCACCTCTTCGCTGAGGCCCTCGCCATGGTCGATCACCGAGAACTCCAGCCAGGGGCGCCCCGGTGTGGTGGCGTCGGGCGACAGCGCGGGCGGCAGGCTGGCGCGCAGGGTCAGCACGCGCAGGCCGGTGCGCAGCGGGGGCTGGCGTTCGGGCATGGCCTGCATGCCGTTGCGCGCGAGGTTGAGCAGCACCTGTTCGACCATGGTGCGGTCGCACAGCACGCTGGGGCAATGCGCGGGCAGCTCGGTCGCCAGCCGGATATCCAGCTTGCGGGCCTGCAGGTGCAGCAGCGGCAGGATGCCGTCGAACAGCTCGCGCGGGTGCACGGCCTCGCGCTCGCGTTCGCGCCGGCGCACCAGGTCACCCACGCCCTTGATGACCCGTGCGGCGCGTTCGGCCTGCTCGCCGATGCGCTGCATGGCCTGGCGCAGGTCGGTCATCAGGGCCGCGTCAGGTGGGGAGCCTGCGGGGCCTTGCAGCAGGTTGAGCCCGCCGCTGGCGTAGCTGGCGATGGCGGCCAGCGGCTGGTTGAGTTCGTGGCTCAGCAGCGAGGCCATCTCGCCGGCCATGGCCAGGCGGGCGGTGGCCTGCAGCCGTTCCTGGCTGGCGCGTGAGAGCTCTTCCACCCGGCGCTGTTCGCTGAGGTCCAGGATGGCGCTCATCCAGCCGGTCTGCTGGCCCTGGGCATTGATCAGGGGGGCTTCGATGATCAGCACCGGAAAACGCGAACCGTCGGGGCGCTGGAACACCGATTCGAAACCCTCGCGGGGCAGCACGCGGCCGGCCAGGCGCACGTCCATGCGCTGCTGGTACTCGTCCACGAGCTCCGGGGGCCAGTAGGGCGCAGGAACGCCCTTGCCCAGCAGGTCTTCGGCCTTGAGGCCGACCAGCTGGCAGAAGGCGGGGTTCACGTAGGTGATGCGGCCTTGCATGTCGCGCGCGCGCAAGCCGGTGACCAGGGAGTTCTCCATCGCGTCGCGAAAGGCCAGCGCGTCGGCCAGATCGTCTTCGGCCTTCACGCGGCGGTCCATGTCGTGGGCCAGCAGGCCCAGCACCGCCAGCAGCGCCAGGGTGAGCGTTGCCACCGCAGCGGTCAGTATGTTGGGCAGCCAGCCACTGGGGGCGCGGGGCGCCTCCAGGCGCAGCATGTAGGCGGGGCCTGGCAGGTCGAGCAGCTGGGTGGCTTGCACCACGCCTCGCACGGTGCTGACGTTGCCGTGTATGGCCAGCCGGGTGCCGTCGGCTTCGGTGAAGGCCAGGCTGCGTCCGCGCAGGCTGCGCTGGTCGGGCAGCTCGCGCAACATGCCCAGCAACGAGTAGGTGGCGATCAGGTGCCCCGCGTGCTGGCCGGCGGCCGACAGCGGCAGGCACATCTCCATCAGCTCCTCGCCCACCCCTTGCGAGATGGGCCAGAAGTAGCTCGGTGCGTAGGCCGGCGAGCTGGTGCGCGCGGCATTGGCACAGGCCTGGCTCACGTCGCCCATGGCCTGCGGGCGCTGCATGAAATCGAACAGCAGCGGGTGGTAGGGGCTGTCGCGCCCGGCGACCAGGCGCAGGTTGGGGTCGCGCCACTCCAGGCGCACCAGCTCGCGCTGGTTGCGCAGCAGCTCGGCCGCGTTGGCCTGCCAGGTCTCGAAGTCGGCCTCCGGGTTCTGCAGCGTCTGCAGGCTCTGCACGTTGCGCAGCAGGCCACTGCGAATGTCACCTGCCAGGCTGGATGCATCGCGTTCCAGCAGGGCCAGGGTCTGCGATTCCTCGTACTCGCGCGCGAGAAACACCAGGGTGCCCAGGGTCAGCACCACCAGCAGGCACAGCAGCACCCACAGCCGCTTGCGGGAACCCTGGCCGCGCGGACCGAGGGTCTCGACGTCACTGTCCATCGGCGCGGGCGGCTTCAGAGCCGTCGGTGCTGCAGCGCGGGCAGCTGCTGGCGCACGCGCTGCAGGTGGACCGGGTCGATTTCACAGACCACCACGCCGGGCTCGATGGCATGCTGGCCCAGCACGGTGCCCCAGGGGTCGATCACCATGGTCTGGCCCCAGGTGCGGCGGCCGTTCTCGTGCTGCCCCCCCTGCGCGCTGGCGATGACGTAGGCCTGGTTCTCGATGGCGCGGGCACGCAGCAGCACCTCCCAGTGGGCCTGGCCGGTGGTGTGGGTGAAGGCGGCGGGCACCAGCAGGATGTCGGCGCCGAGGTGGCGGTAGAGCTCGGGGAAGCGCAGGTCGTAGCAGATGCTCTGCCCCACCTTCCACGTGTGGCCGCTGGCATCGGTGCAGTCGAAGGTGGAGGGCTGCTGGCCCGCGCGCAGCACGGCGGCTTCGTCGTAGCGTTCGCGGCCGTTGTCGTAGCGGAACAGGTGGATCTTGTCGTAGCGCGCCACACATTCGCCCTTGGGCGAGTAGACCAGCGAGGCGTTGGCCGCCTGGTTGGGGTCATCCGTGGCCATGGGCAGCGTGCCTCCCACCAGCCAGAGCCTGAGCTCGCGCGCGGTGTCGGACAGAAAGGCCTGCACCGTGCCCAGACCGGGGGTTTCGGCAATGACCAGCTTGTCGCGGTCGCTCGCGCCCATGAAACAGAAGTACTCGGGCAGCACGGCCAGCTCGGCCCCGCCCACGGCGGCCTGTTCCAGCAGCGCGCGGGCCTGGGACAGGTTGTGGTCCAGGCTGATGCCCGAAACCATCTGGATGGCGGCGACTTTCATCTTCATGGCGTTCTCCCGACGTTGGCCCGGCTGGGCAGCCCTATTGTGCGGGGCTATTGTGCGGGCCGCCGCTCCACCTTGGCGACCTGCGGCTCGGCCCAGGGGCCGGTGATGCGGAACTGTTGCGTGGTGGCCGACTGCAGCGGCTGGCGCAGCAGGAACTGCGCCAGGAAGCTGCCCAGGCCAATGGCCGGGTTGATGGCGGTGGCGATCAGCGAGGCGGTGCCAGCGTTGATCTCGGGCACCACCACCACGGTCAGGTCCTGGGTCTCGCGTCCGATGTCGGCCTGGCCTTCCATCAGCACGGCGGCGTTCACGCCCTTCATCTGCAGGTTGTTGGTGTGGGCCACGCCGCGCTCGATGCGGGCGTCGCCGCGCACGAAGTCGAACGCGAAACCCTCGCTGAAGACGTCGCGGAAATCGAGTGCGAGCCGGCGTGGCAGCGACTGCAGGCTCAGCACGCCCAGCAGTTTGGCGATGCCGGGGTCGGCCTTGAGGAACTGGCCGCGTTCGAGGTCGAGCTTGAGCTGGCCGGTCAGGCTGGCGGTGTCCAGCGCCAGGGGCGATCCGATCCAGCCGACGGTGCCCGCGAGTTCGCCCTTGCCGCCGCGCAGCGTGCCGGGCATGCCGAAGCGCTGAAGCAGTGCGCCGGAGTCCTGGATGTCGAGCTTGAAGTTGAGCGCGGTGCGCCGCCGCACCGCCGCGCCGCTGCCGCCCTGGGCGGCCAGCGCGGTCCAGTTGCCGCTGCCACTCAGCCGCGCCTCGGGCACGGTCAGGCTGAACTGGCTGAGCCGCCACTCCCGCACCTCGCCCGGGCCACCGCGGTTGAGTGCGACGATTTCCAGCCGGCCCAGCGGGCGCTGGCCCAGGGTGAAGCGTTCCACCACCACATCCAGCGCCGGCACGCTGCTGGGCTGGCTGCGGGCCAGCAGCCGCTCGATCTCGTCCTCGTTGCTGGCGCCCAGCGTGAGGCGCTCCAGGCGGGCGTGGATGCGGCCCAGGCCGTCGGGGCCGGCCCCGCGGTACTCGATCTGGCCTTCGACCTCGTCGGCCGTCACACGGGCCCGCCAGGCGTTGCCTTCCAGCGAGGCGGTGGCCTGCAGGCGCTGGAAATCGCGGCTGGCCAGGCGCAGGCGGTCCACCTGCACGGTGACTTGCGTGGGCGCGTAACCGGTGTCCACGCCGCCGGCGAGTTCACCGAGGCCGTCGCTGGCGGCGTTCCAGGCATCGGCGTCCAGCACCGGCTGGCGCAGGTGCAGGCTGACGCCCTGTTGCGGTGTGGGCACCGGAGCGCCCAGACCGATGCCGCCGCGCACCACGCGGCCATTGGCATCGAGCTCGTAGCGGGCCGCCAGCAGCGGGGCCGTGCCGCTGTCGGTCGACCCCAGGTCCAGCGACAGGCGACGGGCGTTGCTGTCCAGCCGCACGGGCAGGCTGGTTTCTGCGGTTTTTCCCAGTGGCGCGGGCAGGTTCAGCGCCAGGCCCTGGAGGTTGCTGCTGAAGGCGACGTCGGTGCTGCCATTCTCGAAGCCCAGCTGCAGACGGTAGCTGGTGCTGCCCTGGGTCTGCTGACCCAGGCGCGCCAGCACCCCCAGTTCGGTGGCCTGCCTGAGGCCGTCGGCGCTGATCTGGCCCTGGCCCTGGAACTCGACCCGGCTGCGGCCGTCGGGCAGCCGCTTCATGCCGCCATCGAAGCGCAGGTCACCACCCAGCGCCCGTGCCTGACCCTGGGCGACGGTGAAGCCCTGCTCGTTGAAGGTGAGGGTGCCGCCCGCGCGCGTGAAGGCAGGCACATCCGGGCGCAGGCGCAGGTCGATGCCGGCCAGGTTCATGCGGCCGCTGACCTTGCTGTCGGCCAGCGCGAACAGCGGCAGACCCAACTCCAGCTGCAGGTCGGTGTTGCCGTTGGCACGGGCTTGCGCCAGGGCTTTGCCGGTCAGTTCGCCCACCGGCGAGCGGTTGACGAAGCCCAGCATGTCGCCCAGGTTGCCGGCGATGCGGGTCTTGGCGGTCACCCGGGCCTTGCGGTTGGCCAGTTCTTCCAGTTTGGCGTCGATCTGACCCGCGCGCAGGCTGTTGCCACCGTCCACCCGGGCGTTGGCCTCGGTGACGCTGAGCGTGTCGCCATCGATCAGGAAACGACCCGAGAGCGCACGCAGCCCGGGCCAGGGCTGTGAGCCGGCCGGCAGCAGTCGGGCGGGCACGTAGTCGTAGTCGACATCGGCCAGCCGCGCGCTGATGCGGAATTCGCCCTGACGCGGGTCGCGAAAGGGCCAGTCGTGCAGATCGCCCCGGATGCGAAAGCGCACATCGGTGGCGTTGCCCCGTTTCACCGCGTCACGCACGTAGTGGCGGGCGTCGCGGGCCACATCCAGCGGCAGGTAGCGGTGCACACGGGCGCCGTTGGCGCGGGTCAGTGAGGCGGTGAGGTCCAGCACGCCGGGGCGGGGCCGCTCACCCTTGGCCGGATGCCATCTGGCGCGTACCTCGCCGGCTGCGTCGGCGTTGGCAAAGCGCATCTGCGGGATGTCGATTTCGAGCTGGTTGCCGCTGCCGCGCCAGTTGATCTCGCCATCGAGCTGCTGGAAGCCCACTTCGGCGTCTTCGAACACGCCGGGCAGGGTGAGGGTGCCCGGGCTCAGGCGCAGCCGCGTCCTGCCGCCGGCTTCGGTGGCGTCGAAATCGAGCTGCGCACCGGCCAGGCCGGGGCGGGCGGGGTGCGAGTGCCCGTCGTCGGGGATGTCCCGCTGGCCGGCCTTGAGGTACAGGTTTTCAGCGCGCCCGCGCGCCTGCCAGCGCGTGGGTGCACCACCCTCGGGAGGCAGCTCGGCGCGCAGCTGCAGGTCGCGCAGGCGCCCACGGGGTGCGAGTTCTTCCAGCGTCTGCAGGGCCTGGGCCGGCAGCGGCAGGTGGGAGGCGATCTTCTGCAGCAGGGCCAGGTCCAGCAGGTCGGCCCTGGCACTCCAGGCGGGCGCGCTGGAGCGGGTCGCGGCTTCGTGGGTCAGCTGCAGCGTGCCGCTTTCCCAGGGCTGGCCGTCGACCAGGCGCAGGCGCAGCTGTTCGCCCTGCAGCTCCCAGCGGCGCGGGTCCCAGCGGGCCTGCAGACGACCGCCCACGGCACTGGCTTCCAGCGGCGGCCAGTCGCTGCCCAGTTGCAGCTTGAGGCGGTCCAGCGCGAGGTCCAGTGTCAGGCCCTGCAAGACGCCGGCTTGCACGTCGGCCCAGGCGCGCAGCGCGCCCCGGCCCTCGTCCAGCGCCAGGTGGGTGCCCACCAGCGCGGGCAGGTCCAGGTGGTGGGGCAGCTGGCTCAGGTCCATGTGGTCGAAGTGGGCATAGGCGGTGCCACTCCACTGGCTGGGCTGGGCTTTGCCCAGGCTCAGCAGCGGTTCGCGCAGGTCGGCGCGCAGCGTGAAGCGCGTGCCCCAGGCCTCGGGCGGGGTGGCGTCCAGGCGCAGCTGGTGGCGTCGCCCGGGGTTGCGCACCACCAGGTTGACCTGCTTCAGGGCGATGGTGCCGGCGCTGCGTGTTTCATCGTGCCAGCGCAGCGTGCCCTGGCGGATCACGAACTCGGTCTGGTCGAAGAACCAGTCGCGCAAGGCGTGGTCGCCGTCGTTGCGCTCGGTGTGAACCTCCAGCCCGGCCACCCAGATGCGGCCTTCGGGGTCGCGGCGCACGTCCAGCGTGGGCCCGTCGATCACCAGCTGCTCGAAACCCAGGCGCCACAGCGACGCCGCCGACAGCGAGGCCAGCACCCGCGGCAGGTGCAAGGCCACGCGGCCTTCGGGGTCTATGAGGCTCACTTCGCGCAACTCGAAGCCGGGCACCAGCCCGGCGCTGGTGGCCACGATGTCGCCCAGCCGGACCGGCACCCCCAGCGCCCGGCTGGTCATGGTTTCCAGCTGGGGACGGTACTCGCCGATTCGCGGCACAATCCACGCGTGCAAGACCCCCCAGGTCAAGGCGAACAGGGCCCACAGCCCCAGAACCAGCCACAAGGCGATGCGGGCGATCCAGGACATGGCCTTGAGCGCGCGGGGGGGAAGGGGCTGAACGTGTTCCATCAAGAATCCAAATTATGACGGTGCGTGTCTCGGAGGGTTCCGGTCCGGTGCGGTCTGTAACGGCCGCTTACTCACGCTTCGTGCAGCGGGTGCGCCGCCGCTACGAGGCCGAGCTGGCGCTGCTGCCGCCGGGCCTGCCTCGCAAGGCCGCCCAGCGCCAGGCCCTGTGCGCGCTGCGCGAACGGGGGCTGGACCTGCCGTCGGCGCTGCGCGTGCTGCGCCAGCTGGTGCTGGAGCGCCTGGCGGTGCTCGACTGCGAAGCCGGCGCACCGCTGGCCGACATCACCGCCGCCGTGACCGAGCTGGCCGAACTCGCCCTGGACCTGGCCTGCGAGGCCGCACTGGCCGAACTCGATGCCTTGCACGGCGCGCCCACCACCGAAGCCGGCGCGCGTGCGCAGTTCTGGGTCATCGGGATGGGCAAGCTCGGCGCGCGCGAGCTCAATGTCTCCAGCGACATCGACCTGATCTACGTCTACGACCACGACGGTGAGACCGCCGGCAACAGCGAAGGCCGCCAGCGCATCTCCAACCACGAATACTTCGGCAAGGCGGTCAAGCGCATCTACCAGCTGGTGGGTGAGACCACCGAACACGGCAACGTGTTCCGCGTCGACCTGGCGCTCAGGCCCAACGGCAACTCGGGCCCCTCGGCGGTGTCGCTGGGGGCGCTGGAGGAGTACTTCCTGGTGCAGGGGCGCGAGTGGGAGCGTTTTGCCTGGCTCAAGAGCCGGGTGGTGGCTCCGCAGGCCACCATAGATGGCGGCTCGGCCGCGGCGCTGCGCAGCGTGGTGCTGCCCTTCGTGTTCCGCCGTTACCTCGACTACAACGTCTTCGACGCGCTGCGCAGCCTGCACCGCCAGATCCGCGACCACGCGGCCAAGCGCGCCGCCGGCAACCCCGGGCGCAGCAACGACGTCAAGCTCTCGCGCGGTGGCATCCGCGAGATCGAGTTCACCGTGCAGCTGCTGCAGGTGGTGCGCGGCGGCCAGTTCCCCGAACTGCGTACCCGCCCCACGCTGGACGCGCTGGTCCGTCTGCAGCGCGCCGGACTGATGCCCGAGTCCACCGCCTCCGCGCTGGCCCAGGCCTACGATTTCCTGCGTCGGGTCGAGCACCGCATCCAGTACCTCGACGACCAGCAGACCCACCTGTTGCCTACCCGCGACGACGACCTGGCCTGGCTGTCCGAAACCCTGGGCTACGACAGCCTGTGCCCCTTCCTGCACACGCTGGACGCGCACCGCGAGGCGGTGGCGCAGGAGTTCGACACGCTGCTGGGTGGCCCCGGCAAGAGCTGCAACGGCAAGGGCTGTGGCGGCACCCAGCGCAGCGCGGTGGAGGACCTGGCGTCGGTGCTGCCCCAGCTGCCGCAGAGTTTCGCGGCCAAGGTGGCGCAGTGGTGCGAGCAGCCCCGTGTGCTGGCGCTGCGCGAGGACACGCGGGTGCGCCTGGCGAGGCTGGTGCAGCGCACCGGTGCCTGGCTGGAAGAAGGTCGTGTGAGCGAGACCGCCGCCCTGCGCATGGCCGACTGGATGGAAGCCCTGCTGCGCCGCGAAAGCTACCTGGCGCTGCTGCAGGAGCGCCCCTCGGTGCACGAGCGCCTGCTGCGTCTGCTGGGTGCGGCCAAGTGGCCGGCGCAGTATTTGCGCAAGCACCCCGGCGTGATCGACGAACTGGCCAGCCGCCAGCTGCTGACCGACCGGTTCGATGCCGCGCAGTTCGAAACCGAGCTGGAAACCCGTCTGGCAGCCTTGCGCTCCACTGGTGAGGACGACGAGGAAGCCCAGCTCAACCTGCTGCGCCGGGCCTGCCATGCGGAGGTGTTCCGCACGCTGGCACGCGACCTTGAAGGCGTGCTGGCGGTGGAGCAGGTGGCCGATGACCTCAGCGCGCTGGCCGATGCCGTGCTGCGGGTGACGGTGCGCTGGTGCTGGACCCGCCTCAAGAGCCGCCACCGCGACGAGCCGCGCTTCGCCGTCATCGGCTACGGCAAGTTGGGCGGCAAGGAGCTGGGTTATGGCAGCGACCTCGACATCGTGTTCGTCTACGACGACGCCGACGAAAACGGGGACGACCGCGCCCCCGAGGTCTATGCCGCGCTGGTGCGCAAGCTGATCAACTGGCTCACCGTCAAGACCGGCGAGGGCGACCTCTACGAGATCGACACCGCGCTGCGGCCCAACGGCAGCTCCGGCCTGCTGGTCACCAGTTTCACTGCCTACGCCAACTACCAGCAGCAGCGCGGCAGCAACACGGCCTGGACCTGGGAGCACCAGGCCATGACGCGTGCGCGTTTCGTCCTGGGTTCGGCGGACATGGCGCAGCGTTTCGACGCCGTGCGTGAAGCTGTCATCACCGCGCCGCGCGACCACGCCGCGCTGGCCGACGAGATCCGTTCCATGCGCGAGAAGGTGCGCGCTGCCCACCCGGTGCGCAGCGGCCTGTTCGACGTCAAGCACAGCCCCGGCGGCATGGTGGACGTCGAATTCGTCGTGCAGTATCTGGTGCTGTCGCAGTCGGTCACGCACCCCGAGCTGCGTGCCAACCGCGGCAACATCGCCCTGCTGCAGATGGCCGAAGCGGCCGGCCTGCTGCCCATGGGTGTGGGGGCAGACGCCGCCGCCGCCTACCGAGAGCTGCGCCAGCTGCAGCACCGGGCCCGGCTGGACGAGGCGCCCACCCAGGTCGATCCGGCCGAGGCCGAGGTGCACGCGCAGGCGGTGCGCCGCCTCTGGCAGCACGTGCTGGGCTGAACGGCCGTGCCCATGCGCGCACGCAGCTGGCTCATCCTGTGCGCGTTGCACGGGGTGGCCAGCATGCTGGCCTGGTGGTCACAGGGCGTGAGCCTGTCCTGGCTGGCCTGGAACGCCGACGACTGGCTGCAACGCCCCTGGACCCTCTGGACCTCGGCCTGGGTGCACAGCAACACCCCGCACCTGATCGCCAACCAGATGGCGCTGGGCCTGCTCGTGGCGCTGGCTTGGCTGGCTCGCCCCGATGGCTGGAGCACCCTGGCCTGGGTGCTGGCGTGGCCGCTGACCCAGGCGTTGCTGCCGCTGTGGCCGCAGATCGGGCACTCGGTGGGATTGGCGGGTTTGCTTCACGCGGCGGTGGGCGTGCTGGCCGTGCACCTGGCGCTGGGCCGGTTGCCGCTGTACGCGGGCCGGCGCTGGGGCGTGCTGCTGGGCCTGGCGCTGCTGGCCAAGCTGCTGCTGGAGCGCGCCTGGGATTACCCCGTGGTCTGGGACGCTGCCACCGAGCGTTCGGTGGTGCAGGCGGCGGCTCTGACGGGCGCCTTATGGGGTGTCGCCCTGGGCGCCCTGAGCGCCTGGGCCGCACGGGATTTCCACCGGCGCTGGGCCGGGGTCTGACCCCCCCGCGCCGCCTGCGGCGTCACCCCCCAGGGGGCGATACCAGCCGTCCGGCGAAGCCGGCCCGGCGGTATCCCCGGTGGGGGACCAACTTCAGGCCGCTGGCTGCAGGCTGCCGCCCTGACCGAGTTCCTTGCGGAAGCGGTTGAGCTCCTGCACGCTCTTGAAGCTGCGGTTCATCAGCAGGCTCATGTTGTGCAGGATGCGCTCGACCACCTTGTTTTCCCACACGCTGTCGAAAGCGATCTGCTTGTCCAGCCAGTGTTCCAGCCACTCGGGGTTGGGCAGGCGGCTCTGGATGGTGTCACGCGGGAACAGGGCCTTGTTCACGTGCAGGTTGGTCGGGTGCAGCGCCTGGGCGGTGCGGCGCGCACTGGCCATGAGCACGCCCACCTTGGCGAAGGCGGTACGGGCGTCGTCACCGAACTTGCCGATGGCGCGTTTCATGTAGCGCAGGTAGGCGCCGCCGTGGCGGGCTTCGTCCTGGCTCAGCGTGGTGTAGATGTGCTTGATGACCGGCTCGGTGTGCCACTCCGCGGCGCGGCGGTACCAGTGGTTCAGGCGGATCTCGCCGCAGAAGTGCAGCATCAGCGTTTCCAGCGCAGGCGCGGGGTCGAACTCGAAACGGATGTCGTGCAGTTCCTGCTCGGTGGGAGCCAGGTCGGGGCGGAAACGCTTGAGGTACTCCATCAGCACCAGCGAGTGTTTCTGCTCCTCGAAGAACCAGATCGACATGAAGGCCGAGAAGTCGGAGTCGTCGCGGTTGTCGCGCAGGAACATCTCGGTGGCCGGCAACGCGGCCCACTCGGTGATCGCGTTCATCTTGATGGTCTGTGCCTGCTCGTCGCTGAGCTGGTCACCCTTGAAACTGTCCCAGGGGATGTCCTTGTCCATGTCCCAGCGGACGGATTCGAGTTGCTTGAACAGTTCGGGGTACAGCATGGCAAAAACCTCAGGCAGGCAGAAAAGACCCGGCATTTTAAGCGGCGGTCTGTGAAAGATCAGCAAAATCAAGGCTTTGCGTGCGGGCAATCGCCGGGCCGTGAACTTGATCCACGCGCCGAGGTCCATGCTGCATCCAACCTGGAGATTCACCATGCCACGCCACCTCGTGTTGTCTGCGCTGTTGCCGCTGTTGCTGTGGGTAGCTCCGGCGGCGGCACAGGCGCCCGCCTGCCCAGCCTTGCTCAGTCATACGGTGGACCGCCTGCAGGATGAGAAACCCCAGAACCTGTGCCAGTACGCCGGCCGGGTGGTGATGGTGGTCAACACCGCCAGCTTCTGCGGGTTCACCGGCCAGTACGAGGCGCTGGAAGCCGTCCAGCGCCGCTACGCCGACCGCGGTCTCGTGGTGCTGGGTTTCCCGTCCAACGACTTCGCACAGGAGACCGGCTCCAACCAGGACATCGCCGCGTTCTGCGAGAACACCTTTGGCGTGCGCTTCCCCATGTTCGTGAAGACCACGGTGACCGGCAGCCAGGCCCACCCGCTGTTTCAGGAGCTGGCCAAACGTACCGGCCAGCCACCGAAATGGAACTTCCACAAGTACCTGATCTCGCGAGACGGCCAGGTGGTCAAGGCCTTTCCCAGCGTGCAGCGGCCCGACGGACCGGTGATAACCACGGAGCTTGAAAGGTTATTGACGGCCAAAAGGTGACTATGTAGTCACAATGCGACCAATTGGTTTTAATTTGTCCGGCCGGTCTATCTGCCGGGCAGATGCATGGAGGCACCATGGTCGCAATTCGGTGGAAC
>CALRLO020000064.1:0-13833 GCA_943368755.1 Synechococcus sp. UW140 | reverse complement strand
GGATGAAACCGACCACGGTTTGACGCCACGAATCGCAGATTTGAAAGTGAACAGGAAAGTCAATGAAATCAACGATCTACCAACACCACCTCCGCGCCAGTGCTAGCTTTTCGTACCGTCACTTATTGCACTGAAAACGAGGAGACCCCCGCCAGGGCGTGCCCATGGGGCGCTACGGCACGGCCGACGAGGTGGCGGCCACGGTCGCGTTCCTGGCGTCCGACGACGCGGGCTACATCACCGGACAGAACCTGCGCGTGGACGGCGGGCTGATGCGCTCGGTCTGAGCGCGCGCGAGGGCTTCAGCCCTCGACCGGCCGGTCGCTGAAGCGCATGGAGAAGTCGACCGCCTGGATGTCCTTGATCAGGCCGCCGACCGAGATGCGGTCGACGCCGGTCTCGGCGTAGGCGCGCAGCGTGTCGAAGGTGACACCGCCAGAGATCTCCAGGCTGCAGCGGCCATCCGCCATGCGCACGGCCTCGCGGATGGTGTCCAGCGGCATGTTGTCCAGCAGCACCATGTCCACGCCAGCGTCCAGCGCCTCGCGCAGCTGGCGCAGCGTCTCGACCTCGACCTGGATGAAGCTCACGCGGTCCTTGAAGGCCTGCGCCGCGCGGAACGCAGCGGTCAGTCCGCCAGCCGCCGCGATATGGTTTTCCTTGATCAGGATGGCGTCGTACAGCCCCATGCGGTGGTTCTTGCCGCCGCCGCAGCGCACCGCGTACTTCTCGGCCACGCGCAGGCCGGGCAGGGTCTTGCGGGTGTCCAGGATGGCGGCGCGCGTGCCCTCGACCGCCTTCACATAGCGCGCGGTCTTGGTGGCCACGGCGCTGAGGGTCTGCAGGAAGTTCAGGCAGGTGCGCTCGGCCGTCAGCAGCTCGCGCGCGGGGCCTTCGATCTGGACGATCTTCTGGCCCGGCGTGCAGGTCTGGCCGTCGTCCACCAGCCAGGTGGCTGTCGCAGTGGGCGACACGCGGCGCAGCACCTCGTCCACCCAGGGGCGGCCGCAGATGACCGCAGCCTCGCGGCAGATGATGGTGGCGGTGGCCCGGGCCTCGGCCGGCACCAGCGACGCGGTCAGGTCGCCCGTGCCCACGTCCTCGTCGAGCGCGCGCTGCACGTCGATGCGCGCCTGTTCGTTCAGATCCATAAAACGCTCTCGTCCTTGAAAATTCAGGCGCTGGCGACGCCGCGCCGCAGCACCACGGGCTTGCCGCCCAGGCGGCGCTTGCACATCCAGTGCGCCAGCGCCGCGTCCATGTAGTCGGCGTGACCGGGAAACCAGCGCGCCAGCTCGTCGGCCAGGCGGCGGCACTCGCTGCCGTCGCCCCGTTCCAGCAGGGCCTGCACCTGGCGCACCGACTGCAGCACCGCCGCGTGTTCGTCCGCGTGGCAGTCCCGCGCCGGGAAGCCGGTCTCGGTCATCCAGCGGTCTTCCTCGTCAAAGTGCGCCTGCAGATGTTCGGCCACGGCGGCCAGGCGCGCGGGCAGCTCGGGCGGCGCAGCCGCCTGCAGGGCGGTGACGACGTCGACGAACTCCTCATGGCGAGCGTCCATGGGGCCGTAGCCCAGCAACAGCGCATCGCTCCAGGCCAGCGGGGGGGAAACGGTGGATTCAGACATTCACTTGAACAGCAACAGCAGCGCCAGAACGACCAGGAAAGCCAGCAGCAGGCGCCGGAAGCGATTGTCGTCCAAACGCTGGCGCAGCGCCTTGCCGGCCAGCAGACCCGCCGCCATGGGCAGCAGCGCCAGCAGCGAGCCCGTCAATTCCCCGGGGCCCAGGCGCCCGAACAGCAGCATGGCGCCGTACAGCGGCAGCGCCCCTGACAGGTAGATGATGCTGATGCTGCCCACGAACTCGTCGCGCCGCAGCTGCAGCGCCATCAGGTAGGTGATGATGACCGGGCCGGTGAGCGAGGACACGCCGCCCAGCAGGCCCGACAGCAGCCCCACGCCGACACCGACCGACCGCTCGCGCGAGGCCGATATCTGGAGCGTGGGCTTCCACGCCATCAGTGCCACGGCCAGCAGCACCGCCCCGGCGAGCATCGCATTGAGCTGGGAAGCGCTCAGGGCCAGCGTCATGCGCACGGTAAGCACCGTGGCCACGAACTGGGCCGCGATCAGCCCGCCGAAGCGCTGCAGGCTGGGCAGCAGCCGACCGCCCTCCACCGCCTGCCAGAGGTTGGATGCCAGCACCGGCACCACCAGCAGGGCGATGGCCAGGTGCGGCGGCATGCCCAGCGACAGCAGGGGCACCGCCACCAGCGGCAGGCCCACGCCCAGCGCCCCCTTGACGAGACCGCCCGCCAGCAGGGCGGCCAGGAACAGCAGCCAGGGCAGATCGGGGATCACTCGGCCTTCAGGTCGGCGATCTTGCCGGCGCGTGCCATCGCCTCGTTTTCACGCGCGATCACACGGGTGTACTCGGCCGGGCCAGCGCCCACCGGGTCGATCACCGCGGTGTTGAAGGTCTTGATCACCTCGGGGTGCTTGACCACCTCGGCAATCTCTTTGCTGATGCGGTCGATGGCGTACTGCGGCGTGCCGGCGGCCCCGAGCACACCGATCACGACCGAGAAGTCGAAGCCGGGCACCGTTTCGGCAATGGCCGGGATGTTGGGTGCCTGCGCCGAACGCGTCGCGGCGTTGCTGGCCAGGATGCGGACCTGCTGGTTGTTGTAGAAGCCCAGCATGGACGGCAACGCCGCCACAGAAAACTCCACCTGGCCGCCCACCAGCGCCGGTGTGGACTGGCCCGAGCCGCGGAACGGCACGTGGCGGATGTCCAGCGACAGCGCGTGCTTGAGCGCCTCCATGGTGAGGTGGTGGGTGGAACCGATGCCCGACGAGCCGTAGGTGAACTCGCCCGGCTTGCCCTTGACCAGCGTGACGAACTCCGCGAAGGTGTTCACGTTGGTCTTGGGGTGGGCCACGATGAACAGCGGCGAACGTGCGATCAGCGAGACCGGCAGAATCTCCTTGCCCACCTGGTAGGTGGCGGCCTTGTTCACCAGCGGGGTGATGGAGAGCATGGAACCGTCCGACACGATGAAGCTGTGGCCGTCCTGCGGCGTGCTCTGCAGCAGGCTCTGGTAGGCCACCACGCCGTTGCCGCCGGCCTTGTTGTCCACCACCACCGACTGGCCCAGGCGCTCGCCCAGGCGCTGCGCGACCACACGCGCCACGGTGTCGGGCAGGCCGCCGGGTGCGTAGGGCACGATGAACTTGATGGGCTTGGACGGATAGGCCGGGGTTTGGCTCAGGGCCGCCAGCGGGGTGGCGAGGCAGGCGGCGGCGATGGCGCAGAGGATGCGGCGTTGCATGGTTGTCTCCTGGGTGGGCCTGGGGGCCGGGTTGCAATTTACTTAGAAGTCTAAGATAATCATTCTTGCAGAGTGCGCCCCCCTTGTCAACGTGGAAAATCCCCGGCACATGAACCCCGACATCCCTCTCATGACCTTGCGCGTCGCGGCCACCGAGCCGGCGGCCAGAGGCATCCAGCGTTTCGAGCTGCGCCACCCCGACGGCGCGGAGCTGCCGCCGTTCACGGCCGGCGCACACATCGCCATCAGGACCCCCAGCGGCGCGATGCGGCACTACTCGCTGAGCAACCACCCGGACGAACGCGACCGCTACGTGATCGCGGTCAAGCGCGAGGGCAACGGGCGTGGCGGCTCGCTGAGCCTGGTGGATGGCGTGCGCGCGGGCCAGCTGGTCGAGGTCGGCCCACCCGAGAACCTGTTCGGACTCGACCCCAAGGCGCGCAGCTTCGTGCTTATTGCCGGCGGCATCGGCATCACCCCCATGATGGCCATGGCCCGCCAGCTGCTGAGCGAGGGCGACCGCCCGTTCAAGCTGTACTACCTGACGCGCGACGCCGAGGGTTCGGCCTTTCTCGACGAACTCAAGCGCGGCGAATTCGCGCCCCATGTGGTGGTGCACCACGATGGCGGTGACCCGGCCAACGGCTACGACCTCTGGCCCGTGCTGGAAAAACCCGGCAGCTCCACCGGCCGACACGTGTACTGCTGCGGCCCCCAGCCGCTGATGGACGCGGTGCGCGACATGAGCGGCCACTGGCCCGCCAGCGCGGTGCATTTCGAAAGCTTCGGTGCCGACACCCGACCCCACGCCGATGACCAGCCCTTCGAGGTGCGGCTGGAGCAGAGCGGGCGCATCGTCACCGTGCCAGTGGGCCGCTCCATACTGGACGCCCTGCGCGACGAGGGTGTGCACGTGCCCAGCTCGTGCGAAAGCGGCACCTGCGGCTCGTGCAAGACGCGCCTGCTCGACGGCGAGGCCGACCACCGCGACCTGGTGCTGCTGGACGAAGAAAAAGCCGATCACATCATGGTCTGCGTGTCGCGGGCGAAATCGCCATGCCTGGTGCTGGACCTGTGAACCCGCTGCGCCTGGGGGTGCTGGGCCTGGGGCGGGCCTTCACCCTGATGCTGCCCACCTTCCAGGGCGATGCGCGCCTGCGCCTGGTGGCCGCCTTCGACCCACGCGAAGCTGCGCGGCAGGCGTTCGAAACCACCTTTGGCGGCCGCGCACACGCCAGCGCTGAAGCCGTTTGCGCCGACCCCGACGTGGAGTGGGTCTACATCGCCACGCCGCACCAGATGCATGTGGAGCATGTGCTGCTGGCCGCGCGCCACGGCAAGCACGTGCTGGTCGAGAAACCCCTGGCGATCGCGCTGGACGACTGCACCCGCATGATCGAGGCCTGCGAGGCGGCCGGCACGCAGCTCATCGTTGGCCACAGCCACAGCTTCAACGCGCCGGTGAAGCTGGCCCGCGAACTGATCGATGCCGGTACCATAGGCGCAGTGCGCTTCATCCACGCGATGCAGTACACCGACTTCCTGTACCGGCCACGCCGGCCCGAGGAGCTGGACACCTCGCGTGGTGGCGGCGTGGTGTTCAGCCAGGCCGCGCACCAGATGGACATCGTGCGGCTGCTGGCGGGCGGGCAGGCGCTCAGTGTGCGCGCCCTCACCGGCCGCTGGGACCCGGCGCGCCCGACCGAAGGCGCCTACAGCGCGCTCATCACCTTCGTGGGTGGCGCCTTCGCCAGCGCCACCTACAACGGCTACGGCTTCTACGACACCGACGCGCTGATGGACGGCATCGGCGAGCTGGGCGGTGCCAAGAACCCCGCCGCGCATGCGCAGACACGCGCGCGCCTGGGCGCCGTGACCGACGAGGCGGCCGAGGCCGCGCTCAAGGCCGAGCGCAACTTCGGCGGCTCCCTCTACCAGCCCGCCCCCGTGGCCGTGCCGGACGCCGCGCAGCATTTCGGCCCGGTGATCGTCAGCGGCGAGCGCGGCGACCTGCGGCTCACGCCGCGCGGGGTCTGGGTGTTCGACGCCTCAGGCCAGCGCTTCGAGGCCGCGCCGCTGCCCGCGGTGCCGCGCGGCGAGGTGGTGGACGAGCTGTGGTCGGTCGCCCGTGAAGGTCGCGCGCCGGTGCACGGCGCGCGCTGGTCGCGCGCCACGGTGGAGCTGTGCCTGGCGCTGCTCGACTCCCAGGCGGCCGGGACCGATATCATGCTGCGGCACCAAGTGGCCCTGTGAGGGCCGTCACACCACCCGACGCATGCCCAACACCGACCACACCCAGCACCTGCTGCGCCACTGGCGCGAGGCGGTGCCGAACGACCGGCTCGCGCACCTGATACGCGACGTCGCACGCGCACAGATGCGGGCCCTGCAGCAGCGCCTGGGCGCGCACGGGGTGTCGTTCGGCCACTGGACCTTCCTGCGCATCCTATGGATCAAGGACGGGCTGACCCAGCGCGAACTCAGCGAGCTGGCCGGCGTGATGGAACCCACCACCTTCAGCGCCGTGAAGGCCATGGAAAGCATGGGCCTGATCGAGCGCCGCCAGCTGCCCGGCAACCGCAAGAACATCCATGTCTTCCTCACCCCGCAGGGGCAGGCACTGCAGAAGGTGCTGGTGCCGCTGGCCGAGGAGGTCAACCGCGTCAGCGTGGCCGGCCTGCCGGAAAAATCCGTGGCCATGGTGCGCAAGTGCCTGCTGGCCATGATCGAGAACCTCGCCGCCGACGAACCACGCGGCGAGGCGGCCGGTCAGATCGAGTAGCTCTCGTAGGTGGCCGGGTGGAAGATTTCTTCCACGGCCAGGCGGCGCGATGACAGGCCCTGCGAGTGGTGGTGGCGCAGAAAGGTTTCCAGCGTGGCGCGGTTGTTGGCCACGCCGTACGACCAGAAATCCTCGCCCAGCGTTTCGCGCGCGGCCTTGAGCTGCTCTTCAACGAAGGGCAGGGTGACCTTGGTGGCCGAAGTGTCCGACAGGGCTTCGAGCGCGGCCGACTTGGCCTGCGAGAACGCCTTGAACACCGCGCCCGGCAGCCACGGGTGCTGCTCGGCCAACGCCTTGCGCACGCCCACCACGTGCATGATGGGAAAGATGCCCGTGCGCTTGTAATAGTCCTTGGCGGTGGCGGTCGGGTCGTCGAACAGCCAGCCCACGTTGGGGTTGGCCAGCACGTGCGCCGACGGCGGTCGGGGGGCCATGAAGCCATCGATCTCGCCGCGATCCAGCATGTCGGAAATGGTCACACCCTCGGGCGCGCTTTCCAGCCTGACACCCGGAGGCAGCTGCAGCGCGATCTTCTCGGGGCGGCCCGCGGTCTCGATGCCGCCACGCACCCAGGTCACGTCCTCGGGCGACACGCCGTAATCGTCCTGCAGGATGGCGCGGGCCCAGACGTTGGCGCTGAGCTGGTACTCGGGCAGGCCGATGCGCTTGCCCTTGAGGTCCTCGGGGCGCTTGATGCGGTCCTTGCGCACGTAGAGCGAGGTGTGGCGGAACGCGCGCGACAGGAACACCGGCACCGCCACATAGGGGCAGTCGCCGCGCGCGGTCTTGACGCAGTAGCTGGAAAACGAGAGCTCGGAAATGTCGAACTCCTGGCTGCGCATGGCGCGGAAGAACATCTCCTCCGGATACAGGTTCATGAACACCGGGTCGACGCCGTCGATCAGCACGCGGCCATCGAGCAGCGCGCGGGTGCGGTCATAGTCGCCCATGGCGACCGAGAGTTGCAGTTTGGACATGTCAGACGTTGTAAGAGGTTTCATAGCCGCTGCGGTCCACCCCGTCATCGGGCCAGACATAGCGGGTCTCGAACGCGCGCCAGTCGGTGCTCTTGGGCACCACCGCCTGGTAGGCGCAGACGTCGCGCGGGATGGCGTTCTCGCCCGCGCCGATGGCGGTGGCGCCGGCCTGGAAGGCCCGCACCGCTTCCAGCATCTGCTTGCGGAACTCGACCACCGCCATGTCGCTCGCACCCAGCCGGTCGTTGGTGCGATCGGCGATCGGGCCCATGGTCACCCACATGGCCACGTCCTGGTTGGGGAAGCCCGTGATGCCGGTGAAGTTGCCCGCCTTCATGGCCTGGCGGTCCTGCCAGAAGCGGTTCTCCTCGTTGCGCAGCGGCCGGTAGTAAGCATCCAGGTCCACGCCGACGGTCTGGCGCAGGAACTTGCGCCAGGTTTCGGTCTCGGGCGTCTGCGACGGGTGACCCCAGGCGATGAAATAGAAGGCGGTGTGCGTGTCGTCGATCGGCACGTTCACATTGGCCACGTTGTAGAGGTTGTTGGGCGGGATCAGCACCGAGATCGGCGCCACGAACACGGTGGAGCGGATGTAGTCGTGCGTGGCCGCGTTCTGGATCGGGCGGCGCAGGGCGGCGTAGCGAAAGCCGTAGCCGCCGCGCTGCACCTGCATGCGCGGCGCCTTGTCGGTGGAGGGGCGCAGCCAGTTGCTGGCGGTGGCCTTGGCGCCGTCCACGCGCGCCGGCACCATGTCGGACGAATGCAGGCTGGAGCTGTGCGCGGAGTCGATCGCGCCTTCCAGCACCTGGGCCCAGTTGCAGGGCAGCACGGCCTTGGCAATCGTCACGCGGGTGTCCTCGGTGGGCGCCCAGGGCGGCGGCACGAATTCGGCCACCTGGTCGGCCGGGCCGAACCAGGCCCACACGAACCCTCCCCATTCCCGGGCGGGATAGGCCTTGTGCTTGACCTTCTCGGCAAAGCCGCTGGCGGCGGGCTCGGACACCATCTCCAGCACGTTGCCCACCACGTCCATCTTCCAGCCATGGTAGAGGCAGCGCAGGCCGCCTTCCTCGTTGCGGCCGTAGACCAGCGACACGCGGCGGTGCGGGCATTTCTCGTCCAGCACGCCGACGCGGCCATCGGTGTCGCGGAACACGACGAGGTCCTCGCCAAAGACACGCGCCTTCACCGGCGTGCCATCGGGCTCGGACACTTCCTCGATCAGACACACGGGCATCCAGTGCCGGCGCATCAGCTGCCCCATGGGCGCGTCGCCCTCAACCCGGCACAGCAGGTCGTTTTCCTCGGGGGTGATCATGCTCGTCTCCTTCGCAATCGGTTGTCGTGGGGTTCGAAGGGCACCACTATACTTCGATATCTAATCTTTTTCCAGTGCTTTTTCTTAGTGAACTAACTTACAGTCAAACACGGATCCGGCCCTGTTGACAATCGATGAACGCCTCGACACAATGGTGAATATTCATTCACTTTTGTGCGCATCCGATGTCCGACAGCAAGCACCTCAACGCCCTGCGGGTCTACTGGAAGGAGAACAAGGCGTTCCCTTCCATGGCCCGGCTGGCCGACGTCCTCGGCCTGGCGTCGTCGGGCGGGGTCTTCAAGGTCATCGGCCGGCTGGTCGAGGCCGGCTTCCTGGAGCGGGTGGACGGGCGCATCGCCCCCACCCGTGAGTTCTTCGCGCTGCCGGTGCTGGGCAAGGTGCGTGCCGGCCTGCCCCAGATGGAAGACCAGACGTCGGGCCTGGAAACGGTGGGCGTCGAGGACTACCTGATCCGCCACCCCGAGCGCACCGTGTTCTGCCGCGTGCGCGGCGACTCCATGAAGGATGCCGGCATGCTCGACGGCGACATGGTCGTGGTCGAACGCAACCGGCCCACCAAGTCGGGCGACATCGTCGTCGCGCTGGTGGACAACGAGATGACCGTCAAGCACCTGTTTCCCGCGCCACGCACGGGCGGCTGGGTGCTCAAGCCGGCCAACCCCGACTACCCCGACATCGTGGCCCAGGAATCCCTCGAGATCATCGGGGTGGTCGTGGGCGTGTTCCGTCGTCTGTGACGTTTTCCCTAGAGGTGACCATGAGCATCAAAGCCATTCTTCGCAAGCTGACCGGCAAGGGCGGCGCCTTCAACAACGCCAAGACCACCAAGGAGGTCTGCCAGCTCAACGCACTGGCCTGGGCCGCCCGGGTGTCCGTCTACGACATCGACTGAGCCCGGCCAACCAGCCTGCAAACCGCGCGTTTGTGCATTGATTTTTTTCATCGGAACCGGCACGCCCCGCGTTTGCGGCGAAGGCTCCCGGCGAATCAAGCACTTAGACGGGAACGATGAAGTGCATTCTGCAATAACGGGCGTGGCAGGCGCGACACACCCCCGTGGCGTGCTGGACAAGCCTTTTCGGCTTCCAAACAATCAACCCATGTTCAACACCAACCCACACCCTCTGTCCATCGAGTCCCGTGGGCCCCATGTGCTGACACCCCGGGGCGGCGAGGCGGGTGCCGATGGCCACCCGCCGCGCTACGCCTGTCACCGCTGCGCGGCCACCAGCTACCGGGCCCTGATGGCGCGCGGGCTGGATGGCGCGATGCGCCCCAGCGGCCGCCACGCTTGCACCGGCTGCCGGTTCGAGTTCGGCCACGTGTCGGAGTGGATAGGCGACGGTCCCGCCATCGGGATGACCTGAGCACATCCGCCCGACCCGAGGCCGGTCGCGTTACCGCCCCAGCTGGGCCAGCGCCGCCTGCAGGCCCGCCAGACCGCCAACACGCTGGTCGTTGATGAAGACCTGCGGCATCTGGCGCACCGAGGGGCCGCACTTCTCGTAGAACGCGAGGCGCTCGGCTTCGTCGTCGATGCGGATCTCCTCGAAGGGCATCGCGCGCGACTTGAGCAGCATCTTGGCCGAATCGCACTGCGGGCAGGCGGACTTGGAATAAACGACGATCTTGGGTTGCATGGCCGCAGTGTATGCGCGACCGGCGTCAGGCCTTCGCAGGCCATCCCGAGGGGTCGGGTCGTGCATCGAGCAGTGCCTTGCGCGCCAGGGCGAGAAAGGCGGCACGCTCCGCGACTGACAGCGGCGCCAGGATGTCGGCCTGCAACGCCTCGACCACCGGCCGGCAGGCCGCCAGCAACTGCTGCCCGTTTGGTGTGATGTGCAACTGCCGCGCCCGACGGTCCTGCGGGCTGACCACGCGGCGCACCAGGCGTTTGTGCTCCAGGCGGTCGATCACGCCACCGATGGTGGCGCGGTCAAAGCTGATGATGGCGGCCAGGCCGGCCTGGTCAACGGCAGGGTGCTGCGCAATGGCGTCGAGCGCGGCGAATTGCACCGATGTCATCTCGAAGCCCGCTGCCTGCGTTCGCGCCTGGAAAACCTGCGTCGACTGCTGATGCAGCCGGCGGATCAGGTGGCCGGCCATCTCGCTTCTTTCCATCCCCACCTCCGTAGTTGCAGAGCGTGCCGCCCCGCTCGCGGTGACGCTTCATGGGGGGCTTGACGATTCTAATATGCATTCATATGATATGCATACATATTTATTGCGCCGACCACCCGTAAAACCCACCCGAAGGAGCCCTCCGTGCAATACCACCTCAATGGCTTCCAGCCCGGCGATCCCGATGTGCACCCGGCAACGGCGAACCACCGCCGTGCGGGCGACCCCCTGCCGGCCACGGTGGATGTGCTGATTGCCGGCTCCGGCCCGGCCGGCCTGTGCCTGGCCGCCCAGCTGGCCCGGGAGCCGCAGATCCGCACCCTGCTGGTCGAACCCAAACTGGGCCCCATGGAAAAGGGACAGGCCGACGGCATCAGCGTGCGCTCCATGGAAATGTTCCAGGCCTTCGGCTTTGGCGAAAAGGTGATGCGCGAATCGGTCTGGATCAACGAAGCCACCTTCTGGTCGCCCGGTGAGGGCGCCACCCTGGTCCGTGCCGCGCGCGTGCAGGACGTGCCCGAGGGTAGCTCCGAAATGCCCCATGTGCTGATCAACCAGGCACGGGTGCACGACATGTTCCTCAACGTGATGCGAAACTCGCCCACCCGGCTGGAGCCGGACTACGGACTCAAGGTGCTCACCTTGACGGTCGACCCCGCGGCCACCGAATATCCCGTCACCGTCACGCTGGAGCACACCACGCCCGGCCACGAAGGCCGGACCGAGACGGTGCGCGCCAACTACGTGATCGGGTGCGATGGCGCGCGCTCCAGCGTGCGCGGCGCCATCGGCGGTCGGCTGCACGGCGATGCGGCGCACCAGGCCTGGGGCGTGATCGACCTGCTGGCCGTCACCGATTTCCCGGACTGGCGCATGAAGTCCTTCGTGCGCTCGCAGGACGACGGCATCCTGATGGTGCTGCCGCGCGAAGGCGGGTACCTGGTGCGGCTGTATGTCGAAATGGACAGCCTGGGAGAGCACGAGCGCGTGGCCGACCGCGCCATGCAGGCCGAGGACATCATCGCCAAGGCTCGCCGCATCCTCAGCCCTTTCACGCTGGACGTGAAAGAGGTGGTCTGGTGGTCGATCTACGAGATCGGCCACCGGCTGACCGACAAGTTCGACGACGTGCCCGAAGACCAGGTGGCCACACGCGCGCCGCGCGTGATGCTGGCCGGCGACGCCTGCCACACCCACAGCCCCAAGGCCGGGCAGGGCATGAACGTGTCGATGGGTGACACCTTCAACCTGGGCTGGAAGCTCATTTCGGTGCTGACCGGCCGCGCCGACCCGGCCCTGCTGCACAGCTATTCGGGCGAGCGGCGCGCCGCCGCCAAGGGGCTGGTGGAGTTCGACCACAAGTGGGCACGCGTGGTGGGCGCCCGGTCCGGGGACGACGCTACCGACGGCCTGCCCCGCGTGGCGCGCGAATTCGTCAACAACCTGCCGTTCACCTGCGGCCTGACCATCCAGTACGAGCCGGGCGTCCTCACCGGCGCCCACACGCACCAGGCGCTGGCCACGGGTTTCGACATCGGCAAGCGCTTTCATTCCGCTCCCGTTGTCCGCCTGGCCGACGCCAAACCCATGCAGCTGGGCCACGCCGTCGAGGCCGACGCGCGCTTCCGGCTGTTCGTCTTTGCGCCGGCCGGCGACACCGGCGTCCCTGGCGGCGCGGTCGCCACGCTGTGCCACTGGCTGGAACACGATCCCGCCTCGCCGTTGCGCCGCCACACGGCACCGGGAGAAGACGTGGGCACGGTGATCGACACCCTCGCGGTGTTCCAGCAAGGCTTTCGTGAACTGGACTATGCCGCCATGCCCACGCTGCTGCGACCGCACGTGGGCCGCTACGGGCTGTGCAATTACGAGAAAGTCTTCTGCGCCGACCTGAAGCGAGGCGAGGACATCTTCGAGATGCGGGGCATAGACCGCGCCGCCGGCTGCGTGGTCGTCGTGCGCCCGGATCAATACGTGGGTCACATCCTCCCGCTGCAGGCGCGTGACGGCCTGGCGGCCTACTTTGCGGGCATCCTGCGCGTGCGCGGCTGATCGGCGCAGGCCCGCGCCTTGAAGGTGTTGGCTGCATGGGTTGCGGGCCCAGGCCACTGAAGGGCCGCCATACACAAACTGGCGCCCCAATGATGGAGCCGTCGGGGCCGCGAGCCACCGTCGCTCTCCAGCGCCGGCATGAATGGGGCATCCTGCGAGAACCTGCCTTCTGAACGAACGCCGAGGCCGTTGGCATCCGCATGAATCGTCCTCGCAGCCGGGTGATGACCAGGACCAGGAAATGATCCGCTCGCCGGGTGCGTTCTTCGCGGCACATCACAGCCGCGAGTGTTTTCCTGACCTGCTCGTGCCGCTCAGCATGCGCAGTGTGCTGGGCGAATCAGCACTAGAGGCAGGGTTTCGATCCATCGTCGAACTGGTGGGGCTGCTCTACGACAAGCTGCCAGCCGAGCACGATCCGGTGTGGGACACAATCTACCTGCAAGCGGAGGAGTACTTCCGCGCTGCACAGACTGGGGCAAGCATCGGCATGGCCTATCACCTGCTGGTGGACGGGCTTGTGCAGGAAGCGCCCTACAAAGATCTACCCATTTCAATGCCTATGGAGGCGCACCAGGCTGTCTTTGTCGCGAACGGTGTGGCCGAGACCATTGATGCTGACGCCAAGCCAGGCACATCCAAATTCACCGGCGATCGCGCTGAGGAGGAATCGAGGCACAAAAAACACCGCTCGGCGCGCCTGGCGATCGATCCTGCTATCGACGAAATGCTGTTTGATGATGAGCGGTCAATCATTCATCGTTACGGCGCCTGGATGTTGGCGCTAACTCGTGGAGACATACAGCCGCTGACAACATCTCAGGAGCAATTTATAGATGTCGCCATGGGCAAGCGAAAACCTCTCACTGAGCATGAAAATGCATGGTGGATGTATTTGGGCATCCAAAGAGTTTTAGGGAAGGTCTGCACAACACCCGTTCCAACGGGCATTGACGCAGCCGATTTCAGATGATGGCAACCGGGGGTCGAATCGAGGTCCAGAACGGTCGATTTCCCGCCCGTCCCCGGCCCTTTGGCCGCTTGCGGGCGCACTCATCCCCGGACCTCCTGCAACAACGCTGGGCGTGTCCGAATTTTTGTGTAAACGGTACGGACTTCAGTTGACGGAGATGCGATCTCCAAACTGAATGGTAAAGCGGGTCAGCGCAGCCTTCCAATCGCGGATGGGCATGGTCCACTTCTGGCTAATGTTTCGCAGGGCCAGATAG
>CALRLO020000063.1:0-14178 GCA_943368755.1 Synechococcus sp. UW140 | reverse complement strand
CGCGGCGGCGCGCGAGGCGGTGCAGAGCATCCGCCTGGGCGACCCGCTGGACCCGCAGACCACCATGGGGCCGCTGGTGAGCCAGGCCCAGTACGACAAGGTGCAGGGGCTGATCGCATCGGGCCTGCGAGAGGGCGCCCTGCTGGTGGCCGGGGGCCCCGGCAAACCCAAGCAGGTGAGCCAGGGCTACTACGTGCGCCCCACCGTGTTTGGCGACGTGACGCGCGACATGCGCATCGCCAACGAGGAGATCTTCGGCCCGGTGCTGTCCATCCTCTGCTACGACAGCGAGGACGAGGCGGTGGAGATCGCCAACGACACGCCCTTCGGGCTGGCGGGTTTCGTGCAGTCGCCCGACCTCAAACGCGCCCGCGCCGTAGCCAACCGCATCAGGGCCGGGCGGGTCTACCTCAACGGTGCACCGTTCGACCGCAGCCTGCCGTTCGGCGGCTACAAGCAGTCGGGCAACGGGCGCGAGTTCGGGGTGTTCGGGTTTGAGGAGTACCTGGAGGTCAAGGCGATTCTCGGCAGCCCGGAGTGACGGTGGCGCCCTGATTCAGCGCGGCGCAGCCGGCAGCAGCGGTGCCACGAAGGCGCCGACCACCGCCAGATTGCGGGCCGCTGCGGCACGCATCTCGGTGGTCGCCGGCAGAGCCAGCCCGTCGTCGCGAACGGCAGACCAGAAGCGCGTGGCTGCCGTGGCCGCCGGTTCCCAGATGTCCGGGCGCGCGCCTATGGTTCCGATCCGGGGTGTGATCGGGTGGAGGTCAGGGTCAATCCCGCCGCCAATGGAGGCGTAGTTCATCGGCAGGATGTCGTAGGCCGGCGCCACCGACTGGAACTCGCCCTCGTCGTCAATCAGCAGCGAGAGGTTCTCCAGGTGGCGGTCTCCGTTGCCAATGAGTTCGGAGAACGCGGCCATCACTCCGATGTGCCGGGCGCCTGCCGGCGTGATGTAGCGCGCCTTCTCGCAGCGCGCAGCGAATTCGGACCAGGTGTCGCGTCGCCCGAAGAACTCGTCGTCCACCGATCCGGCGGACAGCATGCCCACGCGGCCGGTGAGCCCCAGGCGGTCGAATCGCCGCACTTCGAGGAAGACGAATTCGGCCGACGACAGCAGTTGTGTGGCGGCTGCAGAAACGCCAACGCTCGCCAGTTCGCGCAGTGCCAGATGCTCCAGGGGCAGCAGTTCCGCCATCCGCGAACCCCGCTTGGCAAACTTCACGATCACGTGGCCCGTGTCTTCGGTGAGGCTCAGGAACTTCGGCTGCTCGCCGCCCGCGCTGGAGCCGTAAGCGGTGCTCCTGAGCTGCGTGGCCATTTCCACGTAGTGCGGGATTTTCTGCAATGCAGGCACCGGCGCCAGGCGGCGGAAATCCAGCTCCTTTTGCAGGGGCGCGTCGCCATACACCAGGTTGCCGGGCAGGTTCACGCCGCGTGAAAACAGGTAGACGATTTTTTCGTCATCCCCCCAGTCTTTCAGGCTTTCAGGAAGCGCCAGTTCGTTGGCCACGTCTCGCGCCAGCTGGCGACCGAGGAAGCCCGAGGGGGCCGAAAACGCCATGTAGGGCGGCAGCCCGTCATAGAGCCGGGTGCGCCGGCCCACGCGCTCCAGGGTTCCGCCACCCTGGATGAACTCGACCTCGGCAAAGGGGACGATGGCACCCGTGCTGAGGACACGATGGATGGTCTGGCGCGAGCCCAGCTTGCCCGGCAGCTGGCGCAGCATCGCGTACTGCGGCGTCCGGATGCCAGGGCGGCGAAACGACAGAACCTGTGGCAGTTGCTGAATGGTTCGTGAAAGCGTGGGCTGGCTGATGTCCAGCGCATTCATCAGCTCTTCAGCAGTTCGGGAGCCATTTCTAAGCTGACGCAGCAGGGCATCCGCCCGTTGGGTGGGAGCATCCATGAATGATTTGTGAATAGTTCATGGATTCTATGGGCTGATCTACGCTGCCGCAACCGGCCGCTTCTGCGTCTCGAACTCCCCCAGGTAGTTGCTGTTGAGCGTGGGGCTCATGAGGATCTCGTTCAGGCACACGTGGGGCGGCAGGCCGGCGATGTAGCGGGTCATGTCGGCCAGGTCCTGGGTCTTGAGCATGGCGGCGCGCACCTCGGGGGTGGGCGGCTTGGCGCGTTTGTTGAGCAGCGGCGTGTCGATGCCGGCGGGCGCGATGGCCGTGGCGCGTATGCCGTGGATGCAGTCTTCGAGGTTGATGGCCTCCGTCAGCGCCAGGGTGGCGCGTTTGGTGGAGGCGTAGGCCGGGCCGGAGAAGTAGGCGGCGAAGCGGCCCGTCCACGACGAGATGTTCACGATCACGCCGCTCCTGCGCTGGCGCATGCCGCGCAGCGTGGCCTGGCAGGTGTAGAACATGCCGGAGAGGTTCACGTCCACGGTGTTTTTCCAGTCCTCGACCGAGAGGTCGCGGAAGTGGCGTTTGGACGGGTTCACGCCCGCCGAGTTCACCAGGATGTCGATGTGACCCAGCCGCTGTTCCAGCTGCTCGGCGGCGGCGTACACCTCGTCGGGCTGGGTGATGTCCAGCGGCAGCGCTTCGGCCTGCTGCGGGGTACCCGATTGCCACGCGGCCTCGGCGAGGGCCTCGGGGTTGCGGCCCGAGAGCACCACGTAGGCGCCGGCGCGCACCAGCTCCTGCGCAATGGCCAGGCCCACCGCGCCGTAGGCGCCGTGCACCCAGGCCACCTGGCCCTTGAGTTCGTTGTCCATGGCTCTCATGTCGTCTCCTTGTTCTGTGCGGTTGACCAGTAGGGTTCACGCAGTTCGCGCTTGAGCACCTTGCCGAGCGCGGAGCGTGGCAGCTCGCTGCGGTATTCCACCGCCGAAAGCCGCTGTGTCTTGCCCACCTGGGCGTTGGTCCAGGTCAGCAACTCGTCGGCCGTGGTGTGCGCGCCAGGTTTGCGCACCACCAGCGCCAGCGGGGTTTCGCCCCACTGGGCGCTGGGGATGCCGATCACCGTGGCCTCGGCCACATCGGGGTGTGTCACCAGAACGGTTTCCAGGTCGGCCGCGTAGATGTTGAAGCCGCCCGAGATGATCATGTCCTTCTTGCGGTCCAGCAGGGTCAGGAAGCCATCGGTGTCGAAGCGTCCGATGTCGCCGCTGCGGTGGAACACCGCGCCCGTGGCGTCGCGCCAGTAGAAGGCCTCGGTGGCTTCGGGGCGCTTGTAGTAGGCGGACATCATGTAGGGCGAGCGGCCCACGATCTCACCCGCCTCACCCACGGGCAGCTCGTGGCCCTCGTCGTCGATGATGCGCATGTCGTGGTTGGGCGCGGGCTTGCCCACGGTGCCCAGCTTGTCGGGGTGCTCGTCGGCGTCCAGCACGCACGAGCAGCCGCCCTCGGTCATGCCGTAGATCTCGCGCAGCTTGCCCGGCCAGGACCGGCGTATGCGCTCGATCAGGCCCGCGTCCAGCGGCGCGCCGGTGCACTGCTTGAGCACGAAAGAAGAGAGGTCGGTTTGCGCGAAATCGGGGTGGTCCAGCAGGCGCTGGTACTGCACCGGCACCAGCATGGTGTGGGTCACCCGGTGCTGCCGGCACAACTGCAGGTAGCCGGCAGTGCTGAACCTGGGCATCAGCAGCGCCGTGCCGCCCGCAACCACGGTGGCCAGCAGGGGCTGCAGCGTGGTGTTGGAGTACAGCGGCGTGGACAGCAGCATCACGCTGCCCGGCCCCAGATTGAAGCTGCGCCGCGCGGCCTGCCGGTGGCGCATGCCGTGCCGGTGCAGGATGCCTTTGGGGCTGCCGGTGGTGCCCGAGCTGTAGATGAGGTTGAAGGCGTGTTCCGCGTCGTGTGGGGTGATGGGGCCTGTGGCTGGTGTGGCCAGCCAGTCGTCCCAGGTGATCCAGCCGGGCGCCTGGAAATCAAGCGCCACCAGCCGGCCGGCGAAGCTGTCCAGCAAGCTGGCCTCGATGCTGGCGAAGGCCTCGCGCTGGTCGGCGCTGGCCACCAGCACGCGGGCGTCCGAATCGCGCAGCATGGCCAGCAGTGCGGCGGGTGTGGCCGAGGTGGTCAGCGGCACGGCGCAGGCGGTGGTGTCCACCACGCCGAAGAAGGTGGTGACGGCCCGCAGCGAGACGGTGGCCAGCAAGGCCACCTTGTCGTCCGTGCCCACGCCGAGCGAGCGGCAGGCGGCGGCCACGCGGGCCATGTCGGTGGCCAGGGCCTCCCAGCTGAGCGTCTGGCCATCGCAGACCACGGCGGGCTGGTCACCTGCGCGCGCGGCGTGCTGGCGAATGACCTCGGGCAAGGGCAGGAAGGGCGCGTCCGGGGTGAAGGTCTTGTCACCGGTCATAGACCACCATCAGGAATTCGGCCACCAGGGCGGGGCGCTCGTGGCCTTCGATCTCGATCACGCAGGCCGAGGTGACGCGCATGCCGCCTTCCATCGGATCGGCGGCCTGGATGGTCTGGCGCAGACGCACGCGCGAGCCCACCGGCACCGGACTCACGTAGCGCACGCGGTTGGAGCCGTAGTTGAGCCCACGCCCACGCTGGCGTATCTGGTAGACGCTGCGCACGAGAAAGGGGATGAGCGACAGCGTGAGAAAGCCGTGTGCGATGGTCTTGCCCTCGGGCATCTCGCGGGCCGCGCGTCCGGTGTCGACGTGTATCCAGTGGTCGTCGCCGGTCAGCGCGGCAAAGCGGTCGATCATGTCCTGCGTGATGGTGTGCCACTGGCTGACACCGATTTCCTGGCCCACCCAGTTCAGCAGGTCGGCGGGGCGTTCGAGAAGAACCATGGTATGTCCTCGGGTCTGGGGGTCAGCGCGGGCGGGCCGGAACGCGGCCCAGCGTGTGCAGCGACATGACCACCTCGTCGGCCTGGTTGCGTACATTCACGCGGGTGCGGATGGTGCCCTTGTCGCCCGACTCGGCGCGGGTCACGGCCACCACCTCGCGTTCGACCGTCAGGGTGTCGCCGGGGCGCACGGCCTTGCGCCAGCGCAGCTCCTCGATGCCCAGACCGACCACCGGCGTCTGGCCGTAGCCGCCCGCCTGCACGAACACCCGCATCGACAGCGCTGCGATCTGCCAGCCGCTCGCCACCAGTCCCCCGAAGGGGCCGCTCTTGGCCGCCTCGGGGTCGGTGTGCATGGGCTGGGGGTCGTTGGCGAGGCCGAACGCGATGATCTCGGCTTCGGTGATGGGGGTGGGCGCACTGGTCCAGCGTTCGCCCACCTGGAAGTCTTCCAGGTGGCGGGGCCGGCTGTCTCGGGCGGCGCCGTCTGCGGCGGGGCTTGTTGTTGTCATGTCGGGGTCGGTCGTGTGGGAGCCGGCCCGCAGGATGGCGCGAGATCAGGCCCTGCACAAGGCCTGATTTGGTACTTTTCAGTGAATGAAAAACCGCCCGGCGGGCGCGCTCAGCAGGGCGTGAGCTTCTTGCCGGCCATGGCGGTGTTCAGGCCTTCGATCTCGGTGCGTTGCGCGCTGGTGATGGCGTTGAGCCGCAGCGTGTGGCTGCGCTGTTCGGCGCGTTCCTGCATCACCCGCGCCGTGCGTATGCCCTTGGGCGCTAGCTCGGCCAGTGCCTGCTGGGCTGCGGCCTCCGTGGAGTAGGTGCCCAAGGCGAGTCCGGGCATCATGCCGGGCGCGTCGCGGAACTCGATGCGCAGCTGGCGCAGCTCGGCCTTCTTGCGCGCCAGTGCCTCGGCGTCGGCGTAGCGGCCCATGTAGACGATCCAGCGCGGGGGCAACACGGCCTCGTCCAGTGTCCAGCGGCTGCTGGCCCACGGCAGGGTGGCCAGCACCACACGCAGGGCCTGGGCCTGGCCGGGCGTGAAGCCTGTGGCCTGGTAGCAGGCGGTGGCCGTGGCGTCCGGGCGGGCGGGCGGTGCCGGTTCGACCGGGGCTTCGGCCACCACCGGTGCGGTGGCGGCGGCTTCGGGTTGGGGTGTCGGTGCCGGCTCGGCTGCCTGTTCGGGCGCCGGGGTGGCGCTGCGCTCCACCCGCAGCTTTTCGGGCGCCACCTGCTGGCGCGCGCGCTCGGGTTCGCGCTGCTCCAGCGGCCCCCAGCCCAGTGCGCGCAGGTGGCCCTGGCTCCAGGCGAAGTAGCCGATGTTGGCGAGCACCAGCAGCAGGGCTGTGAGTCTCAGCATGGGCGAACGCTCACTTCCTGGCTGTTGACGAGTTGCAGGCCCTGGTCTGTCAGCACGTGCAGCGCGCCATCGTCGCCCACGCCACAGGCGGTGCCCTGACGGCCGTCGGAGAGCCGCACGGCCAGGCCGTCGAGCGCATCGCGTCGGGCGAATCGCTGGGCAAAGGCTGAGAAGCCCAGGGCCTGGAAAGCCAGCAGGTCGCGCACCAGCGCGGGGGCCAGCGATTCGAGCACCGCACCGGCTTGCGCACCGGGCTGCCACTCGCGCAGGCCGACGGGGGGCACGGTGGGCAGGGCGGCGTTGGGGTCGGGGGCCACCTGCGGGGTGGCGAGGTTGATGCCGATGCCGACCACCGCCACCCGCTCGGCACCCGCGCCCACATTGGCGGTCTCGACCAGGATGCCGCCCAGCTTGCGCCCCTGCCACCACAGGTCGTTGGGCCATTTGAGGCGCACGCCGGGGCCCAGGCTGTCGGCCACGCTCACGCCCACGGCCAGCGAGAGGCCGCTCCAGTCGGCCGGTGCGAGCGGCAGGGCGAGCGAGAAGGTGAGCGAATCGCCCGGCGAACTGACCCAGCCGCGCCCGCGCCGGCCACGACCGGCACTCTGCTGCAGGGCCACCAGCAGCACCGGGTCGGCCACGCCGGTGCGGGCGCGCTGCATCAGCTCGGTGTTGGTCGATCCGATCTCGGGCACCACCTCCACGCTGAAGCCCGGCAGCTCGGGCGCCACGGCCTCCCACACGCGCTCGGCGCTGTGATTGAGGGCGGCCAGCGGGCTCATCGGGTCGGCGCTTACTTGCGGCCTTTGGGGGCGAGCAGCGTGCCCCGACAGTTCTTGGCGCCACACCAGCAGGGGTACTCGGCCTTGAGCTTCTTGGTGTAGGGCTCGTCGATCACCAGCCCGTAGTCGTAGAACAGTTCCTCGCCGGAGCTGATGTCGCGCAGCGCCTTGATGAAGACGCGGCCCTCTTCCTCGTCGGCGATGCAGTTGGGGTCGCAGCTGTGGTTGATCCAGCGCGAGGAGTTGCCGCCGTGTTTGGCGTCGATGACGTGCTTCTCGTCGATCGAGAAGTAGAAGGTGTGGTTGGGGTCCTTGGGGTCGTGCGGGTGGCGGCGCAGTGCCTCTTTCCAGGTGATGACCTCACCCACGTACTCGATCAGGGTTTCCCCCTCAGGGATGTCCACCAGGGCGTAGACGCCCTTGCCGTGCACGCCGGAACGGCGGGTCTGGATGCGTTTACCGGGCTGGCTGGCGGGGATTTTCGGCACGGCTGATTTTTTTGGTAAGGTGAATTCATGCACGCACGTATGCGTGCGGGCGCGTGTGCGCCCGCGCATACGCGCGCGGGAAATCTGGATTGTAGAGAATGAAAACCGCAGGTTTCAGTAAAACCCTGGTCATTGCCGAGAAGCCGTCGGTGGCACAAGACATCGTGCGCGCCCTCACGCCCACGGCTGGCAAATTCGAGAAGCACGACGACCACTTCGAGAGCGAAACCTACGTCGTCACCTCGGCCGTGGGCCACCTGGTGGAGATCGCCGCGCCCGAGGCCTACGACGTCAAACGCGGCAAGTGGAGCTTTGCCCACCTGCCGGTGATTCCCCCGCACTTCGACCTAAAGCCCATCGACAAGACCAAGTCGCGCCTGAACGCGGTGGTCAAGCTGGCCAAACGCAAGGATGTGACCGAGCTGGTGAACGCCTGTGACGCGGGGCGCGAGGGCGAGCTGATCTTCCGCCTGATCGAGCAGTACGCCGGTGGCGCCAAGGCCGGGCTGGGCAAGCCGGTCAAGCGCCTGTGGCTGCAGAGCATGACGCCGCAGGCCATACGCGACGGTTTCGCCGCGCTGCGCACCGACCACCAGATGCGGCCGCTGGCCGATGCTGCGCGCAGCCGCTCCGAGGCCGACTGGCTGGTGGGCATCAACGGCACGCGCGCGCTGACCGCGTTCAATTCGCGCGACGGCGGCTTCTTCCTGACCACCGTGGGCCGGGTGCAGACCCCCACGCTGGCCGTGGTGGTGGAGCGCGAGGAAAAGATCCGGGCCCACGTGGCGCGCGACTACTGGGAAATCCACGCCGTGTTCGCGGCCCAGGCCGGCGAGTACCCGGCCAAGTGGTTCGACGCCGACTGGAAAAAACCCACCGGCGACCTCGCCGATCCCGAATCCAGGGCCGACCGCCTCTGGGACGACAAAACCGCCCAGGCCGTCGTGGCGGCGGTGCGCGGCCAGCCCGCCACCGTCACCGAGGAAAGCAAGCCCACCACGCAGGCCAGCGGCCTGCTGTACGACCTGACCAGCCTGCAGCGCGAGGCCAACGGCCGCTTCGGCTTCTCGGCCAAGACCACGCTGCAGCTGGCGCAAAGCCTGTACGAACGCCACAAGGCGCTGACCTACCCGCGTACCGATTCGCGCGCACTGCCCGAGGACTACCTGGGCACGGTCAAGCAGACCTTCGAGATGCTGGCCGACAGCGGCATGCGCCACCTGGCGCCGCACGCGCTGACTGCGCTCAACAACGGCTACATCAAACCCACCAAGCGGGTGTTCGACAACAGCAAGGTCAGCGATCACTTCGCCATCATCCCCACGCTGCAGGCCCCCAGTGGCCTGAGCGACGCCGAGCAGAAGCTCTACGACCTCGTGGTGCGACGCTTCCTCGCGGTGTTTTTCCCGAGCGCCGAGTTCCAGGTGACGACACGCATCACCACGGTCCAGGCGGCCGGCGCGGCGCACCGGTTCAAGACCGAGGGCAAGGTGCTGGTCAAACCCGGCTGGATGGCCGTGTATGGCAAGGAAGCGGCCGAAGATGTGGAAGGCGCCAAGGACGGCGAGAAGGGGCAGAACCTGATTGCCGTGCGCCCGGACGAGACGGTGCGCAACACCGAGGTCGAGGCCAAGGGCCTCAAGACCCGTCCGCCCGCGCGCTACAACGAAGCCACGCTGCTGGGCGCCATGGAGAGCGCGGGCAAGCTGGTGGACGACGACGAACTGCGCGAGGCCATGCAGGAAAAAGGCCTGGGCACCCCGGCCACGCGCGCGGCCATCATCGAAGGCCTGCTCAACGAGAAATACATGCTGCGCGACGGCCGCGACCTGGTACCCACCGCCAAGGCCTTCCAGCTCATGACGCTGCTGCGTGGCCTGGGCGTGGAGGAACTCTCCAAGCCCGAGCTGACCGGCGAGTGGGAGTACAAGCTGTCGCAGATGGAGCACGGCAAGCTCAGCCGTGAAGCCTTCATGCGCGAGATCGCGGCCATGACGGAGCACATCGTCAAGAAGGCCAAGGAATACGACCGCGACACCGTGCCCGGCGACTACGCCACGCTCTCCACGCCTTGCCCGAACTGCGGTGGCGTGGTGAAGGAGAACTACCGCCGCTACACCTGCACCGGCGCCGATGGCAACTCGGACGGCTGCGGCTTCTCGTTCACCAAGTCACCCGCCGGGCGCACCTTCGAGCCCGCCGAGGCCGAAAGTTTCCTCGCCACCAAACAGATCGGCCCGCTGGAGGGTTTCCGCTCCAAGGCCGGCTGGCCGTTCACCGCCGAGATGAAGCTGGTCTTCAGCGAGGAAGACAGCAACTGGAAGCTGGAGTTCGACTTCGGTGACGACAAGGACAACGAGGAAACCGGCGAGATCGTGGACTTTGGCGACGCACCCAGCCTGGGCGCCTGCCCCAAGTGCGGCTCCGCGGTGCACGAACACGGCAGCAACTACGTATGCTCCAAGGCTGTGCCCACGGCCGCGCAGCCCACGCCCAGCTGCGATTTCAAGAGTGGCAAGATCATCCTGCAGCAACCGGTGGACCACGAGCAGATTGCCAAGCTGCTGGCCACGGGCAAGACCGACCTGCTCGACAAGTTCGTCTCCAACCGCACGCGCCGCACCTTCAAGGCGTTCCTGAGCTGGAACGCAGAGGAGGGCAAGGTCGGCTTCGAGTTCGAGCCCCGTGCGGGCAAGTTCCCGCCGCGCAAGACCGCGCCGGCCAAAGCCGCCGCCAAGGCGCCCGCGAAGAAGGCCGCTGCGAAAAAGGCCCCGGCCAAAAAAGCGGCCCCGCGCAAGACGGCCAGCGGCGGCTCCAAACCCAGCGCTGCCCTCGCCGCGGTGGTGGGTGCCGATCCGTTGCCGCGCCCGCAGGTGGTCAAGAAGCTGTGGGACTACATCAAGGCCAATGGGTTGCAGGACGCCAAGGACAAACGCAAGATCAATGCGGACGCCAAGCTGCTGGCCGTGTTCGGCAAGCCGCAGGTGACCATGTTCGAGATCGCGGGCCTGGTCGGCCCCCACCTGGAGTGACGCCATGGGCTTTAAGCTGTACTACGCCACCGGCGCCTGCTCCTTCGTGCCCCACGTCCTGCTGGAACTGGCGGGCGTGGACTACGAGCCGCTGCCCATCAAGCTGCACAAGAACGAGCAGCGCTCGCCGGAGTTCCTGGCCATCAACCCGCGCGCCCAGGTGCCGGTGCTGGTGGACGGAGACGAGGTGGTCACGCAGATCATGGCCATCGTTTCGCACCTGGACGAGCGCCTGCCCGGTGCCGGAATCCTGCCGCGCCCTGGCACGGCACGCACACGCGTGATGCAGACGCTGGCCTGGATGAACAACACGGTGCACCCCACGTTCACCCATGTGTTCATGCCCTTCAAGTTCACCGACGACGCCACGGCCCAGGCCGCCGTCAAGGCCTGGAACACGCAGCTGTACCGCGGCATGCTGGGCGAGCTGGAGGCGCTGGCCCACAAGGCCTCGCCGTGGCTGACAGGCGAGCACCCGGGCGTGCTCGACGCCTACGCGCTCACGCTGCTGCGCTGGGGCGGTTTTGCGGGCGTCAATCCCGAGGACTTCCCCACGACCTGGGGGCTGGTGCAACGTTTTGCGGCCTTGCCTGCCGTCGCCCGCGTGATCGAGCGCGAGCGCCTGCAACTCAACGTTTACAAACCGGCGTAAGCCACCTGCCGCCGGGCCGCCCCAAGGCAGGTCAGCCCCCACGGGGGGCAGCGACCCGCGCAGCGGTGGAGCGTGGGGCATTCACTCTCTGGCCGGCTCGCGCGCCACGAAACGCACCGACACCCGCACACCCTTGTGCGTGCCCGCGCCGGGAAAGGCGTCGTCCACCCGCAGCTGTGCACCGTGCTGCTGAGCGATCTCCTGCACGATGGCCAGGCCCAGGCCCGAGCCGTCCACGTTGGTGCCCAGCGCGCGGTAAAAGGGCTGCAGCACGAACTCGCGCTCGGCCTCCGGGATGCCCGGGCCGTTGTCCTCCACCTGCAGCACCAGCACGCCGCTGAAGCGGTCCAGCAGCACCCGGGCCGTGACCACGCCGCCCGTGCCGGTGTAGTTGAGCGCGTTGTCGAGCAGGTTGCGCACCATTTCCTTGAGCAGCACCGCGTTGCCCTGCAGCAGGCAGCCTTCGGGCACCTGCTCGGGGCCTTCGTAGCCCAGGTCCAGGCGCTTGTCGAGCGCACGTGGCACGCTCTCCTGCACCACCTCGCGTACCAGTTCGGCCAGGTCGACCTCGGTGGTGGGCAGGGTGCGGCCGGTGGTCTCGGCACGCGCCAGCGCGAGCAGCTGGTTCACGGTGTGGGTGGCGCGGGTGCTGGCGCGGGCGATCTGCTGCAGCGAGCTGCGGATCTCCTGCGGGTCGCTCTCGCGCTGGGCCAGGTCGGCCTGCATGCGCAGCCCGGCCAGCGGGGTCTTGAGCTGGTGTGCGGCGTCGGCCAGGAAGCGGCGCTGCGTGCTCAGTGAGGCCTTGAGGCGGGTGAGCAGGTCGTTGATGGACGACACCAGCGGGGCGACCTCCTGCGGCACAAAGGACTCCTCCAGCGGGCTCAGGTCGTCGGGCTTGCGCGCGCGGATGCGCTGCTCCAGGTCGTTGAGCGGGCGTATGCCGCGCACCAGTGCCAGCCACACCAGCAGCACCGCCAGCGGCAGGATGACGAATTGCGGCACCATCACGCCCTTGATGATTTCGGTGGCCAGCGTGGAGCGTTTGCCTCGCGTCTCGGCCACCTGCATCAGCACCAGGTCGCGCCCGGGTCCGGTGTCTATCCAGGTGTAGGCCACACGCACATCGTCGCCGCGCACCGTGTCGTCGCGCAGCAGCACGCCGCCGGCAGCGGGCGTGATGTCGTCGGAGGGCGTGGGGAAATCGGGCTCGCCGGCCACAAATTCGCCACGCGTGCCGCGCACCTGGTAGTAGACGATGTCGGTGTCGTCGGCGCGCAGCAGGTCGCGCGCCTGGGTGCTCAGGTTGAACTGCACCCGGTTGCCATCCAGGCTCACGAACTGCGACAGCGCCTGCAGGTTGAACTGCAGCGCACGGTCGAACGGTTTGCTGGCGATGTTCTGCGCCACCAGCCAGGTGAGCGCGAGCGAGAGCGGCCACAACAGCAGCAGCGGCGTGAGCATCCAGTCCAGGATTTCGCCGAACAGGCTGCGCTGTTCGCGCTGGAACAGGCCGAAGGTGACCGGCCCGCTGTCGCGTTCAGCCGGGGATTTTTTCAAGGCAGTACCCGAGACCACGCACGGTGGCGATGCGGATGGGGCCTTTCTCTATCTTCTTGCGCAGGCGGTGGATGTAGACCTCGATGGCGTTGTTGCTCACCTCTTCGCCCCATTCGCACAGGCGCTCCACCAGCTGGTCCTTGCTGACCAGCCGGCCGGCGCGCTGCAGCAGCACCTCGAGCAGGCCCAGTTCACGGGCCGAGAGCTCGACCATCTTGCCGTCTATGGTGGCCACGCGGCCGGCCTGGTCGTACACCAGCGGGCCGTGCTTGATGGTGGCGCTGGCGCCTCCCATGCCGCGGCGGGCCAGGGCGCGCACGCGCGCTTCGAGCTCCTGCAACGCGAAGGGCTTGGCCATGTAGTCGTCGGCGCCGTAGTCCAGGCCCTTGACGCGTTCCTCCACGCTGTCGGCGGCGGTGAGTATGAGCACCGGCAGCGCCGAGCCGCGCGCGCGCAGGCGCTTGAGCACCTCCAGCCCGTGCAGCTTGGGCAGGCCCAGATCGAGAATCAGCAGGTCGAACTCGTGGTTGGTCATCAGCGCGGCGTCGGCCTCGCTGCCACTGCTCACGTGGTCCACGGCAGCGCCGGTGCTGCGCAGGGTGCGCAGCAGGCCGTCGGCCAGCACGTGATCGTCTTCGGCAATCAGGATGCGCATGTTTTGTCTCCTCAGGGCGCCAAACCATTGTAGGCACGCCAGCCTTGCACGAACCTTGACGTGCGTCAGCCTCCGAGCGCGTAGGCCTCCAGGCCCAGCGACACCACGGTGGCCACGTCATCCCCCACCTGGGCGCGGAATTCGGCCTCGGCGCGGGCCACCGCCTGGCGAAACGCCTCCAGCCAGAGCAGGCCGGTGGCCGTGAACACGATGCGCCGCGCGCGCGCGTCCAGCGGATCGGCTTCGCGCCGCACCAGGTCCCAGGCCACACACTGGTCCACCAGGTCGCCCATGGCCTGCTTGCTCATGCCGGCCTGCGCGGCCAGCTCGGTCAGGCGCGATCCACCCTGTGCCAGGTGGCGCGTGATGTGGATGTGGGCCGCTCCGACCTGGCCGCGGGCCGCGAGGTTGGACAGTGCCAGCGGCACCTGCGCGTCGTGGGTCATGAGGTAGAGCACCCGCTCGTCGAAGCGGCGCATGGCGTGACCCAGCAGCCGGCCCAGGTGGGTGGCGCGCCAGCGGTCGTCGGGCAAGGGGATTTCCATGGCGTAAATAGTAAAGCAAACTGACTAAAAAATGACTTCTAAGAAAAGTATTTGCCGCTAAACTGCCACCCATGGTCAGCGCATCGCGTTGAACCGGGTTGTCAATCAAAACAGTTTTTCACGTATTAATTAAGGAAAAGTCATGGATGCACCCGTCAAAGCCCTGAACACCGAAAAAGCCAAAGCCCTGCAAGCCGCGCTGGCCCAGATCGAGAAGCAGTTCGGCAAAGGCACCATCATGCGGTTGGGCGAGGGCGAGAAGATCGAGGACATCCAGGTCGTCTCCACCGGTTCGCTGGGTCTTGACATCGCCCTGGGTGTCGGTGGCCTGCCGCGTGGCCGGGTG
>CALRLO020000062.1:0-14449 GCA_943368755.1 Synechococcus sp. UW140 | reverse complement strand
CTGGGGAGTTCGATCCTGCAGGCGGTGGGCAAGGCGCAGTGGATCGCGCACAGCGAAGCGGAGTATGTGCAGAAGGTGGTGGAGCTGGCGTCGGACGTGACGGGGCTGGCGCTGCAGCGGGCGATGCTGAGGCCACAGATGCAGGTGAGCGTGCTGATGGACGAGGCGGGCTTTGCGCGTCGGGTGGAAGACGCCTACCGGCAGATGTTCGCCCGCTGGGCCGACACCAGTGCAGGCACCGGCGCCGATCCGCTGCTGGCGCGCCTCGTTCAGGCCGAGGCCGCTTACGCGGCCGGCTCGGCCCGCGAGGACGCTGGCGATCTGTCCGGCGCCGAAGCCCACATGCGCCGAGCGCTGGAGTGGGTGCCCGAGTTCGCCGAGGCGCACACCGGCCTGGGCCGGGTGCTGCAGCGCGCTGGCCGCCCTGCAGAGGCCCAGCAGCACTTCGAGACGGCGGCCGGGTTGTCGCCGCAGCAGGCCACGGCCCAGTACAACCTGGGCACCAACCTCAAGGCGCTGGGCCGGCTGGACGAAGCCGCAGCACGCTTTCAGGCCGCTCTCGAGCTGCAGCCTGACCTGGTGCCGGCACAGCTCAACCTGAGCCAGATGCTGACGGCGGCCGGCCGCTGGCTGGACCTGGAGGTCTTCTGGCGCGCGCAGCTGCAGCGCCAGCCGGGCAGCGTGCTGGGCTACCTGCAGCTGGCCACGGCACTGCAGCACCAGCACCGCCTGCAGGAAGCGTTGGGCTGCATCAACAAGGCACTGACCCTGGACCCTGACCACCGCAGTGCCTTGCTGCAGCTGGCCATCCTGCACAAGGACCTGGGGCGCCTGGACGAGGCCGAGCAGGTGGCGCGCCGCGCCGTCGAACGCCACCCCGACGCGGAAGCCGCCTGGCACCGCCTGGCCGACATCCTGTCGGCGCAGCAGCGGCTGGTGGAGGCCGAGGCCGCCTACCGCCGCGCCATCGCCATCCGGCCTGACTTCGCGGCGGCGCACGGCAGCCTGGGCAACGTGCTGCAGCAGCAGGGCCACCTGCACGAGGCCGAAGCCGCCATGAAACGCAGCCTCGAACTCGCCCCCGCCAACCCGGTGGCCCACGGCAACCTGCTGTTCGTTCTCAACTACCACCCGGACAAGACCAGCGAAGAGATCTACGAGCAGTACCGCGCCTACGATGAACGCTTCGGCCGGCCGCTGCGTGCCGAGTGGCGGCCACACACCAACGCGCGATCGGCTGACCGCGTGCTCAGGGTCGGCTACGTGTCGGCCGATTTCAAGCACCATTCGGCCTCCAACTTCCTCGAGCCGCTGCTGGCCTGCCACGACCACACCTGCGTGGAGGTGTTCGCCTATGCCGAAATCCAGCGCGAGGACTCGGCGACGGTGCAGTACAAGTCCATGGTGGACCACTGGGTGCCCACCAAAGGTATGACCGACACCGCCCTGGCCGAGCGCATCCGCGCCGACGGTATCGACATCCTGGTCGACCTGTCCGGCCATACGGCGGGCAACCGCCTGGGCGTGTTCGCACGCAAGCCCGCACCCGTGTCGCTGAGCTGGATGGGCTACGGCTACACCACCGGCCTGAGCGCCATCGACTGGTACCTGACCGACGCGGCTCACACGCCGGTGGGCAGCGAGCGCTACTTCTCGGAGAAACCCTGGCGCCTGCCGGTGGCCTTTGGCTACCGCCCGCAGGCAGCGGCCAAGATGGGCGAACCGGGTGAGCTGCCCGCGCTGCGCAATGGCCACATCACCTTCGGCACCCTCACCCGCGCCATCCGTGTCAACCACAAGACCATTCGGGTGTGGTCCGAGCTGCTCAGGCGTGTGCCCGGCTCGCAGCTGATGATCGACAGCCGCAGCTACCAGGACGAGGAGACGCAAGCCGAGCTGGCTGCCCGCTTCGCCCAGCACGGCATCGGGCGCGAACGGCTGCTGCTGGGTTATCACAGCCCGCCGTGGGATGTGCTGCGGGCCACCGACATCGCACTCGACTGCTTTCCCCACAACTCCGGCACCACGCTGTTCGAATCGCTCTACATGGGCGTGCCTTTCGTCACGCTCGCGGGGCGGCCCAGCGTGGGCTGCCTGGGCAGTTCCATCCTGCACGGGGTGGGTCGCCCCGAGTGGATTGCACAGGACGAGGAGGGGTACATTCGGGCAGCCGTGGCGCTGGCCTCGGACACCGCCGAGCTGGCGCGCCTGCGCGCCGGGCTTCGGGCCGAGATGCAGGCCAGCCCCCTGATGAACGAGGTGGCCTTCGCGCGCAGCGTGGAGGACGCTTACCGTGACATGTTCAAGCTATGGAGTGACAGTCAGCCATGAAAGCGGTGATTCTTGCGGGCGGCCTCGGCACCCGGATCTCGGAGGAGACCCACCTGCGGCCCAAGCCCATGATCGAGATCGGCGGCAAGCCCATCCTGTGGCACATCATGAAGATCTATTCCGCCCACGGCGTGAACGACTTCGTGATCTGCTGCGGCTACAAGGGCTACGTCATCAAGGAGTACTTCGCCAACTACTTCCTGCACATGTCGGACGTGACCTTCGACATGGCCAACAACCGCATGGACGTGCACCAGAAACACGCCGAGCCCTGGCGTGTGACTCTGGTCGACACCGGCGAGGACACCATGACCGGCGGCCGCCTCAGGCGCGTGCGCGACTACCTGCGCGACGAGGAGGCGTTCTGCTTCACCTACGGCGATGGCCTGTCCGATGTCGACATCGGCGCACAGATTGCCTTTCACCGCGCGCACGGCAAACAGGCCACGGTGACAGCAGTGCAGCCGCCCGGACGCTATGGCGCGCTGCAGATGAACGGCGCGCAGGTGTCCGGTTTCACCGAAAAGCCGCGCGGCGACGGTGGGCTCATCAATGGCGGCTTCTTCGTGCTCTCGCCCGCGGCCATCGACCACATCGCTAGTGACAGCACGCCCTGGGAAGCCGCGCCCATGGAAACCCTGGCGCGCAACGGGCAGATGATGGCCTTCGAGCACACCGGCTTCTGGCAGGCCATGGACACGCTGCGCGAGAAGAACCTGCTGGAAGACCTGTGGGCCTCCGGCAAGGCGCCCTGGAAACGGTGGTGAGGCCATGACCAGCGCGTTGCCCTCAGCGGATTTCTGGCGCGACAAGCGCGTCCTCGTCACCGGCCACACCGGCTTCAAGGGCGCTTGGCTGGCGCTGTGGCTGCAGCGCCTGGGTGCGCGCGTGAGCGGCATCGCGCTGGAACCGTCCACCACCCCCAGCCTGCATGACGCGCTGGGCCTGGCACAGCGCATCGACGGACACTTCATCGACATCCGCGACGCCCAGGCGCTGGCCCGGCGCATCCGCGCGCTGCGGCCCGACGTGGTGCTGCACCTCGCGGCGCAGCCGCTGGTGCGCCAGAGCTACGCCGACCCGCTGGCCACCTGGTCCAGCAACGTCATGGGCACGGCCCATGTGCTCGACGCCCTGCGCGGCCTGGACAGCGTGCGCGCAGCCGTCATGGTCACCACCGACAAGGTCTACCGCAACCTCGAATGGGTGCACCCCTACCGCGAGGGCGACGCGCTGGGCGGCCACGACCCTTACAGCGCCAGCAAGGCCGCCTGCGAACTGGTGGTGGACAGCTACCGCGACGCCTTCCTGCGCGAGCAGGGCGTGGCCATCGCCACCGCCCGTGCGGGCAACGTGATCGGTGGTGGCGACTGGTCTGCGGACCGGCTGATCCCCGACGCCGTGAGGGCCTGGCAAGCCGGGCGCACGCTGAACATCCGCCACCCCGATGCGGTGCGACCCTGGCAGCACGTGCTGGAGCCGCTGGCCGGCTACCTGGTGCTGGCGCAGCGACTGTGGGAGGCCCCGGTGCTGGCCGGCGCCTACAACTTCGGCCCCTTGTCTGACGATGTGGCCACGGTGCGCGAGGTCGTCACGCTGGCGCGTGCGGGGCTGGGGCAGGGCGAGGTCGAGTTCGGCGTGCCCACCGACAGTCTGCACGAAGCCGGCCGCCTGGCGCTCGACCCGTCCAAGGCGGCCTTTGCGCTCCATGTGCGCCCGCGCTGGGCATTGCGCGAGGCGGTGGCCCGCACCATGGCCTGGTACCGCGATTTCCACACCGGCGCCGATGCCCGGGCCCTGTGCGAGCGCGACATGGCAGCCTACGAGGGCCGTGCATGAGACGCCTGGACGCCGTGCCGCTGGAGCTGCCGGGGCTGTTTCGCATCGGGCGTCACCGCCTGGGCGACGCGCGCGGCTCGCTGGCGCGGCTGTTCTGTGCCGGCGAGCTGGCCGAGCAGGGCTGGAGCGGCCCCATCGCCCAGATCAACCTCACGCACACGCGCGCGCGAGGCACGGTGCGCGGCCTGCACTTCCAGCACCCGCCACACGCCGAGATGAAGCTGGTGTCCTGTCTTCGCGGCGAGGTGTGGGACGTGGCGGTGGACCTGCGCGCCGGCTCGCCCACTTTCTTGCAGTGGCGGGCCGAGCGGCTGTCGGCCGAGAACGGCCAGGCGCTGCTGATACCCGCCGGTTGTGCCCATGGCTTTCAGGCCCTGAGTGACGATGCCGAGCTGCTGTACTGCCACTCCGCGGCCTACCGGCCCGATGCCGAAGGTGGCCTGCACCCGCAGGACCCGGCGCTGGCCATCGCATGGCCGCTGCCCGTGGCCCAATTGTCGGAGCGCGACGCGTCGCACCCGGCCATCACCCCCGGTTTCCAAGGACTGCACCTGTGAGGACGTGCCCGTGAAATGCCGCCACTGCGCCGCCGAGTTGCGGCTGAACTTCCTGGACCTGGGCAGCGCGCCACCGTCCAACGCCTACCTGGACGACGCCGGCCTGCGCGGCCCCGAGACCTGGTTTCCGCTGCGCCTGCTGGCCTGCGAAAGCTGCTGGCTGGTGCAGACCGAAGACCACGCTGGGCGCGAGGCCCTGTTCACCGAGGACTACGCCTATTTCAGCTCCACCTCCACCTCGTGGCTGGCCCACTCGCAGCGCTACGTGAGGGCGATGGTGGAACGCTGGCGACTGGGGCCGCAGAGCTGCGTGGTGGAAGTGGCCGCCAACGACGGCTACCTGCTGCAGTACGTGGCCCAGGCCGGCGTGCCCTGCTACGGCATCGAGCCCACCGCCAGCACGGCAGCGGCGGCGCGGGCCAAGGGCATCGCCATTGAGGAGCGGTTTTTTGGCGTGGCCTTCGCCACCGAACTGGCCAGCGCCGGCCGCCAGGCGGACCTGATGGCCGCCAACAACGTGCTGGCCCACGTGCCCGACATCAACGACTTCGTGGGCGGCTTCGCCCGGCTGCTCAAGCCGGCCGGTGTGGCCACCTTCGAGTTCCCGCACCTGCTGCGCATGGTGCAGGGCTGCCAGTTCGACACCGCCTACCACGAGCACTACTCCTACCTCTCGTTGGGTGCGGTGCAGCGCATCTTTGCCGCCAACGGCCTGCAGGTGTTCGACGTGGAGCAGCTGCCCACCCACGGCGGCAGCCTGCGGGTGTTTGCCCAGCGTGCCGACGCCGGCCGGCAGCCGGTGGACCCCCGTGTGGCCACACTTCTGGCCGAGGAAAACGCGGCCGGCATGAACGCGCCGGCTTTCTACCAGGGTTTCCAGGCCGAGGCCGAGCGCATCAAGCACGAGCTGCTGGCGTTCTTGCTGGACGCCTGCCGCCAGGGTCTCAAGGTCGCGGCCTACGGCGCAGCCGCCAAGGGCAACACCCTGCTCAACCACGCGGGCGTGCGGCCCGACCTGCTGGCGTACGTGTGCGACGCCGCACCCTCCAAGCAGGGCAAGTACCTGCCGGGCAGCCGCATTCCCATCCGTCCGCCCGCTGCGTTGCGCGAAGACCGCCCCGATCTCGTGCTGATCCTGCCCTGGAACCTGCGCGAGGAGGTGCAGGCGCAACTGGCCGACCTCCAGCGCGCCGGCACCCGTTTTGTCACTGCCGTGCCCCGGCTGGAAATCCTGTGAGCGCTGCCATGGAACGCATTCCCCTGTCCAAACCGTCCATCACCGAGGTGGAGACCGCGCTGGTGGCCGATGCCGCTGCCAACGGCTGGGGCGAACACTGCTACGACTACATCCACCGTTTCGAGAAGGCGTTTGCCGAGCACATCGGCGTGCGCCATGCCGTTGCCACCTCCAGCTGCACCGGCGCGTTGACGCTGGGCCTGGCCGCGCTGGGTGTGGGGTCGGGCGACGAGGTGATACTGGCCGAATCGAACTGGATCGCCTCGGTGGCGCCGGTGCTCCACCTGGGCGCGAAGCCGGTGCTGGTGGACATCCTGGAAGACACCTGGTGCCTGGACCCGGAGCAGGTCAGGCGCGCCATCACGCCGCGCACCAAGGCCATCATCGCGGTGCACCTCTATGGCAACGTGTGCGAGATGGACGAGCTGCTGGCGCTGGGGCGCGAACATGGGATCGCCGTCATCGAGGATGCGGCCGAGTCCATGGGAGCGCTCTACCACGGCACCCGCACCGGCGCGCTGGGGCGGTTCGGTGCGTTTTCCTTTCACGGCTCCAAGACCATGACCACCGGCGAGGGAGGCATGTTCGTGACGGATGACAGTGCGCTTTATGAGCAGGTGCTCACGCTGTCCAACCACGGGCGGGCCCGTGGGCAGAAGAAGCAGTTCTGGCCCGATGTGCTGGGCTACAAGTTCAAGATCTCCAACATCCAGGCCGCGCTGGGCTGCGGACAGCTGCAGCGCATCGAGGCGCTGATCGCGCGCAAACGCGAGATCCTGGCCCAGTACCGCGAGGCGCTCGCCGATGTGCCGGGCCTCACGATGAACGCGGAGCGTGCCGGCACCCGCATCGGCGGCTGGATGCCCACCGTGGTGTTTCCGCGCGGAGGCGTGACCTCCGAGCGCATGACCGCAGCCTTCCAGGCCCAGGGCATCGATGGCCGGGTGTTCTTCCACCCGCTCTCCAGCCTGCCGTTCATGGGTGCCCACGACCGCGACACGCTCGCGCGCGACATCGCCGCGCGGGCCGTCAACCTGCCCAGCTTTCACGACATGACGGCGGCGCAGATCGCCCGTGTGGCCGATGCCATCCGCCAGGTGGTCCATGGCTGAGGGCCAGGCCTACCTGATCTGGGGCTGCTCGGGCCACGCCCGGGTGCTGTCCGACCTGATCGCGCTGCGTGGCGGCCGGGTGCTGGCCTTTGTGGACCGCGCACCCGTGCCGTCGGTGCGCCCGCCGGTGCCGGTGCTGGCGACCGATGCTTTTGACGACTGGGCGCGGGCACTGGAGCAGCCGCAGGCGGTCAGTGGCCTGGTGGCCATTGGCCACTGCGTGCCAGAGAGGGTGAGCCTGCTGCGCCGCTTCGAGGCTCTGGGCCTGCGCACGCTGCCGATCGTGCACCCGCAAGCCAGTGTGGCGCCCAGCGCGGTGCTGGGTGCCGGTGTGCAGGTGCTCGCGCAGGCGGTGGTGTCGGCCGACACGCGGTTGGGTGACGGGACCATCATCAACCACCACGCCTCGGTGGACCACGAATGCCAGATCGGTCAAGCCTGCCACATCACGCCCGGCGCCACGCTGTGCGGCTGCGTCACCCTGGGTGACCGGGTGTTTGTGGGCGCCGGCGCCACCATCCTGCCTCGTGTGACGGTAGGCGAGGGCGCCGTGATCGGTGCCGGCGCCGTCGTCACCCGCGACGTGCCGGCCGGCGCCACGGTGTCCGGCAACCCCGCCAGAATCCATTCCTGACCCGCTTTTACGACGAGAGCTGCCATGAACCCCATCGAACAATTCCAGCAAGAACGCCGCGACCGCCTTGATGCCTATGGCCGGGACACCGGCTTCCAGGACCTGTCGCGTCAGTGGCTGCAGGCCTCCATGGCCAAAAAGTACGTCTACAACTTCGACTGGCTGGGTCGGCCCATCATCCAGTACCCGCAGGACATGGCGGCCATGCAGCAACTGGTCTGGGAGACCCGGCCGGACCTGATCATCGAGACCGGTATCGCCCATGGCGGCTCGCTGGTGCTGAGTGCCTCGCTGCTGGCCATGCTGGACCTGTGCGATGCCATCGAATCCGGCCAGACGCTGGCCCCCCGGGTGTCGCGCCGCAAGGTGCTGGGCATCGACATCGACATCCGCGCCCACAACCGCGACGCCATCGAGGCCCACCCCATGGCCAGCCGCATCCAGATGATCCAGGGCTCGTCCATCGAACCTGACGTGGTGGCCCAGGTGCGCCAGGTCGCCCAGGGCTATTCGCGCGTGATGGTCTGCCTGGATTCCATGCACACCCACGACCACGTGCTCGGTGAGCTGGAGGCCTACGCCGGCCTGGTGACGCCGGGCTGCTACTGCGTGGTGTTCGACACCTTCGTGGACGACATGCCGCCACGCTTCTTTGACGACCGGCCGTGGGATGTGGGCAACAACCCCAAGACGGCGGTGAAACAGTGGCTGAAAAACCACAGCGAATTCGAAGTGGACCTCGACATGGAGCGCCGCCAGCAGGTGACGGTGGCGCCGCACGGCTTCTTGCGCAGGAAATGATCCTGACAGGCAACAAAAAAGCGGCCGAGGCCGCTTTTTTGTTGCCGAGAACCCGTTGACGCGACGGGTGACTCAGCCCTGCAGGAGCCGCAGCACGTTCTGCGGCAGCTGGTTGGCCTGGGCCACCATGGCGGTACCGGCCTGCTGCAGGATCTGGGTGCGCGACAGGTTGGCCGTTTCCTTGGCGAAGTCGGCGTCCACGATGCGGCCCCGCGAGGCGGCCAGGTTCTCCACCTGGATCTCGATGTTGCCCACCGAGTTCTCGAAGCGCGACTGCAGGGCGCCCAGCGAGGCGCGCACCGAGTTGATCTCGTCGATGGCGCTGTCGATCTTCTTGAGCGCCACCCAGGCGCCGGCCTGCGAGGCGACGGACAGGGTGTCGATACCCAGCGAATCGGTGGTGGTGTCGGTGGCCAGCAGTGCAATGCCCACGCCGGGGGTGGCGGCAGCGCCCACGGTGGTGGGGACGTAGCCGAAGTTGGTGGCAGTGAAGCCGACCGTGCCACCCAGGGTGATCAGCTGTGCGTCACCGTCCGTGGTCAGCTTCGACGACATGACGTCGATGGTGAAGACGCCGGTGTCGGTCTTGGTCAGGTAGGCAGTCACGCCGGTGTCGGCTGAGCGGCGGTTGATCGCCTCGATCAGCTGGCCCAGGCGCTCGGAGCCGGAACTGGCCTCCTTGATCGGGCCCAGGTCCCAGGACGTGGTGCCGTCGTTGATCTGGAACGCGGCGGGGTCGGTGTAGGCCGCGATGTCGGTGATGTCGGTGGCGTTGACGCCGGTGGTGTGGTCGTAGGCATAAACCACGTCGGCCAGACCGGCGGCGGTGGTGTTGGCCAGGCCGCCGATGGTGATGTTGTCGCCCGAGTTGGCGCCGATCTGGAACACGGCCGCCGCGAAGGAGCCGTCCAGGATCTTCTGGTTGTTGAAGGTGGTCTGCTTGGCCACGCGGTCCACTTCCTCAGCCAGCTGCCGCACCTCGGACTGCAGGGCGTCGCGGTCGGCGGCGCTGTTGGTGGCGTTGCCAGCCTGCACGGCCAGTTCGCGCATGCGCTGCAGCATGTCGCCCACCTTGCCCAGCGCGCCTTCGGCGGTCTGCGCCAGCGAGATGCCGTCGTTGGCATTGCGGGCACCCACCGTCAGGCCGCGCACCTGGGTGTTCATCCGCTCGGCAATCGCCAGGCCGGCGGCGTCGTCCTTGGCGCTGTTCACCCGCAGACCCGAGGACAGGCGCTGCATGGATGTCGCCAGCGATGTCGCTGACATGTTCAGGTTTCGCTGGGCATTCAGCGAAATGATATTTGTGTTGATCGTAGAGGCCATCTGAAACTCCTTAGCTGGGGCCGGCGTCTCGGCCTGGGTTCTCGGACAACGGTGGATTGCCCGCTGTAAAGAAATTCTGGGCGGTGTCGATAACCGCAAAACACGGATAAACGCCGGGAAACCGGCCCAAATCCGAACTGGCAGGCAAAACCGGGCTTTTTCGACGTTTAGCCTCAAGTTCTGGCAAGGGGTGCCGATAACCGGTCTAACAAGTTCGCAGGAATTTGTGGACCGGCAGGCGAAAGCCTCCAGGGCGTTGGGGTCCAACCGGTCGCGGATGCCAGTGTTGAGCTGGCGTTTGGACCGGCGGGCAACCGCCACAACAGTTTTCAAGGAGCACTTGCACCATGGCCTCTACCATCAACACCAACATTCCGTCGCTGACCGCTCAGCGCAGCCTGACCATGTCGGCGAACTCGCTGGCAACGTCCATGCAGCGTCTGTCCTCGGGTCTGCGGGTGAACAGCGCCAAGGACGACGCCGCTGGCCTGGCCATCGCCGAGCGCTTCAACACCCAGGTGCGCGGCCTGACGGTGGGTGCCCGCAACGCCAACGACGGCATCTCGCTGGCGCAGACCGCCGAAGGCGCGCTGGGCAAGGTGGGCGACATGCTGCAGCGCATGCGCGAACTGGCCGTGCAGGCTGGCAACGCCACCAACAGCTCTGCCGACCGCGACGCCCTGCAGGCCGAAGTGAAACAGCTGGCCGACGAAATTGACCGCGTGGCCAAGCAGACCTCGTTCAACAACACCAAGATCCTGGACGGCACCTTCTCCGGCGCCGTGTTCCAGGTGGGCGCCAACTCGGGCGACAACATCACCGTCGGCGCACTGACCGATACCACCGCCGAAGGCCTGGCCGATGTGGTCTACGCCTACGACCAGACCACCGGCATCGTGGCGTCCAGCATCACCGATCTGGCCGAGTACACCGACACGTCTTCCTTCCAGATCGACGACGGCACCACCTCCTGGGACCTGGGAGCGATCAAGGAAGCCAAGACCGGCACCGAGCGCCTGGGTCAGCTGGTCGAGGCGATCAACCGCAAGTCGGCTGACACGGGTGTGACCGCGTTCCTGTCCAAGGGTGATGACGGCAACTACACCATCGACCTGATGTCGTCCAAGCTGACCTCGGACGGCGATGCCGCCACGGTGACGCTGACCGGCTTCACCGCCGACAATTTCGGCTACGCCGCCGCCGCCGTGGGTGCAGCAGGTGCCACGCTGACAGCTGCCGACACCACCACCGACTCCCTGGGTATCGACACCCTGACGGTGGACACGCAGGCCAACGCCTGGATTGCGCTCAAGAAGATCGACAGTGCCATCGACCAGGTGAACTCGGCCCGTGCCGACCTGGGCGCCCTGCAGTCGCGCTTCGAGAACTCGGTGGGCAACATCGAGATCCAGGTGGAAAACCTCTCGGCTTCCCGTGGTCGCATCGTGGATGCCGACTTTGCCAAGGAAACGGCCAACCTGTCGCGGACCCAGATCCTGCAGCAGGCCGGTGTGGCGATGGTGGCCCAGGCCAACACGCTGCCCCAGGGTGTCCTGGCCCTGCTGCGCTGATTGGCAGCATGACGGGAGACGGTCAGCGTGCGCGCTGACCGCCAAAGGCAGCGACAGACCCCGTCTGTCGTTGCTTTTTTTGCTTTTGCCCCGGGGCGGATGGACAATACTCGGGCGGATATGTACAGGAGTTCGCGATGAGCATTTCTTCAGCCGGTATAGGCAGCGGGCTCGACGTCGAGAGCATCGTCACCCAGCTGGTCGCGCTGCAGAAGCAGCCTCTGACCAAGCTGCAGACCACCGCCTCGTCCCTCCAGACCAAGATCTCCGTCTACTCGCAGGTCAAGTCGCTGATGTCCACCTTCTCGGACGCTGCAGCCAAGCTCACCCGCGACAGCACCTGGACGGCCATGTCGGCGGGCTCCACCAGCACCGCCGTCTCTGCCAGCGTGACCGGCCTGGCGTCGGCCACGTCCTTCAGCATCGAGGTGCAGCAGCTCGCGGCTGCCCAGACCGTGGCCTCCACCGTGCGCACGCCGGTGGACACCGCAGTGGGTGCCGGCACCCTCACGCTGCAGCTGGGCCGCTGGACGAACCCCACCACCTCGCCCACCTTTGCAGCCGGCGCGGCCGCAGCGGTGGATGTCACGGTCGATGCCGATGACACGCTGACCGACATCGCCAAGAAGATCAACGACAAGGGCGTGGGTGTCACCGCCACCGTGCTGCGCGACGCGTCGGGCGAGCGTCTGTTGCTGCGCTCCAACAAGTCCGGAGAGGAACAGGGTTTCCGTGTGCAGGTGGTGGAAAGCGGCGGCCCCGGCCTGTCCAGCCTCGCCTTCGATCCCCAGAACAGCGCTGGCGTGGGCATGGCGGCCAACACCCCCCAGTACGCCAAGAACACCCAGGCCACGCTCAACGGCATCGCCATCACCTCCACCGACAACGTGTTCGACGGCGCTGTCGCCGGTGTGCGCATCACCGTCTCCGAGGTGACCACCAAGCCGGTCGAGGTGGCGGTCAAGACCGACACCGCTGCCATCCGCAAGAGCCTGCAGGATTTTGTGGCGGCCTACAACGCCATCAACGACCTGATGGGCACGGCCACCAAGTACGACAGCGAGACCAAGACCGCCGGCATCCTGCAGGGCGACAGCACCGCGCTGGGCCTGCAGAGCATCATCCGCAACATGGTGATCGGCGACCGGGGCGGCGACGGCTCGTTCAAGCGCCTGTCCGACATCGGCCTGGAAATGCAGCGCGGTGGCAAGCTGACCATCAACGACACCAAGCTGACCGAAGCCCTCAAGAACCCCGAGGAGCTCAAGAAGCTGTTCGCTGGCACCACGGAAGATCCGGGTCTGGCCGTCAAGATGAAGAACTCGCTCACCGGCCTGCTGTCCGTCGACGGCCTGATGAACAACAAGTCCGAGGCGCTGACGGCTGCGGGCAAGCGCAACCTGGCCGAGCAGGACCGCGTCACGGCCCGTGCCGCGCTGTATGAAAAACGCCTGCGCGCCCAATACACCGCGCTGGACAAGCAGATGGGTGCGCTCAGTGGGCTGAGCAGCTACGTCTCGGCACAGGTGAGTCAGTGGAACAAGGCATCCTGACGGCTGCAAGACAGCCTTGATTTTTCCGTGTGGCGGTCGATAGAGGTGGCAGGCACCATGAAAGACAAGTCGATGTTCACGCCCGTCAGCAACCGCGCCGCTTCCACCTACCGCCAGGTCGGCATCCAGTCCAGCATTCAGGGGGCGTCACCCCACACCCTTATCGTCATGCTGTTCGACGGCCTGCTGTCCTCATTGGCCGAGGCCCGCGGGGCCATGGAGCGTGGCCAGGTCGAAGAAAAGGGGCGCCACATCGGGCGCGCCGTCCGCATCATCGAAGAGGGCCTGATGGGCAGCCTCAACCACGCCCAGGGGGGCGAAGTGGCCACCAACCTCGCCGCCCTCTACAGCTACTGCAGTGCGCGGCTGACCCTGGCCAACCTCCACAACGACGCCAGCCTGCTGGACGAGGTGGTGGGATTGGTCACCCCGGTGGCCGATGGCTGGCGCCATATGCCCCAGCCCCCCGAGTCGGGTCGCTGATCGCTCTTATATATATAGACACCCGTCCCAGAACCCCGGCTCGCCGGGGTTTTTTGCGTCCGGACGGCGTTTTTCGGGAAGTGGCGCTTTTAACAATCGCTGACTGTTATTACACTCACAGGCCCCCCTTCACCCGACGGTGAGGGCCCATTGCGAGCGTAGCCCTGGGAAGTACGGGAGGAGGTTTTCCGTTGCTGACTGTAATTGTCACAATGTGAAAGCAAAAAAGATTTAAGTTTGTGTCGCACGTGCCGATCTGCGTAGATAAGCCGTCATAGGCTTTAAAACAGGTCCGTGCTGACCATAAGGAATCGCCATGCCGATAGGATTTGAGGGCTATTCAACGTCGCAGATCGCGAGCTTGACCACAGCTCAGCTCAATGCGTTCACGACAGCGGATTACGCGGCGTTGACGACGGAGCAGATCCAGGCGTTCACCACCAGCCAGTTGGTGGGTCTCAGCACCCGTTACATACCGGCCCTTACCACGAGCGGCATCCAGGCGCTTCAGACCTCACAGTTCCAGGCCCTGAACACGGCTCAGGTCGCAGCCCTGTCCACCACCCAGGTGCAACAGGCCCTGACGACCGAACAAGTGGAGGCCTTGACCACCCGTCAGGCCGCGGCCCTTACCACACAGCAGGTACAGGCCCTGACGACCGAGCAGGTTTCCGTATTGGAAACCGCCGATTTCGCCGCGCTGACGACCCGCCAGGTGGCAGCTCTCACCACGACCCAGGTGGCCGAGGGCCTAACGACCGACCAGATCGTTGCACTGACCACCGCACAGGCGGCGGCGCTGACCACGGGCCAGATCCAGGCGCTGACCACGACGCAGATCGATGCGCTGGAGACGCGTGATCTGGCGGCGCTGACGACGCGCCAGGTGCAGGCGCTGACGACACAGCAGATTGCCGAAGGCCTGAACACGGCCGACATCGGTTCGCTGACCACGCAGCAGGTGGCGGCGCTGACGACGGCGCAGGTGCAAGAAGGCCTGAGCACCGA
>CALRLO020000061.1:0-15434 GCA_943368755.1 Synechococcus sp. UW140 | reverse complement strand
GTATGCGTTCGGCCAACCCATCTTGCGCCTGACTTGAATGGATGGTGTGCGCGCCAGCGCATGGTTTACGCTGCCATAGACTCGCGGTGAACAGCCGCCGTCACGCGGCTGAGATGTGCACCGACGATGAATTCCAAGCAGACGATTCTGGACCGCGAGTTGTTTACCCAAGCCCTGCGCCACATGGGTGAAGAAGACCTGCTCTACCTCAACCGGATGGTGGTCGAACGCTTGAACCTCCTGGCCCAGGCAAGGAGCACAGTGGAACTGGCGCAGTTCGCCGAAGGTGATCGGGTCCACTTCACGGCCAGCGATGGCAGCGTCAAGCACGGCATCGTGCTGCGCCTGAACAAGAAGACCGCCAGCGTGCACACCGACGAAGGTCAGAACTGGAAGGTCTCGCCGGGCCTGCTGCGCAAGACAGCCCCCCGCTGAACGGGTGCCCTGGCGTCGATGACCAGGATCAGTCCACCGGCTGCCAGCGGTGCGGCAACAGCTCGTCGATCCGGCTGGCCTTGTGCGTGGGCAGCCGGGTGAGCACGTCCTTGAGGTAAGCATACGGGTCGTGCCCGTTCATGCGCGCCGACTGGATCAGGCTCATGACGGCCGCTGCCCGCTGGCCCGCGCGCAGGCTGCCGGCAAACAGCCAGTTGTTGCGTCCGATGGCAATGGGCCGGATCTGGTTCTCGATCCAGTTGTTGTCCGCCGGCAGCTGCGGGTCATCAATGAATCGTGTGAGCGCCGCCCAGCGCTTGAGGCTGTAGTCCAGGGCCTTGGCCGTGGCCGAGTTGCCAGCCACCTGCTGGCGCTGCAGCACCATCCACTGGTGCAAGGCGTCCAGTATCGGCCGGCTGTGCTGCTGGCGAGTCTGTAGCCGCTGGGGTGCCGGTGTGTCCTGGACGGCCCTCTCGATCTCGTAGACCCGAGCGAACTGCGTCAACGCGAACTCGGCGATCTGGCTCTTGTTGGCCGCGTGCAGGTCGAAGAACTTGCGCCGGGCGTGCGCCAGGCAACCAGCCTCTGTGATGCCCTGGCTGAAGCTGGCCTTGTAGCCGGCGTAGTCGTCACAGATCAGGCTGCCGCGCCAGTCACCCAGGAAGGTTCTGGCATGCTCCCCGGCGCGCGACTCGCAGAAGTCGTAGACCACGGCCTTCATGTCTTCAAACGCACCCGGTGCGTAAGCCCACAGGTAGGCCCGGTGTGTCTTGCCGTTGCCCGGCTTGAGCATGGCCACTGGCGTCTCATCGCCGTGCAGCACCCGGTGCCCGAGCACTTCGGTCTTGAGCGCATCGACCAGCGGCTGCAGCTGCGCGCCGCAGGTGCCCACCCATTGCGCCAGGGTCGATCGTGCAATGGCCAGACCGGCGCGGCCGAAGATGTTCTCCTGGCGGTACAGCGGCTGGTGGTCGGCGTACTTGGCCACCAGCACCTGGGCCAGCAAGCCAGTCGTCGGGATGCCTTTGTCGATGACGTGTGCGGCCACCGGCGCCTGTGTGAGGGTCTGGCACTTCGCACAGGCCCACTTGCCCCGGATGTGGCGCTCGACCGTGAAGACGCCGGGCACGTAGTCCAGCTTCTCGGCCACGTCCTCGCCGATGCGTTTCATCTGGCAGCCACACTGGCATGTCGTGGACGTGGGTTCATGGCGGATCTCGCGCCGTGGCAGATGGGCCGGCAGCGGTGTGCGCTTGGGCGGCTGCTTCTCGGTCGCAGCGGGTGCCGGCCGCAGTTGATCGATCTCATGCTCGACGGCCGCCAGATCGCTATCGAGTTCTTCTTCCAGCAGGTCGCGCTGATCAGCGCTGTGGCGTTCGGATTTGGCTGCGAACTTCAGCCGCTTGAGCAGAGCACATTCGTAGGCGAGCTTCTCGTTCAGAGCGCGCTGATGGCGCAGTTCGGCCAGCAGGCGCTGGCTGACCTCACGCAGTTGTTCTGCGTCCAGTTCGCCCAGTGCCTGTTCGTCGATCACCATGAGGCGCAGTGTGCTCGTGCGTGCCGGGCAAGACCATTGGCGCATCTCCCGATTGCCATGGTCTGCGCCTCAAGCAGAAGATTCAGACCACGGTGATGGAGCCTTGCGATCCCATGCGCTGCCAGGGCAGGCCCAGCACCAGCGCATTGAGCTGGGCATGTTCAAGTGCCACGTTCGGACTGCCCGGCGGCGCCCAGACGAACTTGCCCTGGTGCAGCCGACGCGCGGCCAGCCACAGCCCCACGCCGTCGTGCACCAGCACCTTCAGACGGTTGGCTCGCTGGTTGGCAAAGACGTAGGCGTGGTGTGGGTGGGCCGCGCCGAAGGTGGCGATCACCCGCGCCAGGGCGGTGTCGGTGCCCGCACGCATGTCCAGCGGGGCCGTGGCCAGCCAGGCCGCATCGATACGGATCACCGCAGCAACTCGCCAAGCATCTGGGCGCACTGGGTTGCGGCAGACAAGGGCCAGTGCACGGTCACTGACATGCCAGGACGTTGGCATTCGATACGGATTTCGGTCGCTGGTGTCGAGGCGGCCACGCACGGCTGCTCACTGGCGGTTGTTGACGCTACGGCGCTCAGCGCAAGGGGGACGAAGGCCGGGGTCCGAGGTTCTACGGCAGCAGTGGCGAGGCCTCCTTCGAGGCGGTGCATGCCCTGTGCCCATTCCTTGAGCCAGCGGTGCAGCACGTTGGTGTTCATGCCGTGCTGCAGGGCCACGGCGGCAATCGATGCGCCGGGCTGCCGGCAGGCGGCCACCAGTTCGGCTTTGAACTGCTGCGTGTAGGTGCGGTGCGTGCGCCGCACCGCATAGCGGGGTGTCTGAGGGTCTTTGAGCATCGTGTCCACTCTCGTTTGCGTGCACACGATCGTGCTCAACCACAGCAGGTCCTTCAAGATGAGTTCGCCGGCCGCTTACACCCCGAGAACGAATCGCGGCCGTCAACAGCCTTATCGGTTCGGCAGTAGCAGCAGGACAGATTGAGGCTCGGTTTCTGCGGCGTCTGCTACGTTTGCGTCGACTAAAGGCTGCTGCTATCGCCGAGTCTGCTCCGGCCTAAGCGGGCTGTCGCAATCGGCAGGTTCTGGCCGACTGACAACGGCCCGTGCCCCTTGACTGCCTACTCCAAACCGGACGATCAAGGCGCAGCCTTAAAGGTCAGCTTTGTGGTGCAGGTCTCTCGAGTGGCTGAGCCCGCCTTCGGTCATGACCCGACAATCAAGAACGGCGGCAATCGTGATGACCGACAGCGGACAAATCGAATCGCCGACTCATCCCCATACGCCTACCGTCTTGGCATCGAATGTATTGACCTTGCAGTGAAAGCGGTGCTCGATGCTCGCAATACGCGCAGCGTCATCGGCCGAGTAAACACCTATGTACACACTCCAGAGTCGCTCTGGATGGTTAGAACCATGCTTGGCTGCCTTGTTGATTGCGTCAATGATGTGCAAGTCGTAATTGCCAAAGTTGAAGCCGAAGGAGACGAGTGAGCCCTCAATTTTGCAAAGTTGGTCATAGCAGAACGACAGATACCTGTTATGACGAATCCGTGCAAGCTTTTCATCACCATCCCCTGCTGTGACAAAAACGGGGTATTGACCTTCTTCTAGTCTCGCGGCGATGTTCTGCAGCAGGAAGGCGTCTCCTGTGTACTCTTCCTTGATCACATCGAGTCCCGTGTCAAAGAGTGGCAATGCTCCGTGCAAGTAGTGGATGTTCTGGCGAGCCTGATTCGGCCCCCATCTCAATTCAGACCATTCCTGATCCTCACCCTGTTTCGCCTCGACAGGGTTGAGGAGTTCACGTCCGAATCCGTCAATGTGATGTGGGACTTCACCGCGAAGGAGAACCCAATAGAGAAGGAGGTCGTAGTTTGTCGTGAAGACGCTTCCACCCGTTTTCAAGAAGCTATCGAGGAAGGTCGCACATGAGGCAACACGCTCCTCGGGCATCTTGAATACATGCTCCGGATGAAGTCCGCGCACAGCGTCCAACAAGCTTTGTTTTAGGCGTTCACTCGCTTGCTTCACCCGGTCTTGAAGACCTTCCTTTGAATCAAACGCGTCAAGCAGTGCAATGAACAGCCCAAGCTGGCCCATTACCAGCTCAAAGTTCTTCGTCTTGATCGTGTCAAAGAGATTGCTCAGCGTAGGATCGCCGAGCGCCGCGACGAAGTCATAGAGCGCGTTGTAAGAAAAGATTTTCGGGTCATAGGCCATGCTGAAGCCGTTCCCGAGCAGGAGGTGTACTTGGCGCCGCTTCTTGGCTAGAGCATTGATGACTTCTTCGTAGGACTCGTAGTGTTCTCCCATAGCACCTCTTGTAGCTAATCAGTCGTCCAGTGTTTTGTCAGTATGGTACGCCTACGCCTAGGCACGCAGGCGAAATACAGCACTGAACGAATGCAACCCGGCGTCGAGTTCGTTATCGCCACTGACGGCTTATAGTCATTAGCCAATCAACGCGAACGACTGCAGACAGGCCCTCGTTCGCGGCGATCCCGAAGCACCGAATCTCGCAGTAGTTGAACGGCAGCTCCCAGCCTTTAGGAGCCCCTCATCTCACCGACGCCAGCCTCAGCTATCAACCGGAAGTCGCGAGCATCTCAGTCCACCGCGTCGTGAACCGCTGCGAGCGGCGCTGCTGGCGCATCTCCCAGTTGCGTGCAGGCCCCGCCAACCTCGCCCCCCCCAGCTTCACGGTCCATCGCCCAAACCGATGATTGAGGGCATCCATGGCTTTGATGGCCTGTAACCGTTCGGGGTCAATGACGGGGCGATATCCAGTGGCCATGTGAAACGGCGTAGCGCCAAAGGGGAGGTCTGCCCGCCGTTGACGGAAATACGGCTTCACGCCGGAAGGTGAAGCGCACTTCGGCGCCCATGCGGCTGTCTGCTCAAGTACATCCGTATCGAAACGAGCCTGTCGGTGTATGCAGGCATGTTGTGTAACCCGTTGATTTACATGACATTTTTGGCAGTCCATCTAGAATGGCCAAGACAATCGGGCGACTGTGGAGCGGGTTCGCAGGTGTCTTTGCCGGCCAGACACCAGGCGGTCGACGTCTTCGTCAATCTTGAAAGGGTCTTAGATGCTGCGGGACGTACGCTGGATGAGCGTCAAGGAAGCAACGGCGCTGCCGGCCACCCAGGACACGGTGGTCATCTCGGTTCTTGACCAGTTTGAGGAAACCGGGCGACCTCCGCATCTCGGGGACTTTCGCGATCACCTGGTACTGCATTTCGTGGACGCGTCCGAGCGAGGCGCAAAGTTGTTTTGGCCCGACGAGATGACTCCCGAGCAGCACCTGGAGGCCTGTGGGCATGAGGGCGATGAGGCGCCAGTACTGGCCGATGCAAAACGCATCGTCGCATTTGTGCGCACCCATCACGTCTCGGGCGAGGATCTACGCTTGGTGGTTCATTGCCACGGTGGCGTGGGCAGGTCTGCGGCCATCGCCCAATGGGCAGGCAGCGCGCTTGGATTGCCGATGCCGCAGCTTGGGGACGGTGTGCATAGTCTGGATCGGGCGAATCCTCGGGTCTTGCGCCTGCTGAAAAAGGCAGCCGGTACGCGCTAAACCCCTGTGGAGTTGGCGAATTGGGACCGGGCACGAGCGTCGGGAATGCGGGCCATGATGATGTCGGCAAGTCTGCCGGCCAAGATGGACAAGGCAGCGAAAGTGGGAGCGGGGCAAGCCAGAGGCCCTGCTCGCACCAACGACCGAAATCGAGCGCGTGGGCTGTTGGGTTGTCGTTCGAGTCAGCTCAGGGCCTGCTCCAGACTCCGGGTTCCGGCCTCAAGGATGAGGTTGGGCACGTTGCGAATGCGATCATCAGCATTGGGTGTAGTCATGCCTCTTTCCTTCAGATGATCTCGACCTGGCCACCGTAGGCCAGGAGTTGTGCATTGGCTGTCAATAGCCTCATCGGCTCGGCCGCGGCTTGTGCCACCAGCAGGCGGTCGAATGGGTCCCGGTGGTGCCAAGGCAGTCCGCCGACATGCAGCGCGTGCTGTCCCAAGACGGGCAACTCCAAGAAGCCGCTGTCGAGCGCCGCATCCCGAATCTCGACCGCGTGCGCCTGCAGCTTGCCCAAGCTCGCCTTGATCGAGATTTCCCACAGAGAAGCGACCGAGAAGAAGACCTCGTTATCGGCTGCCAGCAAGCGCTTGCGGATCGCTTTGATGCGCGGGCTGTCAGCAGCGACCCAGAGCAGCACACGCGTGTCCAGCAACAACTTCACCGGCCGCCCTCGAAGTCAGAAAGCACGTCATCGGGCAACGGCGCGTCGAAGTCGTCCGGAACTACCAGCTTGCCTTTGAGGAAGCCCAGGCGGCGCTTGGGCGATGCCGGCGCGTCCAAGCTCGTGAGCTTTGCGATGGCATGGCCGTTCGGTCCGATCAGCACGGTTTCTCCGGCGGCGGCGCGTTGCACCAACTTCGAGAGCGTGCTCTTCGCTTGATGCATGGGGATGACTTCGGTGACTTGCACGCCTCAATGTTAGCTAGGGTCTAGCTAATACGCAAATACCCGTCCGACAAAGATCATCAAGTTGTCAACTTGTGCTCGTAGCAAGGCCGCGCTGACCCGCTTTGCCATTCACTTTGGAGATCGCATCTCCGTCAACTGAAGTCCGAACCGTTTACACAAAAGCTCGGACACGCTCGCCATACGGTGGAAGGCTGGATCAGGCTGAACTGAGTCACTCGCAGTCGTCAGACCGACTGGCTGCTGGATTCATTTCCAGCCATTCGAAAGCTGCTGGCATGCAGAGCCCCGCAGTCACAGTCATCAATCGATACGTCTTCGCGGACTCGCGTGAAGACTGAAGTGCCAGGCTCTGCCTTTAGCACCTTCATCGTCAGTGGCGGTGTGGTCTGTTTCCCTCGCTGCGTGGTGACAAATGGTGGGCTGCCTCATCGCCACGCATGACCGAACTGTGTCGGCCATATCGCGCGCGGGAAATCTCAACGACGTAGAAGCAGGCATCGAACGGGGCAACTTCAGGCCCCCCGTATAAACCCCTATGGTTTCTGTTCAAGCAGCAAAACAAACTTACATACCAGCTGGTCGGTTTGTTACGCAAAGCCGAAATCAAGGACAGGACACCACGATGGACCAAAAAAACGAAGCGCGTTTGCTCGACCTACTGGTCAAGGATCGCTTGCATGAGCTGGAAATGGCCTACTGCCGCGGTGTCGACCGCCGTGATGCCGAACTCCTGCGTTCCATATTCTTCGAGGACGCGGTCGAGGAACACGGCGACATGTATCGCGGCAATGCACGGGAATTCGTGGACTGGGTCATGCGCGACTTCATGCCGCGCTATGAATTGACCACCCACTACGTCCTCAATGAGTGGTACCTCGTCGACGGAGACCGTGCCGAAGGCGAGACGCATCGTCTCTCGTACCACCGCGAGCGAGCGGCCGATGGCAGCGCCAGCGAAGTGATTGCGGCCTGTCGCACGTTCAACCGCTACGAATGCCGAGGTGGCGTCTGGAAGATAGCCTTTCGCGCTGTGGTACGCGACTGGGTTACCGCACGCCCGGTAGACAACTCGCTCTACCAGGGTCACTTCGGCATGGAAATCAGCGGCGCGGGCGCGCAGGACGCTTCGTACCGGCTGCTGTCGATGTTTCCCCGTTCCGACCAGATGTGAGGCGTGCCATGAGGGTCGGTATTGTCGGAACAGGAAACATGGGGCGCACACTCGGTTGCGGCTGGGCCGTCAAGGGGCACGAGGTGTTCTTTGGCGCCCGGGACGCTTTTGCAGCGCAGCGGGCTGCGGACCTAGCGCGAGCGGCAGGAGGCCCATGTGTCTATGCCGGCAGCAACGCCGAGGCCGCGGCCTTCGGCGACGTTTTGCTCTACAGCCCGCGCGACGTAGTGCCGTCTGACGTGGTGGGCGAGAACCTGACCGTTTTCGACGGCAAGGTCGTCATCGATCCCAACAACTGGCCGATTCCCGAAGGCCGCTTTGACTTTGCGCCTGTGACCCAGTCGTTGGCTGAAAAGCTGCAGGCCGCGCTACCTCGTGCGCGCGTGGTCAAGTGCTTCAACACCATGGCGCAGGAACTTTTTGAGATGCCGGTTGACGCCTTGCGTGCGGAACAAGTGTCGGCTTTCATCGCCTCCGACGATACGCACGCTCGGCACGTCGTGGCACAGCTTGCCAGTGACATAGGTCTGGCGCCCGTGGACATGGGGCCGCTGCGAAATGCCCGCATTGTCGAACCGCTTGGCGACGTGATTCGTTACCTGATTCTCGGAGCCGGCCTTGGACCCTGGGCGACGCTCAAAGTCAACGTGCTCGACGCAGCGCCAACTGGGCGCTTCGGTGGCCGGCGTGCATCGGCCTGGTGGGCACGCAATTCCAGGACATCCACCTGACGGCACAAATACACCCTCACGACAACAAACGGAGAAAACACCATGACCTCTTGCCTGACCCCGCTGCGTGCCCTTGTGGCCGTGGCCAGCCTGACCCTCGCAGCAACCGCAGCTCTCGCGCAGGGCTACCCGGACAAACCGATTCGTATCGTCGTGCCATTCAGTCCCGGCGGTGGGCTCGACAGCGCCGCTCGAATGCTCGGTCAAGGCCTGAGCAAACGCATGGGTCAGCCTGTCATAGTCGAAAACAAACCCGGTGGCAACGGCATCATCGCCACGCAGTACGTGGCGACCTCCAAGCCTGATGGCTACACACTCTACCTGTGTGTGACTACCCCCTGGTCAATGTTGCCCGCACTCTACAAGCGACCGCTGGGCTACGACGCCAGCAAAGACTACACCGCCATCTCTCTGCTGGCCGAGTTCCAAACCGTGATTTACGTGAATCCGAAAACCAATATCACGACGATGAAGGGCTACATTGAACGAGCCAAGGCCAATCCGGGGAAGCTCACCTACGCTTCCACAGGCTCAGCGCAACCCTACACGCTCGCGACCGAGCTGCTCAAGTCAAAGCTCGGCATTGACTTGCTGCAGGTTCCCTTCCCAGGATCGGCGCCGGCCACGCAAGCTGTATTGGCGGGAGACGTTGATTCGGCGATGTTCGATGTTGGCGGTTCCGCTCAATTCATCAAGGCTGGTCGCCTCAACGCACTGGCTATCGTCGGCAAGAACCGCGTACCCTCGCTGCCGGACGTGCCTACCCTGACGGAGGCTGGGGTAGTGGGCGTCGACATTCCGATGATCTGGATGGGCATCGTTGGACCCGGAAATTTGCCGCCGGCAATCGTCAAGAAGCTCAACGAAGAGATTAACGCGGTGCTTCGCGGCGAGGAGATGACGACGCTGTTAAACGCTCAGTCGCTCACGCCCATTCAGGCCACGCCGGAGCAGATGGACGCGCAGATCAAGACCGACGTCACAGCCTGGGGAGCGGTGATCCGTCAGCTAGGGCTACAGCTCGATTGAAAGATATAGAAAAGAAACCCAAAAGCAACTACTTGGGTCTTCACTCTCATGAGATTCAGTATCGCAGCCTAAGGGGCGAGTTAGCCTCTCGTTGGAGGCGGCCAGAGTCTGCATAAAAAAGGAAGTATCAGATGACAGATGTTGTCCTCGAATCCCCTCGGACCCATTTCGATTCCATTCGCGACGTCAACGAATTGGTGCGCGCTATCGACGCGCAGAACTGCACACCTGGTTGGGTGCAGCGCGAACATCCACTCTTTTGGTCCGCTCCGCGCTCGAAGTTCGTGCCATTTCACTGGCGCTATGCCGAGATTCGACCCGCACTTCTGGCGGCCGGCCGCGTGATAGGTACCGATCTTGCCGAGCGGCGAAATTTCGTACTGCGCAACCCCGTGCCAGGGAATGACTTCGCGACGACGCGTACGCTGGTGGGTGCATATCAATCCATCCTCCCAGGCGAGCGCGCCCGATCGCACCGGCACTCGCCACATGCGCTGCGCGTGATCTTGGAGTCGCGTGGTTCCTACTCGGTGGTCAATGGCCGTCAACACCCGATGGAGACAGGTGACATTGTTCTGACGCCCGGCGATCACTGGCACGGCCACGGACACGAGGGAACTGAACAAGCTTTCTGGTTCGACTGCCTGGACTTGCCACTGGTACATCTGCTCGAACCCATGCGTGCCGAGGACTATCCCGAGCAATGGGAGAAAGATATCGTGCGTGAAGACCATTCGCCCATGCGGATCGAATGGGCCGATACCGAGCGTCGCCTCGCGGCGTTGACCGACAGCGATGACGAACGCCTCGGCCGTGCGCTCGATCTGACCTCGCCGCTCATGCCAACAATCACGATCAAGGTGCACGACTGGCGCTCCGGCTGGCGCGGGCGAGCCTTTCGGCATGCGGCCAACGCGATCCACGTGGTCCTGCGCGGGAGTGGGTCAACCACTGTAGACGCGTCGCGATTCGACTGGGCATTTGGTGACGTGTTCGTCGCACCTCTGGGTGCTCGCGTGCAGCACACTGCAGGCGCCGATGCGGTTGTCGTTGTCCTCAGCGATGAGGGTCTCATGAAGTTCTGCGGTTTCTATGGCCTGGAGGACGTGGCATGAGTGCGCCCATTCTCATTGTTGGAGGTGGCCTCGGTGGTGTTGCGACAGCTCTCGGTTTGGGTCAGCGCGGCACACGCGTTCGGCTGCTTGAACAATCGGAAGAGATCGCACCTATTGGCTATGGCGTTCAAATTGGACCCAACGTGCTTCCGGTCCTGGCGCAACTGGGTCTGGAAGACGAGATCCGGCGTGCGTCCTACCTGCCCGATGACCTGGTACTGCTGGATGCGTACGATGGCCAACGCTTGGTTCGCGTACCTCTCAAGGGCGAAGCGTTTGATGTGCGCTTCCCGGCACCTTACATATGCATCCACCGTGTAGATCTCCACGATGTGTTGCTGCGCGCGGTGCGCGCCATGCCCGAAGTGGACCTGAACCAGGCTACCACTGTGACCGGCTATTCACAGGACGCGCAGGGCGTGAAGGTGCACACGACCACAGGCGTAGATATCGAGGGCAGTGCGCTCGTCGCAGCTGACGGTTTGCGCTCGCGGCTTCGAGCACAGATGCATCAGGGGGATACATCGCGCGACACCGGTTACTTGGCGCACCGAACCATTGTGCCGATGGCCGAGGCGCCTGCGAGTCTGCGACAGCGCAGAGGCGTAACCATGTGGACGGGTGACGGATTTCACGTCATTTACTACCCTCTGCGTGAACACACAGAGATGAATGTTGTCGCGGTGTTCCGTGTACCTGAAGGGGTCAACGCCAGCGACGATGCCAGCTATCGGAAGCACATCGCAACTATTGCAGCGCAGGTGCAACCGGAAGTACGTGACGTGCTCTCGGTCGTTAACCTGGAGCGTAGCTGGGCTATTGCTGATCGCAATCCCTTGCGCCGATGGTCAGATGGTCGTGTGACGCTGCTGGGCGACTCGGCTCACGCCACATTGCAGTCGTTAGCCCAGGGCGCCGGTATGGCTCTGGAAGATGCCGCAGAACTTTGTCGCCTGATGCAAGAGAACGACAACGACCCGCTGCGTGCCTTCCCGCTGTTCGAACGCCGACGCTTTGTGCGTACGGCGCGAGTGGTTCTGGAGTCACGTGCACTCTGGCATACGTATCACTGCGGTGGCATCGATGCCGAGATTCGCACTCAGCAACTGCAGGAGCGCACAACCGAAGACCTGTACCGCTGTTTTGACTGGCTATGGGCGCCCGATGGCGTTCGCATGGCGCAGCCTGCGTGACGCAGCGAAAAAACCAAGAAAGACAAGATCTGGAATGAAATTCTGCCGATTCGACGATGACTGCCTAGGCCTCATTGAAGGCGACGTAGTCCATGACGTAACGCCCGCGCTCGACGTGCTGCCCACACTGCGGTGGCCGGTTCCACTGGGCGACCCACTCATCGCCCATTTGCCTGCCCTGATGGAGGCTACACGGCGCGTACCGCGCAGTGCCAGCCCACGCCGCCTAGCTGATGTCCGTCTGTACAGCCCGCTCACCAACCCGAGCAAGGTCATGGCCGCGCCTGCCAACTACAGCCTGCACGTGCAGCAGGACACTAAGGACGCCGGTGTCGACCCAGGAGGTGTACACATGAAGGCGCTCGAGGGCGTCGAGCGTCCCGCCGAGAAGTACGGGCTGTTCCTGAAGGCGACGTCGGCCATCGCTGGTCCAGCCGAAGGTGTTCAAGTGGTGCTTCCCGAGCGTCGAACCGATCACGAGTTGGAGCTGGCTGTTGTCATTGGCCGCACCGGACATGCAATCCCGCGCGAGCGCGCGATGGACCATGTCGCTGGCTACTGCATCGGATTGGATATGACGGTACGTGGTACGGAAGACAGGAGTTTTCGCAAGTCACCTGACACCTACACCGTATTGGGCCCCTGCTTTGTCACCGCCGACGAAATTCCGGATCCGCACGCGCTCATCATGTCGCTTTGGGTTAATAGCGAGCGGCGCCAGCACAGCAGCACAGGTGCAATGACCATTGACATTCCCGACCTTATCTCAATTGCCTCCAGTCTTTACACGCTGCACCCTGGAGACGTGATTCTGACCGGTACGCCTGAGGGCGTGGGGCCAGTTCTGCCCGGCGATGTGATCCGTGCAGCCTGCGAGCGCATTGGAGAGATGACACTACGGGTTTCGAACCACCCTTAGGAGACCGTCTATGCCTCGAGCCGCATCACCGGCACCTGCATCCCGTCGTCCGCGCCGCACTCAGGCCGAGCGGACGCAGTCAACCCAGCGAAAACTGATCGACGGTGCGATCGACCTGCTTAAGGAAAAGCGCTATGCGAGTTTTCGCACGGCGGATGTCGCCGACCGTGCCGGCGTCTCCAAGGGCGCCCAGACGCACCACTTCCCGGCCAAGGACATGCTGGTGTTGCAAGCGCTTGAGGAGGTCTACCGCAAGACTCAGCAGCGGGCCGAAGCGCGTGTCGAGGCGGGGCGTCGAACCCCCTCTCGCCTGCTTGAACTTTTGGTCGAGGACAGTTGTGAATTTTTCATGGGTGACGACTTTCTTCTTTCGCTCGATCTGATGATGGTGGATCCTGGTTCAACGCTCGGCGCTGAGGTGAAACGGCTCGCGCAGCAATATCGGATTCCAGTGGAGCAGGCATGGGTTGATGTTTTCGTAGAAGCAGGCCACCCATTGCGACAGGCCAAAGACGTCGTTCGTCTGTCATTCGCTATTGCCCGCGGCTTCGGTATCCGTCAATTGGTCGCAGGTCCAGACGAGGAGTTCGATCACCTCATGGGCTCATGGACACGTATGGCCGAAGCCATGCTTTTGTTCTCATCCACCCCACCGGCAAAGAAGGTGGCACGCAAGCGCGCGCCGTCCTGATGTGCCGATTTCTCTCGAAAATCAGTAAGGAGACACCACATGCCACACTGTGTAGACAACGCCTTCGCAACAGGAAGTCGCCCATCGCGCCGCGCCGCGCTAACGCATCTGATTGCCACCGGGTTCGCGGCGGCGGCAGGCCTGCCCGCTTGGTCGCAGACACAGTTCCCCCTGAAGGTGGTGGTCGGGAGCCCGCCCGCTGCACTAGGCGACGTTATTGCCCGCTTGATGGCACAGAAGCTCGGGGAGCAAATGGGCGTGCCTGGTATCGTCGACAACAAGGCCGGAGCCAGTGGTGGGATCGCCGCTGATTACGTGGCCAAGTCGGCGGGTGACGGGCGTACGCTGCTGGTCGCTCCGGACGCCGTGATGGTGGTCAACCCCTTTGTCTTTTCCAAACTGCCCTACGATCCGTCCAAGGACTTCAAATCTGTCGCGCTTTTGGGCAAGGCGACCCTGGTACTCCTGATTAGTCCTTCGCTCAAGGTGAAAAATTTCCGCGAATTTGCCGCGCTTGTGAAGGCGCAGCCCAAGGTTGTGAACTTCGGCACGGGCGGTTCCGGTCACCCCTCACACATTGCCATGGAACTTGTCGCGAACCGACTCGGGTTGCAAATGACCCATGTGCCCTACAAAGGTACGTCACCAGCGTTGCAGGGACTTATGGGTGGAGAAGTAGGAGCAGTCATTGTGAGCTTGGCCGAGGCCATGCCTCAAGTGAAAGCCGGTAACGTGATCGCGGTTGCGACCAGCGGACCGGCAGCGAAGACCTTTTTCCCCGATCTACCGGAGTTCAAGGAATTTCACCCCGACCTCGACATCTCCGTGTGGTTTGGACTCTTCGCTTCGGCCGCTACATCCCCAACCGAAGTAGTGCGCCTGAACGTTGAAGTGAACAAGGCACTTGCGCAGCCGGATGTGCAAAAGCGGCTTGCGGATTTCGGACTCACTGCTTCAAACAGCACGCCTGGGGAACTAGACCAACTCATGGTCGCCGATCGCGCGCGTTTTGGGCCGTTGGTCCGAGCGTTGGGTATCAGCGCGAACTGATTTCCAGAAGGCATCAGACGTGAACATGCTCAGCAGCCGGCCTGCTGAGCAGTACGTTAGCAGCACTCAACGTTCATGCTCGTTGAACTCTCAAGCCCCCCAACAGGCGGATTGCATTCACCGCGAATGATCGCTAAGTGGCCGACACCGGAAGTACGGGCTTCGAACCTGAAGGGCAGTAGTCGCTGCACTGCCGCCCCTCGGGTCCGCAAAGTCTCATTAAGGCTGGTTGCAGTCACACAGCTCCGTCGGCTGACTTCATTCGTCCGTAAGCGCACGGTCATCCCACCCTTGAGGGCGGCGGCGTAAGCGGCAACGATGGTGTCCACCAAACCAGATAGGTGGACACCATGACCGAAGCCCAGAACAAGACCCGTCGGCGCCACAGCGCCGAGCTCAAGCAGCAGATCCTGGCCGAGTGCGCCCAGCCCGGTGCATCGGTGGCCAGCGTGGCGCTCTCGCACGGCATCAACGCCAACGTCGTGCACAAATGGCGCCGACTGGCCCATGCCTGTTGAATCACGAGCAAAACTGAGCCAGTGGGGGTGCGGCGTAAATCTTGGACTGGTTTTAGTTGATTAAGCCCAGACTTTCGCGGTACTCGATGGGGCTGAGGGAGCCCAGCGATATCTTGATCCGTTTTTCGTTGTACCAGAGGATGTACTCGTGCACCGCACGGATGAACACCTCGATGGTGGTCGACTTCCAATCACGCGGGTAGAACATCTCATTCTTCAGGCGCCCAAAGAAGCCTTCGCAGGCCGCGTTGTCCGGTGAGCACCCCTTGCGCGACATCGACCGCGTCAGCTTCGCACTGTGCATCCGATCAAGCCAGCCCGGCCACCGGTAATGAGCACCACGGTCGGAGTGAATGATCGGCTTGCTGTCGCACGATTGCACCGTGTCAATGGCTGCATCGGGGTCTCCTCGTTTTCAGTGCAATAAGTGACGGTACGCAAAGCTAGCACTGGCGCGGGGGTGGTCTGGGTAGACCGTTGATTTCATTGACTTTCCTGTTCGCTTTGTAAACGGGTATGGTGGCCTCCCACTTTTGAGGTTCACGATGC
>CALRLO020000060.1:0-16037 GCA_943368755.1 Synechococcus sp. UW140 | reverse complement strand
CAGGGCTCAGCCCAGCCGATCCGCCTGCTGGTGGGCTTCGCGCCCGGCGGCTCGGTGGACCTGACGGCCCGCGCGCTGGCCGAGGCCATGCGGCCCACGCTCGGACGCTCCATCATCGTGGAGAACCGCCCCGGTGCGGCGGGCCGGCTGGTGGTGGAAGCCACCCGCCAGGCCAAGCCCGACGGCGAGACCCTGATGATGGTGCCGCACGGGCCGATGACGCTGTTTCCATGGATTCATCGCCAGCTGCGCTACGACCCGGTCAAGGATTTCACGCCGGTGGGCCGTGTCTGCGTGCTGGACTACGCCATCACAACCGGCCCCGCCACCCAGGCCCGAACGGTGGCCGAATACGTCGCATGGGCGCGCAACCCGGCCAACCGCGCAGCCTTTGCCTCGCCAGGCGCCGGCACCATCCCCCACTTCCTGGGGCAGGGTTTCGCGCAGCGTGCCGGTGTCGAGATCACCCACGTGCCCTACAAGGGCGCAGCGCCCTCCATGGTGGACCTGATCGGTGGCAACGTCTCGCTGGTGGTCTCGCCACTGGCTGATGCGATGGAGCACCACCGGGTCGGCAAGGTGCGCATACTGGGCACCATGGGTTCCCAGCGCAACCCCGGTCTGCCCGATGTTCCTACGCTCAGGGAGAGCGGCATCGACCTTGTGATGGACGGCTGGTACGGGCTCTACGCGCCAGCGGGCACGCCGCCTGCGCAGGTGCGTGCGCTCTACCAGGCGGTAGAAGCGGGCGTGGCCAGGATCGAGCCCCTGCTCACCCGTGCCGCGGTGCAGGCGCGACCCGCAGGGCCCGAGCAGCTGGCCCAGATTCAGGCGACCGAGACCGCGTTGTGGGGGCCGTGGGTCAAGGCCTCGGGGTTCACCCCGGAGGACTGATCGGCGTCTGTGGTCCGCTCAGGCGTTCCAGCGTACGCCGTACGCGCCGGGCTGCAGCGTCGCCCGATGTGAAGTCCGCAGGACGGAAACCGTCGTCAGGGTCCAGCGCCGCGCGCTGGATGGCCTCGATGATGGGGCGGTCCTCTCCGGCAAATGCTTTCACGAAAGTGGCCCGGACCGTCTCATCCAGCTCCTGGTCTGTCTGCGAGAAGTTGCGCGCCACCGCGTAGAAGTAGTGCGTGGAGCGTTCCGTCTCGGGCGTGAGAATGTGCGCGCTCGGGAAATGCAGGCCCTCGTTCAGCTCACCACCGGGCGGCATGATGCCCAGGTCCAGCATCAGATGGGACGGTGGCCGCCACGTCATGTTGGCTTGCTGGTCGATGCGCTCGGTGCGCGTCCACACCGGTTTGAACACCGCTGAGGGCGCCAGATCGAACACCTTGCGCAGCACCGTCACGCGCTCCTCGTCGGCATCCAGCGAGGTCTTCACCGAGCCGGCCGAGCCCGAGGTGCCCACCGTGTTGGCATGCAGGTATTCGGCATGGCTCAGGTCCAGCAGGTTGTCGATCACCAGCCGGTAGTCGGCCGACACGCCGAGGTAGCCCCGGATGGCGCGGTAGCCCGGTGTGCCAGCAGCGAACAGGCTGTAGTCGGGGATGCGTGAGGCGTCGGCCTGTTCGGCCTCCCCCATCCAGACCCAGACCGCATCGTGGCGCAGCTCGACCGGGTAGCGACGGACCTGCAGCCGGCCGGGGTCAGCGCGGATGTGCGGGTTGCGCACGCAGACGCCGCGCCCATCGAACTCCAGCCCGTGGTAGGCGCAGCGGATGTTCCCGTCCACCACCTGGCCCAGGCTCAGCGGCACGCCCCGGTGCGGGCAACGGTCTTCCAGTGCGTGCGCCGCACCGCTGGCGTCCTTGAAGACCACCAGGGGGTGGGACAGGACGGTGCGGGAAACGGGTGCGTTGCCCGAGAGTTCTTCCGCCCAGGCAATGACATACCAGGCGTCGTGGACGAAGGGAGTTTTCACGCGGATCTTTCATGGACGTGGCATGCCGGTCCGGCACACCGGGGAAGGTCGTCCAATGATAAATAAATCTCGATTATTGAGATTTAGTGATTTCCCTGAGGGCTGCGCAAACGCGCCTGGATGTCGGTGGTCGCGGTGCTCAGCCACTTGAGCAGCCTGGCGTCTGGCTCCTCGGCGATGCGCGCGGCCGAGCCCACGATGGCCAACGCGCCCACGCAGTCCCCGTCGGCGTTGAAGACGGGCACGGCCATCGCACCGACCTCGGGCTGCAGCTCGCCGACCGAGCGGTAGAAGCCGCGTCGCCGGATGTCCGTGAGGTACGCCCGGAACTCAGCCCAGTTGCGCCCCATGCCGTTGGCGGCGATGTCGTCAGAAAGCTGCTCGTAGATCTTCACCAGGGGGCCCCGTTCGAGCCAGGCCAGCAGCACCTTGGGGGCGCCGGAGCGGAACATCGGGCGGGGTCGGCCCCGGCCATAGGTCAGTTCGAGTTTTTCGACACCGCTGGCGCGGTAGATGTCAATGACGCGGGGGCCCGCATAGAGCACGCTGAGCACGAGGTCGTAGCCGCTGCGCCTGGCCACGGCCATCATGGCCGGCACCGATGCCAGCAGCACCGGGTCGGTCTGCCGCAACTGGTAATCGAGCTCGATGATGCGCCCGCCCAGCGCGTACTGCCCGGCCGAGATCTTCTGCAGCATGCCGGCTTCCACCAGCTCCTTGACGTAGCGGTAGCCGGTGGGCCGGGTGTAGCCCAGGGCCTCATTGATTTCATCGGGCTGCCACACCGGGCGTTCCTGTGTGAACAGCCCGAGTATGGCGAACACCTTCGAGGAACTGCTCATGCGTGCGGGGCGGTGAAATTTGGTCGCCCGATTCTAGGGGCAGCTCAGCTCAGGCCCATGCGCCGGGCCATCTCGGCCCGCCATTGGGAACGTGGCCGGAAGCCCGGCAGCGAACGGGCGTGCTGCTCCAGCCGTTGCATGAGTGCGGTCTCGTCGCCAGACAGGTCGACCGGTACCCGCATGGGCTGCGAAACGTACCAGGGGAGGTCGATGTAGAGCTCCAGCCGGTTGCCTTCCGGGTCGCGCACATAGATGGAAACCGCGTTCCCGTGTGTGACCGGTGTGATGTCGGCTGCGCCCTCGCGCAGCAAGGTCTGGTGCATGGCGCGCAGGGTGGCCAGGCTGTCGGCCTTGAGCGAGATCTGGTTGATGGGGTTGAACGCCATGTCGGCTGGTCGACCGGTGATCAGCACGATCTGGTGGTGCTCGTCAGGGTCGCGGCTGAGGAACACGAGGTCCATGGGACCGTTGGGTCCGGGCAGTTCACCGCGGTCGGTGACGGTGAAGTCGAGGATGCGTGTGTAGAAGTCTTCAAGCAGGGCGATGTCGGTGACGAACATGCCGAAGTGGCTGAAGCTGAATCCGGGTCGGCTCATGGTTTTCCCTCAAGAAAGTGTGTGTTGACAGTGCAAATTCGGTTGTGATTAAATCTCGTTATTCAAGATTTTGCAACAAAGTCAAAACGACAGGACAACCGATGAGACTCGTGAGTTTTTCCAGGAACGGCCGCCAGGGCTATGGTGTTGTGACCGACAAGGGCGTGGTCGATCTCGGGGCCGTGCTGGGCTCGCGTCACGCCGACCTCAAGGCGCTGCTGGCAGCGGATGCGCTGGCCGAGGCCGCTGCCGTGGCCGCCCAGCGCGCCCCTGATTTCGCCCTGGCCGATGTCGAGCTGCTGCCGGTGATACCCAACCCGGGCAAGATCTGGTGCTGCGGCCTGAACTACGGTGAGCACGTGCGCGAGACCAACCGCGAGGTGACCGAGCAGCCCACGTTCTTCCTTCGCGTGGCCGACTCTCAGGTAGGCCACGACAAGGCCATGGTGCGGCCGCCGGAATCGACGCAGTTCGACTACGAGGCGGAGATTGCCGTCGTCATCGGCCGATCCGGTCGGCGGATCGCCGAAGCCGATGCGGGCCAGTACGTGGCCGGCTACGCCTGCTACAACGACGGCAGCGTGCGCGACTGGCAGCGCCACACCTCGCAGTGGGTGCCTGGCAAGAATTTCTGGCGCACCGGCGGCTTCGGCCCCTGGATGGTGACGGCCGACGAGATCCCGTTCGGCACCGTGATGACGCTGAGCACCCGGCTCAACGGGGTTGAGCTGCAGCGGGCCACCACCGACATGATGATCCACAGCATCGCGCGCCAGATCGCCTATGTCTCCACCATCGCGCCGCTGGAGCCGGGCGACGTCATCGTCACCGGCACGCCGGGCGGCGTGGGCGCACGCCGCACCCCGCCGGTCTGGATGAAGGCGGGCGACGTGTGCGAGATCGAGGTCGATCGCGTGGGCGTGCTGCGCAACCCCATTGCCGACGAAGCCTGAAGCGTGACCATGGACGCTGTTCGCCTTTCTCGTCCCCTGGGGCGGCTCCTGCTCGGCCTGTGCATGGCCTCTGTGGCTCTGGGCAGCGCCGCACAGGACTACCCGGTGCGGCCGCTCCAGATGCTGGTGCCGTTCGCGGCCGGTGGCGGGCTGGACCTGAACGCCCGCAACCTGGCCGAAGCTATGGCGGAGAACCTGGGCCAGCCTGTCGCGGTGACCAACCGGGACGGCGCGGCGGGCACCATCGGCCTGGCAGCGGTGGCGGCAGCGCGGGCAGATGGCTACCTGCTGGCCTTCACCCCGGCGGTGCCGCTGTCGAGCGAGCCCCACCGGCTGAAGTCGCTGTCCTACAACCTCGCGTCGTTCCGCCATGTCTGCCAGGTCTTTGACAACATCTTCGCCATTGCGGTCCCGGGCAACTCGCGCTACCGCAGCGCCGCGGACATTCTGGCTGCGGCGCGCAAGGACCCGGGCAAGGTGAGCTACGGAACCTCCGGAACGGGCTCCATTCCGCACCTGGGTACGTCGGACATCGAGGCCACCACCAAGGTCACCCTCACCCATGTGCCTTACCGGGGCGACGCCCCCATGCTGCAAGACCTGCTCAGCGAACGCCTGGGTTTCGGGGCGGTGCTGGTCAGCTCGATCACCGGCCACCTGAATGCCGGCGCCCTGCGGCTGATCGCGGTCTATGCTGACAGGCGCCATCCGTCGTTCCCGGATGTGCCCACCCTCAAGGAGGCCGGCATTCCTGTGGTGCAGGCCAGCTTCGGCGGCGTGCTGGTTCCGGCACGCACGCCGGACGCGGTGGTCACCCGGCTGGAGGAGGCCTGCCGTGCTGCGGTGGCTTCACCCAAATACCAGGGCTGGGCGCGTGGCGCCAACCAGGTGGTGGATTTCCGTCCGGGCCAGGAATTCGAGCGGAACATGCGCGAGGACAGCCGGCTCAAGGCCGCCACGATCCAGCGCCTGGGTCTGTCCACCCCCTGAACCGGCTGCTCGCTGGGTACGCACCATGGATCGCCCCGTTCTGCATGTGCTGATCTGCAGCACCCGTCCTGCTCGCATCGGACCCGCTGTCGCCGCCTGGGTGCACCAGCTGGCGCAGGCCCATGGGGGGTTTGATGCGCGGCTGGTGGATCTGGCCGCTTTTCGCCTGCCGGTGTTCGACGAGCCGGAACACCCCCGTCTGGGGCGCTACGCCCATGAACACACACGGGCGTGGAGTGCCAGCGTGAGCGAAGCCGACGCGTTCGTTTTCGTGATGCCGGAATACAACTTTGCGCCACCGGGAGCCTTGGTCAACGCGCTGAATTACCTGGTGCGTGAGTGGCACTACAAGGCTGTCGGCTTCGTCAGCTATGGCGGCATGTCGGGGGGTATCCGGTCTGTTCAGGTGACCAAGGGGCTGCTCAATGTGCTCAAGGTGGTGCCGCTCCTGGAGGCGGTGGCCATCCCCCATGTGGGGCAGCAACTCCAGGCCGAAGGCGGGCTGCAGGCCAACACCGCCCACGCTCAGGCCGCCAGCGTGATGTTCGACGAGCTGCTGCGCTGGACCCGTGCGCTGCAGACCTTGCGGACCGAGCGGGCCACCACGCGCGTTTGAAAAAGGCCGCTCCCCAGCGGTCCACACAACACCTATCCCAACCGGAGACAACCATGACCCTTCCCACCCTCAACCGCCGTCAAGCCGTGGCCGCCATCGCTGCGGCCGCCATCGGCCCCGCGGCACGCGCCAACGAGCCGGTGAAACTCAAGTTCACCAGCTTTGAGCCACCCATGGCCAACATCACGGCCAACATCCTGACGCCGCTGGCGCGCGATGCCTCAGCGGCTTCCAGGGGCCGTCTGCAGATCGACATGTTTGCGGGCGGCACCCTGGGGCGCAACCCGCTGCAGCAGCTCAAGCTGGTGACCGACGGTGTGGCGGATCTGGGATGGGTGGTTCTGCCCTACACGCCGGGCCGGTTCGACGACACGGAGATCGTCGGTCTGCCCTTCATGACCCAGAACGCGGTCGAGGCCAGCGTGGCCTTGCACCGGCTGTATGCGTCGGGCGCACTGGTCGGGTTCGACGGTCTCAAGATGCTGGCGGTGGGTGCCACGCCGCCCGTGGTTGTCCATGCCAACAAGCCGGTGCGGTTGCCCGCAGACCTCAAAGGCAAACGGGTGCGCGCCTCCGGCGATCACCTCACCCGCGTGATCGAGGCACTGGGCGGTGCGCCCGTCCAGGTGGGCGGTGGGCAGATCGCCGAATCGTTGTCCCGCGGCGTGGTCGACATGACGCTCAACAACTGGGGCTTCGTGGGCGATTTCAAGGTCAACGAGGTCAGCTCGCAGCACCTGGACCTGCCGCTGGGTGCGGTGGCGGTGGGCATCGTGATGCGCCAGGACCGCTTCGACGCTTTGCCGCCCGAAGCCCGGGCCGCCATCCAGCAGGTCAGCGGCGAGGCGCTGGCACGCAAACTGGGCGAGGCCTTCGACCGGCAGGAGAAGGAAGTCCGTGAACGTGTCGCCGCCTCGGGGAAAAACACCGTGGTCAAACCCAGCGAATCGGAAGTGGCCGAGTGGAAAAAGGCCATTGAGCCGGTGAACGAAAGCTGGCGCCAGGCCAAGCCCCGCAACGGACGCATCCACGCTGCGTTCGTCGAACAGCTCAAGCGCATCCGCGCCGGCACCTGACATGGCATCCCCATCGTTGTCCGCGCGTGTCGAACGCGCGGCGGCCTGGCTCGCCCTGGCTGCGGTCATCGGTCTTTTGCTGCTGGCCCTGGCGACGGCGCTCGATGTGCTGCTGCGCTACGTGTTTGCGAGTCCCATCCGGGGGTTTGTCGATATCGCTTCCCTGGCCGGTGCGGTGCTGCTGGCCGCCTGCTTTCCCTATGTGCTGGTGGTTCGCGCCAACATCTCGGTGGATGTGCTGGGGCGTCGTCTGGGGGGCGGTTTCAAGACCGCGCTGGACCGCTTTGCGGCGCTGGTCACGGCGGCGTTTTTCGTGCTGATGGCCTGGCAGTACGTACGATTCGCCCAGGACATGCACGAAACGGCGCAGGTCATTCCCGTGCTGCGCTGGGGTGTGTGGCCCTGGTGGACGGCGGTGGCGCTGTTCATCGTGCTGGCGGCGGTGGCTGCCGTACTCACGGCCTGGCAACGTCAGCCCGAGGAGCCCGACCATGAGTAACCCCGTTGTGCTGACCCTGCTGGGGTTGCTCGCGACCTTTGTGCTGATCGCGCTGCATGTGCCGGTGGGCGTTGCCATGGGCATTGCAGGCGTGGTGGGTTTTGGCCTGTTTGCCGGCTTCGATCCCGCGCTGGCCATGATCGCCTCGGAGACGTCAAACAACCTGTCGTCGCTGGAGCTGGCGACAATTCCGCTGTTCGTTCTCATGGGATCGTTCGCTGGTGTGGCCGGGTTGTCAGAGGACCTGTACCGCCTGGCCTATGCGCTGGTGGGGCACCGCCGGGGTGGCCTGGCCATGGCCACCATCGGCGGTTGCGCGGGCTTTGGCGCCGTGTGCGGCAGTTCGGTGGCGACGGCAGCCACCTTTGGCAAGGCCTCGTTGCCCTCCATGCTGTCGCGGGGCTACAGCCCGGGGTTTGCGGCTGGCACCGTGGCATCGGGGGGCACGCTGGGCATCCTGATACCGCCGTCTTCCATCATGGTGATCTACGCGGTGCTGGCACAGGAGCTGATCATCACGCTGTACATCGCCGCTCTGGTGCCGGCGCTGATTGCCGTCGTGCTCCATCTGGGTGCCATCGCGATCTACACACGCTGGCGTCCGCAGGATGCACCCACCGGCCCACGGGCCACGGCGGCCGAGCGGTGGCAGGCTGCCCGCATGAGTTGGCCCGTCATCGCACTGGCAGGCATTGTCATCGGTGGCATGGGCGCGGGCGTGTTCACCGCGACCGAAAGCGCGGCCGTCGGTGCCGCCCTGGCGTTCGCGTTCGCGGTGTGGCGCCGCTCGCTCACCTGGGCGTCGCTGCAGCACGCGCTGTTCAGCACCGCGGCCACCAGCGGCATGATCTACGTGCTCATCATCGGAGCCTCGCTGTTCGGCTACTTCGCCGCCGTGACCCAGGCGCCGCAGGCGCTGGTGGAAAGTGTCCAGGCATCGGGCATCCCGGTCTGGGCTGCGGTGATGGCGCTGATGGCCATGTTCATCGTGGCCGGCGCGGTGTTTGACGAGGTGGCGGCGATGGTGATTTCCATGCCCTTCGTCCTGCCACTGATCAAGAGCTGGGGTTTCGATCCGGTCTGGTGGGGCGTGATCAACGTCGTGATCATCGAGCTGGGGATGCTGATTCCGCCACTCGGCATGAATGTCTTCGTGGTCAAGGGCGTCGCACCCCAGATTCCCATCGGTGCCATCTACCGGGGCGTGATGCCCTACGTGATCTCCAATTCCCTGCGTCTGGCCGTGCTGCTGCTGTTTCCGGCGTTGGCGCTGTGGCTGCCGCAGGTCCTGAAAGGTTGAACTTGAAAGTGGAAAACGACGCTGTCTTCGGTGGCGATGTCCTGCATGACGTGGCCATCATCGGTCTGGGGCCCTGTGGTGCGGCACTGGCCAACCTGCTGGGCCAGCAGGGTCTCAAGGTCCTGGTCATCGAGAAAGAGGCGGAGATCTACCGCCTGCCCCGTGCCATCCATTTCGACGGGGAGTGCATGCGGGCCTTCCAGGCCATGGGTATCGCCGACGAGCTCTACCCGAACCTGCTGGTCTCGCCTGGCATGAAGTTTGTCGATGCCGCGGGACGGGTTCTGATCGACTACACCCGGCCGCAGAACCTGGGTCCGCAGGGGTGGCACCCCAGCTACCGGTTCCACCAGCCGCAGCTGGAGGAGACGCTGAGAAAGCGCCTGGTCGATCACGCCCATGTGGCGGTGCGTCTGCGGCATGACCTGTTTGCCATCGAGCCACAGGAGGACCGGGTGGTCCTGCGGGTCGAGGACATGCGTTCGGGCCGTCTGCTCCAGACCTCGGCCCGCTACGTGGTGGGTTGCGACGGTGCGCGCTCCCTGGTGCGGCGCTTCATGGGCACCGAGCTCGACGACATGCACTCCCATGAGCGCTGGCTGGTGCTCGACGTGCTTCTCCACGGCGACCGCCCCGATCTGGGTGACCACAGCATCCAGTACTGCGATCCGGCACGCCCCGCGACTTACGTGCGCGGGGTGGGCAACCGCCGCCGCTGGGAACTGATGCTGATGCCTGGTGACGACCCGGTGGCCATGGTCAGGCCCGAGGTCGTCTGGCCCTTGCTGGCGCGCTGGGTGACCCCTGACGAGGCAACGCTCGAACGCCCGGCGGTCTACACCTTTCACTCGGTGGTGGCCCGCGGCTGGCGGCATGACCGCCTGCTGATCGCGGGGGATGCCGCGCACCAGACGCCACCCTTCATGGGGCAGGGCATGTGCGCCGGCATCCGGGATGCCTTCAACCTGGGCTGGAAGCTCGCGGCGGTCGTCAAAGGGCAGTTGCCTTCAAGCCTGCTGGATACCTACGAAAGCGAGCGCTCGCCCCATGTGCGCGAGTTCATCGAAACAGCGGTCGGCATGGGCAGCGTGATCCAGGCCACCGACCCGGAAGTGGCACGCGAGCGCGATGCACGCATGGCAGCCAATCCGCTGGTCATCAGGACGCCCCAGCCAGCCCTGGGACCGGGGTGGCACGAAGGGGGCGCCCTGGCGGGTCGTCTGGCGCCACAACCCCTGCTGGCCGACGGGAGCCGTTTCGACGTTGGCCTGGGTGACCGGTTCGCCCTGGTGGCCACGCCCGAAGCCTGCGGTTCGCTCAAGGATCTGGCCAACGAGCGGCTGGTGCTGCGCGAGGCCAGCGATGCGTCTGTGCGGCAATGGCTGAGCGATGTCGGGTGCGTGGCCTTGCTGCTGCGGCCGGACCGCCACGTCGCTGCCACGGCCCAACACGCGAACGACATGGCTGCCCTGGTCAAACGCTTTGTGATGGGCGAGGCACTGGCATGAGCAGCGTGCTGGGCAGTGAGCGTGAACGCGCCCGTGCGGTGGTGGTCGGTGACCTCGACAGGCTGGACCCGCTGCTGGACGACGGCCTGGTCTACGTACATGCCACGGGCGTGCGGCACGACAAGGCGCAGCTGATGGCCTATCTCCGCTCGGGACCCCGCTTCCTGGCCGTCGACCTCGTGGAGCCCCACGTCGATGTGATGAACGGTGGTGCGCTGGTGATGGGCGAATTGCACATGGCCTTGCAGCGAGCGCCCGGTGGTGACCCGCTGGACGTGAGGTCCTGGGTCAGCCAGTTCTGGGTGCGTCACGAAAGCAGCCACACCGGCTGGCGGCTGCGCCTGTTCCAGTCCACCCGCAGGGAGACGTCGGCGGGGGCCTCGCCATGAGCAGCAACGTGCCCGAAACACAGATCGTGATCCACATCACCGCCGCGGGAGGACCCGAGGTGCTGCGACCGGCGCGCGTGCCCGTGCCATCCCCACGCGCGGGCGAAGTCCTGATTGCCGTGAAGGCCGCTGGTGTCAACCGGCACGACTGCAACCAGCGGCGACGCGGACCCAGCCCCGACCACAGCGATGTGCCAGGGCTGGAGGTTTCGGGGCGGGTCGTTGCGGTGGGTCCCGGTGTGCCGGTCAGCCTGATGGGGCAACCCGTCTGTGCCCTGACCGATGGTGGCGGCTACGCCCCGTTCGCGATCGCGCAGGCGGGGCAGGTGCTGCCGGTGCCAGACGGACTGAACTGGGTGCAGGCGGCGGCATTGCCCGAGGCGGCCTTCACGGTGTGGCACAACTTTTTTGGCGTTGCACGGCTCGGAGCCGGCGAGTCGGTGCTGATACACGGCGGTACCAGCGGCGTGGGAACGTTGGCCATCCAGGTTCTGAACGCGCTCGGACATCCCGTGTATGCCACCTGCGGGGCGCCCGGGAAGGTGGCCAGGGCCTTGAGCCTGGGCGCACGTGGTGCCATCGACTACCGCCGCGAGGATTTTGTCAGCGAGCTGCGCCGGCACACGGCGGGCCGCGGGGTGGATGTGATCCTCGACATGTCCGGCGGGCAGTACGCCGCGGCCAATGTGGAGGCGCTGGCCTGGCGGGGGCGCATCGTCCACCTGTCACCGGGGGCGGAGGCCGCACTGCAGACACCCTTGCGCACCTTGATGGCCAAGGAGGCGGTCGTGACCGGATCGCTGCTCAGACCCTTGCCCGACGCGCACAAGGCCGTCATCGCCGAACGCCTGCGCACCGTGCTGTGGCCTCTGATCAACGACCGCCGGGTCCGCCCCATCGTGCATGGCACCTTGCCACTGGCCGACGCGGCAAAAGCCCACCAGGTCATGGAGGCAGGGGAACACATTGGCAAGATCGTGCTCGTGACCGAAGAAACCTGAGTGTGCTCCTGCAACCGTTGAGGCGCCGACCGGCCGAACGCAGGCATTGAGCGCCTGTCAATCGGCGCGCTGTCGACCAAGGGAAACGCCTTGTTTTCAAACCACCCGATGGGTCGGGCGGTTTTCGAGTGCGTTGATGAGGTTCTCGGCGGCCATCATGGCCATGCGCGTGCGGGTGGCGCGGCTGGCGCTGGCAATGTGCGGTGTCAGCACCGCACGGCGAGAGCGAAGAAGGTCTGGATGGACCATGGGCTCGCCTTCATACACATCCACCCCGGCCGCCGCGATCCAGCCCGACTCCAACGCGCGGGCCAGAGCGGCGTCGTCCACGATGCCGCCGCGGGAAATGTTGACCAGTGTGGCGTGCGGCTGCATGGTGCGCAACTGGGGTTCACCGACCAGATGCCGTGTCTGTGGTGAGAGAGGCACCGTGAGCACCACGTGATCGCTTTCCCGCAACAGCCTGTCCATCGAAACCACCGTGACGCCTGCGCCTTCGACCTCCGGGCCCGCGGTGTTCACAAGCACCCGCATGTCGAAGCCCTGGGCCCGGCGCACCAGCGAACGCCCGATACGACCGAAGCCGACCACCCCCAAGGTGCTTCCGTACAGATCCGTTCCCAGGAACTGGTCGAACGCCCAACCCGTCCATTCGCCACGACGCAGCCATGCGTCGGCCTCGGCCGCACGGCGGGCTGCTGCCATCAGCAGGCACCAGCCGAAGTCGGCCGTGGTTTCGGTCAGCACATCGGGCGTGTTGGAACCGATGATTCCTTTTTCCCGCATGTAGGTTCGGTCAAAGTTGTCATGACCGACGGCCACGTTGCTGATGGCGCGCAGGGTGGGGGCCTGCTTGAGGATGTCGGCGTCCATGGGGCAGACGGCGCTGCACAGCACCCCGTCACGGCCCACCATGCGCCGACCGAGCTCTTCGCGGCTCCACAAGGTGTCGGAGTCGTTGTAGTCGACCTCAGCGTGACTGCGCAGGAACTCGATGGCGGAAGGAGCAATGGCACGGGTCACCAGCACCCGGTGGCGCGCGGCCGTGTTCATGCGCAGGCTTTCGCTTCTGCGACGATGCTGGCGGCATCCACGTTGAAGAACTGGCGCAGGGCGGCGCGGGTGTCGCTGCGGCCAAAGCCGTCGGTGCCCAGCGTGCGGTAGCTGCGCCCCGCCGGAACGCACACACGGCACGATTCGGGCACGGCGCGCACGTAGTCGGTGGCGGCGATCACGGGGCCCTCGGTGCCGGCCAGCAGCTGACGCAGGTGGCCCGCGCCGTCGGGTTGAGCGTCGCGCGCCAGCTCGCTCCAGCTGGTGACGCTGATCACATCCACACACCAGCCTTCGGCCGCCAGCTGCTGTGCGGCTTTCACCACCTCGGTGAGGATGGCGCCCGAGCCCAGCAGCGTGGCGCGTGTGCCCCCGGCTGGGCCGTAGCTGGCGAAGCGGTAGGCGCCACGCAGCACGCCTTCGGCCGACCCCTCGGGCAGATCCGGCTGCGCGTAGTTCTCGTTCATCAGCGTGACGTAATAGAACACGTCCTGCTGCTCCACCAACATCTCGCGCATGCCAGCGTCCAGGATGACGGCGAGTTCGCCTGCGAAGGCCGGGTCGTAGGCCTTGCAGTTGGGGATGGTGGCCGCCACCAGGTGGCTGCTGCCGTCCTGGTGCTGCAGGCCTTCGCCGCCCAGCGTGGTGCGCCCCGAGGTGGCGCCCAGCAGGAAGCCGCGCGCGCGCTGGTCGGCCGCGGCCCAGATGGCATCACCCACACGCTGGAAGCCGAACATCGAGTAGTAGATGTAGAACGGCAGCATGGCCAGCCCGTGCACGCTGTAGCTGGTGGCCGCGGCGGTCCAGCTGGCAATCGCCCCGGCCTCGCTGATACCTTCTTCGAGGATCTGGCCGTCCAGCGCCTCGCGGTAGCTCAGCACCGAGCCGATGTCTTCCGGCGCGTAGCGCTGGCCCACGCTGCTGTAGATGCCGACCTGCTTGAACAGGTTGGCCATGCCGAAGGTGCGCGCCTCGTCGGCCACGATGGGCACGATGCGGGGCCCCAGCGCACCGTCCTTGAGCAGGTTGCCCAGCATGCGCACGAAGGCCATGGTGGTGCTCATCTCTTTGCCGTCGGCCTGCAGCGCGAAGCCGGCGTAGCGGCCCACCTCGGGCACGGGCACCACCTCGCACGCGGTTTCGCGCCGGGGCATGGCCCCACCCAGGCGCTCGCGGTGTTCGCGCAGGTAGCGCATCTCGGCGCTGTCGTCGGCCGGCTTGTAGAAGGCCAGGCCCGTGGCCTGCTCGTCGGTCAGCGGCAGCTGGAAGCGGTTGCGGTATTCGATCAGGTCTGTGTCGTCCAGCTTCTTCTGGCTGTGCGTGGTCATCTTGCCCTGGCCGGCCGAGCCCATGCCGTAGCCCTTCTTGGTGTGGGCCAGGATCACGGTGGGCTGGCCGCGGTGCGCGGCGGCGGCGGCGTAGGCGGCGTGGATCTTCACGATGTCGTGGCCACCGCGCTTCAGGCGGTCGATCTGCTCGTCGGTCAGGCCTTGTGCCAGCGCGGCCAGCTCGGGGTTCTGGCCGAAGAAGTGTTCGCGGTTGTAGCGGCCGTCCTTGGCGGCGAAGGTCTGCATCTGGCCGTCCACCGTGTCGGCGAAGGTGCGCACGAGGGTGCCGCTGAGGTCGCGGGCAAAGAGGCCGTCCCAGTCGCTGCCCCAGACCAGCTTGATGACGTTCCAGCCCGCGCCGGCAAACAGGCGCTCGAGCTCGTCAATGATGCGGCCGTTGCCGCGCACCGGGCCGTCCAGGCGCTGCAGGTTGCAGTTGACCACCCACACCAGGTTGTCGAGCTTCTCGCGCGCGGCCAGCGTGAGCGCGCTCATGGATTCGGGTTCGTCCATCTCGCCGTCGCCGAACACGCCCCAGACCTTGCGCCCCTCGGTGTTGAGCAGGTTGCGGTGCGAGAGGTAGCGCATGAATCGCGCGTGGTAGATGGAGCTGATCGGCCCCAGGCCCATGGAGCCGGTGGGGAACTGCCAGAAGTCGGGCATCAGCCACGGGTGCGGGTAGCTGCACAGGCCGCGTGCGCCGGCAGCGGGCGCGGTGAGTTCCTGGCGGTAATGCGTCAGGTCGTTCTCGCTCAGGCGGCCCTCGAGGAAGGCCCGCGCGTACACGCCCGGCGCGCTGTGCGGCTGGAAGAACACCAGGTCGCCCTGGCGCCCGGCGCGAAAGAAGTGGTTGAAGCCCACCTCGAACAGGTCGGCCGCGCTGGCGTAGCTGGCGATGTGGCCACCCAGCTCACCGTAGGCCTTGTTGGCACGCGCCACCATGGCCAGCGCATTCCAGCGCATCAACGAGGCCAGCCGTTCTTCCACGGCCAGGTCGCCCGGGAACACGGGCTGCGCGTGCGCGGGAATGGTGTTCACGTAGGGCGTGTTGAGGTCGGGCTGCCAGTCGATCTGGTGGCTGCGGGCCAGGCGCACCAGCTCGTCGAGCATGAAACGCGCGCGGGACGGACCCGCCTGTGCGGCGAGCGCCACGAAGGCTTCGCGCCACTCGGTGGTCTCAAGCGGATCGGGGTCGGTGTGGAGGGTTTCGATGGGGGCGTTCATGGGGGTCACTGTAGGGAAATAGGCTCGGCATGTGCTGCGGATTTGTTTCACACGAAAGGCATATGGCAGCAGAATATGCTTCTCTCAAAAATATCTACGGTTGAAAATTTGGACAAGATCGACCATCGCATCCTGCGGGAGCTGCAACAGGACGCCTCGCTGTCCAACGTGGAGCTCGCGCAGCGCGTGGGCCTGTCGCCCTCGCCCTGCCTGGCCCGTGTGCGGGCGCTGGAAAAAAGCGGCGTGATCCGCCAGTACGTTGCGCTGGCCGACGCCACGCGGCTGGGCCTGGGCCTCAATGTCTTCATCAACATCAGCCTGCGCACCCAGAGCAAGGACGCGCTGGCCCGCTTCGAGCAGCGCATCGCCGAACACGACGAGGTGATGGAGTGCTACCTCATGACCGGCGACTCGGATTACCTTATCCGCGTGGTGGTGGCAGACATCGCGGCGCTGGAGCGTTTCATCCTCGACCAGCTCACGCCCATCGCCGACATCGAAAAGATCCGCTCCAGCTTCGCGCTCAAGCAGGTGCGCTACAAGACGGCGCTGCCGCTGTGATCGGGGTTGCCAGGCGAACGCCTCAGGCGGGCGAGCCGGGGTAGTCACCGGGCAGCAGGATGGACTTGTCCACGGTGTTGATGTCGGTGTGGCCGCAGAAGGCCATGGAGATGTCGAGCTCCTTGTGGAGGATCTCCAGGCATTTCGTCACGCCGGCCTCGCCCAGGGCACCCAGGC
>CALRLO020000059.1:0-17280 GCA_943368755.1 Synechococcus sp. UW140 | reverse complement strand
GCCGTGGCTGCGCGGACCCGGGGTGCGGCGGCAGCCGGCTTGGCCAAGGCAACAGCCGCTGGCGCTGGCGCGGCGGCACGCACGGGCGCCGGGGCGGCACCGCCACCCACGTTGAAGACCGACACCACCTGGGCCAGGCGCTGGGCCTGGTCGCGCAGCGAGGCGGCCGCAGCCGCAGATTCCTCCACCAGCGCGGCGTTCTGCTGCGTCATCTGGTCGAGGTTGGCCACGGCGGCGTTGACCTGGTTGATGCCATCGTGCTGCTCATTGGCCGCGCTGGTGATCTCGCCAATCAGGTCGGACACGCGGCGCACGCCGCTGACGATCTCGCCCATGGCTTCGCCGGCCTGGTTCACCTGCGCCGAGCCGGTCTGCACGGTGGCCACCGAGGCCCCGATCAGGGCCTTGATCTCCTTGGCCGCGTTGGCGCTGCGCTGCGCAAGGCTGCGCACCTCGGAGGCCACCACCGCAAAACCACGGCCCTGCTCGCCCGCGCGGGCCGCTTCCACCGCGGCGTTCAGGGCCAGGATGTTGGTCTGGAACGCGATGCCGTCGATCACGCCGATGATGTCGGCAATCTTGCGCGAGGACTGGTCGATCTCCTGCATGCTGCGCACCACCTGGCCCATCACGTCGCCGCCGCGGGAGGCCGCCTCGGCCGCCGTGGCCGCCAGCTGGTTGGCCTGGCGCGCGGTCTCGGCCGACTGGGCCACGGTGCCGGTGAGCTCTTCCATGCTGGCCGCCGTCTCTTCGAGGTTGCTGGCGGTCTGTTCGGTGCGGGCCGACAGGTCCTGGTTGCCGGTGGCGATCTCGCCCGAGGCCGCCGACACCGAATCGACACCGCTGCGCACCTGGCCCACCAGATCGCGCAGGCGCGTGGTCATGCCACCCAGGGCCTGCAGCAGCTGGCCGAACTCGTCGCGGCGCGGGTCGTGGATGGACTGCGTGAGGTCGCCATCGCTGATGGCCTGGGCGGCCCGCACGGCCCGCTCCAGCGGGCGCGTGATGGAGCGCACCAGCCAGGCGGCCATGACCACGGCCACGGCAATCACCAGCACCGCCATCAGCAGCCCCAGGCGGGTGGCGGTCTGGCGCGCGGCGCGGGCTTCTTCCAGGCCGGCTTCGCGCTGCTGTTCCTGGACCTTGACGTAGTTGCGCAGCGCCTCCAGATAGGTCTGGCTGATCGGCAGGAACTCGTTCACCGCGAAGTTGCGGCGGGCATCGATGTCGATCGCCTCCTTCACGCCGGGCAGTTTCTTGAGCACCTCGAGGAGCTTGGCGCGCGCGGCGTCGATCTGGGCCAATGCGGCCTTGTCGGCGTCAGACGAAGACAGCTCGCGCACGCGGGCCTGCGCGCCGCTGATGACTTCGGTGCCCTTGGCCTGGCGCTCGGCGAACAGATTCTCGACCTCGATCTCGCGCGAGGCGATGTTGGCCAGCGAACGCTCCACGTTGGTCTCGACCAGGCCCTGCCAGCGCACGGCCGCCGTGATGGCAGCCTCGTAGGTCTCCACATCTTCCAGCGCCTGCTCCATCACCGCCACGGCGCGCTGCTGGGTGAATGCGGCCACGGCCAGCAGCACCAGAAGAAGGCCGAGGATGGTGCCCCAGAGTTTGTAGGCAACCCGGATGTTGTTGAATGTCATGGTGTGTCCCTGGCGGACCTTGGATGGATGGCCTGGCGTTCCCGGCTCTTTCGCGAGGACGCCCCTGTGCGGCGGCCATTCTAATCAGGCCTTGGCCATGACCAGGTCGCCCACCGGCCGTGCAACGCAGGGCAGGCAGTAGCCCTCTTCCTTTTCCTCGAGGCTGAGCCCGGGCCACGGGATGTCGTAGCGCACCTGACCCTGCAACAGCCGCGCGATGCAGGTGCGGCAGGTGCCGTTGCGGCACGACACCGGCCAGTCCACACCGGCACGCGCCAGCGCGGCCAACAGGCTGCTGTCGCCATCGGCCTCAATCGGGGCTGGCTGGCCTTCAACCTGGACACGGAACGTGGTCATGCGCGTGAAAGGAGGTGGGGGTGGACATAGACTTCCCCCATGGAACTGGAGTACTGGAAGTATGACGCGGGCAGCGATTCGGTCGCGCTGCTGGTGATCCCCGCCGCCCTGGGCCGCGCCCGCACCTTCGACCTTGATGCCACCTTGCTGGTGCAGGTGCCGCAGGGGCTGGAGGACGGCTGGCACGAGCTCATGGTGGAGGTGGACGGCCGCCAGCTGTGGTCGCGCCGCATCCGCAGCCACAACCCCGGCGCCACCGATGGCCTGGACTACCACCACCGCCTGAACGTGCAGGCCGACACGGAATGCCGGGTGCGGGCCAAGGTGGCCTGCCAGGGTTCGCGGGTGCACTCGCTGGTGCTGGAGGCGCGCGAGACAGGGTACGGTCAAGGGTTTCAAACATAGCGATTGCGTTGTGCCCGCCGCATACACAGCCTCTGCAGGGTCTGCAGGGCTACACAGAAAGGGCTTCTGGCCCAACAATGGGGGCGAGCAAAACCCCGCTCACGGAGGGTCTGGGTATGTCAGGGGCCGACCTGTTCGTGTCGACGATGCCAGCCAAAAGCCGCGATGTGCGACTGGGCATGGCTGTTGCCGCCGTGTCGCTGCTGGGCTTTGTCATCGCCGCGCCGCTCGCCCGCATCCAGCTCGAGCCCCTGCCGCTTTTCATAGGCCTGTACCAGAGCACGCTGGCGGTGTGCGACGTGATCACGCTGGTCCTGCTGCTGGGCCAGTTCGCCATGCTGCGTGCGCGCAAGCTGCTTTTTCTGGCTGCAGGTTACCTCTTCACCGCCACCATCGCCTTGGTGCACGGCCTGACGTTTCCCGGCCTGTTCGCGCCCACCGGCCTGCTCGCGGCCGGCCCTCAGACGACCGCGTGGCTCTACATGATCTGGCACGCCGGTTTTCCGCTGGCCGTCATCCTCTATGCCGTGCGGCCAGCGGGTGACGTGGTACTGGCACGCCCGGCCCAGGCCATGGCGGTCATGGGCGCTGGCGTGCTGGCTCTGATCGCGGCAGCCACACTGCTCACCACCGTCGGCCACACCTTGCTGCCGCCAGTGATGAATGCGAACCGCTACACGGACATCTACGCCTTCGTGGTCGGTTCGGTGTGCGTGCTGTCGCTGGCCGCGCTGTGGGTGTTGTGGCGCAGCAGGCCCCACACCGTGCTGGATGTCTGGCTGATGGTGACGCTGCTGGCCTGGAGCATCGACGTCGCTCTGAGCGCAGCGCTGAATGGTGGGCGCTACGACCTGGGCTTCTATGCCGGGCGGCTGTACGGCCTGGCGGCGGCGGCGTTCGTGCTGGTGGTGCTGCTGCTGGAAACCACCGCACTCTATGCGCGCCTGGTCAGCACCAACCTCACGCTGCGCCAGCTGGCAAGCCGTGACAGCCTGACCGGCATGTACAACCGGCGCCATTTCGACGAGTGTCTGGCGGCGGAGATCCAGCGCACCCGACGCGAAGGGCAACCCCTGAGCCTGCAGCTCATCGACATCGATTTTTTCAAGCAGTACAACGACCACTACGGCCACCTCCAGGGTGACGCCTGCCTGCGCCAGGTGGGCGCATCGATCGAGCGCGTCGTGCGCCGTCCCGCCGATGTTGCGGCCCGTTTTGGCGGCGAGGAATTTGCCGTGCTGCTGCCCAACACGCCCAGCACGGGCGCACTGGACGTGGCAGCGGCGATACGGGTGGAGCTGGCCAACGCGGCCATTGCACACCCCACCCACCCGTCGCAACGGGTCACGATCAGCATCGGCGTGGCGACGGCGGCGGCACAGCAGGCACTGACCCCGCAGGAGCTGATAGGCCTCGCCGATGCGGCGCTGTACCGGGCCAAACACGCGGGGCGTGATGCGGTGATGGTCTGAGCGTTCCGGTTCCATGGCACCGGCCCGGGCACCCGGTGAATCGCCGAACCCCCGGTGCTCCCTGATTGGCAGGGGCGGGACTGTGGAGAATAATCACGCGCAGGAGCAGTCCTTCCCACGGCGACAACCCGTCGCTCTGCTCCAGGAGCCTGAACGTGTCATCAGCCGTCAAGATCTTTCAGGGGCGCTTCGGCCGGGTGGCGCTGCTTGACATGGATGCGCCGCTGGTAGGACACGCGCACCACCATTGCCACATCCTCATCAAGGCGGGCGGAGCGGACAGCGCATTTCGTGTGCGTGGAGAGCGGGCGCCGTTGTCCGACGACACGGCCGTGCTGGTCAACGCCTGGGAACACCATGCCTACGAACATGAAGGGCCGCCCGATGCGCGCACGCTGATCCTGGCGCTGTACATTGAACCGGGCTGGCTGGCGGAGCTGCAGCGATCGCTCGCGCTCTCCGGCCACCCGCGGTTTTTTCCGGAATCGTGCGTCCGGCTCACCGATGCCACCCGAAAGATGGTCGAGGAGTTCGTGCTCGAGCTCTGGTGGGACGACGAAGTCTCACCGGGCCGCCTGGAAGACCTGCTGTTCAATCTGATCACCGCGGTGGTCGAGAGCTACTCGGGCTGGCGCGATCTGGCCAGCCTGCTGCGGAGCAAACCGCCGGTGGCGATGGACCCACGCATCCGCCAGGCCATTGCCCTGATGCGCAGGGACGTTGCACGGGAACTCGATGTCGACAGCCTGGCCACGGCCACCGGCCTGTCCAGGGCCCACTTCTTCACCCTGTTCCAGCGCGACACCCGGGTGACGCCCCTGGTGTATGCCAACGTGCTGCGTTTCGAGGCCGCCGTGCAGCGGCTGACCCAGACCACCGAACCGGTGGGCGACGTGTCTCACGAGCTGGGGTTCTCGGCGCCCAGCCATTTCTCGCGCTTCTTCCGCGCCCATCTGGGCATCACGCCCAGCGACTACCGCCGAAAGGTCAACCTGTTCGAGCCCCCGCGGGACCCACGTTCGGACGTGATCTGAGCCCGACCGCAAAGTCACCAGACTTTCTGGATAGTCGGCAGATCGTCCGGACATTCACCGTACACCTGCGATAACGTCGCCCTCTCCTGCCTGCCGACACTGGCGCTGCACAAGAACAGCAGCCGCCCAGTCGGCACAGGAGACACGATTGCACTCAGAACCTTCGCTGGCGGAAGCCGCCCGGCAGGCTTGGGTCGGCCAGCGCCTGGAGCGGCTGGAGGACGATGCCCTGCTGAACGGTCGTGGCGCCTACGCCGATGACCTGGGCACCCGCCCGGGCACGCTGCACGCTGCGGTTCTGCGCTCGCCCCATCCCCACGCCCGCATCCTCGCCATACAGACGCAGGCCGCACAGGAGCTACCCGGTGTGCGGGCGATACTGACCGGCGCCGACGTGCAGGCCTGGGCCCAACCCTTCGTGGTGGGCGTCAAGCAACCCATGCAGCACTGGGCACTGGCGGTGGACCGGGTTCGACACGTGGGCGAGCCGGTTGCCGTGGTGGTGGCCGAAGACCGCTACATCGCCGAGGACGCACTCGATCTGCTGCGGGTGGACTACGAGCCGCTGCCGGTGGTGAGCGATATCGAGCACGCGCTGCAGGCAGACGCCTGCACCCTGCATGACGGTGTCGGCAGCAACGTGGTGTCGGATCGCCATTTCAGCTACGGCGACGCCGGCACCGTCTTCTCCCGAAGCGGCGTGCGCACCGTGCGCACCACGGTGCACTACCCCCGCAACAGCTGCTCGCCCATGGAATGTGGCGTGGTGATTGCCGAGCACCTGCCCGGTGATGAGGGGTACGACGTGCTCTCCAACTTCATGGGGCCGTTCTCTCTTCACGCGGTGATGGCCATGGCACTCAAGGTGCCCGGCAACAAGCTGCGCCACCGCGTGCCACGCGACTCGGGGGGCAGCTTCGGGGTGAAGCAGGCGGTGTTCCCCTACGTGGTGCTCATGTGCCTGGCTTCTCGCAAGGCGGGGGCGCCGGTCAAGTGGGTCGAAGACCGCCTCGAACATCTGAGCGCCGCCACGTCGGCCACCGCCCGCATGACCACCATCGAGGCCGCCGTCAGACCCGATGGCCGTGTGCTGGCGCTGCGTTACGACCAGGTCGACGAGGTGGGCGCCTACCTGCGTGCACCGGAACCCGCCACCTTCTACCGCATGCACGGCGCGCTCACGGGCGCCTACGCCATCGAGCACCTGGAAGTGCGCAACCGGGTGGTGGTCTGCAACAAGACGCCCACCGGGCTGGTGCGCGGCTTCGGCGGGCCGCAGGTGTTCTACGCGCTCGAACGCCTGATGGACCGCATCGCGGTCGAACTGGCCATCGATCCGGTGCAGCTGCGGCTGCTCAACTATGTGCCCGCAGACAGCTTCCCCTACACCGCCGCCGCGGGCGCGGTGCTGGACTCGGGCGACTACGCACGCCTGACCGGCATGGCCATGGCACAAGCCCGTGCCATGGGGCTGGCCGAGCGCCAGCGCGCCGCCCGGGCGGCAGGTCGGCTCTACGGCATCGGCGTGGCGGCCATCGTCGAGCCGTCGGTGTCCAACATGGGCTACATCAGCACCGTGCTGACCGCCGAGCAGCGGGCCAAGGCGGGCCCCAAGAACGGCGCCATTGCCAGCGCAACGGTCGCCATCGACCTGCTGGGGGGCGTGAATGTGACCATCGCATCGGCGCCGGCGGGCCAGGGACACATGACGGTGTGCGCCCAGGTGGTGGCCGACGTGCTCGGCCTACACCCTTCGCAGGTGGTGGTGAACGTGGAGTTTGACACCGCCAAGGACGCCTGGAGCGTGGCCGCCGGCAACTACAGCAGCCGGTTTGCCGGCGCGGTGGCCGGCACGGTGCACCTGGCCGCCCTGCGCCTGCGCGACAAGCTGGCACGCATCGCGGCCGAACTGTGGCACTGCCAGAGCGATGACGTGGCTTTCGAGGAAGGCCAGGTGTTCAACCGCCGTCAGCCCGCGCAGGCCCAGCCGTTCACGCGCCTGGCCGCCAGCCCCCACTGGGCCCCTGCACTGTTGCCCGAGGGCGAAACGCCCGGCCTGCGCGAGACCGCCTTCTGGACGCCGCAGACGCTCAAGGCACCCGATCCGGATGACCGGGTCAACACCTCGGCGGCCTACGGCTTCGTCTTCGATGTCTGCGGGCTGGAGATCGAGCCGGCCACCGGCGCCGTGCGGGTGGACCGCTACATCACCGCGCACGATGCGGGCCGCCTGCTCAACCCGGCCCTGGCCGACGGACAGATCCGGGGGGCTTTCGCGCAGGGTCTGGGAGCCGCCCTGCTCGAAGAGTTCCGTTACGGCCCGGACGGCAGTTTCCAGAGCGGCACCCTGGCGGACTACCTGATGCCCACCACCTGCGAGACGCCCGATCCGGTGATCCTGCACCTGGAAACGCCCAGCCCCTTCACGCCCCTGGGCGCCAAGGGTCTCGGGGAAGGCAACAACATGAGCACGCCGGTCTGCATCGCCAACGCTTTTGCCGATGCACTGCGGCCGCTGTCCGATGTGTCCGATGTGCGCCTGCCACTCACGCCGGACCGTGTGCTGTCCCACCTGCACGCCCAGGACCCGGCCCCGCGCCACCCGGTGGCCAGGGCTGCGGCGCCTGCCGCGGCGCGCGGCGCCCTGTCGCTGGCCGCGCGGGGCACGGTGGACATCGCAGCCCCCCCCGAGCGGGTGTTCGAGGTGCTGCTGGACCCCGTGGCGCTGGCCCGGGTCATACCCGGCTGCCACGCCCTGCAGTCCGACGGCCCCAACCGGTACCGGGCCGATGTGACGGTCGGGGTGGGCCTGATCAAGGCCCGCTACGAGGCCCGCATCGCGCTGTCCGACATCGATGCGCCGCACAGCCTGCGCCTGGCCGGCGTGGGCAGCTCCAGCCTCGGAACAGGCGCCGGGGACGGATCGGTCCGGCTCGAAGCCACGGCAGGCGGAACCCGTCTGCACTACGACTACAGCGCCCAGGTCGGCGGCAAGGTGGCCATGGTCGGCAGCCGCATGCTCGAAGGCGCCGCCCGCGTGATCGTGGCGCAGCTCTTTGAATCGCTGGGGCGCCAGGCGGCCGGCGAGCCAGGCAGCACGGCCTCCTGGTGGCAACGGCTGCTGCAGCGCCTGGGGGTGCGGTCATGAAACCGGCAGCGTTCAACTACGTGCGGGCCGATACCGCCGAGGACGCCGCAGCACTGCTGCAGCGCCATGGCGAGACGGCACGCATCCTGGCGGGCGGGCAATCGCTGATGGCTGTGCTCAACATGCGGCTGGCTCAGCCGGAGTGGCTGATAGACATCTCGCGCAGCGCGCCGCTGTCCGTCATCGAGGTCACACCGGCTGCGGTGCGGGTGGGAGCAGCCGTCACGCAGGCGCAGCTGCAGGACCACCCCGAGGTGCCGCAGCTGCTGGCGCTGGCCATTCCGTACATCTCGCACTTCCAGATCCGCAACCGGGGCACGGTGTGCGGCTCCATTGCGCACGCCGATCCGTCAGCGGAGCTGCCGCTGTGCCTGCTGGCGCTCAAGGGCACGGTGCACCTGCGCAGTTCGCGCGGCTGCCGCCAGGTGGCAGCCGACGACTTCTTCACCGGGCTGCTGAGCACCGCACGGCGGTCTGACGAGCTGATCGAAGCGGTGAGTTTTCCGCGTCCGGGTCCGGGCGAATCGTTCGGCTTTGCCGAGCACTCGCGCCGCCATGGCGACTTTGCGCTCTGTGCCGTGGCCATCGTGGCGAATGAGCGCGGCCTGCGTGTGGCGGTCGGTGGCCTGAGTGACCGGCCGCACGCCCACGAGCTGCCGCCGCTGACGGGCGCCGCACTTGAAGACGCCATCAACGAAATCGCGTGGTCGCTGGACGTGCGGGATGACCCCCACACCCGCGCCACCACACGCCGCCATCTGCTGCGCCACCTGGCGCAGCAGGCCATCCAGCAAGCACGGAGAACCGCATGAGCAACCCGGCACTTGAACGCGATGCCCTGCACACCGTTCATCTCACCCTCAATGGCCGAGCGCGAAACGCCCAGGCCCGACCGCGCCTGCTGCTCAGCGACTTCCTGCGGCACGGGCTCGGTGCCACCGGCACCCACGTCGGCTGCGAGCACGGCGTCTGCGGCGCCTGTACGGTACGCATAGACGGCGTGGCCGCACGCGCCTGCCTGACCCTGGCGGTCCAGGTCGAAGGCCGCCACATTGAAACCGTGGAAATGCCCCAGGGGGCCAATCCGACACTGGACGCCCTCAAGGCCGCCTTCAAGCGCCACCACGCCCTGCAATGCGGCTTCTGCACAGCCGGCATCCTGATGTCCAGCGTCGACTGGCTGCACCGGCGGAAAACCGCGGGCCAGCCAACGGATGAGGCCGACGTGCGCGACATGCTCAGCGGTCATCTGTGCCGCTGCACCGGCTACACCCCGATCGTCAACGCCGTGATGGAGGTGGCCCATGCTTGACCTGGGACGCACCTTCTTGCAAAGCGTGGACCGCGCGGGCGGATCCACGGCGCTGGTCGACGGGACGCTGCGGCTCACCTGGGCCGAATGGGCGCGGGCCATCGGTGGCGTCCAGCGCGGCCTCGCACAGCTGGGTCTGCAGCGAGGCGACCACGTGCTCAGTGTTCTGCAGAACCGGTCTGAGGCCGCCACGCTGCATTGGGCCTGCCAGTTTGCAGGCCTGGTGATGACACCGCTGAACTGGCGCGCCAAACCCGAGGAGCTGGACCACGCGCTGCGCGACTCGGGCGCCCGGGTGCTGGTGTATGAGGCTGCCTCGCAGGACGCCGTGACGGCATCTGCGCTGGCAAGGACCGTGGTGCGCCTGGCCGTGGGCGATCTGCACGGAGCGGACCTGGCGTTCACGCAGGCGTTCGGCCAGCCGGCAGACCCGACGCCCCTGGCGCGCGCCGATGACCTCTCGCTCATGCTCTACACCTCGGGCACCACCGGGGCCCCGAAAGGGGTCCCGCGCCGCCAGCACGCCGAACGGGTGGCCGCACTGGCCCATGTGGCACAGAACCGCTACGCCTACGGCGAGCGGACCCTGGGCGTGATGCCGCTCTACCACACCATGGGCGTGCGCTCCCTGCTCACCATGGCCCTGGTCGATGGCCGGTTCGTCTGCATGCCCCGCTTTGAAGCGTCGGCTGCCCTGCGGGCCATCGAGACCGAGCGTGTGAGCCACCTCTACCTGGTGCCCACGCTCTACCACGACCTGCTCGCACACCCCGATTTCAAGCGGACCGACACCCAGTCGGTGCGCAAGCTCGGGTTCGCCGGCGCCCCCATGCACGACGCCTTGCTGTTGCGCCTGCAGCAGGCCTTCCGGCCGGAGCTGTTCGTCAACCACTACGGCAGCAGCGAGATCTACACCTTCTCGATCAACCAGAACGCGGTCGGCAAGCCCGGCTCCGCAGGCCGCGCCGGCATCAACACCCGCCTGCGGGTGGTCCGGCTCGACGCCAGCAGCCCGGAGGATGTGGCGGCGCCGATGGAGGAGGGCCAGATCGTGGCCGACCTGCTCAGCGACGAGGCCTTCGAGGGCTACCACAACCGGCCGGACGCCAATGCCCGCAGCCTGCGCGACGGCTGGTACTTCACCGGCGACACCGGCTACCTCGACGCGGAGGGTGACCTGTTCGTCACCGGACGGGTCGACGACATGATCATCAGCGGCGGCGAGAACATCTCGCCGGTCGACATCGAATCGGTGCTCTCGCTGCACCCCTCGGTGGACGAGGTCGCGGTGGCCGGCCTCACGGACGAGCGCTGGGGCCAGCGCGTGGTGGCCTTCGTGAAGCCCCGCGACAACGTGGCAGCCGAAGCCCTGGACGCGCATTGCCGCGCCTCTGACCTGGTGAACTTCAAACGCCCGCGCGAATACGTGTTCGTGCGCGAGATCCCCAAATCGCCCGTCGGCAAGGTGCTGCGCCGAAAGCTGGTGGCTGGCGAATTCGACGCCCTGCCCGCCGCCCTGCCACTGGTGCCACCGGCCTGAGCCCTCCCTCCAACCCGACTCCCACCCCAACCCAGCAGGACACCATGCAGCTCAACGACCTCAAGCACCCCGCGCTCACCCTGAGCGCCACCCTGGACGGCTACCGCGTCGAGATCGACACGGCCCGCCAGCGCGCCGACATCATCCTCTGCCGCCCGCCGTTCAACGTCATCACCATGACGCAGCGCGAGCAGCTGCGCATCACCTTCGAGGCACTCGATGCCAACGAGGATGTGCGGGTCATCGTGCTGCGCTCCGAAGGTGAGCATTTCTCCAGCGGCGGCAACATCGGCGGCTTTCTGGAAGCCTCGCCGGAGCACGTGAGCAAGCTGGCATGGAACGTGGCAGCCCCCGCCCGATGCAGCAAGCCGGTGATTGCAGCCAGCCGCGGGTATTGCTTCGGCGTCGGGTTCGAGATCTCGCTGGCCTGCGACTTCCGCCTCGCAACGCCGACCACGCTGTACGCCCTGCCCGAACAGAAGCTGGGCCAGATCCCGGGGTCCGGCGGATCGGCCCGTCTGCAGAAGATGGTGGGCATCACCCGCACCAAGGACATCGTGATGCGCAGCCGCCGCATCCCGGGCGCCCAGGCCTACGAATGGGGCGTGGCGAGCGAATGTGTGCCCGACAACGAGCTCGAAGCCGCCACCGACGCGCTGGTGGAAGAGCTGCGCGGCTTCTCGCCGCTGGCGCAACGCACCGCCAAGAAGCTGCTCAACGACACCGAGGACTCGCCCCTGTCGATCGCCATCGAGCTCGAGGGCCACTGCTACTCGCGCCTGCGCAGCTCGAACGATTTCCGTGAAGGCGTGGAAGCCTTTCACGACAAGCGCCGTGCCCGCTTCAACGGCACCTGATCCCGTCCCACCACCCTTCACCAACCCGATACAGGAGACACACATGACAACGACATTTCGCACCGCCCCGATCGCCCTGGCTCTGGCCTGCCTTGCCGCCAGCGCCCTGGCCCAGAACACGCCCATACGCATCGGTGTCGTCACACCGCTGTCAGGCACCTATGCCGGCATCGGCCAGCAGGTGAAGTGGGGGCTTGATCTGGCGGCACGCCAGATCAACGCGGCCGGCGGCGTGGCCGGTCGTCCGCTGGAGCTCATCTATGAGGACGAGGAAGCCAACCCGGCCGTGGCAGTCCAGAAAGCCGAGAAACTGTTCCAGGTGAACAGGGTCGACTTCCTGACCGGCACCGTCAACAGCGGTTCGACGCTGGCCGTGGGTCAGCTGGCCGAACGCAACAACCGCCTGATTGCCACCACCGTGTCGTTCGCCGACTCCATCACCGGCGACAAATGCTCGCCCAACGTGTTCCGTGTCAACGCCCGGGCCGGCATGCAGTCCGCAGCACTGGCCGACTGGCTCGCTGGCACCCGCCCGAACGCCAATGTGTTCTACCTCGGACCGGACTACGAGATGGGCCGCAGCACCGTGGCGGCCTTCAAGCAGGCGGCTGAGGCCAAGGGGGCCAAGTCGGTGGGCGAGGTGTTCGCACCGCTGGACAACAAGGACTACTCACCCTTCTTCGGCCAGATGCGTTCGTCGCGCCCCGCCGTGATCTACACGTCGGTCGCGGGCAACGACACCGTGCGCCTGTTCTCCCAGATGGCCGAGTTCGGCATCAGCCGCAACGTGCAGGTGGTGGGCGCCTCCGGCACCGTCACCTCCCAGAACCTGCCCGCCATCGGCAAGGCGGCGGACGGCTTCGTCACCGGCGTGGGCTACGCCACCAGCATCGACTCCCCCGAGAACCGCAAGTTCGTGGCCGACTTCGAGGCCGCCAACAAGGCCAAGCCGGACCTGTACGGGGCCGACAGCTACGGCGTGCTGTACTTCTACAAGGCGGCTGTCGAGAAGGCCGGCAGCACCGACACCGACAAGGTCCGCACCGCCATGCGTGGCCTGCAGTGGGCCACGCCGCAAGGCACCAAGACCATGCGCGCAGGCGACCACCAGGCCATGCAGGACATGTACGCCATGCGGGTGAACGGCGGTCAGTTCGAGCTGGTGGGGCAGGTCAAGGCAGATGCCGCCATCGGTGCGGATGTCTGTACCCGCTTCTGACACCGCAGCCGTGAGCATCATCATGAACAACGCTCTGGACTGGCTGCAGTTCGTATTGGCTCCCCAGATGATCAATGGCATGTCCATCGGCGTGGCTGTGGTGCTGATGGCGCTGGGTCTGACCATCATCTTTGGTCTGCTCGACGTCATCAACATGGCCCACGGGGAGTTCTATGCCATCGGCGCGTACCTGGCTGTAGCCCTTCTGGGGCTGGGCCTGTCGTTCTGGTGGGCCCTGGTGCTCACGCCGCTACTCATGGCCGTGCTCGGTTACGTGACCGAGCGCGGCCTGATCCAGCGGGTCTTTCACAGCAAGGACCGGCACACCCTGACCTTGCTGCTCACTTTCGGCGTGGCCGTCGTGCTGGAGGACGCCCTGAAAATCGTCTTTGGCGCCAACCCGCTGCGGGTGGAGGCGCCCATCAGCGGCGCGACCGAGATGGTCGGACTCTTCTTTCCCAACTACCGCCTGTTCGTGATGCTGTTCGGCGGTGCGCTGATTGCGGCGGTCTGGCTGCTGGTGTTCCGCACGTCTGCCGGGGCGGTGGTGCGGGCAGCCGCCTACGACCGCCAGATGAGTGCGTCGCTGGGCGTGCCGGTTCAGCGGGTGTACGCGGCCACCTTCGCCTTCGGCGTGGCCCTGGCGGGCATCGCCGGCGTGCTGCTCGCACCGATCTACTCGGTGTTTCCCACCATGGGCCGCGACTTCGTGCTGATTGCCTTCAGCGTGGTCATCATCGGCGGCATGGGCTCCATCAAGGGTGCCGTGCTTGCGGGTCTGCTGCTGACACAGGTGCAGTCCATCTCCAGCCTCTACATCTCGCCCGTTTGGAGCGACCCGCTGCTTTTCGGCATCATGGTGCTCGTGCTGATGTGGCGTCCGCAGGGCCTGTTCGGCAAGCTGGGGAGCGCCTGACATGAGCGCACCCTCCACCTCTTCCGCTCTGGGATCGCAAGCCGCGCTGGCCCACACCGGGCCGACCGGGTCCAGGCGCCTGTCTGCCGCCTCGTGGCTGGCCATCCTGTTCTTCGCCGGCGCCCTGGTGTTCGGTGCCGTCGCACGGGCCATGGGCGACGTGTTCTACCTGCGCCTGGCCACCGAGGCACTGATCTTCGGCGGTCTGGCGCTGTCCGTGGACCTGCTGCTGGGTCGGGTCGGTCTGCTGCCGCTGGGCCAGGCGCTTTTCTTCGGTCTGGGCGCCTACGTGTCGGCGCTGGTCCTCAAGCACTGGACCGACTCGCTCTGGCTGGCCCTGGGGGCTGCACTGGCGTTCAGCGCGCTGGCCGGTCTGATCGGCGGGCTGATCGCCATCCGGTCCAAGGGGGTCTACTTCGCGCTGATCAGCTTCGGCCTGGCGCAGGTGGTTTCCAAACTGATCTACAACACCCGGGAGCTCGGCGCCTCCGACGGCATCATCGGTGTGCCGCCCGCCTCGATGGCGCCCGGATGGACATCGGGCAGCCCGGAGGCTTTCTTCCTGCTGGTCCTTGCCTTCATCGGGTCGGTCTACCTCGGTCTGCGCTACCTCATGGACACGCCGATGGGCCGGCAACTCGATGCCATCCGCATCAATGAACACCGGGTGCCGTTCCTGGGCGTGGATGCCTGGCGCTACAAGCTGGGGGCTTTTGTGGGAGCGGCCTGCATCGCCGGCCTCAGCGGTGCCCTCTATCCCATGCTGCGCGGATTCGTCTCGCCCGAGCTGATGTTCTTCCAGGTGTCCGGCAACGCCGTCATCAATGTCATCGTCGGTGGAACCGGAACCCTGATCGGCCCGCTGTACGGGTCGGCCATCCTGACCGGTCTGCGCTCCGTCGTCGGCTCGTTCACGGCACACCACCACATCGTCATCGGCGTCATGTTCGTGGTGGTGGTGATCGTCATGCCGCGCGGGCTGATCGGCTACACCACCCCGATGCTCCAGCGCTGGCTGGACAAGCGCCAGAGCCCCGCCAAGGACACAGCATGAGCACCATTCTTTCGGTACAGGGGCTGAGCGTCCAGTTCGGGGCACTCAAGGCCGTGAACAACGTGAGCTTTGAAGCCCGGCAGGGCGCCATCACGGCGGTCATTGGCCCCAACGGTGCGGGCAAGAGCAGCCTGTTCAACCTCATCAGTGGCGCCATCCGGCCCACCTCGGGCACGGTTCGCTTTGACGGACGCGATGTGACCGGACAAGCGCCCCACAGGTTGCTGGGCAACGGCCTGTCCCGGTCGTTCCAGATCACCAACCTGTTCTTCGATCTCACGGTCCGCGAGAACCTGCGCCTGGCCGCCCAGTTTCTCGAGCGTGGTCGCGGCCTGCTGCGACCCGTGAAACACAGCGCCACCGCGCTGCGGCGGGTGGCTCAGCTGCTCGAGCAGTTCGATCTGGGCACCAAGGCCGACGAACTGGCCGGCTACCTGTCCCATGGCGAGCAGCGCCGGCTGGAGATCGCCGTCTCGCTGGCTTCGCATCCGCGCATGCTGCTGCTGGACGAGCCCACGCAGGGCATGAGCCAAAGCGACACACAGGAGACCGAAACGCTGATCCGTGGCCTGTCGCGTGATCACGGACTGTCCATCCTTCTGGTGGAGCACGACGTGGAGCTGGTCATGAACCTGTCCGACCACGTGGTGGTCATGCACCAGGGGCAAAAGCTGGCCGAGGGCAGGCCCTCGGAGGTGCGCGCCAACGCGGCCGTGCAGGCCGCCTACTTTGGGGAGAAATCCTGATGCTCGAACTCAAGGGCGTGCATGCCCACTACGGCCTGAGCCATGTGCTTCAGGGCATTGACCTGCGGGTCGGCAAAGGCGAGGTCATCGGCCTGTTCGGTCGCAACGGGGTGGGCAAGACCACGGTGATCAAGACCATCGCCGGGTGGGTGACTCCCTCGACCGGAGAGGTGCTTTTTGAAGGCGAGCGACTGGACGGCATGGGTGCCGACCAGATCTGCCGACGCGGCGTCGGACTGGTTCCCGAGGACCGCAGGATCTTCCCCGGCCTGAGCGTCGAGGAGAACCTCCGGCTGGGGCAGATGCAGTGCCCCTCGCGCCACCGGACGGAATCGCGGCGGCGGCTCGATGAGATCTACCAGCGGTTTCCGCGTCTGGCCGAACGGCGGCGGCAGATGGGAACAACCCTGTCAGGCGGGGAGCAGCAGATGCTCGCGATTGCCCGGGTTCTGGCGGGCTCACCCCGGCTGCTGCTGATCGACGAGCCCACGGAAGGACTGGCACCGATCATCGTCGATGAGCTGTTCGAACTCATCGGCCAGCTCTCCCGGGAAGGGATACCCATCGTCCTGGTCGAACAGAACGTGCACCGCGCGATCAAGCTGACGACACGCAACTACCTGATAGAGCGCGGCCGGGTGACCCACGAGGGCGATTCCGGGGTGCCCGCCGAGCGCGAAGCCCTCCTGGCCCGCATGAGTGTCTAGGCCAGGCCTGGCATCGCTCCCGCAATGCGCCAGAGCAATTGCTCTGGCGCATTGCGGCTCCAATCGCCTGTAGACAGACTCATAAGCTGAGAATTTCAGACCTCCCGAATCAACGGCTTATAAGCACTGACCACGCATAACCTGAGACGACCGGTCGCATAACCTGAGAAATTTCTTCTGCCCAGTCTGACGACGCCCGTCCTACCTGAATCAACAGAGGACGTACCCCATCGAAATATCTCGCGAACGGCATCCGGGACTTTCCAGGTACGTCCGTTGGACAGCCTGAAAATCTCCAAGCAGCGTGGACGATTTTAGTCCCGTTCGCTGTTCTACCGCGCGTCCCAGCAGCCGTGCTCATCGTTCCCAGGACGTGCAGGTAGGGCGGTACCGCAAAGTCTTCTGCCGAGTAGGGGAGCCACTTGAGGTAGCCCGTTACGGCCTTCTCATTCACAGGTAGTGGCAAGCCGTCGCTCGAATACAGAGCCTGCACACAGGCAATCGAGTCACTGCCGAACAGTACCGCCTCCGCCCTGGTTGAGCAGACAAAGGGCATCGTAGATGTGTGGACGCATCTTCCAGACCCAATGGTCCTCCGCATCCTTCTCTGAGGCATCCCCTGTAGCAATTGCACAGGTCATGATGGGAGTCCCGTCCGCACGCTGCGGAAGCTCTTCAGGCATTTCTGCAAAAAATAGAGCTCCCAGCAGCCCATACTGCGGGCGTGTCCGAATTTTTGTGTAAACGGTACGGACTTCAGTTGACGGAGATGCGATCTCCAAACTGAATGGTAAAGCGGGTCAGCGCAGCCTTCCAATCGCGGATGGGCATGGTCCACTTCTGGCTAATGTTTCGCAGGGCCAGATA
>CALRLO020000058.1:0-17906 GCA_943368755.1 Synechococcus sp. UW140 | reverse complement strand
CGGCGACCGCGACACCGCCGAGCGCGCGCGCCGCCGCGCCGCGCTGGTGGGCAGCGTCAGACCCTAGCCAGAACGCCTAAAGCGAAGGGCAGGCTGGCCATGCCCAACAGGGTGGACAGCGTGACCAGACCGGCCACGTAGGGCCCGTTGTAGCCCATGCGCGCGGCCAGCACGTAGCAGCTGGAGGCCGTGGGCACCGCCGAGAAGGTCAGCAGCACCGTGGTCTGGGTGGCATCCAGCTGGAACAGCCGGCTCAACCCCAGCGCCATCACCGGCACCGCCAAGTGCTTGATGGCCAGTACCGCCACCCCGAGCGACTTGGCCAGTGCCAGGCTGCTGAACTGCATGCCCGCGCCCGCCGCCATCAGGCCCAGCGCCAGCGAGGCCTGGCCGATGCGGTTGACCGTGGGCTCCAGCCACACCGGCATCTGGAAGCCCAGCAGGTTGGCGGTCAGGCCGGTGGCCGTGGCGATGATCAGCGGGTTGCGCAGCAGCTCGCGCGCAAAACCCTTGTTGGCATGGCGCGCCATGGGCCAGACGGCCCCGATGTTGAAGATGGGTACGCAGCAGCCGATGATCACCGCCACCTGCAGCAGGCCCTGCGGGCCCGCCACGCGCTCGGCAATGGCCAGCAGGATGAAGGAGTTGAAGCGGAACGCCACCTGGGCGCTGGCCGCATGCAGGCGGGTGTCGAGCCGGCGGCCCAGCCAGGGCCAGTGCGGCATGGAGTACGACAGGGCGATCGCACCCACCGCCAGCGACACCGCCGCACCCACCAGGCTGGAGGCGGCCAGCAGGTCCAGCGGGCTTTTCACGATGCTGTGAAACAGCAGCACCGGGAACAGGAAGTAGTAGACCAGGCTCTCCACCTGCTCCCAGACCTTGCGGTTGAGGGCCGTGAAGCGGCACACCAGGTAACCGCAGAGGATGAGCGAGAAATCGGGGAAGAGCAGTTGGGCGAAGTTCACGGCCGCGAGCATAACAATTCAGGGTTTGTCCCTATGGGTAATCCGCATGGCGGGCGCCCACCCCCGCTTGCTACAGTGCCAGCCAAGCGACGCCTGTCGCCTGCTTTCAACTTCTCGGAGACGCAACATGACCCAACGCCGTACCGTTGTTTCGCTGGGCCTCGCGCTGGCAGCTGCCACGCTGGCCTCGTCGGCTTTTGCCCAGGCCTACCCCAACCGTCCCATCAAGCTGCAGGTGCCGTTTGCTCCGGGTGGCACCACCGACATCATTGGCCGCGTCATGTCCGAGCCGCTGGGTAAGGAGCTGGGCCAGTCCGTCGTGGTCGAGAACAAGGCCGGCGGCGGCGGTGTGGTCGGTGCCACCGAACTGGCGCGTGCCACGCCCGACGGCTACCTGCTTGGCGTGGCCACCGTGTCCACCACGGCGGCCAACCCGGCCATCAACCCCGCCATCAGCTACAACCCGCTGACCGACTTCATCGCCATCACCAACCTCGCGGCCACGCCCAACGTGATCGCGGTGCACCCCAGCTTCCCGGCCAAGGACTTCAAGGCCTTCCTGGCTGAGATCAAGAAATCGCCCGGCAAGTACTCCTACGCCTCCTCCGGCACCGGCGGCATCGGCCACCTGCAGACCGAGCTGTTCAAGAGCCTGACCGGCACCTTCATCACCCACATTCCGTACCGCGGCGCGGGCCCGGCCCTGAACGACACCGTGGCGGGCCAGGTGCCCATCATCTTCGACAACCTGCCCTCGGCGCTGCCTTTCATCCAGAGCGGCAAGCTGGTGCCCATCGTGGTGGCGGCTCCCCAGCGCCTGGCCGCGCTGCCCAATGTGCCCACCTTCAAGGAAGTGGGTCTGGAGGCCGTGAACCGCATGGCCTACTATGGCCTGCTGGCTCCCAAGGGCACGCCGCCTGACATCGTGAACAAGGTCCACGCCGCTGCCATGAAGGCCCTGCAGGAGCCCGCCGTGCGCAAGCGCATCGAGGACACCGGCTCGCTGGTCATCGGCAACACGCCGGCCCAGTTCACCGAGCAGATCAAGGCCGAGCTGGCCGTGTATAAAGAAGTGGTCGCCAAACAAAAGCTGAAGCTTGAGTGAACCGACCCCCACACTCCGCCGCTGCGCGGGTCGCTGCCCCCCGGGTGGGCTGACCCGCCTTGGGGCGGCCCGGCGGCGGGTCGATGGAAGATCGGATGGAACTTGACCCCCGCCTGGCGGCCGCTTCCGAAGCGGCCGCTGGTGCTTTTGTGGATGCCCTCTGGCTGGAGGAGGGCCTGTCGCGCAACACGCTCGATGCCTACCGCCGTGACCTGACGCTGTTCGGCCACTGGCTTGCGGCCCGTGCCAAGACCTTGCCGGAGGCCGGCGAGGCCGACATCAACGGCTACTTTGCCGAACGCCACAGCGAGACCCGCGCCACCACCGCCAACCGCCGGCTCACGGTGTTCAAGCGCTACTACCGCTGGGCGCTGCGCGAACGCCTCGTCAGCGCCGACCCGACGCTGCGCCTGCAGGCCGCCAGGCAGCCGCTGCGCGTGCCCAAGACCCTGACCGAAGCCCAGGTGGAGGCGCTGCTGGCGGCGCCCGACCTGAACACCCCGCTGGGCCTGCGCGACCGCGCCATGCTGGAGCTGATCTACGCCAGCGGCCTGCGCGTGAGCGAGCTGGTCACGCTCAAGACCTTCAACGCCAGCCTGAGCGAACACGTGTTGCGTGTCACCGGCAAGGGCAGCAAGGAGCGCCTGGTGCCTTTCGGTCTCGTGGCCGGCGACTGGCTGCAGCGCTACCTCGCCGAGGCACGACCTGTCATCCTGGGCGGGCAGCAGACCCACGACCTGTTTGTCACCGCGCGAGGGGCTGGCATGAGCCGCGTGATGTTCTGGACCCTGGTCAAGAAACACGCGCTGGCCGCCGGCATCAGAAGCCCGCTCTCGCCCCACACGCTGCGCCACGCCTTTGCCACCCACCTGCTCAACCACGGCGCCGACCTGCGCGCAGTGCAGATGCTGCTGGGCCACGCCGACATTTCCACCACCACCATCTACACCCACGTGGCACGCGAGCGGCTCAAGCAGCTGCACGCGCAGCACCATCCCCGGGGGTGACAGGCGCAGGCCCGTCTGGGCTGGGCCGGGTGTCTATTCCAGCACCCGCACCTTCACACTCTTGCCCTTGATGCGTCCGGCGTTCAGCCGGGCTGCCGCCTGCTCGGCAATCGAGCGCTCCACCGCCACGTAGGTGGACCACTCGTTGACGTTGATCTTGCCCACCTGCTCGCGGGTGTAGCCGAGATCGGCGGTGAGTGCGCCCAGCACGTCGCCGGGGCGGATCTTTTCCTTGCGCCCACCCTGGATGTGCAGCGTGGTCATGGGTGGCACCAACGGTCCGTTGCCCGTGGGGGTCAGTTCGTCCAGCGGATGCCAGTCGCAGGCCCGGCCCTGCAGCTGCTCGATGCGGCCGACCGCACCCATCTCATCCAGGCTGGCGAGGTTGAGCGCCAGGCCACTCTCGCCCGCTCGCCCGGTGCGGCCGATGCGGTGCACGTGCACCTCGGCATCGGGCGTCACCTCCACGTTGATGACGGCGGCGAGACTGGCGATGTCCAGGCCGCGCGCGGCCACGTCGGTGGCCACCAGCACAGAGCAGCTGCGGTTGGCAAAACGCACCAGCACCTGGTCGCGCTCGCGCTGTTCGAGCTCACCGTAGAGCGCCAGCGCGCTGAAGCCCTGGGCCTGCAGCACGGCCACCAGGTCGCGGCACTGGGCCTTGGTGTTGCAAAAGGCCAGCGTGCTGGCGGGGCGAAAGTGCATCAGCAGCTGGCTCACCGCGTGCAGGCGCTGGCGGTCTGTCACCTCGTACCAGCGCTGCTCGATGCGTTCGGGCGCGTGCTGGCTGGCTACCTGGATGTTCAGGGGCTCGCGCATGAAGCGGGCGCTGAGCTGGGCGATGCCTTCGGGGTAGGTGGCCGAGAACAGCAGCGTCTGGCGGGACGGCGGGCACTGGCGGGCGACCGTGGCGATGTCGTCGAAGAAGCCCATGTCCAGCATGCGGTCGGCTTCGTCGAGCACCAGGGTGTTCAAGGCGTCCAGCTGCAGGCTGCCACGCTCGAGGTGGTCCATCACGCGCCCGGGCGTGCCCACCACGATGTGGGCGCCGTGCTCCAGCGAGGCGGTCTGCCCTCGCAGCGGCACACCGCCACACAGGGTCACCAGCTTGATGTTGTCTTCGGCCCGCGCCAGACGGCGCACCTCGGCGCTGACCTGGTCGGCCAGTTCGCGGGTTGGGCACAGCACCAGCGCCTGCACCGCGAAGCGGCGCGGGTTCAGGTTGGCGAGCAGGGGCAGGGCGAAGGCGGCGGTCTTGCCGCTACCGGTCTGGGCCTGGGCGATCAGGTCCTTGCCCAGCAGGGCAGCCGGCAGGCTGGCGGCCTGTATGGGCGTCATCTGCAGGTAGCCCAGCTGGCGCAGGTTGTCCTGCATGGCGGGTGGCAGCGGCAGGCTGCCGAAATCGGTCGAGGCGCAGGGCGTGGAAGTCATTGCCGATTATCGTTGGTCACGCCCTGCAGCTCCTCCAGCTCTTCGGAGGAAAAGCCCGCCGCACGCCGCGCCGTCTCGTTGAAGGGTGGCCGCAGCCGGGGCGCTTCGTGGCGGCGCACCAGCACGCGGTAGTGCGCCACTGGCTCGAGCCCCTGGCGCTCGCACAGCCAGGCGTACCAGCGGTTGCCTACCGCCACGTGGCCGATCTCGTCGCGCAGGATGACATCCAGGATGTCGACGGCGCGTCGGGCAGGGGGTGTGTCCACTCGCCGCAGCTTGGCCTGTATCAGCGGTGTGGCATCCAGCCCCCGCGCCTCCAGCGTGCGTGGCACCAGTGCCATGCGGGCGGTGATGTCGTCCTGTGTCCGCACGCACATGTTCCACAGGCCGTCGTGGGCGTCGAAATCGCCGTAGGCGTGGCCCAGGCTCTGCAGGTGCTCGGCCAGCAGCCCGTAGTGGAGGGATTCCTCGTAGGCCACGCGCAGCCAGTCGCGGTAGTAGGCCTCGGGCATGCCCGGGTAGCGCCACACGGCATCCAGCGCAAGGTTGATGGCGTTGAACTCGATGTGGGCGATGGCGTGCAGCAACCCGGCCAGACCCACGGGCGTGAAGGGCGAACGCTGGGGCACCTCGATGGCCGGTATCAGGCGGGGACGGCCGGGCCGGCCGGGCAGGGGCGCCGAGGGTGTCAGCTCAGCCCGGGTGTCCAGCGGCAGGTTGTCGTGTTCGGCCCACAGCGTGGCCACGGCCGCCGCCTTGGTGGCGGGGTCGTCCAGGCACAGGGCGGCCAGCGCCCGCTCTCGGATTTCCATCCCTACAATTCTAGTTTTCCACCCACTACAAGGATCCCCGGCATGGCGCTGTACGAACTCGATGGCATGGCTCCGCAGATACCCGCATCGGCCTGGGTGGCCGACAGCGCGCAGGTGATGGGCCAGGTGACCCTGGGTGAGGGCGCCAGTGTCTGGTTCGGTGCCGTGCTGCGGGGCGATTCCGACCGCATCACCGTGGGCGCGGGCTCCAACGTGCAGGACGCCTCGGTGCTGCACGCCGATTACGGCTTCCCGCTGGTGGTGGGCGAGCGCGTGACGGTGGGGCACCAGGTGATGCTGCACGGCTGCACCATCGGCGACGAATCGCTGATCGGCATAGGCGCGGTGGTGCTCAACGGCGCGAAGATCGGCAAGAACTGCCTGGTGGGCGCCGGCGCCCTGGTGACCGAGGGCAAGGAGTTTCCCGATGGCTCCATGATCATCGGCAGCCCCGCCAAGGTCGTGCGCCAGCTCACGCCCGAGCAGATCGAGGGCCTGCGGCGCAGCGCCGCTCACTACGTGGAGAACGCGCGCCGTTACCGCGCGGGCTTGAAAAAGCTCGGTTGATCGCCATCTCTCACGTTTCGTCCTGAATCGAGCCTCCCGTGTCCGAACTCCACAAATTCCTCTTCGACGGCCTGCCGGTGCGCGGCATGCTGGTCCGCCTGACCGACGCCTGGCGCGACATCCTGGTGCGCCGCCGCGAGACCGGCGTGTACCCCGCAGCCGTGACCGAGCTGCTGGGCGAGATGACGGCGGCGGCGGTGCTGATGCAGGGCAACATCAAGTTCAACGGCACGCTGATCCTGCAGGTGCACGGCGACGGGCCGCTGAAACTGGCCGTGGCCGAGGTGCAGTCCGACTTGCGCCTGCGCGCCACCGCCAAGGTGATGGGCGAGATCGCCGCGGACGCACCGCTGTCGCACATGGTCAACGTGAACAACCAGGGTCGCTGCGCCATCACGCTGGATCCGGCGGAGCGCCTGCCTGGCGTGCAGCCCTACCAGGGCGTGGTGCCGCTGTATGGCGACAAGGGTGAGAAGCTGGAGCACCTCAACGAGGTGCTGGAGCACTACATGCTGCAGAGCGAGCAGCTCGACACCACCCTGGTGCTGGCGGCCGACGAGAACATCGCCGCCGGCCTGCTGATCCAGCGCCTGCCGCTGCAGGGCGAGGCCAACCTGGCCGGCTCGGGCGTGTCGCAGGCCGATGAAGACCAGATCGGCCGCAACGAGGACTACAACCGCATCGCCATCCTGGCCAAGAGCCTCAAGCGCGAGGAGCTGCTGAGCCTGGACGCCGACACCATCCTGCACCGCCTGTTCTGGGAAGAGAAGCTGCTGCGTTTTTCGCCCAACGAAGGCCAGAACGGGCCGCGTTTTGCCTGTACCTGCTCGCGTGAGCGGGTCTCGGGCATGTTGCGTTCGCTGGGCCGGGACGAGGTCGAATCCATACTCGCCGAGCGCGAGCAGGTGGAAGTGGGCTGCGACTTCTGTGGCGCGCAGTACCGCTACGACGCCGTGGACGCGGCGCGGGTGTTCCTGCCGCAGGAACACCTGCCGCCGGCCAGCCCGCGCATGCAGTGAGGCCCTAGCCGCCGGCGCCCCGGCGTTGTGCCAGCAGGGCACTGAACAGGCGGTGTTCGCACTCGGGGTCCGAGCACGATTCGCAGCTCCAGCGCCCACGGCCGCTCAGCAGCACCGCGTCGGTGTCCACCAGTTCCACGCCCAGTGCGGCGCCCACGGCGCGCAGCACCTGGGTGTCATCGCGTGCGACCTGAAACGGCAGCGCCGCCGAAATCAAACGCTGGCGCCACGCACCGTCGTCCGGATCCAGCAGCAGGTTGAGGGATGTGGGGGTGGGCTGCTCCACCCAGTGCAGCGGCAGGTGCTGCAGCTGCTGGCGCAGGGCCTGTGCCCGCAGCGGGTGGCCCAGCAGGGCGACCGTGGCCGCTTTCACCGGCGTGGAGGCGTGGCCGGTGTGCCCGTACCGGGTTGGGCAATCTGCACGAAGATCTCGTTGGGCTTGACCATGCCGAGGTCCTGGCGGGCCAACTCCTCGACCATGCCCTGGCCCTCCTGCAGGTCGCGCACCTCGCTGGCCAGCTGCTCGTTGCGGCGCAGCGCCTCGCGGTTGGCCGCTTCCTGCTGCGCCAGCTGCTGGCGCAGCGCGTTCACCTGGGGCACGCTGCCGCGTCCCGTCCAGAGCTGCACGTGGATGACCACGAGCAGCGCCAGCAGGATCAGCGGGACGAGGCGCTTGCCCACAAATCAGCGCAAGTTATAGAAAGCGTCGCGACCGGGGTAGCTTGCGATATCGCCCAGGTCTTCCTCGATGCGCAGCAGCTGGTTGTACTTGGCCATGCGGTCGCTGCGGCTCATGGAGCCGGTCTTGATCTGCAGCGCGTTGGTGCCAACGGCAATGTCGGCGATGGTGCTGTCCTCGGTCTCGCCCGAGCGGTGGCTGATGACGGCGGTGTAGCCCGCGCGTTTGGCCATCTCGATGGCGGCGAAGGTCTCGGTCAGCGTCCCGATCTGGTTGATCTTGATCAGGATGGAGTTGGCGATGTCCTTCTGGATGCCTTCCTTGAGGATCTTGGTGTTGGTGACGAACAGGTCGTCACCCACCAGCTGCACTTTCTTGCCCAGGCGCTCGGTCAGCAGCTTCCAGCCGTCCCAGTCGCCCTCGTGCATGCCGTCCTCGATGCTGATGATGGGGTACTTGTCCACCCAGGTGGCCAGCACGTTGGTCCACTCCTCGGCGGAGAGCACCAGGCCTTCGCCCTCGAGGTGGTACTTGCCGTCCTTGTAGAACTCGCTGGCGGCACAGTCCAGGCCGATGGCGATCTGCTCGCCCGCCACATAGCCGGCGGCGCTGATGGCCTCCAGGATCATCTGGATGGCGGCCTCGTGGCTGGCCACGTTCGGGGCGAAGCCGCCCTCGTCGCCCACGGCGATGCTCATGCCCTTGTCGTGGATGATCTTCTTGAGTGCATGGAACACCTCGGCGCCGTAGCGCACCGCCTCGCGGAAGCTGGGCGCGCCCACGGGGATGATCATGAACTCCTGCAGGTCCAGGTTGTTGTTGGCGTGTGCGCCGCCGTTGATCACGTTCATCATGGGCACCGGCATCTGCATGCTGGCGCTGCCACCGAAGTAGCGGTAGAGCGGCAGGCCGGCTTCCTCGGCGGCGGCGCGGGCCACGGCCATGGAGACGGCCAGCATGGCGTTGGCGCCCAGGCGGCTCTTGTTCTCGGTGCCATCGAGGTCGATCAGGGTGCGGTCCAGAAAGGCCTGCTCGGAGGCGTCCAGGCCCAGCACGGCTTCGCTGATCTCGGTGTTGATGTGCTCCACCGCCTTGAGCACGCCCTTGCCGAGGTAGCGGCTCTTGTCACCGTCGCGCAGCTCGATGGCCTCGCGCGAGCCGGTGGAGGCGCCCGACGGCACGGCTGCACGGCCCATCACGCCGGATTCCAGCAGCACGTCGCACTCGACGGTGGGGTTGCCGCGGCTGTCCAGCACTTCACGGCCAACGATGTCAACGATTGCACTCATTCTTCTCGCCTTTGGTTGAATTTTGTTGAAACTAGAAAACTCACAGTCCTTCGACTGCGACCATGCGCATGATGGCTGCGCCGGCACGCGCTTCGCGCGCCTTGAGGTACTCGGGGGTGTCGTAGAAGGCCTTGGCAGCCTCGAACGAAGGGAACTTCAGGATCACGGTGCGCCCGGGGTTCCAGTCGCCTTCCAGCACGGCCACCTGGCCGCCGCGCACGCACACCTCGGCGCCATGCGCCTGCATGGCGGCGGTGGACCATTTCTTGTATTCCTCGTACTGCTCGGGGTTGGTCACGGTGACCGAGGCGATGACGTAACCGCTGGGCATGGGGTTCAGGCTCCGAAGTGGTTCTCGAGGAAACCGTTTTTCTTGGTGATGCGGTCAAGCTCGACCAGGGTTTCCAGCAGCGCGCGCATGTGCTTGAGCGGCACCGCGTTGGGGCCGTCGGACAGTGCCTTTGCCGGGTCGGGGTGGGTCTCCATGAAGAGGCCGGCCACACCCACGGCCACCGCTGCACGCGACAGCACCGGCACCATTTCGCGCTGGCCACCGCTGCTGGTGCCCTGTCCACCCGGCAGCTGCACGCTGTGGGTGGCGTCGAACACCACCGGCGCGCCGGTCTCGCGCATGATGGCGAGGCTGCGCATGTCGGAGACGAGGTTGTTGTAGCCAAAGCTGGCACCGCGTTCGCAGGCCATGAAGCTGTCTTCGGGCAGACCCTTCTCGCGCGCGGCGTCGCGGGCCTTCTGGATCACGTTCTTCATGTCGCCGGGCGCGAGGAACTGGCCCTTCTTGATGTTCACCGGCTTGCCCGATTGCGCCACGGCGCGGATGAAATCGGTCTGGCGGCACAGGAAGGCGGGGGTCTGCAGCACATCCACCACCTTCGCCACCTCGGGCACCTCGGCCTCGGTGTGCACGTCCGTGATGATGGGCAGGTTCAGCTCCTTCTTCACCTTGGCCAGGATGTCCAGGCCCTTGCTCATGCCGGGGCCGCGGAAGGTGCTGCCGCTGGAGCGGTTGGCCTTGTCGTAGCTGCTCTTGAAAATGAACGGAATGCCCAGCGACGCGGTGATTTCCTTGAGCGTGCCGGCGGTGTCCATCTGCAACTGCTCGGACTCGACCACACAGGGGCCGGCGATCAGGAAGAAGGGCCTGTCCAGCCCGACGTCGAATCCGCAGAGTTTCATGTCAGTGACCTTTCTTCTGCTGGTCCAGCGCCGCCTTCACGAAGGCGTTGAACAGCGGGTGTCCGTCCCAGGGGGTGGACTTGAACTCGGGGTGAAACTGCACGCCCATGAACCAGGGGTGCTGGCTTTGTGGCAGCTCGACGATTTCGGTGAGCTGCTCGCGTTGCGTCAGCGCCGAGATGACCAGGCCGGCCTGTCGCAGCTGGTCCAGGTAGTTGACGTTGGCCTCGTAGCGGTGGCGGTGGCGCTCGGTCACCACGTCGCCGTAGATCTGGTGGGCCAGCGTGCCTTTTTGCACGTCGGAGCTCTGCGCGCCCAGGCGCATGGTGTCGCCCAGGTCGGAGTTCTCATCGCGGGTCTTGATGCTGCCGTCGGCGTCTTTCCACTCGGTGATGAGGGCGATGACGGGGTGCGGCGCATCGGGTTCGAACTCGGTGGAGTTGGCGTCTTTCAGGCCGGCCACATGGCGCGCGAACTCGATGGTGGCAACCTGCATGCCCAGGCAGATGCCGAGGTAGGGCACCTTGTGCTCACGGGCGTAGCGGGCGGCGCAGATCTTGCCCTCGATGCCGCGTTTGCCGAAGCCGCCGGGCACGAGGATGGCGTCAAACCGCGACAGCTCGGCGGCCACGTTGCCGGGGTTCAGCGTCTCGGAGTCGACGTAGGTGATGTGGGCGCGCACGTGGTTTTTCATGCCGGCGTGACGCAGCGCTTCGTTGAGCGACTTGTAGCTGTCCGACAGGTCGACGTACTTGCCCACCATGGCGATCTCGACCTGACCCTGCGGATGCAGCACCTCGTGCACCAGCGCGTCCCAGCGCTTGAGGTTGGCCGGCGGGGTGTTGATGCGCAGCTTGTCGCAGATCAGCCCGTCCAGGCCCTGCTCATGCAGCACGCGCGGCACCTTGTAGATGGTGTCCACGTCGGGCATGGAGATCACGCCCCATTGCGCCACGTTGGTGAACAGGCTGATCTTCTCGCGTTCGTCGTCGGGGATGGCGCGGTCGGCGCGGCACAGCAACGCATCGGGCTGGATGCCGATCTCGCGCAGTTTCTGCACCGTGTGCTGGGTGGGTTTGGTCTTGAGCTCGCCGGCGGCGGCGATCCAGGGCACGTAGGTCAGGTGCACGAAGGCCGTGTTGTTGGGCCCCAGGCGCAGGCTGAGCTGGCGAACGGCTTCCAGGAAGGGCAGCGATTCGATGTCGCCCACGGTGCCGCCGATCTCGACGATGGCCACGTCCACCGCGTCGGGCGTCTCGTAGCCGGCGCCGCGCTTGACGAAATCCTGGATCTCGTTGGTGACGTGCGGAATGACCTGTACCGTCTTGCCCAGGTAGTCGCCGCGGCGCTCCTTCTCGAGCACGCTCTTGTAGATCTGGCCCGTGGTGAAGTTGTTGGCCTTCTTCATCCGGGTGTTGATGAAGCGCTCGTAGTGCCCCAGGTCCAGGTCGGTCTCGGCGCCGTCGTCGGTGACGAACACCTCGCCGTGCTGAAAGGGCGACATGGTCCCCGGATCGACGTTGAGGTAGGGGTCCAGCTTGATCAGGGTGACTTTGAGGCCGCGCGACTCCAGGAGCGCGGCCAGCGAGGCGGAGGCGATTCCCTTGCCCAGGGAAGACACCACACCGCCGGTGACGAACACGAATTTGGTCATGACTCGGGCGAGCAGGGCGCTCGCGCAGGTGGAAAGGCCGATTATAAAAGCCCCGCTCGCGACCCCCCTTGCCGCCCGGGCCAAGCCCTGGTCCGGACCGGGTGTTACATTGCCGCCCATGAACGAGCTCGCCGGCAAACACATCGTTTTGGGTCTCACGGGCGGTATCGCCTGCTACAAGTCGGCCGAGCTGTGCCGCCAGCTGCAGCAGCAGGGGGCCACGGTGCAGGTGGTCATGACCGCAGGTGCTGAAACTTTCATCAGTGCCGGCACGATGCAGGCGCTCTCGGGCCGCCCCGTCTACACCCGGCAGTGGGATGCGCGCGAACCCAACGCCATGCCCCACATCAACCTGAGCCGCGAGGCCGACGCCATTCTGGTGGCGCCGGCCAGCGCGGATTTCACCGCCCGCCTCGCCCAGGGCCGGGCCGACGACCTGCTGGGCCTGCTGTGCCTGGCCCGCCCGGCGGCCCGGGTGCCGCTGCTGCTGGCCCCGGCCATGAACCGCGAGATGTGGGCCCACCCGGCCACCCAGCGCAACCTGGCCCAGGTGCGCGCCGATGGCGCCACCGTGCTGGCCGTGGGCCAGGGCGATCAGGCCTGCGGCGAAACCGGCGACGGGCGCATGCTGGAACCCGACGAGCTGGTGGCCGAGCTGATCGCGTTCTTCCAGCCCAAGGTGCTGGCGGGCAAACGGGTACTGGTCACGGCCGGCCCCACCTACGAGGCCATCGACCCGGTGCGTGGCATCACCAACCGCTCCAGCGGCAAGATGGGTTTCGCGGTGGCCCGTGCCGCCGCCGAAGCCGGTGCCCAGGTGACGCTGGTGGCTGGCCCGGTGAGCCTGCCCACGCCGCGTGGCGTACGCCGCCTGGATGTGCGCTCGGCGCTGGACATGCTCGCTGCCGTGCAAGCCGCCGAGCCGCAGGCCGATGTTTTCATCGCCACCGCCGCCGTGGCCGACTGGCGGCCTGCCACGGCGGCCGAACAGAAGATCAAGAAGGATGGCAGTGGGGCGGTGCCCGCGCTCACGTTCGTGGAAAACCCGGACATCCTGGCCACGCTGGCCCAGGGTCCGCGTGCACGCACCGGTGAGCTCTACTGCGTGGGTTTTGCGGCCGAGAGCCACGACCTGCTGACCCACGCCCAGGCCAAGCGCGAGCGCAAGGGGGTGCCGCTGCTGGTGGGCAACATCGGCCCGGCCACTTTCGGCCAGGACGACAACGCACTGCTGCTGGTGGACGCCCAGGGCGCCCGTGAACTGCCCCGGGCCGACAAGCTCACGCTGGCGCGCCAGCTCGTGTCCGAAATCGCGGCGCGGCTCTGATTCAGCGTTTGCGGCCGAGCTTGCGGTAGACCGTGGCGCGGCTGATGCCCAGCGCCCGGGCCGCTTCCTGCACGTTGCCGTGGGCGTCGCGCACGGCCTGGTGTATCAGTTCGGTTTCCAGCTCACGCAGTGGCACACCGGGCTGGGCCGCATGCACGGGCTTCTGGGGTGTCACAGGCATGCCTGCCAGCCGCGCCAGCACCTGCAGCCGCAACCCCGACCACAGGGGCAGCGACAGCGCGGCGCGCTGGGCCCGGGCGGCGTCGAACAGGGTCTCCCAGGGCGTGGCAAACAGGTCGGCGGCGTGCTGCTGGGCGCGGTCGGCACCCAGGCCCAGCATGTCGCCAGCGGTGCGGTTGGCGGCCATCACACGGCCGTCGCCGTCCAGGCACAGCAGGCCGTCGGCCTCGGTGTCCAGCGAATGGCCGGGCCAGTTCAGCCGCAGCAGCAGGCGGTGAGGCTGTGCCAGCACCAGGGCGTTTTCTATGCTGCGTGCCGAGAGGGTGACCAGCTGCTTGAGCGCCGGGCGCTCGGGCACGTCGATGCCGGTCAGGTCCAGCATGCCCACGCAGCGGCCGTCCGGCCCCCAAAGCGGTGCGCCGGCGCAGCTGTAGCTGCCGTTGCCGTCAAAGAAGTGTTCGCCCCGGTGCAGCCACACGGGTTGCTGTTCGGCCAGCGCTGCCCCGATGGCGGTGGTACCCACGGAGCTTTCCGACAGGTCCACACCCACCCGTGCGATGGCGGTGGCCCGGCGGTCCTGGGCATCGATCGGGCCGCTGACGCGGATGGCCACGCCCTGCGCGTCGGTCAGGATGGCGAAATAGCGGGTTTCGGCCATGGCGTGGGCCAGGCGGTCCAGCACCGGGTCGGCCGCAGCCACCAGGGCCTGGTTGGCGTCCAGCACCCGGCGCAGCATGGCGGCACTCACGGCATCGAACACCACCGGTTCGGTGGGGCGGCGGCCGGAAGCCAGGCAGCGCTGCCACGACCGTTCGATCCACGGCGCGACGCCCGCGTTGTCCAGTCCGTTGGCCAGCACGCGGTGGCGGGCGGCCTCTATCACCTGCAGGCGGTGGTCGTGGGGGGCTGTGTTCATGGCAGCGGCCATTGTGGCCGCGCCCGGCGGGGCGCGCAATCTGCGTGAGAATGCCCCACATGCCCGCTGCGACTTCACCCCCACGCCTCGCTGCCGCCGTGCTCGCCGCAGGCGAGGGTCGTCGGCTGGGGGGCGTGTGCAAGGCGATGATCCGCATCGAAGGGCAGCCGCAGCTGGCGCGCCTGTGGCGTTTGCTGCGCGAGTCGGGTGTGGGGCAGGGCGTGGTGGTCACGGGCGCCTTTGTGCCGGCGCTGACCGCGCCGCCAGGCTGGCGCTTGGTGCACCACCCGGATCATGCCGCCGGCCAGCCAGGTTCGGTGCGCTGTGCGCTGCAGGCCCTGCTCGCCCGCGAAACGCCCGCGTGGGATGCCGCCGTGCTGCTGCCCTGCGACCTGCCGCTGCTGACGGCTGACGATGTACGTGGGGTGGTCGCTGCGCTGGATGGGGGCGCTGCGCTGGCGCGTCCTGTGCACCAGGGCGAGCCGGCCCATCCGGTGGTGCTCACGCGTGAGGTGGCCCAGGCGGTGCTGGCGCTCGGGCCGGCCGCCGACATCCGCGCCTATGTTCAGGCGCAGCCGCAGGCCTTGCGGCGACTGCCGGTCTCGCACGACCGTGGCAGCTTCGACATGGACACCCCTGAGGACCTGGATGCGCTGCGCACGCGAACGGGTTGGCGCGTCGAGATCTGAACGTTCAGGCGTTCCACCAGAACCGGGCGCTGGCGATGCCAGCCCAGGTCAGCAGCAGCGAACCCGCCAGGTGCAGGCCCGAGTGGCCCAGCGCCAGCAGCACCCGGCCCTGCTGCAGCAGGGAAACGGCTTCGGCCGAGAACGTGGAGAACGTGGTGAGCGCGCCCAGCAGGCCGGTGATCAGGCCCAGGCGCCAGGCGTCATCGAGCCCCGGGTGTTGCTGGAAGAACACCAGCAGCACACCGATGGCGTAGGCGCCCACCCAGTTGGCTGCCAGCGTGCCCCAGGGCAGCAGGCCGCCGGTGTTGAGCCACAGGCCCAGCTGCCAGCGCGCCAGTGCACCGGCACAGGCGCCCAGGCAGATGGCCAGGGCGGTGGTCACAGCAGCTCGCCCCCCAGCACTTCCACCAGCTCTGGCAGCATCTGGCCCAGTTCGCCGGTGGCGATCGCCACATCGGCATCGAAGCCGTCTTCCTTTTCCTTGGAAGTGCCTTCGAACACCGTGTCCATGAAGGCGATGCGCTTGAGGGCCATGCTCTCGCTCAGCACGAAGCCGACCCGGCCCTGCCAGTTCATCGCCAGCTTGACGGGCAGTTTGCCGTGGGCGATGTGCTGTTTCACCTCGTCGGTGTCCAGCGTGTGGCGGGTGTACCTGACCACCGCGCGGTCTTCGCTGCTGGCCTTGAGCTCGCAGTCGCGTTCGATCTGGAACTGGCCATCGGCCTCACCGGCCGTGAGCCAGGCCGACATCGCCGCCTGAGGGGTCATCTGGGTGTTGAGCAGGCGCGGTGCGCAGTCGGACATGGCGTTGACCAGTGCGGTGATCACCGCGTCGGCGCGCGACTGGCTGCCGGCGTCCAGGCTCATCAGGCCCTGTTCCAGGTCGAGCCATACCCACACGTTGGCCACCTTGCTGAAGGCCTGCGGCAGCAGTGAGCGCTTGGCGTCATCGCGCAAGTCGCGCAGTTCCTTGCGGCCGGGTTTGCGGCCGGTGGTGGCTTCGATGTGAGCGGCTGCCTCGTCGGCCTTGCGGCGCACCACGGTGGAGGGCACCACCTTCGTCTCCAGCCGGAACTGCAGGATGCGCTGGCCGGCCACCGATTCCACCAGGGGGCCGTGAGCGTCGCCACGCGGCGGCACCCAGCCCATGGCCAGTTCCTGAGAGGCACCGCAAGGCACGAAGCGGGCGGCATCCAGCCCGGCTTCCATGGTCTCCAGCGAGGGGGCCCACCCTTGGGGCAGGCGGTAGATCATCAGATTCTTGAACACAACATTCCTACGGCGCGAAAAAAAGCCCCGCCGGTTCGCGGCGGGGCCTTGATCTTAGCGTGGCGTCTATCAGGATTCACATGCGCGAGGGCATCCAGCTCGCGATGCCGGGGAACCACCACAGCAGCAGCAGGGCCAGCACCATCAACAGGAAGTAGGGCACGCAGACCTTGGCAATCCAGGTGATCTCCCGTTTGGTCATGCCTTGCAGCACGAACAGGTTGAAGCCAACCGGAGGCGTGATCTGTGCCATTTCGACCACGATGACCACGAAGATGCCGAACCAGATCAGGTCGATGCCCGCGCCGGAGACCGTGGGCAGTATCACGCCCATGGTCAGCACGATCATGGAGATGCCGTCCAGGAAACAGCCGAGCAGGATGTAGAAGAGCGCCAGTGCCACGAGCAGCACGCCGGGCGACAGCTGCAGGCTGCCTACGAACTCCGCCAGATGACGGGGCAGGCCGATGTAACCCATGGCCAGTGTGAGGAAGGCCGCCCCCGAGAGGATCAGCGCGATCATGCAGTACAGGCGCGTGGCGCCCATCAGCGCTTCGCGAAAGCTGTGCCAGTTCAGCGATTTCTGGGCAGCCGAAAGGATGAATGAGCCGACGACCCCCACGGCTGCGGCTTCGGTGGCGGTGGCAATGCCGCTGTAGATGGAGCCGATGACGCCACCGATCAGTGCCACCACCGGAAACAGGTGGCGCGATTCGCGCAGCTTCTGCCCGAAGGTCATGCCCGCATCGGCCTTGGGCACCTTGTCGGGGTTGAGCAGTGCCCACACCATCAGGTAGCCGCTGAACAGTCCGGCCAGCATCAGGCCCGGCAACACACCCGCCACGAACAGCTTGGCGATGGACACCTCGGCAGCCACACCGTACACGATCATGATGATGGACGGCGGAATCAGCAGGCCCAGTGTGGACGCACCACCCAGCGAACCGACCACCTTTTCGGCCGGGTAGCCCCGGCGGGTGAGTTCGGGCACGGTCATCTTGCCGATGGTGGCGCAGGTGGCTGCCGACGAGCCCGACACCGCCGCAAAGATGGTGCTGCCCAGGATGTTGGTGTGCAGCAGCCGCCCCGGCAGCGCGTTCACCCAGGGCGCCAGGCCGCGAAACATGCTCTCCGAGAGTCTGGTGCGGAACAGGATTTCTCCCATCCAGATGAACAGCGGGAGCGCCGTGAGCGTCCAGCTGCTGGCTGAACCCCAGATGGTCACCGCCATGGCGTCACCTGCCGGGCGCGACGAGAACAGCTGCATGCCGATCCAGGCCACACCGGTGAGCGTGAGGCCGATCCAGACCCCGGTGCCCAGCAGCGTGAACAGCGCCAGGATGAGCAGCAGCGTGATGCCGATGTCACTCATGGTGTGTACCCCCCGCTTCCGGACGCTGGCGCCGGCCACGCAGCTCCATGACCCATTCGTCGAGCAACGCGATGAACAGCACCAGGGTGCCGGCCGCCATCAGCAGTTGCGGAATCCACAGCGGTGTGGCGTCGTTGGAGGTCGAGATGTCGTGGAATTCGTGCGACTGCCAGGACAGGCGCGCCGAGTAGAACGCGAACAGCCCCGCCAGCAGCACGGCAACCGTCAGCGACCACAGCTCCAGGACGCGGCGGGCGCCGCCTTTGAGCCTGCCGATGACCAGTGTCACGCGGATGTGTTCGTTGCGCTTGAGCGTGTGGGCCAGGGCCAGGAAGCCGGCTCCTGCCATGGCGTATCCGGCATAGGCGTCGGTGCCAGGCACATGGAAGTGCAGCAGGCGGCTCACGATGGACAGCAGCACCATCATC
>CALRLO020000057.1:0-18079 GCA_943368755.1 Synechococcus sp. UW140 | reverse complement strand
ACCAGATCCTGCAGGTTGATGCGTCCGGTGGCGTCGATGGCAATGCGGGCGTACCAGTCGCTGAGCGCGGTTTCGGCCACCTGCAGCCGCAGGGGCTGGTCGGGCGCGAGGGCGAGTTGCACGCCGCGCAGGTTGAGCGCCTTCCAGGCCAGCAGTTCCTCGCTGGGCGAGAGGGTGTTGGCGCGGAACTCGTCGACCGACGCATCGCCATTGACGGCGAGCCGCAGTCCGGCGGCTGTCCAGCCCGCTTCGACCTGCCCCCGGTAGCCGGCATCGGCACGCAGCAGCTCCAGGTTCAGGCGTTCGCTCACGTAGGGCTCCACGGCATGTACCGGCAAGGCGGTGGCGGTGACGCGGGCACTGGCCGTCACATCGGGCTGGGGGGTGCCGGGCTTCCAGCCGAGCTGCCCTTGCACCTGCAGACGCCCGGGATCGGCGCGCGAGCGGCTGGAACCCGCCACCCGGACATCCAGCGAGAGCGGGGTGCGCCCGGCGGCGTCGGACTGCCAGGCGCCCGCGCCCAGCTGCAGGTTGTTGAGGGACAGTCGCACCGGCCGGCTGGTGAGGCGGTCTTCGAGTCGGAAACCTCCGTCCTTGAGATCGATGGTTGTCCAGCCCAGCGCCCATTCGGGCGCCGCAGCGGGGGCCTCGGTCGACTTCTGTGCCGGGGGCTGGGACGGGCCCGCGGCGCTCTGCAGCCACTGCTGCACCATCCACTGCCCCTGGGGGTCTCGCGAGGCCTGCACCTGGGGCCGGTCGATCAGCACCTTGCCCAGGTGGATGCGGCGGGCGTTGAGCTGCACATCGGCCTCGCTCACCCGCAGCTGACGCAGCGTGGCGGGCAGCTCCTTGCCGCTGCCCAGCTGGACGTCCGCCAGCGTGAGCTCATCGAGCCGCACGCGGGGCCCTGCTTCGGCCCCCTCCCCGGCCCGCCAGCCCAGCCGCGCCCGGACTGCCAGCTGACCCTTGAGCGGCTGGTTGAGCACGGCCCGCAGGTAGGGCCCGGCGTCGGACAACGCCACGCCCTGGAGGTCCACTTCGGCCTCAGCCTGCTGGTCGGTGGCCTGTCCCTGTACATTCAGCGTGCCGATCTTGTGGCGCAGCGCCAGGTTCAGCGGCATGGGCGCTTTCACGGGCCAGGTGATCTCGCGCACGCGCAGGTCCAGTGCCTCCACGGCAGTGACAAACGCCGGCCTGAGGGTCTGGTCGTCCCAGTCGACGCGGCCCGCCTGCAGGTAAAACTCGCCCACGGCCACGGTCCAGCCGGGTGTGGATGCGGCATTCGGTGGGGCATTCGGTGCGGCATTCGGTGCGGCATTCGGTGAGGCCGGTGCCGCTTGCGGCAGTTTGGCCAGCAGGCGTTCGATGTTGGTCTGCCCGTCGGCAGTGCGGCTCAGCCAGACGTTAGGGCCCTGCCAGTCCACCCGCTCCAGGCCGATGTGGCGCTCCAGCGGTCGCACATCCGCCAGTTTCACACCCAGCCGCTCCCACGCCAGCAGGTCAGCACCGCCTTGTTGCAGCTTGAAGTTCTCCAGTGCGAACTCGCCCCCCAGCTTCACGGTGGGGCGGTCGCCATGCTGCTCGAAATCCACCTTCAGGTTCGCCTGTACCCGACCGGCAACGGGCTTGGCGGGCAGGTTGGCCGGCCAGTAGGCCAGGTAAGGCGTGAGATCGAAATCCTTGAGCACCAGTTGCGCCTCGGTGGCACGGGTTTCCGCGAAAGGCGTGGTCTCGGCCCGCGAATCGAAGCTGCTGCCGTTGAGCACAAACGCCAGGTGGGGCTGTGTCACCACCTCGCGCTGCGAACCCAGGTTGCTGAGAAAGGGCAGCGCCAGGGTCAGCTGCTCCAGATGGTGGACCGCCCCCACCGGCTGGTCGTCGAAGCGGACGGCGCCGCCTGACAGGTTGAGGTTGTAGAGCGCGAAGCGGGCCGGCTCGTCACTCTCGGGCTTGGGCCGCTCGGCCAGCCGCCGCAGGACGTCATCGAAGTCGTAACGGCCTTCGCCCAGGTGGCGGATGTTCACGCGCGGGGCATCGATCTGCACGGCGTCCAGCACCGGCGCCAGCCGCAGCAGAGACTGCAGTTCGGCGTCCACGTAGAGGCGATCGGCCTGGAACTGAGGCTCGGCGGCGTCCTGCGCGGCGATGCGCAGCCCCTCAAGCTCAAGCTCCAGTGACCAGGGCCGGAAACTCACCTGCTCAACGGTGACGGAGCGCCCCAGAACATCGCTGGCCTGCTTCTGCAGCTGCCACTTGAGCAGGGGTGGCACCGAAAGCCAGGCCACCACCCAGAACGCGACCAAACCCGTCAGGGCCCACACGCCTCGGCGTGTCCACCGGCCCTGCCGCCCCAACCATCCCTGGAATGCTGCTGCAGACTTCTTCATGCGTGGAAGTGTCGCTGATCCGCGCGGCTTGCCGCAGGCCGTCCCCAAAAAATGAAACCCCGGTGGTTGTGGCCACCGGGGTTGACGGCGGGCCCAAAGCTCATGCCGTCGGTTTTCGACCGGTGGAGTTGGATGTCGCACCGGCCTGGAGGCAAGGGATTGCCTCCGAGGGGACACCGGCAAAACAGGCGGACTGTGATGCGGGTGGTTGTCCGTCGCTAGACAGACGCCCCTAGCTTACGCCTCTGGCACCGGGAACTCAATTCCGATTTTCAATCGAAGCAAGAGGGCTTATTGACCCCGCTTTCATTGGGTAACACCGTGTGTTCCCGACCAGCGGAGGGCCCCGGAACCGCTGGGGAGCCAGCCGAAGTGGTCACTTCTTTATATCTTTTTTTGGCATAAAAATTAACTTTTTAAAATTGACAAGATATGAAAGACTCCCTAGCATTCGCCGGTTTTGCCCAACAAGGGTAAACCCGAAACGCTGCCGAACCCGGCTAAGTCGGTGCTGACACAAGGATGTGAAGGCCCCGATGGCGACCCCCAATCAAAGCCCGCTCCGGGGCTTCTTCTCAGAAGGCGGAGTGTGCGTAGATAAGGAGCGTGCTATGACAGCGCAGAAATCCTGGCAACAGGTGGCCACATCGAGTCTGAAGGCTTTTGCCCACGACACGGCCCGTGGCTTCTTTGACATCACCCACAACGGGCTGGCCCTCATGGGCATGCTGCTCGCCGTGGGCCTGATCACCCTCGGCCTGCGGGCCGACCTTCGCGACAGCGCCGAACAGCGCCTGCTGGGCTGGCTGCTGAACCGCCAGAGCGGCACCGAGCTGCTAGCCACCGACCCGACCGCGGCCGACCGCGTGAGCGCCGTCGCGCCCAACGAGCTGCCAGCCGACCAGGCCAAGGTGGCCCTGTGGCTGAGCCGCAAGTACCGCGTGGCGCCCGAGCCGCTGGGTGCATTGGTGGCCGAGGCCTTCGACATCGGTGCCAAGACCAAGCTGGACCCCACCCTGCTGCTGGCCGTGATGGCGGTCGAGTCGAGCTTCAACCCATTCGCGCAGAGCGCAGTGGGTGCGCAAGGCCTGATGCAGGTGATGACCCGCGTGCACACCGACAAGTACGAGGACTTTGGCGGCCGCTTCGCCGCCTTCGACCCCGTGACCAACCTGCGCGTCGGCGCCCAGGTGCTGCACGAGTACGTGCGCCGCACCGGATCCGTCGAAGGCGGTCTGCGCCTGTACGTGGGCGCGGTCAGCACCGACGGCAGCGACTACATCAGCAAGGTGCTCAACGAGCACCAGCGCATCCAGAGCGTGGCCCTGGGGCGCAGCGTCCCGCTGCGCCTGCCAGCCGCCTCTGCGCCGGTGACGGTACCGGTTTCTGCCCCTGCGGCGGGCACCGAAACCGAAGCGGCGGCGCTGCAGGCCGCGCCGGGCGCCACCCGCTCCTGAGGGGCGGGCAGGCCTGCGTGGCCTGCTAAACTCTCGCCCGTGCGCGACTGGCGATAGGCGCGACGCCCTGCCCCGAGGCATGGGCGCTCGTGCGGACGTGGACCACCACGGGGAAGCGCACCACCGGTGTGAGCCGGTGTTCAGCCGTTCGCCTGGGCAGCCCCTGTCGTCGCCACCACGCGCGGGGATCCACGTCTTGACGGACTGCCACACCATGTACGACCGCAACATCCTGATCGAACAGACCGACCCCGAGCTGTTTGCCGCCATCCTGGCCGAGAACGCGCGCCAGGAACACCACATCGAGCTGATTGCCAGCGAGAACTACGCGTCGCCGGCCGTGATGGCCGCCCAGGGCACCCAGCTAACCAACAAATACGCCGAAGGCTACCCCGGCAAGCGCTACTACGGTGGCTGCGAGCATGTGGACGTGGCCGAGCAGCTGGCCATCGACCGCGTCAAGCAGCTGTTCGGTGCCGACGCCGCCAACGTGCAGGCCCATTGCGGCGCCTCGGCCAACGAGGCCGTGTTCCTCGCCTTCCTCAAGCCTGGCGACACCATCATGGGCATGAGCCTGGCCGAAGGCGGCCACCTGACCCACGGCATGCCGCTGAACATGTCGGGCAAGTGGTTCAACGTGGTCAGCTACGGCCTGAACGACAAGGAAGAGATCGACTACGACGCCATGGAGCGCAAGGCCCATGAGTCCAAGCCCAAACTGATCGTGGCCGGCGCCTCGGCCTACGCGCTGCGCATCGATTTCGCCCGTTTTGCCAAGGTGGCCAAAGACGTCGGTGCCATCTTCATGGTGGACATGGCCCACTATGCCGGCCTGATCGCCGCTGGCGTCTACCCCAACCCGGTGCCCCACGCCGACGTGGTGACCTCCACCACCCACAAGAGCCTGCGTGGCCCGCGCGGTGGCATCATCCTGATGAAAGCCGAACACGAGAAGGCCATCAACAGCGCCATCTTCCCCGGTCTGCAGGGCGGCCCGCTGATGCATGTCATTGCCGCCAAGGCCGTGGCCTTCAAGGAGGCGTTGACCCCTGAGTTCAAGGTCTACCAGCAACAGGTGCTGAAAAACGCCCAGATCGTGGCCGAGACCCTGACCCAGCGGGGCCTGCGCATCGTGTCTGGCCGAACCGAGAGCCACGTGATGCTGGTGGACCTGCGCGCCAAGGGCATCACCGGCAAGGAAGCCGAGGCCGTGCTGGGCAGTGCCCACATGACCATCAACAAGAACGCAATCCCCAACGACCCCGAGAAGCCCATGGTCACCAGCGGCGTGCGCATCGGCACCCCCGCCATGACCACCCGTGGTTTCAAGGACGAGGAAGCGCGTGTCACGGCCCACCTGATTGCCGACGTCCTGGACAACCCGCGCGATGAGGCCAACATCGCGGCCGTGCGCGCCAAGGTCAACGCCCTGACCTCGCGTTTCCCGGTCTACCGCTAATTCGCCCCAGCCATGAAGTGCCCGTTCTGCAGCCACGCCGAGACCCAGGTGGTCGAGACCCGCGTGGCCGAGGACGGGGACTTCATCCGCCGCCGCCGCCAGTGCGGCGCTTGTGAAAAGCGCTTCACCACTTACGAACGCCCCGACGTCAACTACCCCACGGTGGTGAAGAAAGACGGCCGGCGCATCGACTACGAACCGGCCAAGCTGCGCGCCAGCCTGGCGCTGGCGCTGCGCAAACGCCCGGTGAGCACCGAACAGGTGGACGGCGCCATCGAGCGCATCGAGGAAAAGCTGCTCAACCTGGGCCAGCGGGAAATCGCCTCGAACCGCATCGGCGAGATGGTGATGCGCGAGCTCAAGAAGCTCGACAAGGTCGCCTACATCCGCTTCGCCAGCGTCTACCGCAGCTTCGAAGACATCGACGAGTTCAAGACGCTGGTGGACGAAGTGAGACGCTGACCCGCCGGCAGGCAGCAGCGCAACGGGCCGAATACATCGTTCACAGTCGCGCCCCGCACATTGCCCTACCATGCCCGGCATGGGAGCAAAGACAGCCCAACGGGCACCCGGCCACACCCTGCCAGAACTGCTGATCGCCGTGGCGATCACAGCGCTGCTGGCCATTCTGGCCCTAGGGAGCTTCTCCAGCTGGCAGGAACGTCAGAAGCTGATCGATACGGCCGACCGCTACCGGCTGCGGCTGCAACACGCGCGGCAGGTGGCCATGGCCCGACAGATGCCGGTCCGCCTGCAGTTCACCCAGACGGCGGAAGGCAGCTGCTACCGCATGGTGACGGCCTCCCCTCCAAACTGCCTGTGCACGACACCGTCCTGCGTGGGCGATGGGGTCATCGCCCAGGAGTTTCTGCCGGCTGACCAGGGCTTGCGCGTAACCGCCTCAGGCACCGTGGCCGAAGTGCACATAGATCCCACACTAGGCACGTTTCAGCCCACCGTCAGCGCCACCTTCAGCCTGCCCGACGGACGGGCCATCCGACAGATCACCAACCTGATGGGACGGACCCGCAGCTGCTCCCTGAACGGATGGTGGCCCGGCCTGCCCAGTTGCTGAGACATGACCCGACACAAGCAGTCCGGCATCGGTCTGGTCGAGACCCTGACCGCCCTATCCATAGGGCTTGGCGTGATCTGCGCGGCGCTGGGATGGTTCGCCCATCAGACCCGGCAGCTGCGGGAACTTGAATCCCCTGCCCGGGCGCAGCAGGAACTGATCAACCTGTCCCGATGGCTGACCACCCAGATGCGTCATGCCGGCCATTACGGTCCGTGGAAACCCGGCGAAACGGGTGCCCACAACCCTTTCGCCACCATCGATCTCGCGTCGCAGTCTGTCCGGTTCCACCGCGACCGTGACAACAACGGTCTGCATGACCCCAACGATGCGCTGGTGTTCGCGCTCAGCCAGGGGCGCCTCACACTGCGCATCGGGAACAACGGTGCACAGGAAATCAGCGACCCGGCCACGGTCTGGCTGACCGACTTCTCCCCCCGCCTGCACCATCGCACCGGACCGACCGGCAGTTGCACCGTCTGGCTGGAATGGCGCCTGGAGGGGCAGGCTGTACACCCCACCGCATCACCCCTTCGCATCCAAGGTACTGCGGCGCTGCCGAATCTGGAAACCGGAAGCTGCCCAAGGTGAGAGCCGGATGCTCGCGACCGCACGGGGCCGTGGCGCTTGCCGTGGTGGCCATACTGATTGCGCTGGCGTCTCTGGCAGCCTGGCAACAGCACAGCCGCCTGCAACTCGAGCACCGGAACATGCTGGAGCCCGCCGCCACGGATGCCGACTGGGAGTCGGCACGTTCGGCCATGGAGTGGACGCTGGCGCACCTCAATGCCACCACACGAATGAGCACCTGCGACGCCAGCGCGGGTTCGACCGGGCGGTTGCGCGACATCTACCTGCAGCGTGACGGCAGGCCCCGCCACTTGGGGTGCCGGGCAGATGGGCCCATGGTGTGCCAATGCGACGACCCGCAGGCCTCTGCATCGCAGAGCGGCAAGGCCACCCGCTCCATCCGGGTTTCGGTGCAGGCAGAGCTGAGTTCCGGGCCTCAGACCTGGCAGGTGAAGGCGGCGCATGGCAACCGTCAGCTGTCCGCATCGATCGGCGCCGAGTCCTTGCTTTACCCGCTCGACCCCCAGCCCGTCTGCCTGCCCGAGGCCATGGCCTTCAGGCTCCCGCTGAAACAATGGCGCCACCTGCCACAGGTACGGTCGATCAACTGCCCCGTGACCGAGCCTTGCGACACCGCCCTCGCCAGCGCCGTCGCCGAGGGCTGGCGGTTGTTCCATTTTCCCCGGGGGCTGACCCTGCTGGGCCAGCCCGGCGGCACCACCGTGGGAAGCCCCGAAGCCCCGGTGCTGCTGGCCGTCGAAGGCGAGCAGCGATGGCCTCAGGGCAGCACGCTGCATGGCCTGCTGTGGTCGGCCCCGGCTGACAGCTCCGGGAATCAGACGTTGCAGAACCTGACGGTCCACGGCATCGCGAAAACCTGCGGAGCCACGGCACCGACGGTCTGGCCCGCTGAGAAAACCACCCTTCGCCTGGCCGCAGAAGCCGCCTGGTTCACCTGGGTTCCGGGCTGCTGGAGCGATCCGCCATGAGTCCGGCCCGCATACGGGGCGCCACCTTGCTGGACGCACTGGTCGCGGCGTCGCTGCTGGTGGTGGCCGTCTGGCTGGCGGCACGGTGGCAGCAGGAGGCCAGGCGTGAACACCGGGCGGCGGCCAACCTGGCCACCGCCCGGACACTCCTGCACACGCAGCTCGAGACGCTGCGTGTGCAGACCCAGACCTCGCCGACACCGGGAGGCGGTGAAGACCGCCCGGATGCCCTGCCGGCCACACCCTTTCACCGCCGCTGGTGGATCGAACCGGACGCCACACCTGGCCTCAGCACCTTGCGCGTACGGGTGGAGTGGCCCGGCACCGGTCAGACCCCCCAAGGCCTGGAACAGCGCAGCCTGCTGTTCGTGCCCGGCCACTGGCACCCGGCCGATGCCCCCTCTGGCACAATGCCCGCGCACGGCACCACCCCATGACCCGCCCGGACCCCCTTCCCGCCATCGAACAGGCGCTGCAAGTCGCCCACCAGGCCATAGGCCTGTCCGATCCCAACCCGCGGGTTGGCTGCGTCATCACCGCAGCCGACGGCACGGTGCTGGCCACCGGACACACCCAGCAGGCCGGCAGCCCCCATGCCGAGGTCATGGCCCTGCGGGCGGCCCAGGCCAGCGGCGCAGACCTGCGAGGGGCCACCGCCCATGTGACCCTGGAGCCCTGTTCCCACCACGGCCGCACCCCGCCATGCTGCGACGCGCTGGTGGCCGCCGGGATCGGGCGTGTCGTGGTGGCCCTCCAAGACCCCAACCCGCTCGTGGCAGGTCAAGGCCTGGCCCGCCTGCGCGCCGCCGGCATCGCGGTCGACCTGCTGCCGGTGGATCACCCGGTAGCGATCGGCGCGCGCGAGCTCAACATCGGCTTCCTCTCCCGCATGGTGCGAGGCACGCCCTGGGTGCGGCTCAAGGTGGCCGGCTCACTCGATGGCCGCACGGCCCTGCCCAACGGCGTCAGCCAGTGGATCACCTCACAAGCCGCACGCACCGATGGGCACGCCTGGCGCAAACGGGCCGGCGCCCTCCTGACCGGAATGGGCACCGTGGTCGAAGACGACCCGCGCCTTGATGTCCGCCTGGTCGAGACGGCCCGGCAGCCGGTGCGCGTGGTGGTCGATTCGCGGCTGGAGATTTCCCCCGCTGCCCGCATCCTGCAACCGCCGGGCGAAGTGCTGGTCTACACCGCCAGCGCCCCGCCCGCCACCGCCGAGCGCCGCGCCAGACTGGCCGCGCAGGGGGCCACCGTGGTGGACTGTGCGGACCCTCGCGGCAAGGTGGACATGGCGGCCATGCTGCGCGATCTCGCCGCCCGAGGCGTCAACGAGCTGCATGTCGAGGCCGGTCACAAGCTCAACGGCTCCTTCCTGCGCGAAGGTCTGGTGGACGAGCTGCTGCTCTACCTGGCCCCCAAGCTGCTGGGTGAAGGCGCAGGCCTGGCCTCGATCGGCCCTTTCGAAGCGCTGGCGTCGGTGCCAGAGTTCGAATTCGTCGACGTTGAGCGCCTGGGCCCCGACCTGCGCCTGCGCGCCCGCCCCCCGGGCCGGGACCGCTTCTGAACCTCAGAGTCCCCCGGCCCCCTGGGCAAACCCGAATCCCTGCGACAATACGGGGATGTTCACCGGCATCATCACTGGCGTGGGGCGCATCACCGCCGTCCAGCCGCTTGGCAGCTCATTGCAGTTTGGCAAACGCCTCACCGTGGAGGCGCCGCCCGGCTACCTTGACGACGTAGGCCTGGGCGACAGCATCGCGCTCAACGGCGCCTGCATGACCGTCACCACCTTCGACGCTGCCGCGTCCACCTTCACCATCGACATCTCGGCCGAATCGCTGGACAAGACCAGCGGCCTGGACCGCGAAGGCCCCATCAACCTTGAAAAGGCCCTGCGCGCCCACGATCGCCTGGGTGGCCACATCGTGAGCGGCCATGTGGACGGCCTTGGTACGGTCACCCGTTTCGAGCAGGTCGGCGAAAGCTGGGACCTGCGCGTACGGGCGCCGGCCGCGCTGGGCAAGTACCTGGCCTACAAGGGCTCCATCACCGTCAACGGCGTGAGCCTGACCGTCAACCGCGTGGTTGATGGTGCCGACGGCTGCGAGTGCCACATCAACCTGATCCCCCACACGGTCGAAAACACCGCGCTGGGCTCCCTCAAGGCCGGCTCGGCGGTCAACCTCGAGATCGACCTGATCGCCCGCTACGTCGAGCGCATGCTGCAGAAAACACCATGACCACCCCCGTACCCATCTCCCCGGTCGAAGACATCGTTGCCGACCTGCGCGCCGGCCGCATGGTCATCCTCGTGGACGAGGAAGACCGCGAGAACGAGGGTGATCTCGTGCTCGCCGCCGACCACGTCAGCGCCGACGCCATCAACTTCATGGCCCGTTTCGGCCGCGGCCTGATCTGCCTCACGCTCACCCGTGAGCGCTGCGAGCGCCTGAACCTGCCACCGATGGTGCCGCGCAACGGCACCAAGATGGGCACGGCCTTCACCGTCTCCATCGAGGCCGCCGAGGGCGTGACCACCGGCATCTCGGCCGCCGACCGGGCCCGCACCGTGCAGGTGGCCGTGGCCGCCAACGCCAAGGCCACCGATCTGGTGCAGCCCGGCCACATCTTTCCGCTGCAGGCGGTGGAGGGCGGTGTGCTCATGCGCGCCGGTCACACCGAAGCCGGTTGTGACCTCGCTGCCATGGCCGGCTGTACGCCCGCCGCCGTGATCTGCGAGATCATGAAGGACGACGGCACCATGGCCCGGCTGCCCGACCTGCAACTCTTCGCCGCCGAACACGGCCTGAAGATCGGCACCATTGCCGACCTGATCGAACACCGCAGCCGCACCGAATCGCTGGTGCAGCGCGTGGGAGAGCGCGGCCTGAACACCGCCTTCGGCGAATTCACCGCCCATGCCTTTCGCGACCAGCCCAGCGGCGCGCTGCACCTGGCGCTGGTCAAGGGCCAATGGACGGCCGACGCCACCGTGGACGTGCGGGTGCACGAGCCCCTGTCGGTGCTGGACGCGCTGGAAGTGGGTCGTGCCATGCACTCGTGGTCACTGGAAACCAGCCTGCGCCACATCGAATCCCAGGGCCAGGGCGTGGCCGTGCTGCTCAACTGTGGCGAGAGCGCCGACCAGCTGCTGGCCCAGTTCGAAGGTACGGCGCGTTCGGCCCAGGCCCCCGAGCGCGGCCGCATGGACCTGCGCACCTACGGCGTGGGTGCGCAGATCCTGCGCGAATGTGGCGTGCAGAAAATGCGGCTGCTCGGCAACCCCCGCCGCATGCCCAGCATGGTGGGCTACGGGCTGGAGATCACCGGCTTCCTGGGCAAAGACGACGTGAAGGAATAACGAAGATGTTTGGTGCAGACAAAGGCAAGGCTGGTCCACTGAACGGCCAGGATTTCCGCATTGGCGTGGTGCAGGCCCGCTTCAATCAGGGCATCACCGACGCGCTCTGGGCTGCCTGCCGCGCCGAGCTGCTGGCGCTGGGCGTGCTCGAGAAAAACATCCGTCATGTCAGCGTGCCCGGCGCGCTGGAGGTGCCGACCGCGCTGCAGGCCCTGGCCGAGCGCAACGAGTTTGACGCGCTGATCGCGCTCGGCTGCATCATCCGCGGCGAGACCTACCACTTCGAGCTGGTGGCCAATGAATCGGGCGCCGGCGTGACCCGGGTCTCGCTGGACTACCAGCTCCCCATCGCCAACGCCATCCTCACCACCGAAGACCTGCCCCAGGCCGTGGCCCGTCAGGACGAAAAAGGCCGCGACGCCGCGCGCGTGGCGGTGGAAATGGCCCAGCTGCTCGATCAAATCGCATGACCACCGACACCCCAAAACCCCGCAAGGCGACCGACAAGTCCGCCCGCACCCGCGCGCGCGAATTCGCTCTGCAGGCGCTCTACCAGCACCTGGTGGGCCGCAACGAAGCCAGCGACATCGACACCTTCACGCGCGACCTCAGCGGCTTTCACAAGGCCGACAGCGCCCACTACGACGCCCTGCTGTACGGCTGCGTCGAACAGGCCGCTGCGCTGGACGCCGCCATCACCCCCCACCTGGACCGTCCGCTGGTCGAGCTCTCGCCCATCGAGCACGGTGTGCTCTGGATCGGCACCTATGAGCTGACCCACTGCCTGGACGTGCCCTGGCGCGTGGTCGTCAACGAGTGCATCGAGCTGGCCAAATCGTTTGGCGGCACCGATGGCCACAAGTACGTCAACGGCGTGTTGCACCCGCTGGCGCAGACCCTGCGCGCCACCGAAGTGGCCTCCGAGCCGGCCGGCGGGCGCCCCCGCAAGCCCGCATGAAACTGGCCGCCCGCGCCGAGCGCATCACCCCGTTCTATGTGATGGAGGTGGCCAAGGCCGCCGGCCAGCTCGCCGCCCGCGTCGCTGACAGCGACCGGCCCATGATCTACCTCAACATCGGCGAGCCGGACTTCACCGCCCCACCGCTGGTGCGCGAAGCCGCCGAACGCGCGCTGCGCGACGGTCGCACCCAGTACACCCAGGCGCTTGGCCTGCCGGCGCTGCGCGAACGCATCAGCGACTGGTACGCCCTGCGGTTCGGCCTCACCATAGCCCCGTCGCGCATCGTGGTCACGGCGGGCGCCTCGGGCGCACTGCAACTGGCCTGCCTGGCGCTGGTTGACCAGGGCGACGAAATCCTCATGCCCGACCCGAGCTACCCCTGCAACCGCCAGTTCGTGCAGGCGGCCGACGGGCGTGCGGTGCTGCTGCCTGCCGGACCGCAAGCGCGCTTCCAGCTCACCGCCGCGCAGGTGGAAGAGGCTTGGGGCGAACACACACGTGGCGTGCTGCTGGCCTCGCCCTCCAACCCCACCGGCACCTCGCTGGCGCGCGAGGAGCTGGCCCGTATCGTGGACACGGTGCGCCAGCACCAGGGCATGACACTGATCGACGAGATCTACCTGGGTCTGAGCTACGACGATGCCTTCGGCCACAGCGCGCTGGAGCTGGGTGACGATGTCGTCAGCATCAACAGCTTCTCCAAGTACTTCAACATGACCGGCTGGCGCCTGGGCTGGCTGGTGCTGCCGCCCGAACTCGTGGCGCCCATGGAACGGCTGGCGCAAAACCTGTTCATCTGCCCCAGCACCGTGGCGCAGCATGCCGCGCTGGCCTGCTTCGAGCCTGAGAGCCTGGCCGAGTACGAACGCCGCCGGGCCGAGTTCAAGGCCCGCCGCGACTTCTTCGTGCCCGCGCTCAACCGCCTCGGGCTGAACGTACCCGTGATGCCCGATGGCGCCTTCTACGCCTGGGCCGACTGCACCGAAGCCTGCCAGCGCTGGGGCCTGGAAGGCGGAAGCTGGGATTTCGCCTTTGCCCTGATGGAGCGCGCCCACCTGGCTGCCACGCCGGGCCGCGACTTCGGCGACGCCGCGCCGCAGCGCTACATCCGCTTCTCCACGGCCAATTCGATGGCTCAGCTGGAAGAAGCCGTGCACCGGCTGGAGCGCGTGCTGTGAGCGCAGCCCCCTTCATCTGGCCGGTCCGGGTGTACTGGGAAGACACCGACGCCGGCGGCATCGTGTTCTACGCCAACTACCTCAAGTTTTTCGAGCGCGCCCGCACCGAGTGGCTTCGCGCCCTGGGCATCGAGCAGCGCGCGCTGCGTGAATCCAGCGGCGGCATGTTCGTCGTCACCGATACCCGCACCCGGCACCTGCGCCCTGCCCGGCTCGACGATTCGTTGCACATTCGCACCACGGTACGGGAACTTGGCCGCGCCTCCCTGACACTGTTCCAGGAGGCCTGGCTGGACAACACCCCGCTGTGCGAGGGTGATATCCGCATCGGCTGGGTGGACGCCGAAACGCTGCGCCCTGGCCGCATCCCCCCTTCCCTTCTCGACGCCCTGAGACCCGCATGAACCACGACTTTTCCATCGTCTCCCTGATGCTCAACGCCAGTTGGGTGGTGCAGGCGGTGGTGCTGCTGCTCATCACCGGTTCCATCGTGAGCTGGGCCGCCATCTTCCGCAAGCTGTTCGCGCTCAAACGTGTCAAGCGCCTCACCGAAGACTTCGAACGCGATTTCTGGTCGGGCAGCAGCCTCAACGACCTCTACGCCGCCGCCACGCAGAACGCGCGCAACGGCAGCCCCATGGAACGCATCTTCGCCAGCGGCATGCGCGAATTCCTCAAGCTGCGCGAGCGCCGCATCGGCGACCCCGGTGCGCTGCTCGACGGCGCCCGCCGCGCCATGCGCGCCAGCTACCAGCGCGAACTGGACGCCATGGAGGTCAACCTGTCCTTCCTGGCATCGGTCGGTTCGGTCTCACCCTACGTGGGCCTGTTCGGTACCGTCTGGGGCATCATGCACGCCTTCACCGGCCTGGCCGCGCTCACCCAGGTGACGCTGGCCACGGTGGCACCCGGCATCGCCGAAGCCCTGGTGGCGACCGCCATTGGCCTGTTCGCGGCGATTCCTGCGGTGGTGGCCTACAACCGCTTTGCGCACGACATCGACCGCATCGCCAACCGCATGGAGACCTTCATCGAGGAGTTCTCCAACATCCTGCACCGCAACCTCGGTACAGGGACGGCCTCGGGACACTGAGATGACACACCCCCACGCTCATCACTTCGTGTATTCGCTGCCCCCCGTGGGGGCGCAGGCCTCCCTTGGGGCGGCCCGGCGGGAGTCCTGACATGCCCTCCGTTGCTTCCCGCGGTCGTGGCCGCCGCACCATGAACGAGATCAACATGGTCCCGTTCATCGACGTGATGCTGGTGCTGCTGATCATCTTCATGGTGACGGCGCCGCTGATCACGCCCAGCCAGATCAGCCTGCCCAGCGTGGGCCAGGCCGATCGCACGCCCGAGCGTTTCGTGCAGGTGCTGATCGACAAGGACGGCAAGCTGGAGGTGAAGGACGGCACCGCCAACGCCAACCCGCAATCGGCCACGCTGAACACCCTGGTGCAGCAGGTGCGCGCGCTGCAGGGTCAGCCCCTGGCCGATGGCAAGACCGCACCGGTCATCATCAGCGCCGATCGCAACGTCAAGTACGAGAGCGTGGTGGAAGCCATGAACCGCCTGCGCAGCAACGGCATCGAGCGCGTGGGCCTGTCGGTGCAGACCAGCCGGTAAGCCTCTGACACGCGCCATGAACGCCACCGCCGACCGCCACGACCTCAGCCCACCGCCCGATACCCGTTGGGGCCGCCCGCTGACGCTGGCCCTGGTGGCGCACGGCGTGCTGGTGGCCGCTCTGACCTGGGGTGTGCGCTGGCAGTCCGACGTGGCCACGCCGGCGGTCGAGGCCGAACTGTGGTCGCGTCTGCCGCAGGAAGCCGCGCCGCGTGCGGTGGAGCCGCCGCCTCCTCCGCCCACGCCGGAGCCGCCCCGCCCGGTCCCGGCACCAGAACCGCCCCGCCCGGCCCCCGCGCCCGACCCTGGGCCGAGCCAGGCCGACATCGCGCTGCAGCAGGCCAAGAAAAAGGCCGAGGAGCAGAAGCGGCTGCAGGCCCAGCGCGAGGCAGAAGCCAAGAAAAAGGCCGAAGAGAAAAAACTGGCCGAAGAAAAGGCCAGGCGCGAGCGCGAGAAGGCCTTGGCCGAAGAGAAAAAACGCGAAGACGCCAAACGCCTTGCGGAGGACAAACGGCGCGAGGCCCAGCTGGCCGCGGACCGCCAGAAGAACCTGGAGCGCATGATGGGCCAGGCCGGCGCCAGCGGCGGCGCCACCGCACGTGGCACGGCCCAGCAATCCAGCGGCCCGTCGGCCAGTTACGCGGGCCGCGTGGTGGCACGCATCAAACCCAACATCGTGTTCACCGACGCCATCAGCGGCAACCCGCGCGCCGAGGTCGAAGTGCGCCTGCTGCCCGACGGCAGCATCGCCAGCAGCAAACTGGCGCAAAGCAGCGGCAACCGGGCCTGGGACGACGCGGTGCTGCGGGCCGTGGAGCGGACCGGCAGTCTGCCACGCGACGAGAACGGGCGGGTACCGCCCTCTCTGGTGATCGGGTTCCGCCCGAACGACTGAGCGAAGGGAAATCCCGCCCACCGGAGCGGGATGCCATCACTCGAACACGATCTCCGCGCGCTGGCCGTGGGCCTGCGCCGTCCAGCTGGCCAGGGCCGCGTCGCTCGGGAAAAACATCGCCCGCTCGTCGAGCTGGATGTCGCAACACGCCCCTGGACGCTCCAGCGCAAGACGCACCGGCAACCCGCGCACCAGCTCGCCCTGATCGGTCATCTCCCGCACGGGCGCGAACTCTCGCACCAGCCGGTCGATGTCGGGCGCACGGCCGTTGACGGCCACACGCAGGTACTTGCCAAAGCGGCAGCGCGCAGCGGGCAGGCCCCAGACCTGAACGATCTTGAGCCGCAGCCCCCCTGAGAAGCGGTCGTGCTGGGCCTGGGCCTGCACGATCACGAGCTCGTCGTCCTTGAGCAGGTCGCGGTTCGCGTTGATCAGGTTCTCGTCGGCCGAGGCTTCCAGCGTGCCGGTCTTGTCGTCGAGCTTGAACAGCGCCAGCTTGCCGCGCTGGCTGTTGATCACGCGCAGATCGCTCACGATGCCCGCCAGCAACTGGGGTTCGCGCATGTCCACCACGTCGGCCAGCGGGGTGCGCGCAAAGCGGCGCACCTCACGCTCCACCTCATCGAACAGGTGGCCGGAGAGGTAGAAACCGATGGCGGTCTTCTCGAAGGTGAGACGCTCCTTCACGCCCCAGGGCATCACCTCGGCCAGTGGCGGCTCCTCGTGGCTGGCGCCCGGGCCTTCGTCCATCAGGTCGAACAGGCCCCCCTGGTTGGCGTTGGCCACCTGCGCGGCCGCGAAATCGAAGGCGGTTTCCAGCGAGGCCAGCAGCGCCGCGCGGTTGAGTTCGATGGCGTCGAACGCGCCCGCCTTGATCAGCGCCTCCACCGTGCGCTTGTTCACTCGTTGCTTGTCCACGCGCACGCAGAAATCGAACAGGCTGGTGAACGGTCCCGTGCGGTCGCCGAACTCGCCCTCGCCTTTGCCCTCACGGGCCGCCACGATGGCTTCAATGGCCTGCTGGCCCGTGCCCTTGACGGCGCCCAGGCCGTAGCGGATGACCTTGTCGCTGACGGGCTCGAAACGGTGGCGACCCCGGTTCACGTCGGGCGGCTCGAAAGTGAGGCCCATCTTGTGCGCGTCCTCGAACAACACCTTGAGCTTGTCGGTGTTGTCCATTTCCACGGTCATGTTGGCGCAGAAGAACTCGGCCGTGTAGTGCACCTTGAGCCAGCCGGTGTGGTAAGCCAGCAGCGAGTAGGCGGCCGCGTGCGACTTGTTGAAGCCGTAGCCCGCAAACTTCTCCATCAGGTCGAAGACCTCGTCGGCCTTGTCCTGCGGGATGTTGTGCGTGGCCAGGGCACCGGCGCGGAATTTCTCGCGGTGCTCGGCCATCTCTTCGGCCTTCTTCTTGCCCATGGCGCGGCGCAACAGGTCGGCCCCCCCCAGCGAGTAGCCACCCAGGATCTGCGCGGTCTGCATCACCTGCTCCTGGTAGACCATGATCCCGTAGGTCTCGCTGAGCATGTCGGCCACGGCCGGGTGCGGGTACTCGACCTCTTCGCGCCCGTGCTTGCGCGCCACGAAGCTGGGAATCAGGTCCATGGGACCGGGCCGGTACAGCGCGTTGAGGGCGATCAGGTCTTCCAGCCGCGTGGGTTTGGCGTCGCGCAGCATGCCCTGCATGCCGCGGCTTTCAAACTGGAACACCGCTTCGGTCTTGCCCTCGGCGAACAGCCGGTAGGTGGCCTTGTCATCCAGCGGGATGTTCTCGAACGCAAAGTTCTCCTGGCCCTTGTGGCGCTGGACGATGAACTCCTTGGCAATCTCCAGGATGGTCAGCGTGGCCAGGCCCAGAAAGTCGAACTTGACCAGGCCCACGGCCTCGACGTCGTCCTTGTCGTACTGGCTCACGGCCGAATCGCTGCCAGGCTGCTGGTAGAGCGGGCAGAAGTCGGTGAGCTTGCCCGGGGCAATCAGCACGCCCCCGGCGTGCATGCCCACGTTGCGGGTCATGCCTTCGAGCTTCTGCGCCATCTCGACCAGCGCCTTGACGTCCTCTTCCTGCTCGATGCGCTCGGCCAGCAGCGGCTCGGCAGCGATGGCGTATTTTTCCTT
>CALRLO020000056.1:0-20336 GCA_943368755.1 Synechococcus sp. UW140 | reverse complement strand
AGTGCCTCGGGGCGGCTCAGACGGGGCGGTTGCCGGGGCAGCAGGCGGTCGCCGTCCACAACGTAGCCGGCCACGTAGATCTCATCCATGCGCGCATCCAGCAGCGCGCCGATGTGGGTGGGGCTGGCGCCGGCTGCGCGTGCGGCGTCCAGCCCCGCCTGGGCCACCGCCGCCAGGGTGTCCAGCGGCAGCACCGGCACGCGCGCCGCAAAGGCCAGGCCCTGGGCCACCGAACACGCGGTGCGCACGCCGGTGAAGGCACCGGGGCCACGGCCGAACACGATGGCGTCGAGTTCGTGCAGCTGCCAGCCGACCTGGGCCAGCAGCGCACGCACGGCGGGGATCAGTGCCACCGAGGCCTGGGCACCTCCGGCCGCGGTGTGTTCGGCCAGCACCTGCGCGCCCGTGCCCACGGCCACCGACAGGGTGTCGGTGCTGGTGTCGAAGGCGAGCAGGCGTGGGGCGGTCATGTCCAGGGATTGTGCGGCGGCAAAACCCCGATTATCCGGGCCGGATAATGGTTGCCATGAAACGGTCCCTTGTTCCACTGCTGGCCGTCTGGCTGATGTCGGCCGTTGGCGCCCAACCCGCGCCGCTGCCGCCCGAAACCCTGCCGCCCGCCGTGGCGGCGGCGCTGGCCCAGGCCCGGGTGCCGGCCAGCGCCCTGTCGGTGCTGCTGGTGGACGCCCAGCAGCCGGCCACCACCTACCTGAGCCAGCGCGCCGAGCAGCCGGTCAACCCGGCCTCGGTGATGAAGCTGGTGAGCACCTTTGCCGCATTGGACCTGCTGGGACCGGCCTACACCTGGACCACCACGGTGCACACCGATGGCGCCATCACCGACGGCGTGCTGCAGGGCAACCTCTACATCCGTGGCAACGGCGACCCGAAACTGGTCACCGAAAAGCTGTGGCTGCTGATGCGCCGCGTGCAGGGTCTGGGCATACGCCGCATTGCCGGCGACATCGTGCTCGACCGCAGTGCCTTCGCCCTGCCGCCCACCGACCCCGGCGCCTTCGACGGCGAACCGCTGCGCCCCTACAACGCCACGCCCGATGCGCTGCTGATCAACTACAAGTCGCTGGTGATGACCTTCACGCCCGACGCGCCGGCCGGGGTGGCGCGTGTGAGCGTGGAGCCGCCGCTGGCCGGCGTGGCCGTGCCAGCCAGCGTGCCGCTGCTCAGCAACGGCTGTGGCGACTGGCGCGGCGGCCTCAAGGGCGATTTCCGCGACCCGATGAACCTGCAGCTGCAGGGCGGCTACCCGCTGGCCTGTGGCGAGCGCGTGTGGCCGCTGGCCTACCCTGCGCCCGAGCGCTTCGCCGAACGTGCGGTGCTGGGCATGTGGCAATCCCTGGGTGGTCAGCTCGACGGCCGGGTGCGCGAGGGCACCGTGCCCGCGGCTTCAAGCGCGCGCATCGCACTGCCCTCGCCGCCGCTGGCCGAGGTGGTGCGCGACGTCAACAAGTTCAGCAACAACGTGATGGCCCAGCACGTGTTCCTCGCACTGGGCGCGGGCGCCGGCCAGCCCGTCACCTTCGATGCCGCGCGCACGCGCACGGCGCTGTGGTGGCGCGAACGCATTGCCGCCGAAGGCCCGCTGCCGGAAGTGGACAACGGCGCCGGCCTGAGCCGCAGCGCACGCATCACCGCGCAGGGGCTGGCGCGTCTGCTGCAGGTGGCCTGGGCCTCGGGCCTGATGCCGGACCTCACGGCCTCGCTGCCGGTGAGCGGCATGGACGGCACCCTGCGGCGCAGCCGCACGGCCACCGGACAGGCCCACCTGAAAACCGGCAGCCTGGCCGATGTGGCGGCGATCGCGGGTTATGTGCACGCGGCCAACGGCCGGCGGCTGGTGCTGGTGGCCGTCATCAACCACCCCAACGCGAACGCCGCCCGGGGGGCCTTCGAGGCGCTGCTCAGCTGGACAACAAGCCCTTGAGGTGGGCGCGCAGGCCGGGGCCCAGGTCCTCGCGCTGCAGGGCCAGCTCCACGGTGGCCTCCAGGAAGCCTTCCTTGCTGCCGCAGTCGTAGCGCTTGCCGGCGTAGCGGTAGGCGTAGACCTTTTGCGAGGCCATCAGGCCCGCAATGCCATCGGTGAGCTGGATCTCGCCACCCACGCCACGCGGCTGCTGGCGGATCTGCTGGAACACCTCTGGCGTGAGCACGTAGCGGCCGGCCACGCCCCAGTTGGACGGGGCGTTCTCGGGTGCGGGTTTCTCGACGATCTGGCGCACGTCCATCAGCGTGTCGCTGAGCATGTCGCCGGCGACGATGCCGTAGCGGCGGGTGTGCTCCGGCGGCACGGCCTGCACCGCCACGATGGAGCGGCCCAGCTGGGCGAACTGGCGCGTCATCTGCGCGAGCACCGGGCCCTGGGGCTCGGTGCCGACCATCAGGTCGTCGGCGAGCAGCACCGCGAAGGGCTCACCCGCCACCAGCGGCTCGGCACACAGCACGGCGTGCCCCAGACCCAGGGCCTTGGGCTGGCGCACCGCGATGCAGACCATGTCGTCGGGCTTGACCGAGCGCACCTGCTCCAGCAGCGCATCTTTGCCCGCGTCCTCCAGCTCGCGCTCGAGCTCGTAGGCCATGTCGAAGTGGTCGTCGATGGCGCGCTTGTGGCGTCCCGTCACGAAGATCATCTCGCGTATGCCGGCGGCGTAGGCCTCCTCCACCGCGTACTGGATCAGCGGCTTGTCGACGACCGGCAGCATCTCCTTGGGCATGGCCTTGGTGGCAGGCAGGAAGCGTGTACCCATGCCGGCCACGGGAAAAACGGCTTTGCGAACAGGTGTCGGATTCATGGGGGCGTATCTTAGTGGCAGCCCGTGCCACGGCCCTGTCAGGCCACCTTCCTATACTGGCAGGGATGTTGCGGTCATGTCTGTCCCTGTTCCTGTCCAGCCTGCCGTGGCGCCACGTGTTGTGGGCGCTCGCTCTGCTGGCGGGCGTGGCCCAGGCCCAGCTGGCCCTGCCCCACCCGCCCGCCCCGGTGAACGCCTGGCCGGCGGTGCGCATGCTGGTGGACGACACCGGCACGCTGGACGTGCAGGGCGCACGCGCCGCGCTCGAGCGCTTCACCGCCATTGACCCGGCCCACGCCTCGCTGGGTGTGCGCCCCCACCCGGTCTGGCTGTACCTGCCGGTGCATGTCTCGGGAGGCGCGGCCTCGGTCTGGGTGCTCGATATCAACTACCCGGCGCTCAACCGGGTGGACGTGTTCCTGGAACAGGGCGAGGCCATCGCCAAGCTGGCGACGCTGGGCAACCTGCAGCCCTTCGCCCAGCGGCCCCTGGGCGGGCGCAGCCTGGCGGTGCCCATGGAGCTGGACCCGGTCAAGTCGCCGTCGATCTGGCTGCGCGTGGAAACCGCTGGCGCGCTGGTGCTTCCCCTGACACTGAGCCCGCTGGCCGAGCACCAGCGCGCCGCCCTCGATGAGCAGATGCTGCAAGGCCTGCTGAGCGGCCTGGCCCTGTGCCTGCTGGTCTACAGCCTGGCGCAGTGGCTCACGCTGCGCGACACCCTGTTCCTCAAGTACGCGCTGCTGATCACCGGCAGCCTGGGCTTCTCGGTGTTCCAGTTCGGCCTGGGCACGCAGTTCCTCTGGACCGATGCCTTCTGGTTCGAGCGCCACGCGGCCGGCCTGATGTCGCTCACCGCCACCACCGGCTCCTTCCTGTTCATCGAACACGCGCTGCGCGGCGGCAGCGGGCGCACCTGGCAGCTGAGCATGCGCGCCGGCGCGGTGCTCTCGGTGCTGCTGGCGCTGGTCTACGCGATGGACCTGGTGGGCAGCCGCGCGGTCACGGCCATCATGAGCGTGCTGGGCCTGCTGCCCGCGCTGCTGGGCCTGCCCGGGGCCTGGCGGCGTGCGCGCCAGGGCGACACCATAGGGGCCTGTTTCCTCGCGGCCTGGCTGATCTACGCGCTGGCCACGGCCACCATCATCGGCGTGATACGCGGCGTGTTGCCGGTCAACTTCTTCACCCTGCACGCTTTCCAGTTCGGCGCCACGCTGGACATGCTGCTGTTCATGCGCGTGCTGGGCCTGCGCACGCGTGCGCTTCAGCTCAGCGCGCAGACGGCCACCCGCGAGCGCGACGCCATGGTCTCGCTCGCCCACACCGACCCGCTGACCGGCCTGCCCAACCGGCGCCACCTCAATGCCTCGCTGCAGGCCGCGCTGATGCACTGCGGCCCCGGGCGCTTCGTGGGCGTGTACGTGCTGGACCTCGACGGCTTCAAACCCATCAACGACCGCCATGGCCACGACGTGGGCGACACCCTGCTGGCGGCGGTGGCGCAACGGCTGCGCGCCCACACCCGCGCCAGCGACCTCATTGCGCGGGTGGGCGGCGACGAGTTCGTGCTGATGGCCACCGGGCTGACCAGCGACGAAGACGCGCAGGAAATCGGTCGCAAGCTGCTCGATGCGTTCGAGGCCCCTTTCAACGTGGAAGGCCACACGCTGCAGATCGGCATGACCGGTGGCTACGCGCTGGCGCCGGCCGACGGCAGCGACCTGGTGAGCCTGATGAAACGCGCCGACGCGGCGATGTACGCCGGCAAGCAGGCCGGCAAGCGCTGCCTGCGCCGCGCCGCCTGACGTGGCGCCGGACCGCTCAGCCGCCTGACCCGACACCGGGCGCGAAGCGCCCGTAGAAGACCTCGGGGGTGACCGGGGGCGACCAGTGGAAGCCCTGCCCCATCTCGCAGCCCATCTCGCGCAGCAGCGCCAGCGTCTCGGCATCTTCTATGCCCTCGGCCACACACTCCAGCCGCAGCCCGCGCGCCATCTGGATGATGGCCGAGACGATGGCGCGGTCGTCGTCAGCCAGCAGCAGCTTGCGCGTGAACGACTGGTCGATCTTGAGACAGCCGACCTCGAAGCGTTTGAGGTAGCCGAGGTTGGAGTAGCCGGTGCCGAAGTCGTCGATGGAGAGGTTCACGCCCATGCCACGCAGCCGTGCCAGCACCTCGGCGGTGGCCGGCGAGTCGTCCACGAACACCGACTCGGTGATCTCCAGCTCCAGACAATGGGGCGCCAGGCCGCTGCGGTCCAGTGCGGTGGCCACCACGCCGTCCAGGTTGCCGTGGCGAAACTGCACCGGAGAGAGGTTGACCGAGATGCGGAAGTCGCTCCAGCCCGCACGCTGCCAGGCCACCGCCTGCCGGCAAGCCTCTTCCAGCACCCAGACGCCGATCTCGACGATCAGGCCGCTCTTCTCCGCCACCGGAATGAAACGCGCCGGCGGTATCAGGCCCAGCTCGGGATGGCGCCAGCGGATCAGGGCCTCGCCCCCGTATACATGGCCATCGGCCAGGCGCACCTGCGGCTGGTAGTACAGCACGAAGTGCCCCTCGGCCAATGCCTGTCGCATGCCAGAGGCGAGATGCAGGTGCTCGACCACGCTGGCGTTCATCTCGGGGTCGTAGAAGCGGAAGGTGTTGCGCCCTGCGTCCTTGGCGCGGTACATGGCCATGTCCGCCTTCTTGGTCAGGTCATCGAAGTCCTGGCCGTCGTCCGGAAACACCGCCACACCCACCGACAGCGTGGCCGGCACGTCCAGCCCCTGCAGACTCAGAGGCTCGGTCATGCGCGACACCAGACGCGCCACGTAGTTGGCCACGGCATCGCGGCTCTTGAAGCCCCCCAGCAGCAGCAGGAACTCGTCACCGCCGGGCCGGCTCAGCGTGTCGCTGGTGCGTATCCACTGCCTCAGGCGCCCGGCCACCAGCCGCAGGAACTCGTCGCCCGCGGTGTGGCCCATGGAATCGTTGATGGTCTTGAAGTTGTCCAGATCCACATGCAGCACGGCAGCCAGCTCGCCCCGGCGGCGCGACAGCGCGGCGATGCTGGTCATGCGGTCACGGGCCAGCACGCGGTTGGGCAGACCGGTGAGTGCGTCGTGGTGGGCCAGGAACTCGATGCGCTCCTTCTCCTCGCGCAGGCGCTCCATGGCCTGGCGCAGGTCTTCACCGAGCAGCCACACGCCGTAGCCGGTGACGGTGAGGATGGCGGCGATGTCGATCAGGATGGAAGGCTGGACACTCCCCACCGGGTGGACGTGCCAGCCGCTCACGTTGGACCACGCCAACAGGGCCACCATGCCCACCTGGAACACCAGCAGCGAGACAAACTGGCGGCGGGTGCTCAGCATGGCCGCAAACACCAGCACACCCGGGAACCCGAGCAGGGCCGAATCGCGCAGGCCCCGGTTGGTCCACATCATGAACGCCACCAGGAGGGTGAGCGTCCACAACATCCAGATGGAGGCTTCGCCTAGCCGACCGGTGCGGGCACGCTGCAGCGCCACTGCCAGGCCAGCCGCCGCCGCCACCAGACCCAGGCAGTTGAGCCAGCGCTGCAGCGCCAGGTACTGCACCAGCAACACGCCGAGAAACATCAGCACGACGTACAGCACCTTGATCAGGCGCTGCAGCCGCCAGTCCTCGGCGGTCATGGGGGGTGTGGCAGACAAGACTTGCATGCGGTCGCGACGGTGTGGCACCCGCCCTGTGCACACGGGACCGGCAGGCAATCGTTGAACAGCGTTCAGTATGCGAAACGTCGGGGGGCGCTGGCAAGCATTTGCGGGTCCGGCTCACCCATTTGAGGCCTGCATACCACGCTTGTCGACCGGACCACGCTCAAACCGGGTAGACCTTGAGCGGGCGTGTGGTCGGCTCAAGGATTGCGTACAGTGGGCGTCCCCTTTTTCTCATTGCCCCAAGGATTGCCATGAGCCTTCGCATCACCCGCGCCACCGGTGGACCGCTGCGCCACACCCTGCACGTCAACGGCCTCGACATTCCTGTCGACGGCACTCCGGCCGAGGGCGGCGAAGCCAGTGGCCCCAGCCCGCACGACCTGTACGACGCCGCCCTGGGCGCGTGCAAGGCGCTCACCGTGGTGTGGTACGCCAACAAGCGGCAGATGCCGCTGGAAGACGTGTCGGTGGAGGTGACGCGCGACGACAGCGGCGAGCGAGCCGGCACCTACCGGCTGCGTGCCGACCTCTCGCTGAGCGGCCCCCTGAGCGAGGCCCAGCGCGCCGAACTGCTGCGTGTGGCCGAGAAATGCCCGGTGCACAAACTCATGACCCAGGTCGAGACCGTGGTGGAAACGCGGCTGCTGCCGTAGTTTTCAGCCAGCGAAAAGTTCGAAAAATCGCCTTGTGAGAGTGGGCATGGGGGCGCATCATCCGGTCCGGAGACACCCACGGACCGGCCCACAGCATGCCCATAGACAGCGCCACCATCAAGGCGGTCACCGCTTCGCTTTACGAGCGTTCGCTCAAGAAGATCCCTGACGACACCCGCGCCGTGCTGGCGCGTGCCAGCGGACGCGAAACCGACCCGACCGCCCGCCGCACCTTCACGCTGATGCTGGAGAGCGCGGACACCGCTGCGCGCAACGGCCAGCTGGTCTGCAGCGATGTCGGCATCCCCACCTACAGCATCAAGATCGGCACCCGGGTGCAGTTCAGCGGGCCGGTGCGCCAGGCCATCACCGAAGGTTTTGCCGACCTGGCCGCGAACATGAACCCGCCCATCCTCAAGATGGTCACGCACCCGCTCACGCACGAGCGCAGTCACGCGGGCAAGGACATCCCCATCGTCGCCTTCGACGTCATCGACGACGCCGACTACATGGACATCGTCTGCGCGCCCAAGGCCATGGGCACCGGGCGCTGGGAGGCCGTGGAAGCCTTCGTCTACCCCACGGTGGAAGACGTGGAGAAGTACGTGCTCGACGTCGTGCTGCGCGCCGGCTCGCAGCCCTGCCTGCCCATCGTGGTGGGCGTGGGCATTGGCGGCACCTTCGACCAGGCCACCCGCCTGGCCAAGGAAGCCGTGCTGCGCCCCCACGGCCAGCTGCAGCCCGACCCGCTGATGGCCGGCATCGAGCAGCGCCTGCTGGACGCCATCAACCAGATGGGCTTTGGCGCCATGGGCACCGGCGGCGACAGCAGCGCGATGGCGGTCAACGTGGATTACTCGGCCAGCCACGGCTTCGTGCCGGTGGCCGTGTGCTTCAACTGCTGGATCAACCGCCGCACGGCCGCGCGCATACACGGCGACGGCCGCGTGGAAATGCTCTACGAGTGAAAAGCGCGCGATGAGCCGACTGCACGAACTCACCCTGCCCCTGAGCGAAGACCGCGTGCGCGAACTGCGCGTGGGCGACATGGTGACGCTGACCGGCGCCATCACGGTCAGCATCGGCATGCCCACGCACAAGCGCATGGTGGAGGCCGCACGCGGTGGCCCGCCGTTGCCGGTGGACCTGAAAGACGGCGCCTTCTTCCACCTCAGCACCTACGTGCGCGAGCAGGAGGGCGTGCCGGTGCCGCTCTACCTCAACCCCACCACCAGCACCCGCTACAACGCCTGGATGCCCGACCTCATACGCGGCCTGGGCCTGCGCCTGGTGGGCGGCAAGGGCGGGCTGGACCAGGCCAGCGTGGACGCGCTGCGCGCGTGCGGCTGCGCCTACCTCTCCTTCCTGGGTGGCGGCAGCCCGCTGCTGTCGCGTGCGCTGCGCGGCGTGCGCAGCTCGCACTGGAACGAATACATCTCGCAATTCCGCCTGCTGACGCTGGACGTCGAATCGCTGGGACCGGCCACGGTCGCGATCGACGCCCACGGCGGCAGTGCCTACGACCACCTGCGCGACCGCGCTGTGGCCCGCATGCCCGAGATCCTCGAGCGCCTGCGGCTCGCGCGCCAAGCCAGCTGAACGGGCCACCCCGGCCCTTTTTCCCCAGGAGACACCGTGTTACGCAGAACCTTCCAGACCACCGTCACCGCCGCCCTCGTGGCCGCCGGATTCGCTGCCACCGCACCCGCGCTGGCCCAGAGTGGTGGTTGGCCCAACAAGCCCGTTCGCATCGTCGTGCCCTTCCCGGCCGGTGGCAGCACCGACCTGGTGGCACGCCACATCGCCCAGGGCCTGACCGAGAAGTTCGGCCAGCAGTTCATCGTCGACAACCGCGCCGGTGCGGGCGGCAACATCGGCACCGACCTGGTGGCCAAGGCCGCGCCCGATGGCTACACCATCGGCCTGTCCACCTCGGGCCCGCTGGTGAACAACAAGTTCCTCTACAAGAGCATGCCGTTCGACTCGGACAAGGACCTTGCCCCCATCGCGCTGGTCTGCGAGATCCCGCTGGTGATCGCGAGCAACCCCAAGGTGCCCGTGAAGAACCTCAAGGAGCTGCTGCAGCAGGCCAAGGCCCAGCCGCAGTCGTACACCGTGGGCCAGCCGGGCAACGGCACCATCGGCCACCTGGCGCTGGAGCAGCTCTCCATGGTCAGCAACGTCAAGCTGACCACCGTGCCCTACCGGGGCGACACGCCCGCCATGACCGACCTGCTGGGTGGCAGCATCCAGGCGCTGTCGATTCCCATCACCGCACTGATCCCCAACCTGGGCGCCGGCAAGCTCACCGGCCTGGCCGTGACCTCGGCCACGCGCTACCCCGGCCTGCCCAACATCCCCACCGCCAGGGAGCAGGGCATCGACATGGTGGCCACCGTGTGGTTCGCGGTGGTCGGCCCCTCCGGCATGCCACCCGAGATCATCAAGGCGCTCAACACCGAGATCAACACCATCGTCGGCTCCACCTACGGGCGCGCCAAGCTGCAGCAGTACGGGGCGGTCGTCAACACCGGATCACCCGAGCTGCTGCGCAAGATGATGAACGAGGACTCCAAGAAATGGCAGAAGGTGATCAGCACCGCGGCCATCAACATCAACTGAAGCCACCATGAGCGCACCTTCCCTCCTGCTGTTCGACGCCCACGCCCACCTGGTCGCTGACGACCAGACCGCCTACCCGCGCAACCCCATGCAGCGCGCCGCCAATGCGCCGCCGCGCATGCCCGGCGTGATCGGCACGCCCGGTGGCCACCACGGCCCCAACCCCATCAACGAAGTGCCCGACGTGGCGCGCATGCTGGAGTGGATGAAGGAAGAGAACGTGGACGGCGCGGTGGCGGTGCAGAAGCGCATGATCTACCGCTACGACAACAGCTACATCCTGGACTCGTCGGACAAGCACCCCGACATCTTCTCGGCCGTGGTGATCCTCGATGCAGAAGATGCCGGCACCGCACCGCTGGTGCGCCAGTACATCCAGAACCACGGCCTGGCCGGCGTGCGCCTTTTCGGCGGCCGCGAAGCCGATGGCAGCATGCCCTGGCTCAACTCGCCCATGGCGCTCAAGACCTGGGAAGTGGCCGACGAGTTCGGCCTGGTGATGAACCTGGAGGTGTTGTCCGTCGGCGGCGGCGGCCCGTCGGTGCCAGCGCTGATCGAACTGACCAAGACCTACCCCAACGTCAACATCGCGATCGACCACCTGCTCGAACCCGAGATGGAGAAAGACGGGCACTACGGCCTGGACGCCAACTTCGAAGCCCTCGTGCCCTGGCAAAACATCTCGTTCAAGTGGACGTCCATCAACCTGGACATCTGCCGCGAGGAAGGCATTCCCGCCGAGAAGGTGCTGCGCCGCGCGGTGGACCTCTACGGCGCCGACCGCCTGATGTGGGGGTCGGACATCGGCACCTCCTCGGGCACCTACAAGGACATGGTGCAACGCGCGCTCGATTCCGCCGTGCTGCTGAGCGAGGCCGAGAAGCGCGCGCTGTTCCACGACACGGGTCGCCGCATCTTCAAAAAGGGCGGCAGCGGCCGTCGCGCCTGAACCCCGCAGGAACCGACACGATGTCCGCCCCCGGCTTCACCACCCTGGACGCCACCACCATGGACACGGCCACGGCCTACCGGCTGCTGGTCGGGGCCGTGGTGCCGCGCCCGGTGGCGTGGATCACCACCCGCAGCAAGGGCGGCGTGGTCAACGCCGCGCCATTCAGCTCGTACAACTACGTCGCCCACAGCCCGCCCATGGTGGCCGTGAACATCGGCAGCAAGGACGGCCAGCTCAAGGACACGGCCCGCAACATCGTCGAGACCGGCGAGTTCGTGGTCAACGTGGCCACGCTGGACACCATGGAGCTGATGCACGGCTGCAGCGCCGACTACCCCTCCGAGACCAGCGAGGTCGAGGCCCTGGGCATTGACCTGCTGGCCAGCGAACGCATCGCCGTGCCGCGCGTGGCGGCCTCGCCCATCCAGATGGAGTGCCGGCTGGAACGCGCCATCACGCTCGGCCGGGGCCTCAACACGCTCTACATCGGCGAGGTGCTGCTGTTCCACCTCTCGGACAGCGTGTACGACGGCCGCTACGTCGACAGCGTGAAGATGCGCCCCATCGCCCGCCTGGGCGGCCCGCTCTACGCCGAGCTGGGCGAGCTGCACAACCGGCCCCAGCTGCAAAAACCCCCGAAGTGAACCGCCCATGACCGCCACCCTGACACTCGGCACCTTCGTCAAGACCGCATCGCCCCACACCATCGAGGTGCTGGGCACCACCCGGCTGGATTTCGTCTGCATCGACGCCGAACACGCGCCGCTGGACCGCGCCACGCTGGACCTGCTGGTAATGGCCACGCGCACCACCCGGCTGCAGGCATTCATCCGCATCGCCGAAGTCAACCCGGCGGTCATCCTGTCGGCGCTGGACATCGGCGCCGCCGGCATCCTGGTGCCTCACGTGGACAGCGCCGAGGACGCGCGCCGGGTGGTGGCCATGGCGCGCTACCGCGGTGGTGTGCGCGGCTACTCCAGCTCGCCGCGTTTTGCCGGCTACGGCAGCCTGGGCATGAAGGAGGCGCTGCGCATCGGTGACGAGGCGCAGGTGATCTGCCAGATCGAATCCGAAGCCGCGCTGAGCGAGGTCGAGGCCATCGCCGTGGTGCCCGGCGTGGCCGGCCTGTTCGTGGGCCGCGCCGACCTCGCCCTCTCCATGGGCCTGGACAACGCGCGCGACCCGCGCGTGCTCGAAGCCACCCGCCACGTGCTCGCCGTGGCCCGCAAGGCCGGCAAACGTGCCGGCATGTTCGTGGCCGGCAACGCCGAGCGCGACGAGTTCGCCGCGCTGGGCGCCGACTGGTTCATCGTTTCGTCCGACCAGACCCTGCTGCGTCAGGCCGCCCAGGCCATCGCACACGCCGACTGACCCTCCGAGGAATCACCATGCCCCTGCTGCCCTCCCAGCTCGCCACCTACGCCCGCCACCACACCTACGCCCCACGCGCCGTGCCTGGCGACAGCTGCCCCGCGTGGATCACGCGCGGCGCCAACTTCGTCGTGGTCGTCTCCCGCGCGCAGGACGGCGACACGCTGCAACGCGACAACAGCGACGAGTACGTTCTGGTGGTGCCCGAAACCCCGGGTCTGTCCGTGCAGGTGTCGGCCGGCGCCGACACGCTGTCGGCCGGCCCCGACAGTCTCACCATCGTGCCGCCCGGCCCCAGCACGCTGCGCGTGCAAGGCGCGGGCCTGATCGTGCGCGTGTTCTCCAGCGACGTGACCGACCTGTTGGAGATGGCCGACAACCACGCCACCTACGCCACGCCCAACCCCGACACCGCGCCCCTGGTGGCCTGGCCCGAGCCGGTGGGCGGCTACAAGCTGCGCCACTACCGCCTGGCCGACTACGCCACCGAAGGCAGCCAGATGCGCGTGTTTCGCACCCGCAAGCTGATGGTGAACCCGCTGCTCAAACGCACCGTGGCGCGCGACGTGCGCAAGCTCAGCCCGCACAGCCACGCCGATTTCGAGCAAGGCTCGCTCGCCCTCTCGGGCACCTACGTGCACCACCTGCGTTTCCCCTGGGGCCCCGACATGACGCTGTGGCGCGAAGACGAGGCCGCCGAAATGGGCAGCCCCTCGCTGCTGATCGTGCCACCCAAGGTCGTGCACACCAGCCGCAACACCGATGCACCGGGCGTGCTGCTGGACATCTTCGCACCGCCGCGCTGGGACTTTTCGAAGAAGGGCGTGGTCTGCAACGGCGATGAGTACCCGATGCCGCCGGAGCCGGCGGCGGCCTAAGGGTACAGGCCCGCCGCGCTGGCCCGCAGACCCGCCAGCGCGAACACCTCCTGCAACCGCGCAACGGGTTGCCCCAGCGCGAGCGCACATTCGATGGGTGCACCGAGGATGGCGTCGAGTTCGACGCTGCGGCCCGCCTCCAGGTCCTGGAGCATGGAGCTGCGGATGGCGCCGAGCTGGCGCGTCTGGGCCATGCGCTGCTCGGCGGTGGTCTCCAGTGTGAGGCCCACGCGCCGTCCCAGCTCCAGGCACTCGTTCATCATGGCCATGAACAGGGCGTGCGTGCCCGGGTCATCGAGCAGGCGGTCGGTGGTGGCACCGGTCAGCAGGCTCAGCGGGTTGGCGCAGATGTTGCCCAGCAGCTTGAGCCAGATGTCGGTACGGATCTGCGGGCTGGCCACGGCGCCCAGGTCGGCTTCGGCCAGCACGGCGCTCCACAGCGTGGCGCGCTGGCTGAGGCCACCGGCGGGTTCGCCCAGCGCGATGCGGTTGCCCGCGCTGTGCACCACCACACCGGGTTCAGGGCAGTGGCACGAGGCCATCACGGTGCCGCCGAGCACGCGCTCCAGCGCCACGGCGCGTTCGGTGGCGCCCTCGGGGTCCACGCGGCGCAGGCGCTGGCCCTCGAGCGGCTGGCCCGGCACCAGGAAGTACCACCAGGGCAGGCCGTTGTTGAGGGTGAGAACGGGGGTCGTTTCACCCAGCAGCGGGCCCAACGTGGGCACGACGGCCGGCAGCGCCTGGGACTTGAGTGTGAGGATGACGAGGTCCTGCGGACCCATGGCTTCGGGCGTGGCCTCGGCGCGTACCGCGACACGTTGCTCGGCCTGTGAACCGCTGCTGTAGCGCAGGCCCCTGGCGCGCAGGGCCGCCAGCGTGGCGCCACGTGCGAGCAAGGTGACCTCATGTCCGGCCCCCGCCAGGCGCGCGGCGATGTGGCCGCCGATGGCCCCCGCACCGACGATGCCGATGCGACGGGGCTGTGAGAGCGTGGTCATGAAGGCGGGTCTTTCGAAAACGGGCAGAGTCACAGGTTGGCCAGGCGCGCGCTGATGTGGCGCGACAGGCCCAGCAGCGGCTCCAGGTAGCGCTCCACCGCCTGCTCGTTGGTCACGGCCGACGCGATCCAGGTCATGCCTATGGTGGCCACGACGCGCTGGCCTTCCATCACCGGCACGGCCAGCGTGCCCGACACCGGCCGAATGCCCGGTGCGCGCAGTGCATAGCCCTGCTGGCGGATCTTGCGCAGGCTGGCCAGCAGGGCGGTGCGGTCGTTGGCCATCGCGTCCTCTTCGCGGTTGGAGAGCTTGAGGATGTCGAGCAGCGCACGCCGCTCTTCGCGACCGCAGAAGGCCAGGTAGGCGCGGCCGAGTGCGCGGCCCACCAGCGACAGCCGCATGTTCATGGTGGAGTGCAGCAGCGACAGCGGCGAGTTGGGGATGGTGCTGTAGCGCACCACCACGGCGTCGTAGTCGGGCACGGCCACGGCCAGCGGCCACTTGATCTTGCGGGTGAGCGCATCGGCCGGCGCGGCCGCCGCCTCCACGATGCGCGGCTCGCCGTGGTAGCCGGCCGACAGCAGCTTGACGCCGGACGACAGTCTGTAGGCCCCGTACTGCGGCGCGTGGGCCACCAGGTCTTTGCGCTGCAGCGTCTCCAGCAGGCGCACCAGCGTGGGCTTGGGTATGCGGGTCTGCTGGTGCAGCAGGTCCAGCGAGCAGACCGGGTGGCGGTTCAGCGCCAGCAGCACGTCGCGCGCGCGCTCGACGGAGCGGATGGGAGCAAACGTCGGCATGGCGGGTACCGCCGGCGGTCAGACTTTTTCCAGCACCACCGCAATGCCCTGCCCCACGCCGATGCACATGGTGCACAGCGCGTAGCGCCCGCCCAGGCGGTGCAGCTGGCTGGTGGCCGTGGTGGCCAGACGCGCACCGCTGGCACCCAGCGGGTGGCCCAGCGCGATGGCGCCGCCCCAGCGGTTGACGCGTTCGTCGTCGTCTTTCAGGCCCAGGTCGCGCAGCACCGCGAGGCCCTGCGCGGCAAAGGCCTCGTTGAGCTCGATCACGTCCATCTGCGCCAGCGTGAGGCCGGTGAGTTCGAGCACCTTGCGTGTGGCGGGCGCCGGGCCCATGCCCATGATGCGCGGTGCCAGGCCCGCGGTGGCCATCCCCACCACACGGGCGCGCGGGGTCAGACCGTGTTTGGCGGCGGAGGTTTCATCCGCCAGCAGCAGCGCGCAGGCGCCGTCGTTCACGCCGCTGGCGTTGCCGGCGGTCACGGTGCCGTCGGGGCGCACCACGCCCTTGAGCCTGGCGAGCGATTCGAGGCTGGTCTCGCGCGGGTGTTCGTCCTGGCTCACCACCACGGCGTCGCCCTTCTTCTGCGGGATGGTCACGGGCGTGATCTCGGCCGCGAGGTGGCCGGCCTTCTGCGCGGCCACGGCCTTGAGCTGGCTGGCCAGCGCCATGCGGTCCTGAGCGTCACGCTCGATGTGGAAATCGGTGGCGACGTTCTCGGCCGTCTCGGGCATGGCGTCCACGCCGTATTTTTCTTTCATCAACTTGTTGACGAAGCGCCAGCCTATGGTCGTGTCGTAGACCGCGTTGTTGCGGCTGAAGGCGCTGTCCATCTTGGGCATGACAAAGGGCGCGCGGCTCATGCTCTCCACGCCACCGGCAATCATCAGCGTGGCCTCGCCGGCCTTGATGGCGCGCGCGGCCGTACCCACCGCGTCCAGGCCCGAGCCGCACAGCCGGTTGATGGTGGCGCCCGGCACCTCCAGCGGCAGGCCCGCCAGCAGGCTGGCCATGCGGGCCACGTTGCGGTTGTCTTCGCCGGCCTGGTTGGCACAGCCGTAAATCACGTCGGTGAGCGCGGCCCAGTCCACGTTGGGGTTGCGCGCCATCAGCGCCTTGAGCGGCACGGCACCGAGGTCGTCGGTGCGCACGCCGCTCAGGGCACCGCCGTAGCGGCCGAAGGGTGTGCGGATGGCGTCGCAGATGAAGGCTTGGGGTTGGCTCATGGTGTCTCCGGGTGTGTCGTCAATCGTTTGAAGGCAGTATCTCAGGCGGGCATGCGCTCGGGCGCTCAGGCGCTCAAGGGCAGGCCGATCAGGCGTTCGAGCTCGGTGCGCTCCAGGCCCTCCACCGCGTCGATGAGACGCAGGCCCTGTGGCGTGCACTCCAGCGTGGCCAGGTCGGTGTAGATGCGCTTGACGCAGCCCACACCGGTCAGCGGGTAGCTGCACTGCTGCACCACCTTGCTCTGGCCCTGCTTGGTCAGCAGGTCCATCATCACCCAGGTCTGGCGCGCACCGACCGCCAGGTCCATCGCACCGCCCACGGCAGGTATGGCATCGGGCTCGCCGGTGCTCCAGTTGGCCAGGTCGCCCGTGGCCGAGACCTGAAAGGCCCCCAGCACGCAGATGTCGATGTGGCCGCCGCGCATCATGCCGAAGCTGTCGGCGTGGTGGAAGTAGCAGCCCCCGGGCAGGAGCGTCACCGGCTGCTTGCCGGCGTTGATGAGGTCGTAGTCTTCTGCGCCTTCGGCCGGCGCCGGGCCCATGCCCAGGATGCCGTTCTCGCTGTGCAGCACCACCTCCACGCCGGGCGGCAGGTGGTTGGCCACCTGCGTGGGCATGCCGATGCCGAGGTTGACGTAGGCGCCGTCGTGGATGTCGCGCGCGACACGCTGGGCCAGTTCGCTTTTGCTGCGGCGGGTGTAGCTCATGGTCTGTCCTTTCAGGCCGCGGCCTTGAAGCCGCCGGCCTGGGTTTCGGTGCGGGCGATACGAACGATCTGGCTCACGTGGATGCCAGGGGTGACGACCGCCTCGGAGTCCAGCGCGCCGAGTTCCACGATCTCGTGCACCGTGGCCACGGTTTTCTTCGCGGCCATGGCCATCACGGGGCCGAAGTTGCGCGCGGCCTTGCGGTAGACCAGGTTGCCCCAGCGGTCGCCGCGTTCGGCCTTGATGAGCGCGAGGTCGCCGTGGATGGGTGCCTCCAGCACATAACCCTTGCCATCGATGACGCGGGTCTCCTTGCCCTGGGCGAGTTCGGTGCCATAGCCGGTGGGGGTGAAGAAGCCGCCAATGCCGGCGCCCGCAGCGCGCAGGCGCTCGGCCAGGTTGCCCTGGGGCACCAGCTCCAGTTCGACCTGGCCGCTGCGGTAGAGGCCGTCGAACACGTGGCTGTCGACCTGGCGCGGGAAGCTGCAGATCATCTTGCGCACCCGCCCGGCCTTGAGCAGCGCCGCCAGACCGGTTTCACCGTTGCCGGCGTTGTTGTTCACCACCGTGAGCTCGCGCGCGCCCTGGGCAATCAGGCCGGCGATGAGTTCGCCGGGAATGCCCGAGGTGCCGAAGCCGCCGATGAGCACCGTGGCGCCATCAGGCGTGCCGGCCAGTGCGGCCTCGATGGAGGGTGCAATCTTGTTGATCATGTCATCTCCTGCTGTTCGTTATACGAACTTTTGTTCATAATACGAATTATAGAGAACACAGACCTGACCCATGAAAACCGACACCGAAACACCCCGCCCCGGCGACACCTACGTGCAGTCCTTCGCACGCGGCCTGCAGGTGGTGCGCAGCTTCAGCGCACAGGCGCCACAGCAGACGCTCAGCGAAGTGGCCACACGCTCGGGTCTCACGCGCGCCGGTGCCCGCCGCATCCTGCTCACGCTGCAGACGCTGGGTTACGTGGAGTCTGACGGCAAGTGGTTCCAGCTCACGCCCCGCATCCTCGATCTGGGCTTTGCCTACCTGTCGTCGATGCCGATCTGGAATCTGGCCGAGCCGGTGGTGGAGGCGCTGGTGGAGCGGGTGAAAGAGTCCAGCTCGATCGCCGTGCTCGACGGCAGCGACATCGTCTACGTGATGCGCGTGCCCACGCACAAGATCATGAAGATCTCGCTGGGCATAGGCTCTCGGCTGCCGGCGTTCTGCACCTCGCTGGGCCGGGTGCTGCTGTCCGAACTGGACGACGAGGAGATCGTGCGCCGGCTGGAGGCCGCCCCGCGCAGCGCGCTGACGCGCCACACCGTGACCGACACCGCCACGCTGCTCAAGCGCATCCATCAGGTGCGCAAGCAGGGCTGGAGCGTGGTGAACCAGGAACTGGAGGAAGGGCTGATTTCGGTGGCCGCGCCGCTCTATAGCGCCGATGGCCGGCTCACGGCCGCGCTCAACCTGAGCGGTCAGGCCAACCGCACGGATGCGCGTGCGGTGCAGGAGCAGCTGCTGCCGCCCCTGCTGGAGGCGGCGCAGGCCATCACGCAACTGCTGCGCCGCAAGGGAACCTGATTACTCGTCGCGGCCGCCGGCAATGCCCAGCAGGGCCAGCAGCGACTGGAACACGTTGAACAGGCTCAGGTACACGCCCAGGGTGGCGGTGATGTAGTTGGTCTCCTCGCCGTCCTGCACGCGCTTGAGGTCGTACAGGATGAAGGCGGAGAAGATACCGATGGCCAGAACGCACAGCGTGATCATCAAGGCGCTGGACTGCAGGAACACGTTGGCGATGCCTGCCACCATCAGCATGATGGCGCCGACGAACAGGAACTTGCCCATGCTGCTCAGGTCGCGCTTGATGACCGACGACAGCGAAGCCATGCCCAGGAAGATGAGCCCGGTGCCGGCGAAGGCGGTCATGATCAGGTTGGCGCCGTTGGAAAGCCCCAGCACCTGCCCCACCAGGCGCGACAGCATCAGGCCCATGAAGAAGGTGAAGGCCAGCAGCACCGGCACGCCGGCTGCGGAGTTCTTGGTGCGCTCGATGGCGAACATGAAGCCGAAGGCGCCGCCCAGGAAAACCACCAGCCCCAGAAAGCCGGTGAGGCCTGCGGTGATGCCGGTGGCCACGCCCACCCAGGCTCCCAGCACGGTGGGCACCATGGACAGGGCCAGCAGCCAGTAGGTGTTGCGCAGCACGCGGTTGCGCTCGGCGGCACTGAGGGTGCCGGCGGTGTAGGTGGAAGGGTTGATGGAAGTGTTCATGTTGGCCTTTCTTGAAAAGGTGGGGGAGAGGTTTGGAATGAAAAGGAACCGGGAAAGTTTCAGGGGTTGCCGGTCTTGGCCGCAGCCAGCGCCTGGCGCTTGTTGCGCGCGCGGATGTTGAGCGCCTCCACCGCCAGCGAGAACGCCATGGCGGCGTAGATGTAGCCCTTGGGTACTTCCTGCTCGAAGGCCTCGGCCGTGAGGGCCATGCCCACCATCACGAGGAAGGCCAGCGCCAGCACCTTGACGGACGGGTGGCGGTCCACGAAATCGCCGATGGGCTTGGCCGCCAGCAGCATCACCGCCACCGAGGTCACCACCGCCGCCACCATCACGCCGATCTGGTCCACCATGCCCACGGCGGTGATGACCGAATCGAGCGAGAACACGATGTCGATGACGGCGATCTGGCCAATGATGGCCCAGAACAGCTTGGAGCCCGCGGCCTTGATCGCCACCGGATCGGTCTCGGGTGGCACATCCTGCTCGCGCGCCTCGACCTCCACGAAGATCTCGTGCGAGGCCTTGTAGAGCAGGAAGAGCCCGCCGAACAGCAGCACCAGGTCACGCCCGCTGATGCCCATGCCGAACACCGAGAACCAGTCGGCCGTGAGGCCCATGATCCAGCTCAGCGTGAACAGCAGGGCCAGCCGCGAGAGCATCGCAAACCCCAGCCCCAGCCGGCGCGCCTTGTCGCGCAGGTGTGGCGGCAGGCGCCCCACCAGGATGGAGATGAAGATGATGTTGTCGATGCCCAGCACGATTTCGAGGGCGGTCAACATCGCGAAGGCTATCCAGACATTGGGGTCGGTCAGGAATTCCATGGTGTTGCAACCAGCGGGCTGGCGCCAAAGGGGGTCAAGGGGTGCGGGCGGTGACCGCGGGAAGGCCAGGGTGGACCTGGCCCAAGCCTCAGGTGACGGCGTGCCCGCTCGGTGGCCGCTGGAGTCCGTCCAGCGTGGGCTGTGGGCGCTTGTGGGGCGCGAGCGGCAGGGGGCCAGCGGCCAGGGGGCCAGAGGGCGGCGCGCTGGCCAGCGCCAGGATGACCTCGGGCAGGTCGGAGGGCGTGTCCGACAGCCCGTGGTCGGAGGCCGCGCTCAAGGGCATGGGCGCGGGACCGGATTCGGGGTGGTCAGCCAGTGCGCTCAAGACGGGCGTGTGGCTGCGAGCCTCGTCGGTGCCGACGGCGGCCGGGCCAAACAGGCCGGTGCCCGCCACCAGGACGAGCAGGAAGATCGCGATGAGCCAGCGGCACATGGTGAGGGCATTGTAGTGCCCGCCCCCCGGCGCCGCGATCAGAAGCTTTCCCAGTCGTCGCCAGCAGGGGCCACCGGGCGGGCAGCGGGCTTCACGGTCGCCTTGGCAGGGG
>CALRLO020000055.1:0-21108 GCA_943368755.1 Synechococcus sp. UW140 | reverse complement strand
CACGACGGGCTTGAGGTATTTGGCGCAGGTCATGGCAATGATCTTGCCCACGCGGGTGGAGCCGGTGAAGTTGACGCGGCGCACGGCCGGGTGGGCCACGATGGCTTCGACGACGGCGCCGGCGTCGGCCGGGGCGTTGGTGATGTAGTTCACCACGCCGGCGGGGAAGCCCGCGTCTTCAAACGCCTCGACGATGAGCTGGTGGGTGCGGGGGCAGTTTTCGCTGCCCTTGAAGATGACGGTGTTGCCGCAGGCCAGGGGCACGCAGATGGCGCGCACGCCGAGGATGACGGGCGCGTTCCACGGCGCAATGCCCAGCACCACGCCGGCCGGCTGGCGCACGCCCATGGCGAGGCTGCCGGGCACGTCGGACGGGATGACTTCGCCGCTGATCTGGGTGGTGAGTGCGGCGGCCTCGCGGATCATGCCGGCGGCCAGGAAGACGTTGAAGCCGGCCCACATGCCGGTGGCGCCGGTCTCGGCGGCCACGGCTTCGATGAACTTGGGCGTCTTGGCTTCGAGCGCATCAGCGGCTTTCAGCAGCAGGGCGCGGCGTTCGCCTGGGCCGGTTTCGCTCCAGGTCTTGAAGGCTTCGGCGGCGGCTTCCACGGCCATCACCGCGTCGGCGGGCGAGGCGGCGGGGGCGCGGGTGGCCACGCTGCCGTCCAGCGGGTTGCGGCGCTCGAACGTGGCGCCTTTTTCGGCGGTGACCTTGAGGCCGTTGATGAGCATGGACATGTCGGACATGGGGTTCTCCTTGGCTTGTCTAGATAAAGGGGTTCAGGCGGTGGCCACGGTTTTCTTGCGGCGGGCCACGGCGTCGGCGGCGTTGGTGGTGCCGGTGGCGGGGTCTTTGTCGGCGCCCAGGTAGGCTTCGCGGATGACGGTGGAGCGCGCGAGCAATTTCGCGGGGCCGCTGGCCACCAGGCTGCCGCGCTCGAGCACGTAGCCGCGGTCGGCCACGGCCAGGGCTTTTTTCACGTTCTGCTCCACCATCAGCACGGTGGTGCCGGCATCGGCAATGCGGCGGGCAATGGCCAGCAGCTCGTCCACCATCTTGGGCGCGAGGCCCAGCGAGGGCTCGTCCAGCATCAGCAGGCGGGGCGCGCACATCATGGCGCGGGCCACGGCCACCATCTGCTGTTCGCCACCGCTCATGGTGCCGGCCAGCTGGGTGGCGCGTTCGCGCAGTTTCGGAAAGTCCTTGAAGGCCTGTTCCATGCGCTGCGGGCGCTGGGCCTTGGGCACCAGCCAGGCGCCCAGCTCCAGGTTCTCGGCCACGGTGAGCTGCGGAAACAGCTGGCGCCCTTCGGGCACCAGGGCCACGCCGGCTTCAACGATCTCATGCGTCTTCTCGGGCAGTTCATCGCCGTTGAGCAGCACGTTGCCGCCGCGCGGGATGAGGCCGTTGAGCGCCTTGAGCAGCGTGGTCTTGCCGGCGCCGTTGGGGCCGAGCACCACGGTGAGGCCGGGGCGGATGTCGAGCGTGATGTCGCGCAGCACCAGGAAGGCACCGTAGCCGGCGCTGAGGTTCTCCACCTTCAGGTGGGCGCTGGTGCTGCCGCCCAGGGTGAAGGCTTGCGGGCGGTGCCACATCATGCGGGCACCTCTTCGCGCGACTCGTTGTTCTCTTCGTTCATCTCGTCGCCCAGGTAGGCCTCGATCACCTCGGGGTTGCGCACCACCTCGCGCGGCGTGCCGTCGGCAATCTTCTTGCCCTGGTGCAGCACGATGACGCGCTCCACGTGGCGCAGCAGCGTGGTCACGGCGTGCTCGATCCACACCACAGTCAGGTCCAGCTCGTCGCGCAGGCGGCGGATGAGGCGGGCCATTTCCTCCACCTCGTTTTCGGTGAGGCCGGCGGCCACCTCATCCAGCAGCAGCATGCGCGGGCGTGTGGCCAGGGCCATGCCAATTTCCAGCAGGCGCTGCTGCGAAGGAGTGATGGCGGCAGCCGGCAGATCGGCCTGGGCGCTCAGGCCAATGAGGCCCAAGATGCTGTCGGCCGTGCGCAGCACCCAGGGCACACCGCTTTCTTCACCCCACAGGATGTACTTGCGCCGACGCCGCCCCGCGAACTTGAGGCCGAAGGCGATGTTGTCGCGCACGGTCATGTCGCCAAAGGTGCGCGGCGTCTGGAAGGTGCGGGCCAGGCCGTTGCGCGCAAAGCGGTGCGGGCCTTTGCCCGCCAGCTGCTTGCCGCGCACGGCCAGGCGGCCGGTGGTGGGTTTGGTCACGCCCGAAATGGCGTTGAAGAAGGTCGTCTTGCCGGCGCCGTTGGGGCCGATGATGCCGACCAGTTCGCCGGGCATGAAAGTGGCACTGACCGCGTCCACCGCCACCAGGCCGCCGAAGCGCACCGTCACTTCCTGCGCGTCGAGCAGCGGCTGAGGCGGGGACGGGTGCCGGGCCGCCCCAAGCCCGTCCGCGCCCCCTTGGGGGGCAGCGACCCGCGCAGCGGCGGAGCGTGGGGGCTCTTTAGTAGACATGGCGCTGCTCCCGGCGTTTTTTCTCGCGTTCCTTGCGACGTTTCGTCTCGCCGCTCAGGTCGTCCTTGATGTCGGTCCACCAGGCCTTGATGTCGTTTTTCCAGCCCTTGAAGGTTTCGGTACGCAGCGAGGCCAGGCCGCCCGGCAGGTACAGCACCGAGAGGATGAGCAGCAGGCCCAAAGACATCATGTAGAGCTGCGGCACCTGCAGGCGCAGGGTCTCGGCCAGCACGCTGAAGACGATGGCGGCGATCAGCGGGCCCCACAGCGTCATGGCGCCGCCAATGAGGGCGATCAGCACGGTCTGGAAGCCGATGAAGGGGTTGAACACGGTGTGCGGGTCGATGTAGGTCCAGCGCACGCTCATGGCCGCGCCCACCGCGCCGGCAATGGCGGCCGTGAGCGCGAAGCCGGCCACCTTGACCATGCGGGTGTTCACGCCCAGGGTCTGGGCGCGCTGTTCGTCCGCCCCGATGCCCTGCAGCGCCAGGCCGAAGCGGGTGCGGCGTATCCAGATGGACAGCGCCACCGCGATGACGGCGAGCAGCAGCACGGTGAAGTAGATGGTTTCGCGCTCGGGTACCACCATGAGCACGCGGCCCACGGTGCCGGTGACCGATTTCTCGAAGTAGCTGATGGCGTGGCGGATGAGCTCCGTCATGCCGAAGGTGAGCACCGCAAAGTAGGTCCCGCGCAGGTGCAGCACCGCCGCGCCCATGACCACGGCCACGACCGCCGCCACCAGCGCGCCCAGTGCTATGACCTGCTCCCACGGCATGGATTCGAGCAGGATGGCGCTGGTGTAGGCACCGATGCCGAAGAAGGCCGAGGTGGCCAGCGACAGGTAGCGCGTGGTGCCGCAGAACAGCGCCCAGCTGGACGACAGCGCCACGTACATCAGGCAGGTGAGCGCCATGGAGACGGCGAACTCGCTGGCGAAGCCGGGCAGGGCCACGGCCCAGCCGGTGAGGCCGAACAGGACCAGCAGGTCGCGGATGAGGAATTGTCGGGAGGTCATGGGGATCAGGCCTTGCGCGACTTGCGGGTGAACAAGCCTTCGGGACGCAGCAGCAGCACGCCGATGAACACGACGTAGCTCAGCAAGGCCTTGAGCGAGGGGTTGGTGAAGTGCATGCCCACGGCTTCGATGACGCCGAGCAGCAGGCCGCCCGCGAGCGCGCCGCCCATGCTGCCGAAGCCGCCGAGCGTGATGACGATGAGCGCGGTGACGGTGTAAGGCTCGCCCATGGACGGGCTGATGGTGTAGGCCATGGACAGCAGGCAGCCGGCCACGCCCGACAGGCCCAGGCCGATGCCGAACATGAGCGGGTGAAGGCGCTTGGTGTCGATACCGACCAGCTGCGCGCCGATGGGCGACTGCATGAGCGCGCGCACGCCCTTGCCCAGCAGCGTCTGGCGCAGCAGCACGATGAGCGCGCCGGCAAACAGCAGGGCCAGCGCAAACACCAGCAGCTTGTTGACGGCGAACTGCGCCCCGCCACCGGGCAGCGGAATCTGCACCGGCTGGGTCAGGAAGTCGTAGCCGCGCAGGTCGCCACCCCACACGTAGGAGATGAAGTTCTGCACCAGGAACATGAGGCCGAAGGCGACCATGAGGCCGCGGGCCTCGAACACGTCGAGGTTGGGCGAGGTGGCGGTGAGGCGGCGAAAGCACAGCCAGTGGATGGCAATGCCCAGCCCCATCAGCAGCGCAAAGGACACCGGGATCATGAGCAGCGGCGACAGACCGAACGAGGTCTGCACCATCCAGGTGAGGAAAGCCCCCACCATGAGGAACTCGCCGTGCGCAATGTTGAGGATGCGCATCAGCCCGTACTGGAGGTTGAGCCCCAGTGCGACCAGCGCGTAGATGCCCCCGGTGATCAGACCCGAGGCGATGAGTTCAAGCCAGGCGGAGAAGGACATGGAAGAAAGAAGAATTCGGAACCGGGAATGCCACGGAGCCGGCTTTGCCGGTCCGTAGGCATTGCCCCCTTGAGGGGGTGACGCGCCGCAGGCGCGGCGCGGGGGGTGGGCTTTACTTCCAGGCCGGCTTGTTGGGGTTCAAGGCAGCCGTGGCGCGCGCTTTCGGCCACACCACCTCGAACTCGCCGTTCTGCCACTGGCCCACGGTGCCCGGCGTGCCCACGTTCTCGCTGCCGGCAAACTTGATGTCGCCGATGATGGTCTTGTGGGTGTTGCCGGCCACGTAGTCGCGGATGGCCTTGCGGTCCAGGCCGACGGACTTGACGGCGTTGGTGAGGATCTCCAGGCCGGCCCAGGCGGCGCCGCTGGCCCAGCGGTCCGGTTCCTTCTTCTGGCTGGCCACGTGGGCGTCGAAGTAGGCCTTGGCGCCGGGGCTGGTCTTGCTGTTCCACGAGCCCATGCCCAGCACGCCTTCGGCACCGGCGGCGGTGATGACGTTCTTGTAGAGCGGGAAGGCGGTGCCCACCGAGGCGTAGAAGAACTTGGGGTTGAAGCCCACTTCCTTGGCCTGGCGGCTGGCCAGGATGGTGTCGGGCGGGTAGGTGAAGCCCACGAACGCGTCGGGGTTCTTGTCCTTCATGGAGCGCAGCACGGGCGAGAGGTCTTTCACGCCGCCCGGGTAGCTCTTGTCTTCCACCATCTGGATGCCGCTGCCCTGCAGCGCCACCTTGAGGGCCGCGTAGTTCTCCAGGCCAAAGAGGTCGTCCACATAGATGCAGGCCAGCGTCTTGGCGCCGCTGGCCTTGAGCATGTCGACCAGCGCCTCGCACATGGGCTTGGGCTGCTGCAGCAGCAGGAAGAAGTAGGGCAGCTTCATCTCGGCCAGCTTGCGCGACAGCGCGGTGGGCGCGAGGAAGGGGTACTGAAAGCGGTTGGCCAGCGGGGCCACCGCGAAGTTGGCGTTGGAGCCCCAGGGCGGCAGCACCAGGTCCACCTTGTCGCTGCCCATGAGTTTTTCGTAGGTGCGCACGCAGGTTTCCACGTCGCTGCGGTCGTCGCTGCTGATCAGCTCGATCTTGCGGCGCTGGCCCTTCACATCCAGGCCACCAGCGGCGTTCTGCTGCTCGGCCCACATCAGGTAGTTGGGCTCCTGGCTGGTCTGGGCGCCGCCGGTCCAGGGGCCGGTGCGGGCCATGGAATAGCCGATGCGCACAGGCGCGGGCTGCGCGAGCAGCGGCGCCACGGACATGGCGCCGACCGTCGCGGCGGCACTCTTGATGATCAGTCGTCGGGTCGGTTGAACCATGGTCTTGTCTCCTGGTTGTAGGGGTGTCGAATGCTAGGCCGTGGGCCCGGGTGCCGCTTGGCCCAGCGTGCACTTTGTGCTTGCACCAGCGTGCACACCCATCCGGGTTTACCCTCAACCCGGGTTTGCACGGGGTTTCGGAGCCCCACGGATAATCGACCGCAATTCCGCCCTCCCCCGACACCCATGGCCGCCACCCAGCTCATGACCACCGACGAGGCCGCACCACGCGAGCGCGCCGCCGCGTGGCGCGAGTGGGTGTGGCGCCACTTCGGCGGGCTGGAGTCGGACCTGTACGGCGACACCGATTTCGATGGCCACATCGCCGCCTCTCACGCGGGCCAGGTGGTGATGACCAAGCTGGAGGCCAACCGCCACCGCGTGCTGCGCAGCCAGCAGCTGGCACGCGCCTGCGACACCAGCTACCTCAAGATCGTGGCGCCCTGGCAGGGCAGCGCGGCGGTGGAGCAGCACGGCCGCCAGGCCTGGGTGCGACCGGGCGGCTGGGCCATCTACGACACCACGGGCAGCTACGAGATCGGCAACCCCGAGCGGGTGGAACACCTGATCGTGATGCTGCCCAAGGAGCAGCTGATCGAACGCGGCCTGCGGCTGGAGCCCCTGATGGCGCGCCACGTGGGCGGGACCCAGGGCATTGCGCGGGTGGCACTCGAGACCATGCGCAGCACCTGGCAGGAGCTGCCCAGCATGAGCGAGACGGCCGCGCGCGGCGCAGGCGAGATGATCGTGGAGCTGGTGCGCCTGTCGCTGCAGGAGCTGGCCGGCCAGGCCAGCGGCGCCACGCAACTGGAGGCGCTGCGCGACCGCATCCGCGACCACATCGGTCAGCACCTGCGCGACCCGCACCTGTCCATCGACGCCATCGCCCAGTCGCTCAACTGCAGCAAGCGCCTGCTGCACAAGGCCTTCAACGAAGAAGACGACACGCTGGCCCACCACATCCTGCGCCGTCGGCTGCAGGCCACCATGCGCGACCTGCGCAACCCCGCTCTCTCGGAGCGGACCATCACCGAGATCGCGTTCTCGTGGGGCTTCAACAGCGGCGCGCACTTCAGCCGTGTGTTCCGCGAACAGACCGGCGTGTCACCGAGCGATTTCCGCGCCGCGGCGCTGCCGCCGACGGGGCACTGAGCACCCCTCAGCGCATCAGCGCATGCCGTCGGCAAAGCCCTGCATGCCGTCTAGCAGCGTGCGCAGGCGGCGCATTTCCTTGGAGCGGTCGTAGCGCGGCACCCGGGCGGCCAGGCGCGACACGCGCCACAGGCGCGGCAGCAGCTGGCGCAGGAAGCCGGGCAGGTCCACCGCCGGGGCTTCGGCGTGGTAGGCCTGCAGCACGGTGCGCACCGCCTGCGGGCCCAGGGGTTCGAGCCAGCGGGTCAGCGAGAGCAGCAGCTGCAGCACGTCGTAGACCTGCACGGTGGACAGCGCCATGCCGGGGCGCAGCTGCTCCTCGAAATCGAGCCGGGCGAAGTGTTCGCCGTCCCAGGTGAGGTTGCGCACCTGGGCGCCGCCGTGCCACTGGCCGCGGGCATGGAAGCGGGCAAGGTCGGCGGCGGCGGCGGTCATGAGGCCCAGCGAAGCGGCGGGTTCGGCTTGCAGGTCCTCCAGCCAGCGGTCCACCGTGGTCCCCAGGTGGCCGGTCACCAGGCGCTCGCCATCGTAGGACAGCACCGGCGGCACGCGCTCGCCGGCTGCCGCGAGCGACAGCAGGCGCTGGTGCTCGAAAGCCAGCAGCGAACGGCCATCGGACTGGCGCACCGCACGCCAGGGCACCGGCACACCCACAAAATGGGCAAACAGCCAGATACCCAGGGACTTGCGCCAGCTGCGCAAGGGGCGTTCAGCGGTTTTGGTCCATTGCCGGGGAGGGGGAGGCGGTGCTGCAGACAAGATGCGCCGGATTATCCCGAAATCTTTCGGGCGCCCGACGCGGCGGCACGTTGCCAGATGACTCCCAGCACCCGGGCCATGACGAAGTCCATCACCCCCGAGAGCAGCAGCCCGAGCCCGATGAACACCGACACCTCGGGCCCCAGGAAGGCCGGGCGCAACCAGAGGACTGCCGCGCCGAGCAGCACGAACAGGACCCCGGCAAGCTTCATGACGGTGAGTACCAGGCGGCGGCCGTCGGCCGCCGGCAAGGCCTCGGGTTTTGACCGGTGACCTTGTTCCTCGGGCGGGCGAAAATCGACGGTCATGGCAGGCTGGGTTTGGTGGGGTGAGCGCAAGCTTACGTCGCTAGCCACCGACCCGCAAGCGTGTGCCAACCCTGCCGGAACCGACCGACCTATGCTGCAACTCCAGGACCTGTTTTTCGCTTACGACCAGCACGTGGTGCTGCGTGGGCTGGATGCAAACCTGGTGCCTGGCGTGAACCTGGTGCAGGGCGGTGACGGCGCCGGCAAGACCACGCTGCTGCGCCTGCTGGCGGGCGAGCTGGCGCCCCAGCGCGGACGCATCGTGGGGCCACGCATCGGCACCTGGTGGCGCAACCCGCGCGCCGGCGACCCGCCCCAACCCACCCCGCGCGACTGGCTGGCCACGCAGATCCCGCAATGGAGCCACTGGAACGTGGCAGCCCTGCACTTCCATGTGGATGGTTTTGCGCTCCAGACCCACCTGGACAAACCCTGGGAGGCGCTGTCCACCGGCAGCCGGCGCAAGGTGATGCTGGCGGCCGCGCTGTGCTGCGGCGCACCTCTGGTGCTGATCGACGAGCCCATGGCGGCGCTGGACGCCCCCTCCATCCGCCACCTGTGCGAGACGCTGGCCGTCATGGCCGACGGCCCGGCCTGTGTGGTGGTGGCGGACTACCTGCCGCCGCCCGGGGTGCCCCTGGCCGGTGTGATTGACCTGGATACGGTTTAGGGGCTGTTTTGCCTTGGGGCGGCCCGGCGGCAAAACTTGGCCCTTCAGGCGTAGCGCCCCAGCTCCCAGTCGGTCACGGCTGTCGCCCAGGCGTCCCACTCGGCCCATTTGAGCTTGAGAAACTGCTCGCAGAAGGCCTCGCCCACGGCGGCGCGCAGCGGGGCGTCGGCCTCCAGGCCTTCGAGTGCGGCACAGAGGTCGCGCGGCAGCCGCGCGGGCATGGCGGCGCCGCTGGCGGCGCGTTCGTAGAGATCGTCGGTGCAGGGCTCGGGCGCGGCCAGGCGCTGGTCCACACCTGACAGACCGGCCGCCAGCGTGGCCGCCAGCGCGATGTAGACGTTGCACGACGGGTCGGGCAGCCGCCACTCGAGCCGGCCGGCCACGGTGCGCAGCACGCAGGTGCGGTTGTTGTCCCCCACGGCCTTCCAGACCGGTGCCCAGGTGGTGCCGGAGGCGCTGCGCCCGGCAGCGAGGCGCTTGTAGCTGTTGACCGTGGGCGCACACAGCGCGGCCAGCGCGTCGGCGTGGTGCAGCAGGCCGGCGGCAAAACGCTGGCCCACCAGCGACAGCCCCATGGGGCCTGCTGCATCGGCCAGCACCGCGCGGCCCTGCGCGTCGGTCAGGCTCAGGTGGAAATGCAGACCGCTGCCGGGCGCGCCAGCCAGCGGTTTGGCCATGCCGCTGTAGCGCAGACCGTGGCGTTCGGCGATGGCGCTGGCGGTGAGCTGGAACAGCTGGAAGCGGTCGGCCGAGGCCAGGGCCTCGTCGAACTTGTAGTTGATCTCGTACTGGCCGTTGGCATCCTCGTGGTCCATCTGCTGCAGCTCGAAACCGAGCTGAGTGAGCGCTTCGCGCATGTCGTCGAGGAAGGCCCGGTTGCGGTGGATGGCGCGCAAGTCGTAGGAGGGTTTGTCCAGCGTGTCCTCGGCGTCACCCGGCGCCCAGCGGCCCTGGGCGTTGCGCCGCAGCAGGAAGAACTCGGGCTCTATGCCCACCCACAGCGTGAGGCCCCGCTCGCTCAGGCGCCGCAGCTGCTGGCGCAGCACCTGGCGAGGGCAGGTGTCCAGAGGCTGGCCGCCGGCAAAACCGTCGCACACCGCATGTGCCACCCCGGGCATGAAGGGCAGCGGGCGCAGGCTGTCCGGCACCACGCGGCCGTAGTACTCGCTGCGCGCGCCCATGCGCGGCAGGCCCGTGCCCCAGATGCTGGGGCCGGCAAAACCCGCACCGCTCTCCACCCATTCGGGCAGCAGCGCCAATGGCACCAGCTTGCCCTTGGGCACCCCGTGCAGGTCGGTGAACTGCGCGAGCACCGAGTGAATGCCCTGCGCCTGCAGGCCCTGGATGACAGCGCCAAGGTCGCCGCTCATGCCAGCGTTTCGGCCAGTGCGGCGTCAAGGATGGACAGGCCTTCGGCGAACAGCGCGTCCTCGATGGTGAGCGGGAACAGGTAGCGGATGGTGTTGCCGTAGATGCCGCAGGTGAGCAGCAGCAGGCCGCGCCTGAGGGCGGCCATCTGGACCTTCTTGGCCAGGTCGGCATCGGGCGCGCCGGTCTTGGGATCCACGAAGTCGCAGGCCACCATGGCGCCCAGCCCACGCACGTCGCCCAGCTGTTGGTAGGTGCCCTTGGCGGCGTTCAGGTGGGCCTGCAGCTGGTCACCCAGGCGCTGGCCGCGTGCGGGCAACTGCTCTTGCTGCATCACGTCGAGCACGGCGTGCGCAGCGGCAATGGCCAGTGGCGTGCCGGCGTAGGTGCCGCCCAGGCCTCCGGGTGCGGGAGCGTCCATCACCTCGGCGCGGCCCACCACGGCCGACAGCGTGGTGCCGCCGGCCAGGCTCTTGGCCAGGGTCATGAGGTCGGGTTTGACGCCGTAATGCTCCATGGCGAACATCTTGCCGGTGCGGCCGTAGCCGGTCTGCACCTCGTCGGCGATCATCAGGATGCCGTGCTGGTCGCACAGCTGGCGCAGCCATTTCGCGGCTTCGGGCTTGATGGGGTTGAAACCGCCCTCGCCCTGCACCGGCTCGAAGATGATGGCCGCCACGCGGCTGGGTTCGATGTCGGCCTTGAACAGGTGGTCCATGGCCCGCTGCACCTCCTCCAGCGAGCTGCAGTGGCAGGGGAAGGGCACGTGGTAGATCTCGGGCGGGAAGGGGCCGAAACCGGCCTTGTACGGCTGCACCTTGCCGGTGAGCGACACCGCGAACAGGCTGCGCCCATGGAAGGCACCGCCAAACGCGATCACGCCGCTGCGCTTGGTGGCCGCGCGTGCGATCTTGATGGCGTTTTCCACCGCCTCGGCGCCGGTGGAGAAGAAAGCCGTCTTGGCCGGGCCTTCTATGGGCACGATGGCGTTGATGCGCTCGGCCAGCGAGACGTATTCGGCGTAGGGCACCACCTGGTAGCAGCTGTGGGTGAAGCGCTGCAGCTGGGCGGCGATGGCGGCCTGCACCTTGGGGTGCACGTGGCCGGTGTTGAGCACGGCGATGCCGCCCGCGAAGTCGATGAAGCGGCGGCCCTCGATGTCCCAGAACTCGGCGTTCTGGGCGCGGTCGATGAAGAAATCACCGAACACGCCCACACCACGCGGGGTGGCGGCCAGACGGCGCTGGTGCCAGGCGGCGTTGGTGTTGTCGGTTTTCAGGTCGTTGATGGCGTTCATTGGGGTCTCCTTGTCGTGTTCTCACACCGGCGAATCGATGCGGATCCAGGTGGTTTTCAGTTCGGTGTACTTGTCGAAGGCGTGCAGCGACTTGTCGCGGCCCACGCCACTTTGCTTGAAGCCGCCGAAGGGCACGGTGATGTCGTCTTCGTCGTACTGGTTCACGTGCACGGTGCCGGCGCGCAGCGCGCGCGCCACGCCGTGGGCCTTGTTGATGTCGCGCGTCCACACCGCCGCCTGCAGGCCGTAGATGTTGGCGTTGGCCTGTTTCACCACATCGGCTGCGTCGGTGAAGCTCAGCACCGAGAGCACGGGGCCGAAGATTTCCTCGCGTGCGATGGTCATGTCGTTCTTCACGCCATCAAAGATGGTGGGCAGCACGTAGCAGCCGCCCTTGACCGGCTCGGCGGTCTCGCCGCCGGCGAGCAGCTGGGCCCCTTCGCTTTTGCCGGATTCGATGTAGCGCATCACGGTGTTGAGCTGGGTCTGATCGACCAGCGCACCCATCACGGTGGATTTTTCCAGCGGGTTGGCGGGCTGGTACTGTGGCACCAGAGCCAGCGCCTTCTCCAGGAAACGTTCCTTGATGGAGGCTTCGACGAACAGGCGTGAGGGCGCGTTGCAGCTCTCACCCTGGTTGAAGAAGATGCTGCCCACGGCGGCCTCCACCGCTTTATCGAGGTCGGGGCAGTCGGCGAACACGATGTTGGGCGATTTGCCACCCAGTTCGGTCCAGGCGCGCTTGAGGTTGCTCTGGCCGGCCATCACGTGGATCTGCTTGCCCACGCGGGTGGAGCCGGTGAAGCCGATGCCGTCCACGTCCATGTGCAGGGCCAGCGGGCTGCCGGCCTCGGGGCCGAAGCCGGGCACCACATTGAACACGCCGGGTGGTATGCCGGCTTCCAGCGCGATCTCGGCCAGGCGCAGCGCCGTCAGCGGCGATTTTTCGCTGGGCTTCAGGACCACCGAATTGCCCGCGGCCAGTGCGGGCGCGATCTTCCACGAGGCCATGATCATGGGGTAGTTCCACGGCACGATGACGCCCACCACGCCCAGCGGCTCGCGCGTGATGAGCGCCAGCGCCGTGGCTGGCGTGGGCGCGATCTCGTCGTAGATCTTGTCGACCGCCTCGCCGTACCAGCGGATGCAGTTGGCGGCGCTGTTGACGTCCACGGAGCGGGCGTACTTCACCGGCTTGCCCATGTCCAGGGTTTCGGTCAGGGCGAGTTCGTCGCCATGGGCCTGGACCAGCTCGGCGAACCGGATCATCACGCGCTTGCGCTGCGCGGGTGCGAGGCCACACCAGCGTCTGTCTTCAAACGCGGCACGGGCGGCGGCCACGGCGGCGTCGATGTCGGCCTCGACGCAACGGGCCACGGGGGTCAGCAGCCGGCCATCGACCGGGGAGTGTTTGTCGAATGTGGCGCCGTTGATTGCGGCCACACGTTGGCCGTTGATGAAGGCGCGCCCATCGAAGCGGGGTTCGGACATGGCGGGTTCTCTCGGATGACGGGATGGCACCCGGCTGGATGCCATCCACACATGCTACGCCGCCCCCACCCCCGCGGGGGCTTCCACTCAGCGGGCGCCCAGGGGTGCCACTTCGACCCGCGCGGCGGCGGCGATCTCGCGTTCGCGCCGGCGCGTGGAGCGTGCCACCCAGATGGCGTAGCTGATGATCACGATGGTGACCGTGAGGATCAGCAGCGTGGCGGCCGCGTAGATGGTGGGGTTGATGCCCCGGCGGGCGTAGCCGAAGATGACCTGCGGCAGCGTGGTGACACCCGGCCCCGAGAGGAATTCGGAGATCACCACGTCGTCGAACGACAGCGTGAACGCGAGCAGGAATGCCGCCAGGATGGCCTGAAAGATATTGGGCAACGTGACCAGGAAAAACACCTGGTGGGGGCGCGCACCCAGGTCCATGGCGGCCTCCTCGATGCTGCGGTCCATCTCCATCAGGCGCGACTGGATGACCACCATGCCGTAGGCCATGCCGAGCAGGGTGTGGCCGAGGATGATGGTGAGCATGCCGCGCTCGGGCCAGCCGAAGGCGTTCTGCGCACCCACAAACAGCAGCAGCAGCGACAGGCCGATGATCACCTCGGGCATCACCAGCGGCGCGTTGACCATGCCGCTGAAGATGGTGCGGCCCAGGAATCGGCGGTAGCGCACCAGCACGAAGGCAGCAAAGGTGGCCAGCACGGCCGAGAGCACGCCGGTGATGAGTGCCACCTTGAGCGAGAGCCAGAAACCCTCGACGATCTTGGTGTCGCGCGTGAGTGCTTCGTACCAGCGCAGCGAAAAGCCGGTGAAGTTGGCGTCCTGCCGCGTGCTGTTGAAGCTGAACACGATCATGAAGAACAGCGGCACGTACAGGAACAGGTAGACCAGGGCCATCCAGGCCTTGCCAAAGTGTCGGGTGACGGGGTTCATGTCTGTGTCTCCCTCACTTGCGGCCTTCGGCCTGTTCGCCGGTGTAGTGGTAGTAGATGGCCAGCGGCACGACGATGACCGCGATCATCACCACCGCAAGCGCGGTGGAGCGGGGCCAGTTGTTGCTGGTGAACATCTCGTCCCAGACCACGCGGCCGATCATGATGTTCTCCGGGCCGCCCAGCAGCGAAGGGATCACGAACTCGCCCACCGAGGGAATGAATACCAGCATGAAGCCGGCCACGATGCCGGCCTTGGACAGCGGCACGGTGATGAGCCAGAAGGCCTTGAACGGCGAGGTGCCGAGGTCGTAGGCGGCCTCGAGCAGGCGGAAGTCCATCTTGACCAGCGTGGCGTAGAGCGGCAGCACCATGAAGGGCAGATAGACGTAGGTCATGCCGACCAGCATGGAGACGTTGGTGTAGAGCATGTGCAGCGGCTCGCTGATGAGACCCAGCGCCATCAGCAGCTGGTTGAGCACGCCCTGGTCGCCCAGGATGCCCTTCCAGGCGTAGACGCGCAGCAGGAACGAGGTCCAGAAGGGCAGCATCACCATCAGCAGCAGCGCGGGCCGGATGCTGGCCGGCGAGCGCGCGATGAAGTAGGCGAAGGGGTAGCCGATCACCAGGCACAGCACCGCCGTGCACAGCGCGTACCAGATGGAGCGCAGGTAGGCCTCGACATAGATCGTCTGGAACAGCGCCGAACCTTCCTCGCTGCGGAAGATGGTGATGTAGTTCTCGTACTTGAGCTTGAGGGTGCCAGCGGCGCTGTCCCACAGCGGCTGGAACGGGTGGATGTTTTCGCCCATGTCCACGAAGCTGATGTAGAGCAGCACCAGGAAGGGCAGGAAGAAGAACACCAGCAGCCAGGCATAGGGCACGCCGATGACGAAGCGTTTGCCGGGAACGGGCAGGGTGGAAGCCATGGTGTGTGCCTCCCGGGTTCAGTCGCGCAGCACCACGCCGGCGGTATCGCTCCACCAGAAGAAGACGTTGTCTTCCCAGGTGATGTCGGAGAGGTCATGGCGTGAGGTGTTGGCCTCGGTGATCTTGACTTTGCTGCCGTCGCTGGCGATCACGATGTAGGTGTTGTAGGAGCCGAAGTAGGCGATCTCCTTGACCTTGCCGGTGAACAGGTTGTAGCTCACGCCCTCGGGCTTGCGCTTGCTGACCTCGATCTTCTCGGGCCGCACGGCCAGCGAGACGGGCATGCCCAGGGCACCGCTGACGCCGTGGCCCACGTGAACCTCGCCGATGCCGGTGGTGACGGCGCAGCGGTCGGGCTGGTCGGTGGTGAGGTTGCCCGCGAACAGGTTGACGTTGCCGATGAAGTCGGCCACGAAGCGGCTGCGCGGGTGTTCGTAGATCTCTTCGGGGCTGCCCACCTGCAGCACACGGCCCTTGCTCATGATGGCGATGCGGTTGGCCATGGTCATGGCCTCTTCCTGGTCGTGCGTCACCATCACGCAGGTCACGCCCACTTTTTCGATGATGTTGACCAGCTCGAACTGGGTCTGCTCGCGCAGCTTCTTGTCGAGTGCGCCCAGCGGTTCGTCGAGCAACAGGAGCTTGGGCTTTTTCGCCAGGCTGCGCGCCAGTGCCACGCGCTGCTGCTGGCCGCCCGAGAGCTGGTGGGGCTTGCGCTTGGCAAAACTGCCGAGCTGCACCAGGCTGAGCATCTCGTCGGTGCGTTTCTGGATCTCGTCCTTGGGCAGTCCTTCGCGCTTGAGACCGAATGCCACGTTTTCCCAGATGTTGAGGTGGGGAAACAGCGCATACGACTGGAACATCATGTTGACCGGCCGCTCGTAAGGCGGCATGCGGGCGACGTCCTGGCCGCCCAGCAGGATGCGGCCCTTGGTCGGGGTCTCGAAGCCGGCCAGCATGCGCAGCAGGGTGGATTTGCCACAGCCCGAGCTGCCCAGCAGCGCGAATATCTCGCCCTTGCCAATGGACAGCGAGACCTCGTCGACAGCTACGGCTTCATCGAAGCGCTTGACGAGTTTTTCGGTGACCAGGTATCCCTCTTGCGTGCCAGCATCTGCCATGAACGTTCCCCGTTTCGTTATGAAGTCAGAAAGAAAAAGGGCTGTTCATACGGCACGTACAAACAGCCCCGGTCGGAATGAAGCCGAGCCGCTTACTTGCCTTTTTTGAAGCTGTTGTAGGCGTTGGCCATGGCTTCGCGGGCTTCGTTGGTGAAGCTGCTCGGCGGGATCATCTTGGTCATGTAGCTGCTCTCGACGAAGATGGTCTTGTTGCCTGCGATTTCAGGCTTGATCTTGTCGAGGGCGGCCTTGTTGCCGGTGGGGTAGCTCATCTCGTTCGACATGGTCGCGGCGTTGTCGGCGCTCAGGTAGAAGTTGATGAAGGCCGCGGCGTTCTTGGGGTGCTTGGCGTCCTTGGTGATGCCCATGGCGTCGATGAAGATCAGCGCGCCGGTGCTGGGCAGCAGGGCCTCGATGACGTCCTTGGAGCCGTTCTCCTTGGCGCGCTCGGCGGCGATGTTCACGTCACCGGACCAGCCGATGGCCACGCAGGCCTTGCCGCCGGCGATGTCGTCGATCATGGTCGAGCTGAACAGGCGGATGTCCTTGCGCACCTTGGCCAGCATGTCGGTGGCGACCTTGTAGTCGGCCGGGTCGTTGGAGTAGGCGTTCTTGCCCACGTAGTGCAGCGCCACCGGCAGGATTTCGGTCGGGGAATCGAGGTAGGCAATGCCGCAGGACTTCAGCTTGCTGGTGTACTCGGGCTTGAACACGAGATCCCAGGCGTTTTCGGGCATGGGCATGCTGCCCAGGGCCTTCTCGACCTTGGTCTTGTTGATGCCCACGGTGGTGAAGCCCCAGGCCCACGGCACCAGGTGCTTGTTGTCCGGGTCGGCCGTGGTCATGGTCTTCATGAACTCGGGGTCCAGGTTGGCCAGGTTGGGAATGCTGGCCTTGTCCAGGGGTTGCAGCAGGCCGCCGTCGATCTGGCCCTTGGCGAACACGGTGCCGGGCACGACGATGTCGTAGCCGGTGTTGCCTGCCACCAGCTTGGCGTGCAGGGCTTCGTTGGTCTCGAAGGTGTCGTAGTTGACCTTGATGCCGGTTTCTTTCTCGAACGCGGCGATCATCCCTTCGGGGATGTAGTCGGGCCAGTTGTAGATGTTGAGCACCTTCTCGTCGTCGTACGACGGGCCGGCGGGTGCGGCGGCAACCGGGGCGGGCGCCGGGGCCGGCGCGGGAGCGGCTTCTTCCTTCTTGCCACAGGCGGCCAGCAGGACGGCCGTGACGGCCAGGGCCAGGACTTGCTTTTTCATGATGTTGATCACTCCAATGGGTGGAACGGATACCGACTTGTCAACGCTGCGGAGCACGCCCCGCTACCGGCAAAAGACTAGCAATTTGCGCGCCAGTTCCGCCCATTTTGAGCGTTTTTGGTGCAGCAAGACGCATTCTATTCATGCGCGGTGGCCAGCCGCCTGCAGGTCGGCCAGCGTTGCGTCCAGGCACTGGCGGATCAGACCCACCATTTCATCAATCTGGGCATGGGTCATGGTCAGGGGAGGGGCGATGATCATGCGGTCGCCCACGGCGCGCATGATCAGGCCGTTCTTGAAGCAGTGGCCGCGGCAGATCATGCCCACCCCGAGATCGGGGTCGAACATTTCCCGCCTGGCCTTGTCCTTCACCAGCACCAGGCCACCCACGTAGCCGCAGGTCTCGGCATCGCCCACCAGCGGGTGGGCCTTGAGCTCCTCGAAGCGCTGTGCGAGATAAGGGCCGATGTCGTCCTTCACCCGGCCCACCAGGTTTTCGCGCTCCATCACGTCCAGGTTGGCCAGGGCCACGGCGCAGGCCACCGGGTGGCCGCTGTAGGTGTAGCCGTGGTTGAACTCGCCGCCCTTCTCGATCAGCACGTTGGCCACGCGGTCACCCACCATCACCCCACCCAGCGGGATGTAGCCACTGGTTACGGCCTTGGCAAAGGTGACCAGGTCGGGCTTGTAGCCGAACTTCTCGTAGGCAAACCAGTGGCCCAGGCGGCCAAAGGCGCAGATCACCTCGTCGGAGATAAGCAGGATGCCGTACTGGTCGACGATGCGCTGGATCTCGGGCCAGTAGGTCTCGGGCGGGATGATCACGCCGCCGGCGCCTTGCACCGGCTCGGCGATGAAGGCGGCCACCTTGTCGGCACCCACTTCCAGGATCTTCTCTTCCAGCCAGCGTGCGGCGCGAACACCGAAATCGGCCTTGCTCTCACCGGCTTTCGCGTGCTCGAAGTAATAGGGCTGCTCGATGTGTGTGATGTTGGGAATGGGCAGGTCGCCCTGGGCGTGCATGCCGCTCATGCCACCCAGCGAGGCACCGGCCATGGTGGAGCCGTGGTAGGCGTTGTGGCGGCTGATGATGACCTTGCGCTGCGGCTGGCCCATCAGGTCCCAGTAGCGGCGCACCATGCGCACGTTGGTGTCGTTGCTCTCGCTGCCGCTGCTGGAGAAGAACACGTGCTGGAAGCTGCGGCCGTCCACCGTGGGCGCCAGCGAGGCCAGGCGTGCGGCCAGCTGCGTGGCCGGCACGTTGGTGGTCTGGAAGAAGCTGTTGTAGAAGGGCAGCTTCATCATCTGGGCGTAGGCGGCGTCGGCGAGCTCCTTGCGGCCATAGCCCACGTTGGTGCACCACAGGCCGCTCATGGCGTCGAGGATCTTGTGGCCCTCGGAGTCCCAGACGTAGATGCCGTCGGCGTGCGTGATGACACGCGAGCCGCGCCCGGCCAGGTCCTTGAAGTCGGTGAAGGGGTGCAGGAAGTGGGCGCTGTCCAGCGCCTGGATGTCCTGGGTCTTGAGGTGTTCGGACTTGATCGGTGCGTTCATTGCAGACTCGCTGAAAAGAAGGGCATTTACCGGGGACACCGCCGGGCCGGCTTTGCTGGACGGCTGGTGTCGCCCCCTGGGGGGTGACGGCCCCCTAGGGCCGGCGCGGGGGGTACTACTCAGACATGCAAAAGGAGGTGTTCGCGTTCCCAGGGGGAAATCACTTTCATGAACTCCTCGAACTCCAGCTCCTTGATCTCGGTGTAGATGGTGATGAATTCCTGGCCCAGCACCTCGTGCAGGTCGGTCTCGCGGCGCAGCCAGTCCAGGGCCTCGCCCAGGCTGCGTGGCAGCGCGTAGGCCGACAGGTAGGCATCGCCTTTCATCTCGGCCTTGGGCTTGATCTTGTTCTTCATGCCCAGGTAGCCACAGGCCAGCGTCATGGCCAGAGCGATGTAGGGGTTGGCGTCGGCGCCGATCACGCGGTTTTCCACGCGTCGCGCGGCCGGACTGGCTATGGGTGAGCGAATGCCCACAGTTCGGTTGTCGTGGCCCCATTCGATGTTGATGGGCGCCGCCGTGTGGCGGCTCAGGCGGCGGTAACTGTTCACATAGGGCGCCACCAGCACCATGGCCGCGGGGATGTAGCGCTGCAGGCCACCGATGTAGTGGTAGAACGCCTCGGATGCGGTGCCGTCTTCGTTGCTGAAGATGTTTCGGCCGGTCTCTTTGTCGACGATGCTCTGGTGCACGTGCATGGCGCTGCCGGGTTCGCCGGCAATCGGTTTGGCCATGAAGGTGGCGTACATGTCGTGGCGCAGCGCGGCCTCGCGCACCGTGCGCTTGAAGAAGAACACCTCGTCGGCCAGGCCCAGCGGGTGGGCGTGGAAGAAGTTGATCTCCATCTGGCCCGCGCCGACCTCGTGGATCAGCGTGTCGACGTTGAGCTCCATTTTTTCGCAGTAGTCGTAGATCTCTTCGAACAGCGGGTCGAACTCATTCACCGCGTCGATGCTGTAGGCCTGACGCGAACTTTCGGCACGGCCGCTGCGGCCCACTGGCGGGCGCAGCAGGGTATTGGGGTCGGTGTTGCGCGCGGTCAGATAGAACTCCAGCTCGGGAGCCACCACCGGATCCCAGCCCTCAGCGGCATAGAGGTCGCAGATCTTGCGCAACACACTGCGCGGCGCAAAGGGCACCAGCTTGCCGGTGTGGTCAAAGCAGTCGTGGATGACCTGGGCGGTCGGGTCGGTCGCCCAGGGCACGATGCGCGCGGTGCTGGGGTCGGGGCGCAGCTGCATGTCCTTGTCGGTCGGGTCCACCACGTCGTAGTAAGGCCCGCTCTCGGGGAATTCACCGGTTACGCCCATCCCCACAATGGCCTGAGGCAGGCGCATGCCACGGTCTTCGGTGAACTTCTCGCGCGGCAGGATCTTGCCGCGCGCCACGCCGGTCAGGTCGGGCACCAGGCATTCCACCTCGGTGACGCGGCGCTCATTGAGCCAGCGTTCGAGGTCGTTGAAGGAACTGAGGGAGGTTGCTGCGTTCATGGTGTCTCTCGGTAATCAGGCCACGGTGGGCAGGCCCAGGCGCTGGGCACGGCGTTCGCGCACGGCGTCGCCAAAGGCGCGGAAGATCGCGCTGTAAAAAGGGTTCTCCCAGCAGCGCCATTCCGGGTGGAACTGCACCGCATAGGCAAAGGTGTGGGCGCCGAGGATCTCGACCGCCTCGATCTGGCCGTCGGGCGCGTGGCCCACCGCCTTGAGGCCTTCGGCCAGGCGGTTGATGCCCTGGCCATGCAGGGAGTTGATCATGGCCGTCTCGCCACCGGCCCAGCGGGCAAAGGCACTGCCGGGCTCGAAGCGCACCGCGTGGCTCGGCGCGTACTGCTCGTCCAGCGGCGCACCATCGGGCTCGCGGTGGTCCATGCGGCCGGGCACGTTGTGCACCTGCTGGTACAGGCTGCCCCCCAAGGCGACATTGATCTCCTGGAAACCGCGGCAGATGCCCAGCAGCGGCACACCCTGAGCAACGCAGGCGCGTACCAGCGTGAGCGTGAGCGAATCACGCTCCGGGTCGAGCGGCAGGCTGGGGTCGGTCACGGCCTCGTCGAAGTGGGAGGGGTGCACGTTGGAGGGCGAGCCGGTCAGCATCACGCCGTCGACCAGCGAGAGCAGCTCGGGCACCTGGGCCGCGTCGGCCAGCGGGAACATGACGGGCTGTGCGTGGGCGCCGACCTTGACCGCGCGGGCGTACTTGTCGCCGAGCAGCAGGAAGGGCAGCTGGTGGCCGTGGTCGCCCAACAGGCGATGGTCGGCGGGCAGCCAGACCATGCTGGGGGAGGGAATCATGGCATTTCTCCGTTGTGTGGCACCCATTCTGACGGGGGAATTGGATGACAATGAGGGCCATTCAAGGCAATGGCATGGTGCCAATTCTCAGCGTAAACCCGAACGGCACCCCCTTTTTTCACCATGCTCTCCGAATTCCTGTTGACCGAGATGAACCGCCTGGCCAGCCAGGACGCACTGCCGCTGCACCGCCAGCTGTACGAAGCGCTGCGCCGCGCCCTGCTGGACGGCAAGCTGGCCGCCGGC
>CALRLO020000054.1:0-23035 GCA_943368755.1 Synechococcus sp. UW140 | reverse complement strand
AGCGACCCCAGCAACCTGGACAACTACTACCAGGGGCGGGTGGCCATTCCCGCTCCCAAGCTGGAGCGCCTGCCCGAAGGCGCGGGCCTGATGCCCGGCATGACGCTGTCAGCCGAGATCCATGTGGGCGAGCGCACCATCATGTCCTACCTGCTCTGGCCCATGACCAAGGCCTTCACCGAGTCCATCCGTGAGCCTTGATGCCGCCCCGCGTCTGCTGGCCGTTGTGCTGGCGGTCTGTCTGGCCCTGGCGGGCTGCCAGAGCACACCGGTGCGTTCCCCCAACGAAGCCGCGCCGGCCTTGCCCAACCAGTTCCGCCACACCACCGCCGATGCGTTGCAAGCCACGCCACCCATTGCCACCGAGTGGTGGCGCACGCTGGGGCAGGGGGAACTGGACGAGTTGATCGCACGCGCACTGCGCGACAACCCCGACCTCAAGATTGCCGCACTGCAGATCCAGCAGGCCGAGGCGCGTGCCTTGGTGGTACGCGCCGGCGGCAGACCCACGGTCAGTTTGCCCCTGATCGCGGCGGCCCAGTCGTCTGCCAGCGCGGTCGGTTCGGCGCCGGTGGATGGCGACCGCACGCGCCAGAACGTGTTCCAGGCCAGTCTGCAGGCCAGCTGGCGGCTGGACGTGTGGGGCGAACAGGCCGCACGCGAGGAGTCGGCCGAGCTGCAGGTGCAGCGCGCCCGGTTCGAACGCGACAACGTGCGCCGCAGTGTGGCTGGCAGCGTGCTGGTGCTCTACGTGATGGCGCTGTCGCTCAACGATTCGCTGCGCATGGCCGACGAGATCGTGCAGTCGTCCGAGCAGCTGCTGCGCACCGTGGAGCAGCGTTTTGCCGCGAGCGACGCCACCATCACCGAGCTGGAGCAGCAGCGCGCCGCCGTGCACCTGCAGCGCACCGTGCTGCCGGCGCTGCTGCAGCAGCAGGAAGAGGTGCGCAGCCAGCTGGGGCAGCTACTGGGTGTCACCACCAGCGAGGTGCCCTGGCCCACGGGCGGGCTCGAAGGCATTGCGATGCCACGCGTGGAAGCCGGACTGCCGTCGTCGCTGCTGCTGCGCCGGCCCGACGTGCGCATGATGGAAGCCCGCATGCGGGCCGCCCACGCCGACGTGGAGGTGGCGCGGGCGCAGTTCCTGCCTACCCTGGACCTCAGTGCCCAGGTGGGTCAGAGCGCGCTGCGGCTGGCCAACCTGCTGCGCCCCGAGAACCTGTTCTGGAGCGCGGTGGGCAGCCTGACTGCAGCCATCTTCGACGGAGGCCGCCGCGAAGGCGTGAGTGCCGAGGCCAAGGCCTACTACGAGGAAATGGTGCTCACCTACGGCAAGGTCATCCACCAGTCGCTGCGCGAGGTGGAGAATGCGATGTCGCTGGTGCGCAATGCGGGCCTGCGCCACCAGGCCCAGCAACAGGCGGTGGCCTCGGCCCGGGCCCTGGTGGCCTCGGCCAACCAGGCCTACCTGGCCGGTGCGCTGGACTCAGGCGGGCTGGTCGATGCCCGGCGCAACTACCAGCGCCAGTACGACGACATGCTGCGCAGCAAGGCCGACGCATTGCGGGCCAGCGTGATGCTGGCGCAGGCGCTGGCGCTGTTGTAGATCCGTGAGACCCATGCAACACCCTGACCTGACTGTCATCACCCACGTCTACAACGCACAGGCCGCCGTGGACCACCACCTGGGGCTGTGGAAACAGTTGCCGCGTGAAGTCAGCGCGCGCATCGAGTTCATCGTTGTAGATGACTGCAGCGACACGCCGCTGGAGATCGATCCCGGGCACCTCGACGTGCGCCTGTTCCGCGTGATCGATGACATCGCATGGAACATGCCGGGCTGCAAGAACCTCGCTGCCGTGCAGGCGCGGTCCGACTGGCTGCTCTTCTTCGATGTCGACAACGTGATCGAGCCCGACGGATTCGCCCGGTTGATTGCGGGGTTGCCGCAGCTGGACGCGTCCACCCTGTACCGGTTCCGCCGCATCCACGATGGCAGGGAAGTGGACTCGCACATCAATACGCTGCTGATGTCGCGGCGTGGCTTCCTGCGCGCCGGCATGATCGATGAGGACTTCGCCGGGCACTACGGCTACGAGGACGTTCACTTCCACATGGTCTGGCACCACCGCATCGGCTCTTCGGTGCTGTTGACCAACGTGATGTTTCACCAGCAGAGCACCCGCACATCCGGTCTGGACCGGGACACGTCGCGCAACCAGGCCTTGGGCACTGCCAAGATCTACGAGCGCGACTACGAGAATTCGCCCGGAAAACTTCGCTTTCGCTGGGAAGAGCGCGACCTGCCGAGAGCGGGCTGAGTCACTTCAGCGGCCGCAGCGCGCGATGGCGATACCTGCGAGCCGGTGTTGGCGCAGGTCGGCCGCGTGTCGGGCTGCGGCTTCGTAGGCCTGCTGGATCTCGGCAGCGGATTGCGTGTGCTGAGCGCCCCAGCCCCGTTTGAGGTCGTCGGGGTTCAGCTTGGCCTTGATCTGCGCCTTGCGCTGCAACACCTGCGGGTTCCAGGGCGAATAGCCGTAGTGGAAGACCATCAGGTCCAGCACGCGGAATTGCGAGTCAGGGTGGAAGGACTGGTGCCGGCCAGGGTAATACATGCCGACCGAATGGCGATGGAAGAAGCGGTTGCGCTGCAGCACGGGGTTGAGGCCCATGGCCAGACGTTGTTCGTTGCTGAAGGGTGTGTTCTCGTCAAAGCCCCAGGGCTTTTGTGGCACCAGCGGTCGCGCTGGGTCGGGCAGCTGGCCGGGTTCCAGGTCCACACAGATGATGCCGGTACAGGCGCAGCCGACACGGCCTGCGGCGTCGAGCTGGGCCTCGATCTGGCCCAGGTCCTGCGCCGGCATGAGGAATTCCGTCGTGTTGAGTGCAATCTTCCAGCCCGGCAGTTCCTTTTCGTAGCCCATAACCTCGAAGTCGGTGAGGTAGGCGTCGAAGTGCGTCAGCGTGGAACGCACCAGGCGCCAATGGGGCGCGAGCTGCCGCACGATGTCGGCAGAGCCATCTGTGGAGCCATGGTCAATCATGACGCCGTGGTCGAACAGCCCGACGTGGTGCTGAAGCCACCAGGGCAGCAGGTAGGCCTCGTTGAAGAAGTGCGAGATGACGGTGCGCACGGGCCGCCTCAGTCGAAAAACGCGGGGGAGGGGAAGTAGGCGTAGAACTTCGAGCCTTCGGGCACGCCGAGCCGGCGCAGCTTGCCGGCGAGTTCGTGGCGGAAGTTCCAGGCCGTGACCAGGAACAGGGCAGGCCTGCCCAGCGAGCGGCAGGCGTCCAGCGGCGAGACGCGGACCCCCACGCCGGGTGCGTAGCGGCCAATCTTCATCGGGGCCTCATCGAGGAACCAGTCGGGTTTGACGCCGGCGGCGTTGATCACCGTCATGGCTTTGGCCGCGGCGCCCACGAAAACGATCTCGAAGCCTTCGGCGCGGTGCTGATCGATCACCTGACGCAGCTGCTGCAGCATGGCTTGGGCGCGTGAACCGAACGCCTCGTAGGTGGCCCAGTCGTAGAGGTGGATGCTGTCTTCGTAGGGGCCCAGCCGCTCCGCGAGGGCAAACTCGCCCTGGCTCAATGCGGCGGCGATGCGTTCGACCGGCGGCGGCGCATCGGGCCGACCGAGGATGAAAACCGGGCTGTCGCCGTGGATCTTCACGATCACCGCGTCGTACAGCTCCAACCCGACCGAGCGCGCGAGCGTCCTCATGGAGGACATGTTGAAGAACGAGATGTGTTCGTGGTAGCAGGTGTCGAACTCGCCATTGCCGAACATGCGCGCCTGTGACGGCTGTACCAGCAGGCAGCCACCCGGGTTGAGCTTGTCGCGGCAAGCCCCGATGAAGGCCGCCGGGTCGTCCACATGGGCGACCACGTTCATGCACACGATGGCATCGAACCCGCCTGCCACCTTGCTGGCAGCCTGTGGCCAGTAGCCACACTCGATGGGCAATCCCTGGGCTTGGGCGGTCTCCACGATGTTGCGGGCCGGATCCACGCCGGTGGCGTCGAAGCCGGCACCTACCAGCTCCCTGATCAGGCTGCCGTCGTTGGCTGCAAGCTCTAGCACCCGCGCCTGGGGCGGCAGGCATTGCTCAAGCGCCTGGGCGAACCACTGGAAGAAGCGGATCAGCGTGCCGGAGGTGCCGCTGACATAGTGGTAGTGGTCAAAAATGGCGGCCCGGTCCACGCAGTAGGTCAGCTGCGCGTGCCAGCACTGGCGGCAGATGTTCAGCCCCAGCGGGAATTCGGTGATGGTCTGGGACAGGTCTTCCACATAGCTGTTGGCCGGTGGCTGCACACCCAGGTCGAGCACCCGGTCCAGTTGGGATCCGCCGCAGCAGAGGCAGCTTCGTAGGTGGTGGCCGGTCATGAAGCTTGTCCTTTTTGGTATTCGGCGATGAACTGGCGGCATCGTTCTTCGAATGGCAGGGCCACCAGATCGGCGCCGCAGATGGCTTTCATGCGGGTGCAGTCCAGCGTGAACGAGTAGGTCTCCGAATCGCCCTCATAGCGTATTTTGGCGCCCCAGGTCGAGGCCACGCCCGTGGCAATCTCCACCATGCTGGAAGAGTGGCTGCCGGCGTTGTAGAAGCCCGACTGGTGCTCGCTTTCCAGCAGGTTTTTCACCAGCACCCACAGGTCTGACAGAAACAGGATGGTGCGACGCGACTCGCCGTTGCGCAGCCGCACCTGCCCTTGCTGGACGGCGGCGATGTTCATGGCGTTGAACACCAGCTCGGACCGCAGGTTGGGGCTGTAACCTGACAAGGTGCCCATGCGCAGGCCGTAGTAGTTGTCCAGGAAATTCTTGGCCAGGTAGTCAAAAGCGAACTTGGAGGCGTCGTAGGCGTTTTGCGAGGGGATGTTGATCAGCGAGTTCTCGGCCGACGCCAGCCCCGTTATCTCTCGGGTGGAGTACAGGCTGGCGGTAGAGGCGTAGATGAACTTGGTCTTGCTGGGCAGGCGTTTGAACAGCGTGAACATGTCGAGGCAGTTGTTCTCCAGCGCACCCTGCGGGTCCTGCACGGCCTGTTGCACGCTGGAGTGTCCAGCGAACCAGAGTACGGCATCAAAGCCGGCGAGGTCCTCGCGGCTGAGCTGGGCGTAGTCGCCGAACTGCACCGGGACGCCCCCCGGGTTGCCGCGGGTCTGCCGGTCGCAGACCACCACATCGTAGGACGCCTCGACCAGCCGAGGGTAGAGGTAGCTGCCTATGTAGCCGCAGCCCCCGATCAGGAGAACGCGCGCTGTGGTCCGTTTAGAGCCGCTCATGGTCGGTCTTTCAGTGTTCAGGATGAAGGGTTGCTGCCCTTGCCTGCAGGGCCTGCAGGCGTGCAACAAGGGCCTGAGCTGCGGCGGGCGCGTGACGCTGCAGGCCGGGCAGCAGGTAGTTTGCTCGCTGGCGGATGACCCGGTCGGACAGGTTGTTGACCAGGTAGTCCGGCGCATTCTGGTAGACGTCTGGCAAAAGGAAGATGCCGTGAAAGCCGAAAGTGGGCCACCGCACCGGAGGGAATTCCACCGAAAAGTGCGCAGCCACATCGCGGGGTGCGAAGTGCAGGCCCTGGGCCGTCAGCGTGTCGCCCATGCGGCGACAGATGAACACGTCTTCGGCCTCGGTGGCGTCGGGGTAGTCGAGTCGGGCCACGGTGTCGACCAGCCGGCGCGATCGCAGTGAGAAGCCGCCATTGCCCACCGGGTGGGCCGGGTCGTCGGGCCACGGGGCACCGATGTAGTCGTAGTGCTGGAACAGCGGTGCCCACTCTTGCGGGTTGAGGATGAAACCATCGAACTGCAGCACCAGTGCATGGGCGCATCGCAGGTCCTCGGCCAGCCGCTTGATGATCAGCGTGTTGTAGTCGGCGATCGATGTCAGCGGGGCAATGGGCGTGACGGAATAGCCAGGCCAGGCATCGGGCCGGTCGGAATACACGATGACCTGCCGCACGTCGAAGCGCGAGACCGACTGGAACAACGCGTTGTAGGCCAGCGTGTGGCAGTCGGTGTCAACGATGACGGCAGCGATGTCGTGGGCCATGGGCTCAGTACGCGAGCAGGTGCAGCAGCTGGTGCACCGGGTCGGTCCAACCGGTGTTGGCGGGCAGCGCGGCCCGATCGGACGGCTGGCGCGGCTGCACCTGGCGCAGCAGTTCCACCAGGTGGTCGGCATCGGGCTCGCGGTAGGCGTTGACCAGGCGCCCGTGCACCGTCTGGTGCTCGTGCAGGGTGGATCGCAGCCGGTGGTGGGACGGACCCTTCACGAAATCGTCGGTTGCGCCACCTTCGGTCACGATCACCGGCGTGCCGCAGGCCATGGCCTCACAGACGGGCAGGTTGAAGCCTTCGGCCCGGTAGGGCGAGACGTAGCAGTCGGCCACACCATAGAGGCTGTTCATCTGCTCCATCGTGAGGTTGGCGGGAATCAGGGTGATGGCCGAGACCAGGTCGTCCGACCACAGGCCTGCCTCCATCAGCGTGCGCTGCACGTACTGGTCACCGGCCATGCCGTAGGTGTTGCGCTGGTCCTTGAACAGCAGGCGCAGGTCCTTGCGGGTCTGCCGTGCGCGCGCGAAAGCCTGGAGAAGCACATCGATGCCTTTGTTCCAGATCGCCACGCCGATGTTGAGGAATACCACCTCATGATCGGCGAAGCCGAGTGCGCGCCGCTGAGCCTGCCTCAGCTCGGCGGGCAACGGGAAAAAGTAGCGGGGTGAGGCGGCATGCGGGACCACGCGCACCGTCTCCGGACGAAAGCCATATTCCAGAATGCGTGCCCGCGACCACTGGCTGGGAGTGGCAATCAGCCCGCCAGCTGCCTCGAAATCAGCGAGGTGGCCGTTGCCGCTGAAGCTCCCGCTGTCCAGCCCCAGCTCGGTCACCGCAAACACCACCAGGGGACGGTCGCCCGGTGCTGGTGCCAGATTGATCGGTGCGTGAATGCGGTAGGTCGCGGCGGCCGATGGGGTATCAGACGGTGCTTCTATGGCCGTCAGGGCGGCTTCGTCTGCGGCATGAAATCCCGCACCCGTCTGAGATTTGCTCCAGTGCGCGAACTGGAACGGCGCATCCCGGTGGCGCAGGCTCAAGCCGGGCTCGCGGACCATTTCGAGCAACTGGAACTGGTTGACCAGTGCGAAGGAGTGGTTGATGCCGCGCCAGCCCTCCACGGTGAGCGCCGCTGGACGCCGCAACGTGTCGGTGGAAAGTTCCACTGGGGCTTGAGGATTCATGACAATGAGTATAGGGAGGGTCAGCGGGCGCTGTTGCGCAGGATTGCCGGGTAAAGGCGCGGCAATTCTGCCAAGGGCATGGACCGGCTTGTCAGGCAACTTCCTACAGGCCTCTGGCGTGACACCTGACGCCACAAACAGCCGCTTTCCGATTCAAGGTTGATTGACCAGTTTTCACAATCCATTTCAACGCTTAACGAATCTTCACGACTGTGTGGAGACGGGCGACGAAGGAGTGAAACATGGACGGCGACCAACTCTTGACGGAAATCCGCGAGGCCAATCTGACCTACCTGATGCTGGCCCAGAGCCTGATCCGCCGCGACAAGGCCGAGGCGCTGTTCCGCCTGGGCCTGTCGGAGGAATCGGCCGACCTGCTGGCCGCGCTGTCGCCGGCCCAACTGCTCAAGATCGCCTCGACCAACATGCTGCTGTGCCGCTTCCGCGCCGACGACGACATGGTCTGGGGCCTGCTGACCGGTAGCCACAAGCCCAACCGTGTCGACAACGACACCACCCAGCGGCTGCACGCCAGCATCCTGATGGCCGGCCGTTTCGCCGAAGCCGCCTGAAACGGTCCTGTACAGCGAGGAGAACCCCATGGCCACCAAGAGCGTGCTGGAAGAAAGTCGGGACATCGAGCGGGCGGTCAGCCTGATCAAGCTGGGCGCCCGGCTGCAGGTGCTGGAGTCCGAGACCAACCTGTCCTACGAGCGACTGCTGCGCCTGTACAAGGAAGTGGCCGGCAAGTCGCCCTCCAAGGGGCAGTTGCCGTTCTCAACCGACTGGTTCCTGACCTGGCAGCCCAACATCCACGCCTCGCTCTATGCCAACGTGCACCGCAACCTGTCCAAGAACACCGAAATCGAGGACATCGACGCCGTGATGAAGGCCTACACGCTGTACGAGGAGCAGATGCAGGCCTGTGGCGTCGAGCCGCTGCTGTCCATCACCCGCGCCTGGCGGCTGACCCGCTTCATGTCGGCCGGCATGCTGGCGTTCACCACCTGCAAGTCCTGCGGCGGTCATTTCGTCACCGAGCCGTACGAGAACGCCCGCCACTACGAGTGCGGTCTATGCGCCCCTCCGGCGCGCGCGGGCAAGGGCAAAGCCGGTGGATTGCGCCTCAACTGACCGGCCGGATCGGCCCTCCATCCCGGTTTGGCATTAATTTGCTGTTACACGGGCCGATAGAATGACCACGGTTGCCATCCCGGTGCGTCTGCGGGGCCGTCCGTGGGCGCTCTGCAGCTTCCATGCGGGCCGGGGTGGGGCACTTCCCAACGTACAGGGCCCACGCCTATGTTTGTGATCATTGGTTATGTCGTCGCCATCGGGTGTATTTTTGGCGTGTACATCCTTCACGGCGGCAATATTGGTGTGATCCTGAAGGCGCTGCCCTTCGAGACCGTGACCATTCTGGGTGGCGCCCTGGGGGCCTTCGTGGTGAACAACCAGCCCAAGGTGCTCAAGGCCACGCTCAAGATGGCGCCTCAGGCCTTCAAGAGTTCCAAATACACCAAGGCGCGCTACCTGGAGCTGCTGGGCCTGCTGTTCGACATCCTGCAAAAGGCCCGCAAGGAAGGCCTGATGGCTATCGAAAAGGATGTGGAGGAGCCGCACAACTCGCCGCTGTTCCAGAAGTACCCGGTGGTGGGCCACGACCACCACGTGGTCGAGTTCATCACCGATGACCTGCGCATGATGGTCTCGGGCAACCTCAACGCCCACGAGATCGAGACGCTGATGGACAACGAGATCGACACCCACCACCACGAGAACCACCAGCCTATCGCGGCGCTGGGCCGGCTGGCTGGCGCCTTGCCGGCGTTCGGCATCGTGGCCGCCGTGCTGGGCGTGGTGAACACCATGGGCTCGGTGGGCCAGCCGCCAGCGGTGCTGGGCGGCATGATCGGCTCGGCCCTGGTGGGCACCTTCCTGGGCATTTTCCTGGCCTACGCGGTGGCCGAACCCTTCGCCGGTGTGCTGGAGCAGAAGGCCGACGAGGGTACCAAGGAGCTGCAGTGCATCAAGAGCACGCTGCTGGCCAGCATGCAGGGCTACGCACCCATGACAGCCATCGAGTTTGGGCGTAAAGTTTTGTACTCGACCGAACGGCCCAGCTTCACCGAGCTGGAAAGTCACGTCAAGAAGAAGTAAGCGTTTCCTGACCCTGGCACCGCCAGGGTGGCACACCGGGAGCACGGGTCATGGCCGGCGGCAAGCAACTGCAACCCATCATCATCAAGCGCATCAAGAAGGCGGGGCACGCCGCCCACGGTGGTGCCTGGAAGATCGCCTATGCCGACTTCGTGACCGCGATGATGGCCTTCTTCCTGCTGATGTGGCTGCTGGGCTCCACCGCCAAGGGCGACCTCCAGGGCATTGCGGAGTACTTCGCCTCGCCACTCAAGGTAACGCTCATGGGCGGGGACGGCACCGGCAACAGCGACAGCATCCTGCCCGGCGGCGGGCGCGACCTCAGCAAGAACTCCGGCCAGGTGGATGGCGGCGACGCTGAGCGCGCCGCCCAGCTCATGGGGGCCCAGCTGGCCCGGGCCGAGCAGGCGCGACAGGACGCGGTACGCCTGGAGCGGCTCGAGAAGAACATGACCGACCTGATCAACCAGAACAACAAGCTCAGCGAATACAAGAGCCAGATCCGGGTCGAGAAGATTCCCGATGGCCTGCACATCCAGATCGTCGACGAGCAGAACCGGCCCATGTTCGACGTCGGCAGCGCCATGGTCAAACCCTACATGCGCGACATCCTGCGCGAGATCGGCGCCGCGCTGGGCGATGTCGAAAACCGCATCGTGCTCGCCGGCCATACCGATGCCTCCCCCTACGGTAGCGGTGACCGGGGCTACAGCAACTGGGAGCTTTCGGCCGACCGGGCCAACGCCTCGCGCCGCGACCTGGTGGCCGGTGGCATGCCTGACAACAAGCTGCTGCGGGTGCAGGGCCTGGCATCCAGCAACCCGCTGCTGCCCGAAAACCCGCTGGATGCCACCAACCGGCGCATCAGCGTCATCGTGATGACCCGCGAGGCCGAGGAGCGGCTGAACCAGACCTTCAACCGACCGGCAGCTGGAGCCCCGGCGGCCTTGCCAGCGAACCCGCCGGCCACCGCCGCCCGCAATGGTGCCGGCCCCGGCGGCATCGTTCCCCCGGTCAGGGTGGTGCCCCCGGCGCCCGCTGCGCCGGCGCGCCCCGCGCCGGGCGGATGACTTGGTTTGACAAGGCCGTACACTAGAAGCCTCCCTCCACGGAGTTTGATCCTATGCCCGAATTGCGTTTTCTGATCGTCGATGACTTCTCCACCATGCGCCGGATCGTGCGCAACCTCCTCAAGGAAATCGGCCATGCAGACGCCGACGAGGCAGAGGACGGTGTGGCGGCACTGCAGAAGCTGCGCAACGGCAAGTTCGATTTCGTGGTGAGCGACATCAACATGCCCAACATGAACGGCTTTCAGCTCCTCAACGAGATCAAAGCCGACGAGAAACTCAAGCACCTGCCGGTGCTGATGGTTACGGCCGAAGCCCGCAAGGAAGACATCGTGATGGCCGCCCAGGGTGGCGCGGCCGGCTATATCGTCAAGCCGTTCACCAAGGCCACGCTGGAGGACAAGCTGGCCAACATCTTCAAGAAAATGGGCTGGTAGGAGCTCGCCGCATGAACCTGGAACAACCGATAGGGGACGACGGCAAGGCGACCGACATGTTTCAGCGGCTGGGCACCATCACCCGGCAACTGCATGATGCCCTGGCCGAACTGGGGTACGCAGACAAACTCAAGGGCACGGTCGAGGAGCTGCCGGACGCCCAGAGCCGCCTGCAGTACATCGCCCGCCTGACGGGCGAGGCGGCCGAAAAGGTGCTGAACCGGGTGGACGAGGCCAAGGCCGAACAGGAGCGGGTGATCAAGGCCGCCAGCGAGCTGGACGACACCATCGCCCGCGTGCCCGGCCTGTCCAAGGCCATGCCCGAGCTGCGCGAGTGGGCGCAGCAGATTGGCAAGGGCGCCGAGCGCACCGACCAGCACCTCACCGAAATCATGATGGCCCAGGATTTCCACGACCTGACCGGCCAGGTGATCAAGCGTGTGGTGACGCTCGCGGCCACCATCGAGGGCCAGCTGCTGGAGCTGCTGCTCCAGGCCGCGCCACATGCCGTGGCCGGGCTGGAGAAGACCGACGACAAGGCCAAGGACGTCAAGTCCTCCCCCGCCCTGCAGGGGCCGGTGGTCGATGCCGAGGGCCGTTCGGACGTGGTCACCGACCAGGCCGGGGTGGACGATCTGCTGGCGAGCCTGGGCTTCTAGCGCCCGCTGCGACAACCTCTTTTAAAAGGGCCGGTTCTCCGGCCCTTTTTGCGCTTTAGAAGCCGTGGGTGGCTTGGACAATCCCATCCAAGCCCCGTTGCCACACGCCCATGGAATCGACCCAGGATCGCAATCTGCCCGCCACGCCCCGGCGCCTGCAAAAGGCCCGCGAGGACGGGCAAGTCCCCCGCTCGCGCGACCTGACCCACCTGGCGGTTCTGGGGGGCGGGCTGGTCACCCTGTCCATGATGGTGCCCTGGGGCTATGAGCACCTGCGTACCGCGATGCGCACCCAGTTCGTGTTCGACCACCGCACCCTGACCGAAGGCCCTTCCATCGTGCGCCAGCTGGTGGATGCCTTCGGGCACGGCCTGCTGTTCGCGCTCGCGCTGGGGGCCGTTGTCATCGGCCTGGCGGTGTTTGTGATGGTGGCCTCGGGCTCGTTCGCGCTCAGCACCAAACCGCTGATGCTAGACCTCTCCAAGATCGGGCTCATCAGCGGTTTCGGCCGGCTGTTCTCGCGTCAGCAGTTCTTCGAGGTGCTCAAGCTCACCTTCATCACCGCCGCGCTGGCGGTGGTGGGTGGTGTGTTTGTCAGCACCCACCTGTTCGATTTCGGCACCCTGCTCATGCGCCCGCTGGAGGCAGCCATTCCGCAGCTGGGCCAGTGGATGACCTTGGGCATCAGCGGGCTGCTGGCCATCGTGCTGCTGGTGGCACTGGTGGACGTGCCGCTGCAGCAGCACATCCACCGCCACCGCCTGCGCATGTCGCACCAGGAGCTCAAGGAAGAGCACAAGGAAAGCGACGGCAACCCCCAGCTCAAGAGCCGCCTGCGCCAGCGCCAGCGCGAGATCGCACAGGGCAACAGCGTGAGCCGCGTGCCCAAGGCCGACCTGGTGGTGATGAACCCCACCCACTATGCCGTGGCACTGAAATACGACGAGACGACCATGCGTGCACCTCACGTCATCGCCAAGGGCGCCGACCTGATTGCGCTGCGCATACGCGACGCCGCGCGTGGCTCGCAGGTGCCGGTGCTGCAGTCGCCCATGCTGGCGCGTGCGCTGTACGCCAACGCCGAGATCGACCAGGAAATCCCCTCAGCGCTGTTCACGGCCGTGGCCCAGGTGCTGGCTTACGTGTACCAGCTGCGCGCCGCGCTGCGCGGCGAGGGCGCCATGCCTGGCGAGCCGCCCGTGCCCGATGTGCCGGTTGCGCTCGACCCCCACCACGGCCGTGAGGCCACAGGAGCCACCACATGAACGCGCTGACGCAGAGACTCCAGAGCTGGATGGGTGGCCAGCGTGGCACCCTGGGGGCGCTGGCCGCGCCCGTCCTCGTGATGCTGGTGCTGGCCATGATGGTCCTGCCGCTGCCCACGTGGATGCTGGACACCTTCTTCACCCTCAACATCGCGACGGCGCTCACGGTGATGATGGTGGCCGCCTACATGAAGCGGGCGCTGGACTTTGCGGTGTTCCCCACCATCCTGCTGCTGACCACGTTGCTGCGCCTGTCGCTCAACGTCGCCTCCACCCGCGTGGTGCTGATGGAGGGGCACACCGGTCACGGCGCCGCCGGTGCGGTGATCGAAGCCTTCGGCACCTTCCTCATCGGGGGCAATTTCGCAGTCGGCCTGATCGTGTTCGCCATCCTGGTGGTCATCAACTTCATCGTGGTCACCAAGGGTGCGGAGCGTATTGCCGAAGTCGGCGCGCGTTTCACCCTGGATGCCATGCCCGGCAAGCAGATGGCCATTGATGCCGACCTCAACGCCGGCCTGATTGACGAGAAGGAAGCCAAGAAGCGCCGCGCCGAGGTGGCAGAGGAAGCCGACTTCTTCGGCTCCATGGACGGTGCCTCCAAGTTCGTGCGCGGCGATGCCATCGCCGGCATCCTGATCCTTCTGATCACCATCATCGGCGGCTTCGCCATCGGCATGCTGCAGCACGGCCTGTCGGCCGGCCAGGCAGCCGACTACTACCTGACCCTTGCCGTGGGTGACGCCCTGGTGGCCCAGGTGCCGGCGCTGCTGATCTCGGTGGCGGCGGCGATGGTGGTCTCGCGCGTCGGCAAGGACGAGGACCTGGGTCAGCAGATCGTGGGGCAGCTGCTGCAGTCGCCCAAGGTGCTGGGAATCACCGCCGGCGTGCTCACGCTGCTGGGCGTGATACCGGGTATGCCCAACCTGATCTTCCTGACCTTTGCGGCTGTTTTCGGGGGTTTCGCCTGGTGGCTCGCGGTCCAGGCGCGCCGGCCCCAGGTGGACGAGGCTGCCCAGGCCGCGGCCGCTGCAGCGGCCATGCCGGACACCGAAGCCACCTGGAACGACCTGCAGCCGGTGGATCTGCTGGGCCTGGAGCTGGGCTACCGCCTGATCCCGCTGGTGGACAAGAGCCGCCAGGGCGATCTGCTCACACGCATCAAGGGCGTGCGCAAGAAGTTCGCCCAGGAGGTGGGTTTCCTGCCGCCGGCCGTGCACGTGCGCGACAACCTGGAGCTGCGCCCCACCGCCTACCGCATCACGCTGCGCGGCGTGGTGGTGGGCGAGGGCGAGGTGTTCCCCGGCATGTTCCTGGCGATCAACCCCGGCGGCGTCAAGACCCCGCTGATCGGCACACCCACCACCGACCCCGCCTTCGGCCTGCCGGCGCACTGGGTGGACGAGCGCCAGCGTGAAAACGCCCAAATGGCCGGCTACACCGTGGTTGATTCCGAGACCGTGCTGGCCACGCACTTGTCACACTTGATGCAGGTGCAGGCGGCCAAGCTGCTGAGCCGCACCGAGACCCAGGAACTGGTGGAACACGTGACCAAGCTCGCCCCCAAGCTGATCGAAGAAGTCATCCCCAAGATGGTGTCCATCGGCGTGTTCCAGAAGGTGCTGCAGCTGCTGCTGGAAGAGGGCGTGCACGTGCGCGACATCCGCACCATCATCGAATCGCTGGCCGAGCACGCCACCCAGACCACCGACCCCACCGAGCTGGCCCGGCGCGTGCGCATGGCGCTGTCACCGGCCATCGTGCAGCAGATCTACGGCCCCACCAAGGAGCTCGAGGTCATCGCCATCGAACCCGGTCTCGAGCGTCTGCTGACCCAGGCCCTCGGCGGTGGTGGCGGCAGCGCACTCGACCCCGGCGTGGCAGAGATGCTCACCCAATCGGCCGCTCAGGTGGCCAACCAGCAGGAAGAGCAGGGCGTGCCCGCTTGTCTGCTGGTGCCCGACAACATCCGCGCCTCCATGGCGCGCCTGCTGCGCCGCGCTGCGCCGCGCCTGCAGGTGCTCGCACACAGCGAGATTCCTGAAACGCATCTGATCCGCATAGGCCCGATTCTTGGAGAGGTCGCCACATGAACGTCCAACGCTTTTTTGCTCCCACGTCGCGCGAGGCGATGGCCAAGGCCCGCCAGGCGTTTGGCGATTCCGCGGTCATCCTGTCCAGCCGCAGCACCGACAACGGCTTCGAGGTCGTGGCCACCGCCGAGGAAAACCTCGAATCGCTCGCCGGCCATGGCAGCGCCCGCCCGGGTGCGCATCTGGCAGCGTCGCGTGAGCCCGTGCGCGAAGCACCCCGCAGCCGCAGCTTCGAGGAACGCGTGGCCGCCACTGCGCCCGTGTCGTCCGCGCTGATGTCCTCCAGCGTCGAGCAGGACACCGAGACCCTGGCCATGAGCACGTTGTCCTTCCAGGACTACGTGCGCGAACGCATGCTGCGCAAGCGGCGCGAGGCGCTGGGCATGGGGCAACCGGCCGCCGTGGCCGCACCCGTCGAGGCACCTTCGCTCGCTGCCGCCTTCACGCCGGCCGCGCGTCCCGCGCCCCAACGCCAGCCCGAGCGCCAGCCCGAGCGCCCCGCGCCGGCCCGTGCCAGTGCGCCTGCGGCCTCCGACTCCAACCTGAGCGGCGAACTTACCGCACTCAAGGCCATGATCGAGGAGCGCTTCAATATGCTGTCCTGGCTGGGCGCGTCGCGCCAGAACCCGGTGCAATCGTCGCTCATGCTCAAGTTCATCCGCGCCGGCTACTCGCCCACCGTGGCGCGCGCCGTGCTCGAGCGCATGCCGGCCGACCTGGGCGCGCAGCAGGCCATGCGCTGGTTGCAGGACGTGCTGAGCCGCAACCTGAAGGTGGCCGACAGCTCGTCGTCGCTGTGCGACGAAGGCGGCGTGTTCGCGCTGGTGGGTGCCACCGGCGTAGGCAAGACCACCACCGCCGCCAAGCTGGCCGCCCAGTGCGTCAAGGCCTACGGCGCCAACAGCGTGGGCCTGATCACGCTGGACACCTACCGCATCGCCGGCTACGAGCAGCTGCGGGCCTACGGCCGCATGCTGGGCGTGGTGGCCCACCTGGCGCACGACCGCGCCGCGCTGCAGGACCTGCTGGCGCTGCTGGCCAACAAGCGCATGGTCATCATCGACACCGCCGGCCTCGGCCAGAACGACCCGCGCATACAGGACATGCTGGAGGTGCTGGCCAACCCCAAGATCAAGAAGCTGCTGGTGCTCAACGCCGGTAGCCACGGCGAGACGCTGGACGACGTGTTCAATGCCTACAAGTCGGTCGAACTCTACGGCGCTGTGCTGTCCAAGATCGACGAGGCACCCAAGCTGGGCCCTGCCGTGGACGCGTTGATCCGGCACCAGGTGGTGTTGCGCGGCGTGAGCACCGGCCAGCGCGTGCCTGAAGACTGGCAGCGCCCCGATGCCACCGCGCTCGTGCGTCTGTCTCTGGGCAACGGCGCCAAGTCGCCACACGATCCGCAGAACGCCGAACTGGGCTTCTTCTTCGCCCAGCCCGGCCGTGCCAATGTGGTGCTGGACGGCGGCTGGCATGCGTGAGTTCCCTGGTCAGGCCAGCGGCCTGCAGTACCTTGCTGGCCCCACGCCCACGCGGCTGGTGGCGGTGGCCGCGTTGCCGCAAAGCACCGCCGCGCTGCAGCTGCTGTGGTTGCTCACCCGCCAATCGTGGCCGGGTGAAGCGCAGACGCTGGTGCTCGACGGCCAGGCGAGCGAAAAGGCCGACGGCCTGTCGCACTGGCTCGACAAGCCGGCCGCGCGCCTGGCGGCGCTGGTCAGCCCGGATGGCCTCACGCCCGTGATATCCGCCCGACTGGGCCTGCTGACCCTGTGCGAGTGCGCCCGCACCGAGGGCGCGGCCCGGGCACGCGAGCGCCTCATGGCTGCCCTGCCTGCCGGCGCCATGGTGCTGCTGAGTGCGCCGCCCGAGATGCTGGCCATGCTCCTGATGGACAGCGACGTGCACCCGCTGGTCGCACTCGATGGCGGGCCCCGCGCGGTGGTCTCGGCCTACAACGCGCTCAAGGTCCTGCTGCATGCGGGCGGCCTGCACCCGGTGCTGGTGCCCATGCACGTGCCAGCCCGCCACGCCGAGCTCCAGCGCGCCGAACAGGCGGTGCTGCGATGCTGCCGTGAACACCTGGGGGAACCTGTGCAAAGCTGGCCGGTGGCGTATCATGACGACCACGTCGCCGGGACGGTTTCGGTGCCCGAAAGCTGGTGGCTTCGGGTCCTCGACAGCGCCCTGGCGCCCGAGACCGGCCAGGCTGCCGGAGCGGTTGCATGGCAGCCGCGGCAGTCCGCACAGGAGATGGCATTCCGGAGCCGTTGATGTACACCCAAAAAGGTACGCTGGACCGCGATGACCAGTTGAAGAAGTACAGCCCGCTGGTGCACCGGCTCGCCCATCACATGATGGCCAAGCTGCCCGCCAGCGTGGAGGTGGACGACCTGATCCAGGTCGGCATGATCGGCCTGACCGAAGCGCTGGCGCGTTACGAGCCCTCGCAGGGCGTGCAGTTCGAGACCTTCGCCAGCCAGCGCATCCGGGGTGCCATGCTCGACGAGCTGCGCGACGGCGACTGGATGTCCCGTGGCTCGCGCAAGCTGCAAAAAGACATCGAACTGGCGGTGCACCGGCTGGAGCAGAAGCTGCAGCGTGCGCCCAAGGAGTCCGAAATCGCCGACGAGATGGGACTGAACCTGGCCGATTACCAGCAGATGCTGGCCCGCGTGCGCGGCACGCAACTCGTGTACCTGGAAGACATCAACGGCAAAGGCGACGACGAGGACAGCTTCCTCGACCGCTACCTGCCCACCGACGCCGAAGCGGACCCTTCAGGCCTGCTGCGCGACCAGCGCATGCGCGCCTCGCTGGTCGAGGCCATCACCAAGCTGCCCGAGCGCGAGCAGCATGTGATGAGCATGTACTACGAGCACGACATGAACCTCAAGGAAATCGCCGCCGTGCTCGGCGTGACCGAATCGCGGGTGTGCCAGCTGCACAGCCAGTCGATTGCACGTTTGCGCGCGAGACTGCGCGAGCATTAACCTTGGGGCATCGCGGAGCCGGCTTGCCGGGCCGCTGATGCAGCCCCCCTTGCAGGGGGGTGACGCCGAAGGCGGCGCGGGGGGTTACGCTTTTAACGAGGTGTGGTTGCTGACGCGGGGTGGCGCCACCGTGGCGCCCGGCCCCTGGCCCAGGCGGCTGTAGGCGTTGGCGGCTTCGGCCGGGAACAGGGCTGCCAGCGAGCGGTTGACCGAGCCGGCCTGGCGCATCAGCAGATCCCGCAGCGTGGTCAGACGCGCCCCGATGGACGCCAGCGCCAGTCGGGTTTCCCCATCCAGTGTTTCGAGTCTCTCGGGCGAAAACTGCCGCTGGCAGTCTTGCAGGGCACGCGCCAGGGTTTCTGTCAGGCCTGGTAGCACATCGGCCTGGCCGTCGCGCAGGGCCTGTTCGGTGGCGTCCAGCGCAGACACCACCGCAGCCAGCGAAGCCGGTGCGGTGGATCCGGGGGTGGGGGGCATTGCCGGTGGGGGAGGGCTCGCCTTACTTGGCGGCCACGCTCAGCATCTCGCGGGCATTGGACAGGAGCTTGTCCGCGATGACGTCGGCGTTGATGGAAAACGAACCGTTCTCTATTGCCTGGCGCACGGCCTGCACCTTCTGGGCGTTGAAGACATCGGTCGAGGGACGGGCCACACCGCCCGTCAGGTTCTGTGTGACAGGCGAAAGCGAAACGGTCACGCCAGCCTCGCCCGAGGGCGCGGCGGCAGCGGATTTGCCGGTGGCCGGCGTCGACGACCTGTCCACGGCCTTGCCGGCGCCGGTGACGGCGCCTGCTGGCTTGTCTGACAGGGTGTTGACTTTCATGGCACTCTCCATGCCCTTTGGGGGCGGCTTGAGAGGGTTATCGACCGGTGTGCAGCGAACTTTACCCCTTTTTGGCCATTTCTTAGGGAATCAGGTCTAGGGCTGGACGCCTGAAACGCTAAATCTGAAGCTCGACGGTGTTGTTGGGCAACACCCGACCCGACAGCACCTTGCCGTTGGGCATGCGGACCCGGGCACTCTGGCCCAGGTAACCATGGGACACGGCCTGGCCGCTGGCGGCCAGCCGCAGGGTGCCCTGGAGCACCACCACCTTGACCTGGGTGCCGGCAGCGAACACCTGGGTGGGCCGGACCATGGGTTGGCGCAGCACCGTGCCGGGCATCAGGCCGCGAGAGGCTTCCTTGCCCAGCCAGTCTTCCTCGCGAACCAGTACGGCGGAGGGGTGTTCGGCCCAATCCACCTCGGTCAGCTCGACGTCGTCGGCGGTCAGCGTGGCGCCCGGCGCCACCGGCTGACGCACCGTCCAGGCCGGTCCCCAGGCCTTGACCACGATGGGCAGGAACACGTTCCAGCCACCGGGGCTGTCGGCGCAGCGCAGGCCGATGCGGGTGCGGCCCCACAGCCGTGAGCCGCGGGGCAGATAGGGCTCAACCCGCTGGCAGGGCGCCAGGCGCAATCGGGTGTCCAGGCTGCCGATCTCGATCTCGGGGCGCAACGTGGCGGAGGCGCCGTCACCGGCCAGGCTCTCGCCGACCCAGTCGCGCGCGAGCGCCTCCAGCTCGGCGGCGTCGCTGTTGCCGCTGGCCCGCGCCGGCAGCACCAGCAGGCCGGCCAGCCCCACGGCCAGAGTGGCCAGGAGGAGGGAGCGCAGCGATGGGGTGGGGAGGCGGGTCATGGCGGGGCGTTGGGCAGACACGGGTACGACTTGGACTCTATCCCTGCGTATCGGCCGCAAAGCCTCGAAATGCACCCCGGATGCCGGCCTTTTTCAGGGATGTTCCACCCTCAAGTTCCGGACAATCTTTCCGCAAGGGGTGCTGCATGCGTGCCGCGCCCCGACCGATTCAACCTCGCAGCGGAGGCGACCATGCTAGAGCAGATGACCCAGCGCCTGGACAGCCTGTCCACCTCGCTGGTGCTGCGCGCCCAGCGCCAGCAGGTGCTGGCGAGCAACATCGCCAACGCCGACACGCCGGGCTATGTGGCACGCGACTTCGACTTCGCCAAGGCCCTGCAGAGCGCCCAGGGGGGCGTGCGCACCGGCACCGTGGTCACCGCCTCGCATCCGCAACACATGCGTCTGGCCCATGCCGAAGCCGGTAGTCCCGACCGCATGGCCTACGCGGTGCAGACCCAGCCCGCGCTGGACCGCAACAGCGTGGACATGGACCGCGAGCGGGCCAACTTCGCTGACAACGCGATCCGCTACGAATCCACGCTGCGCTTCATCAACGGGCATGTGAAGACCATGCTCAGCGCCATCACCGGCCAGTGAAGGAGGCATCACCATGTCCATGTTGAACATCTTCGGCGTCTCCGGCAGTGCGATCAGCTCGCAGGCCCAGCGCCTGAACGTGGTGGCCAGCAACCTGGCCAACGCCGACGCCGTGGCGGGGCCGGACGGCCAGGCCTACAAGGCGCGTCAGGTCACCTTCCAGACCGTGCCCATGGGCTCGCAGGTCTCGCAGGGCGTCAAGGTGCAGAACGTCATCGAGAGCGACGTGCCCAACCGGCGCGTGTTCAACCCAGCCCACCCCAGCGCCGATGCCCAGGGCTATGTGACCCACTCCAACGTCAATCCGGTGGAGGAGATGGTCAACATGATCTCGGCCTCGCGCTCGTATCAGAACAACGTGGAAGTGATGAACACGGCCAAGAACCTGTTGTTGAAAACCCTGCAAATGGGGCAATGAGCCTCACTGAGAAGGACCCGCCATGTTCATGCAAGCCCTGACCAGCGCCGAGATCGAGGCCTACAACGCCACGGCCACGGCGGCCAAGAACGACCCACAGGCCGCACAGGACCGCTTTCTCAAACTCATGGTCGCGCAGTTGAGCAACCAGGACCCGCTCAACCCCATGGACAACGCCGAGATGACCTCGCAGATGGCGCAGATCAACACGGTGACCGGCATCACGCAGCTCAACGCCACGCTCAAGGGGCTGTCCGAGCAGTTCGTGTCGATGCAGGCGTTGCAGAGCACTTCGCTGATCGGCAAGCAGGCGGTCGTCAATGGCAACACCCTGGGATTCGACGCCGACGGAACCACCGCCCATGGCGGTCTGATGCTCAACGGCGACGCCGACAACGTGAAGGTGCAGATCATGGGCACGGCCGGTCAGGTGCTCGACACCATAGAGCTGGGTGGTCTGTCCGCTGGCCAGCACTGGTTTGACTGGGACGGCTCCGGCGTGGACCTCGCCACCGTGGCCGGCTTCAAGGTCAGTGCCACCAAGGGCACCGAAACCATCACCAGCAGCACCTTGTCCAGCCTCAAGGTCGAATCGGTCGGCCTGGTCGAAGGCACGGTGCGCCTGCGCACCGAAGGCGGCAAGGCCTACGCCTACAACGACGTGCTGGCCTTCCGCTGATTCCCACCCCTTTCCCTTTTCCTCCCACTCGGAGAACACCATGAGCTTCAACACCGGCCTCTCCGGCCTCAAGGCCGCCAGCCAGAACCTGGATGTGATCGGGCACAACATCGCCAACGCGAACACCACCGGCATGAAGGCCAGCCGCGTGGAGTTTGCCGAGCTGTATGCCCGCTCCATCGGGGCCACGGGCGGCTCGGGGGGCGGCATCGGCGTGGAGGTGGCCAACGTGGCCCAGCTCTTCAGCCAGGGCAACGTGACCGTGACCGGCAACGACCTGGACCTGGCCATCAACGGTCCGGGCTTCTTCCGCGTGGAGATGCTGGGCGGCACCATCGCCTACACCCGCTCGGGGGAGTTCAAGCTCGACAAGGAAGGCTACATCGTCACCAACCAGGGTGCGCAGCTGACCGGCTACACCGAGGTGGACCCGGTCACCGGCCAGATCATCCGGGGCAGCCCCGACTCCCTGTCGCCGATCCAGTTGCCCACCGCAGCCGGCATTCCGGCCCGCCAGTCCACCGCGATCATCGCCGGCCTGAACCTGGATGCGCGCGCCGACATCGCCACCGTGGTCACCGCAGCGGTGCCGCCGGCGGCCTCCACCTACGACCCGCCGCTGGAGACCTACGGCACATCGCTGGTGGTGCATGACACCCAGGGTATCGAGATTCCGGTGCGCCTGAACTTCGTGAAGACCGCGCTAAACACCTGGAAAGTGTTCGGCACTTCGGGCACCGGCGCCACCGAAGAGATCGCCGATATCGACTTCAACGCCAACGGCACCATCAATGCCATCACCCCGTTCGGTGGCGTGGCCGGCGATCCGCTGTCCATCAACGTGCCGACCAATTCCACTTCGCCGGCATCGACCTTCCCGGTTTCCATCGACCTGGACAGCATGACGCAGTTCGGCACGCGCTTCTCGGTGTTCGAGCTCAACCAGGACGGTTATCCGCCGGGTGAACTGACCGGTGTTTCCATCTCCGAGGACGGCTCGGTACTGGCACGCTACTCCAACGGCGAGTCCCTGCTGGCGGCCCAGCTCGCGCTGACCAACTTCCGCAACCTGCAGGGCCTGCAACCCCAGGGCGGTGGCTACTGGCTGCAGACCGTTGCTGCTGGCGACCCCATCACCAGCGCTCCGCGTGATCCGGGCTTTGGCACCGTGCGCCAGGGGGCGCTCGAAGAATCCAACGTGGACATCACGGCCGAGCTGGTCAACATGATCACGGCGCAGCGTGCCTACCAGGCCAACGCACAGACCATCAAGACCCAGGACCAGGTGCTCTCCACACTGGTGAACCTGCGCTGATAGCGCTTTGAGGAGGCAACGCCATGGACCGCATCATCTACACCGCGATGACCGGCGCGAATGCGCTGATGCACCGCCAGCAGGCGATCGCGCACAACCTGGCGAACGTCTCGACCAACGGCTTCCGGGCCGAGATGTCCACCTACCGCTCGGTGCCGCTGCGCGGCGAGGGCGCGAGCACCCGCGTGTTCGCGCTCGACGCCACTGCCGGCCACCTGGACCAGCCGGGCAGCATGCAGAGCACGGGGCGCAACCTCGACATCGCCGCCCGTGGCAATGCCTACTTCGCCATCCAGGCCCTGGACGGTCGCGAGTCCTACACCCGCGCCGGTGCGCTGCAGGTCTCGCCCGACGGCACGCTGGTCAGTGCCACCGGACTGCCCATGCTGGACGACGGCGGGGCGCCACTGGCCGTTCCCG
>CALRLO020000053.1:0-24179 GCA_943368755.1 Synechococcus sp. UW140 | reverse complement strand
GCCGCCGGCGAGCGCCTGCCCTCCAGCCGGGATCTGGCACAAGACCTCAGCGTGTCGCGCAACACGGTGGTGGCTGCGATCAACCAGCTCAGCGTGGAAGGCTACCTGGTCAGCCAGGTGGGCAGCGGCACCTATGTGAACGAGAGCGTGCCGCGTGCCGTGTCGCGACCCGCCGCGCGGGCAGCCCAGCACGCGGCGCGGCTGTCGCGTCGGGGCGAAAAACTCGCCACCACCTTCTGCGCCAGCCAGCTGGAGGTGCAGCCCTTCACGCCGGGCATTGCCGACTTCAGCGCGTTTCCGGTGGCGCTGTGGCAGCGGCTGCAGAACAAGCACTGGCGCATGACCTACCCCGACATGCTGGACTACAGCAGCTCGGGCGGCTACGCGCCGCTGCGCCGAGCGGTGACCGACTACCTGCGGGTGTTCCGCAGCGTGCAGCTCGATGCCGACCAGGTGCTCATCACCAGCGGCACCCAGCAGTCGCTGGAGCTGTGCGCGCAGCTGCTGGCCGACCACGGCGACACCGTGTGGGTGGAAGACCCGGCCTACTGGGGCGCGGTCAAGGCCTTCATGGCCACGGGTCTGAAGATGCACCCGGTGCCGGTGGACGAGCAGGGCATCGCCCCGCGCCCAGGGGATGAGGACCACCCGCCCCGGCTGATCTACCTCACGCCCTCGCACCAGTACCCCACCGGGGGCGTGATGTCGCTGGCGCGGCGCCACCAGCTGCTGGCCTGCGCGGCCCAGCACAAGGCCTGGGTGCTGGAGGACGACTACGACAGCGAATTCCGTTTCAGCGGCCCGCCCATCTCCTCGCTCGAAGGCCTGGACAAGGACGGCCGCGTGCTCTACATGGGCACCTTCTCCAAGGTGCTCTACCCCGGCCTCAAGCTGGGTTACCTGGTGGTGCCCAAGGCGCTGGTGGAAGCGTTCCGCCAGGCTCACTACGACCTCAACCGCCCCGGCCAGATGCCGCTGCAGGCCGCGCTGGCCGAGTTCATCGAGATGGGGCATTTCGCCAGCGCGCTGCGGCGCTCGCGCCAGAACTACGCCGAGCGCCGCCAGACGTTGCTGGCCGCGCTCAAGCCCTGTCTGGGCGATGGCGCGCGAGGCGCCTTCGTGAGCGGCGCCGAGCAGGGCCTGCACCTGTGCCTGCGCCTGCCGCAGCGCGTGGACGACCGTGCGCTGGCGCAGCGGCTGGGGCAGCAGGGTCTGACGGTGCGACCGCTGTCGGCCTACTGCCTGGAGCGCCGCGACCTGCGCGGGCTGGTGATCGGCTACGGCTACGCCTCATTGTCGGGCATTGAACAGTACGGACCGGTGGTGGCGCGCGCGGTGGTCGCCGCGCTGAAGTAGGTTCAGCCCAGCCGGTCGCGCAGGCGGTGCCACAGGGTGCCCAGCACCAGGCTGGGCATGCGCAGTGCGGGCCCGCCGGGAAAGTCGTGGTGCCTGAGCCGCGCGAACAGATCAAACCGTTCGGCCTGACCCACCAGCGCCTCGGCCACCAGCTGCCCGGCCAGCTGCGTCAGCGCCACACCGTGGCCGCTGAAGCCCTGCAGGTAGTACACCTTGTCGCCCACACGGCCGAAGTCGGGCGCGCGGTTCATGCTGATGTCGACAAACCCGCCCCAGACGTATTCGATGGGCACCTCGCGCAGACCGGGAAACACCTCGGCAATGCGTTGTTTCATCACCGCTTCGAGGTTGGGCGGCGTGCGGGTGCTGTAGCTCACCCGGCCACCGAACAGCAGGCGGTGGTCGGCGCTGAAGCGGAAGTAGTCGAGGATGAAGTTGTTGTCGCACACCGCCGCGTTGGACGGGATCAGCTGCGCGCACTGCTGGGGCGTCAGCGGCGCAGTGCCCACGATGTAGGTGCCCACCGGCATGATGCGCGCGTGGATCTGTGGCGCCACCTGCGGCCCGTGTTCGGGCAGGGTGCAGTTGCCGGCCACCACCGCAAAACGCGCTTTCACCGCGCCCTGCGCGGTGTGTGCCGTGACCCCGCCGGCGCCGTGTTCCAGCCGGGTGACGGGGGTGTGTTCGTGGATGACCGCGCCGCCCGCCAGCGCCGCGCGTGCCAGCCCCAGGCCGTATTTCAGCGGGTGCAGGTGGCCCGAGCGGTTCTCGTGGGCGGCGGCCAGGTAGCGGGGGCTGGCGATCAGGCGGCCCACGTCCGCGCCGGTGGCCACGTCGCAGGTCAGCCCGTAGTCGCGTTGCTGGGTTTCGAGCTCCTGCAGCAGCTGGCGCGCCTTGCCGGGCGAATCGGCCACGTAGAGGTAGCCGTTGACCCGGTCGCAGTCGATGTGGTGTTCGGCGATGCGCCGGTCGATCAGTTCGATGGCCTGGAGCGACAGGTCCCAGGCGCGTTGCGCGTCGGCACGGCCCAGCTGCTGCTCGAACGGGCCCTGGCCACTGGCAAAACCCACGATGGCCTGGCCCCCGTTGCGCCCGCTGGCACCGCTGCAGATGCGGTCGGCCTCGAGCACGGTCACCGCCAGACCGCGTGCGCGCAGTTCCAGCGCGGCCGACAGGCCGGCAAAACCGGCGCCGATCACCACCACGTCGGTCTGGGTGCTGCCCTGCAGCGCCGGCTGCACAGCGGGGCGCTCCACGCTGGCTTCGTAGTAGCTTTTCTGGTTGAGCTGGGTGTCGGAGCGCAGCAGGTTGGGCCTGAACATGGCTTCAGCCTCCGCGCTTGGCCACCTGGCCCGCGAGGTAGGTCCAGACGAAGGTGGCGGCGGCGTTGCTGGTCAGCTCGGCGTGGTCGTAGGCCGGGGCCACCTCCACGCAATCCATGCCCACCCAGTTGAGGTCGGCCAGCTCCTCGATGAGCGTGAGCACCTGCGAGCTGGTCATGCCGCCCGGCTCGGGCGTGCCGGTGCCGGGTGCGAAGGCCGGGTCCAGGCAGTCGATGTCCAGCGTGAGGTAGCAGGGCCGCTGGCCGATGCGGGTGCGGATGGCATCGATGACGGGGCGCAGGCCTTCGCCGTCCTTGCCTCGCAGTGCGCGCGCCGTGAAGATCTGCCCGCCCTGGTCGGCGACGTACTCGCGCGCGGCGCGTTCGCCGCTGGAGCGTATGCCGATCTGCACCGTGTGAGCCGGGCTGGCCAGGCCGTCGCGCAGCGCCTCATAGGTCCAGGTGCCGTGGCCCGAGGGTTCGCCGAAGTGGTCTTCCCAGGTGTCGCAATGGGCGTCGAAGTGCACCAGCGCCAGCGGCTCGCCGTGGCCGTACCGTGCTTTCGCGGCGCGCAGCAGCGGCAGCGTGACCGAGTGGTCGCCGCCGATGAACACGCAGTGGTGTCGGGCCATCAGCGCGGCGGCCTGGCGCTCGATGTGCTCGCGCACCTCGGGCAGGGGCGAGGCATTGGGCAGGCGCATGTCCAGCGCATCGCCCAGGTGGTCCAGCGGCGAGACGTTGAACAACGGGTGGATGCCGTCGCACAGCATCAGGCTGGCCGCGCGTATGGCCTGCGGGCCGAACCGCGCGCCGGGCCGGTTGGTCACCACGCCGTCGTACGGCACGCCGGCCACGGCGAAGGGCTGGTTGGCCAGCGGCTGGCAGGCCAGGAAACGGTTGCTGTTGTTCGCGTAGGCGAATTGACCCATGGCCATGGTGAGTCCTTGGAAACGGTGTTCACGGGAGGGCTTGCACCTTAGCGCGCCCCGCCGCTCGTCTTGGGTGCCACTTCGTCACTTTGTTGACCAGCCACTACACACCGACGCGAACACTTGGGGGCAGGATAGCCGCTGTCACACAGCAAGGCAGTCAGCCATCCGGCTCTGGTCGTATCCCTGCAGGCCCGCCGCGCCGGGCCTGCAGTTATCGATTTTTCGTGCGGACCCGCGCGCAAACCTGACGCGTCAAGCCGCTGAAACAATGGCCTGGACATCAACCAGAGCAGGATTTGGGCATGAACGCACCCTTCGCACACCACGATTTCCCCATGGTCAACACCGATCTGCCGGGACCGGCCAGCCACCAGCTGTTCCAGCGTCACAGCGCCCAGCTCACGGGGGCCAACGCAGACCATGCGGTGTACCCGCTGGTGGAAGCGGGCAAAAAGAACTACCTGCTCGTCGATGCGGATGGCAACACGTTCGCCGATCACCTGTCGGCATGGGGTGCTTCGCCGTTTGGCGCGACGCCACCCACGGTCAAGGCGGCCATGGATCGCGCCTGGGACCGCCATGGCATGCAGATCAGCGGCTGGATGCCCAACCGCGCCGCACTTGAACTGGTCGACAAGCTGGTCGAGATTGCACCGGGTCGGCTGAGCCGTGTGGAGTACTCGGTTTCGGGCACGCTGGCGGTGGAAGGCGCGGTGAAGTTCATGCGCGAGGCATCCCGGCGCCCTCTGGTCATCACTTTCGGTGGCCAGTACCACGGGGAGTCGACGTACATGACGGCCGGCTCTTCCAGCGACCTGTCAAACGTCTCGGCGGGCCGCACGCAATACGCTGCCGGGGTGGTGATGGTGCCGTATCCCAACCGCTTCCGTTCGGCGTTCCGGCGCGGCCCGGGGCCTTTCGACGAGTGCGAGGTGCTGGATTACCTCGACTACCTGCTGGTGCAGCAGGTCCATCCGGGCCAGGTGGCCGGGGTTCTGGTTGAGCCTGTGCTGGGCGAAGGCGGCATCCACGTGCCTTCGCAGCGGTTCTGGGACCGGCTGGGCGCGATGTGCAAGAAGTGGGGCTGGCTGCTGTGCCTGGATGAGGTGCAGACCTGCATGGGACGCACCGGCGAGATGTTTGCCCTGCAGCGCTGGGAGGGCATCGACCCGGACCTGCTGTTGCTGGGCAAGGCATTTGCCGCAGGCGGCCAACCGATTGCCGCCATCCTGGGCACCGACAGGATCATGGGCAATACCGAGCTGCACCTGGGGAGCACATACGCCTTCGCACCGGCGGCCTGCGCAGGCGCACTCGCCGGCATTGAGCTGATTGAGCAAGGCGGCGTGCTGGAGAACGCCCGCGCGCTGGAGCAGATTTTTCTTGAGGTGCTGATGCCTCTGAAAACCGAGATCGAACAGGTCGGCGATGTGCGGGCGGCGGGCGCCATGGCCGCTGTCGAATTCGTTCGCAACAAGGAGCGGATCGAACCGGCACCCGCCTTCCAGTTCGCCGTGCACCAGGCGTGCTTGCGCCGTGGCGTGCTGGGCATTTCGCAGCGTGGCAAGTGGCACTTGCGCCTGCAGCCGGCGCTGACCATGCCGCCCGCTCTGTTTCGGTTCAGTTGCGAGGCCATTGCGGATGCGATCCGAAGCGTCGCCAAGGCCCCACCGAAAGAGAGTGCCACCCTTCAGGACGCGGTGGCGAGTGCGTCCCGCTGAGTCCAGAGCCCCCATGCATTCAACCCTTTCCGAGCAAACCCGCGCCGTCGTCGAGGCCTACAACCAGCGCTGGGCCGCGGGTGACCTGCAGGGCCTGTTCGCTCTTTTTGCACCGGACATTGTTTTTGTCGAGCACTACAGCGGCAAGTGTTACTCGGGGCCTGCGGTGCACGGGCACATTGCAGAAGTCATCCGCCGCTCGCGACTCGATTCGCTGCGGTACACCGACAGGGTCAGGGTGGACGGCGATACCGCGACCTTGCAGTACACGGAGACGATCCGTTCCGCAACGGGTGACCAATTGCTCACGGTCCATGCCTGTGACGTGGTGCGCGTGGCGGACGGTCAAATTCTCGAAATCCATGAATATGCGGTTCCGCAGCGTGCCGAGCCCGCTGCGGACCAGCCGCCCCATTCACAGCCCGCCGAGAAAATCGGGCTGAGCGCCCGCGCCTTGGGTTTTTTGCTTGACGACCTGGACTCTTACATGCGCCGCGACCAGCCCTATCTGGACCCGGCGCTGAGCCTGCAGCAGGTGGCTCTGGCCATGGGCTACAGCCGCAACCAGATTTCATTCGCGCTGAACCAGGCCTTGGGGATCAGCTTTTTTTCTTTCGTGAACCGCGCACGCGTGGAACACCTCATCCGCCTGCACGCCGAACAACCCGGGCTGGGCATACAGGCCCTGGCGACCGCCTCCGGCTTTCGTTCGTTGTCGACCTGCTACGCAGCGTTTCGCGCGGTCACAGGCGAAGCGCCGCGCAGTTACTTCAACCGAGGGCGAGGCCCCCTCGCTCACGATTGATGGAGCGCCCGCTGCCGGCTCGCCAGTGCAGCGCCCACCCACAAGGCCCCCGCCGAAAACACCAGGCCACGCGCCAACCCGCCCGAGCCATCCGCGATCAGCCCCACCACCGTGGGCCCGACGATCTGGCCGAAGGCGAACACGATGGTGAAGGCACTGATGCCCGCCGCCCACTGGTCGGGCGGCAGGTTGTGGCGCACCAGTGCGGTGGTGGACGCCACCACCGAGAGGAACACGGCACCGAACAGCAGGCCCGAGGCCAGCAGCAGCGGCCAGTAGCCGGTGAGGGCGGGCAGCAGGGTGGCCACACCCAGCAGGGCGTTCAGGCGCGCGAGCGCCTGGCCGTCGTGGTGGCGGTCCAGCAGGCCGGCCCACAGCCGCGACGACGCCAGCACCGCCAGCCCCAGCAGGGTGTAGAAGGCGGTGATGGCGCCGGGTGCGGCCCCCTGTTCGCGCAGCAGCGCGATCACGAAGGTCATGTAGCCGATGTAGCCCACGCCGAAGCCGAAGTAGCCCGCCAGGCCGAAGGCGAAGTCGCGCACCACGAAGCGGCGGGGCGGGCGGGCGGCGGCCTCGGCAGGTGCCGCGGTCTCGGGCTCGGGCCGCGAGAGTTCACGCGCGGGCCAGGCCAGCAGCCAGGTGGCCAGCAGGCACAGCAGCGCGAGCGCCCACCAGGCCCATGTCCAGGCGTGGGCCTGGCCCTCGGCCCAGGCGAGCACCGCCGGCACACCCAGGGCCGATGCCGCGATGCCCCAGCCGGTGCCCCCGTAGTACAGGCCCAGCAGCAGCCCTGCGCGCTGCGGCTGCAGGCGTGCCAGCCGGGCGGCCAGCAGGCCACCGGCAATGAAGACCCAGGCGCTGGCCACACCGGCCAGCAGGCGCTGCACCAGCAGGGGCGTGGCGTCGGTGAAAAAGCCGCTCAGGGCCATGAAGGCGCTGGCCAGCAGCGAGCCGCCCAGCAGCAGCGTGGTGGGGGACAGCCGCCGCATCAGCCACGGTGTGACCAGGGCACCCAGCAGGTAGCCCACCGCGTTGAAGGTGTTCATGGCACCGGCCAGGGTGTAGCTCCAGCCCAGGTCGGTGCGCATGGGTGGCAGCAGCAGGCCGTAGGCGAATCGCGTGATGCCCAGCGAGACAGCAGCACCCAGCGAGAGCGCAAGAGCGAGGCGCAGGACCGGGGGTTCGGATGGCGCGGACAGCATGGCGGTCATTGTGGCCCACGGTGCCACTTGCCCCGGTCGCGTCCGAGCCAGTCGCGCCGCCGCTCTTGCCGGCCCCTAAGCTGCGCCCATGACCGTTGACCTCGCTGCCCTGCTCGCCACCGAACGTGCCCGTTTCCTGGCCGAACACCCACGCTCCATTGCCCTGGCCCAGGAGAGCGCACGCCATTTCCTCTTCGGTGTGCCGCTGCACTGGATGCGCGACTGGCCCACGCCCGCCACGCTGTTCGTGCGCGAGGCGCAGGGTGTGACGCTGACCTGCGCCGATGGACACCGTTACACGGACTTCTGCCTGGGCGACACCGGTGCGATGTTCGGCCACAGCCCGCCGGTGCTGGCGCGTGCACTGGCCGAACAGGCCACCCGGGGCCTGACCTGCATGCTGCCGGCCGAGCAGACCGCCGAAGTGGGCCGGTTGCTGGCACAGACCTTTGGCCTGCCGCTGTGGCAGATGGCGCTGACCGCGAGCGATGCCAACCGCTTCGTGCTGCGCTGGGCGCGTGCCATCACCGGCCGTGCCCAGGTGCTGGTTTTTGACGGCTGCTACCACGGCGCAGTGGACGACACGCTGGTGGATCGGGACCCCCACACCGGTGCCACGCTGCGCCGCCCCTCGGTGCTGGGCCAGGTGCACGACCACCACCGCTTCACGCGGGTGGTGCCGTTCAACGACCTGGCGGCGCTCGAAGCGGCTTTGGCCGATGGGCAGGTTGCCTGCCTGCTGGCCGAGCCGGCGCTGACCAACTGCGGCCTGGTGTTGCCCGACGACGGCTTCTGGCCCGCCGCCCGCGCGTTGTGCCGCCGGTACGGCACGCTGCTGGTGATGGACGAGACCCACACACTGTCCACCGCACCGGGTGGTTACGCCAGGGCCCATGGGCTGGAGCCCGACTTCTTCGTGGCGGGCAAGGCGGTGGCGGGCGGCCTGCCCTGCGCGCTGTATGGCTTCAGCGCCGAGGTGGGCGAGCGCCTGCGCGCGGCCAAGGAGGCCGCGCCCGAGGGCCACAGCGGCATCGGCACCACGCTGGCGGGCAACGCCCTCACGCTGGCAGCATTGCACGCGGCTCTGAGCCACCTGCACACCGCCGGCAGCTACGCCCACATGAACGCCATGGCTGACCGGCTGGAAGCCGGCCTGAACCGGCACATCGCCGCCCATGGCCTGCGCTGGACCGTGACACGCCTGGGCGCGCGCATGGAGCTGCAGTTCATGCCACAGGCGCCGCGCAATGCACAGGATGTGCGCGACCACACCGACGGCGCGCTCGAAGCGCTGACACACCTGTTCCTGCTCAACCGTGGCGTGCTGCTCACGCCGTTTCACGGCATGGTGCTGCTGTCGCCGGCCACCACCGTGGCCGACGTGGACCGGCTGCTGGAGGCCTTCTCAGCGCTGGCCGCGCTCTGCCAGGGCTGAGCGCACACCCGGCGAACGGGGCGCCAGGGCGGCGGGCCCGACACCAATGGGTGCGGGCGCCTTCATCACGATGCGGGTGAACAGGCGGTCGTAAGCGGGGTCGCGCGTGAGCAGCGGGTCGCGGTGCGAGGTGAAGGCCTCGTCGAGTTCACGGCGGTCGTCCTCAGGGAGCCGTTCCTCGGCGAGCGGCAGGATGACACTCTCCTCCAGCCGCATGTGCTCCAGGTAGAACCCCACATAACGCTCGGCCGCTTCCACAAACGCCGCGCGGCGCGGTTCACCCAGCAGTTCCCAGGCCAGCAGCAGGTGCTGCAGCTCTCGGGCGCGTTGTTCGCCCTGCATGTGGTCGCGCTCGAGCTGGGATATGGTGTCCATGGCCTGCGGTGCCACGCGTGCGACACGCGGAAACAGCAGGTTGGATTCCTTGGGGTGGTGCTGGCGCTCGGGGAATTCGTCGATGTAGAACAGCATGGCGCGCAGCACGTCGAAGAACAGCTGCGGCTCCTCGTCGGGCCCCTGGCGCAGCAGCTGCAGCATCGAGCGCAGCATGGCCGACAGGGCGGTGTGCTCGTCGCGGATGATGCGAAGGGTCTGGAAGGTCATGGCGGTCTCCGGGTGGTGGCGCCAGTGTGGTGGCACCGGCCCGCGGCCGCCTTGATGCAGGTCAACGGGTCATTGCGGAGCGCGCCAGCGTTTGAGCAGCAGCGCGTTGGTGACCACGCTGACCGAACTCAGCGCCATGGCCGCACCCGCCACCACCGGACTCAGGTAGCCCAGCGCCGCCAGCGGTATGCCGGCGACGTTGTAGGCAAAGGCCCAGAACAGGTTCTGGCGGATCTTCACCACCGTGCGGTGCGAGATGTCGAGCGCCGCCGCCACCAGCCGGGGGTCGCCGCGCATGAGCGTAATGCCGGCGGTGTGCATGGCAACGTCGGAGCCACCGCCCATCGCCAGCCCCACGTCGGCCGCCGCCAGGGCCGGCGCGTCGTTGACGCCATCTCCCACCATGGCCACGGTATGGCCGCCGGTTTTCAGGGTGTTGATGCGCGCAGCCTTGTCGCCGGGCAGCACCTCGGCCATCACCTCGCCGTTCTCCGGCTGCAGGCCCAGACGCCGGCCCATGGCTTCGGCTGCACCCCGGTTGTCGCCCGAGACCATCACGGTGCGCCTTCCCTGCGCGCGCAACGTGGCGATCGCCTCTGCGGCGCCCGGCTTGGGTTCGTCGCCGAAGGCCAGCAGGGCCAGCACCCGTCCACCCCACGCCAGGGCCGACACCGTAGCGCCCTGCGCCGCTAGGGCTTGGGCCTGGGAGCTCAGCCCCTCCATGGGCAGTCCCAGCTCCGCGATCCAGCGCAGGCTGCCCAGGCGCAGGGGTTGGCCATCGTGTTCCGCCTCGCTGCCACGCCCCGTGACCGAGCGGGCGTTTGTCACCTCCGGGCGGGCTGCATCGGGCGGCGAAGCGGCCAGCACCGCCCGCGCCAGCGGGTGTTCGCTGCTGGCCTGCAAGGCCGCCGCCAGCGCCAGGGCGGCGTCTGCCGCCACACCCTCGGCCGGTGTGAGCGACAGCAGGCGTGGCTGGCCCTGGGTCAGGGTGCCGGTCTTGTCGAAGGCCACCACATCCACCCGGTGGGCGATTTCCAGCGCGGACGCGTCCTTGATCAGGATGCCGTGGCGCGCGGCCGCACCGGTGCCGGCCATGATGGCCGCCGGCGTGGCCAGGCCCAGCGCGCAGGGGCAGGCGATCACGAGCACGGCCACCGCGTGCAGCAGGGCCTCTTCGATGCCCGCACCCACCGCCAGCCAGCCCAGCAGCGTGAGCAGCGCGATCACCAGCACCACGGGCACGAACACCGCGGCCACCCGGTCCACGAGGCGCTGAACCGGCGCCTTGGTGGCCTGGGCATCCTGCACCAGCGCGATGATGCGGTGGAGCACGCTCTGCGCACCGGTGGCGCTCACGCGCACCAGCACCAGGCCTTCACCGTTGAGGCTGCCGCCGGTGACCGGCGCACCCGGTGCCTTGGCCACCGGCATGGCCTCGCCGGTGAGCAGCGATTCGTCGGCCTGGGTATGGCCTTCCAGCAGCTCGCCATCGGCCGGAAAACGCTCGCCCGGCAAGACCTTCACCACGTCGCCCGGCAGCAGCTCGGCCACCGGCACGTCGGTGATGTCGGTGCGGCGCACGCCGTCGGGCATCAGACGGGCACGCTCGGGCCGCAAGGCCTGCAACGCACGTATCGCCTCGGTGGTCTGGCGCTTGGCCCGCGCTTCCAGCCACTTGCCCAGCAGCACCAGGGTGATGACCACGGCCGAGGCCTCGTAATACAGGTGGGGCATGTCACCCGCGTCTGCCCGCCACCACAGCCAGGTGGACAGGGCCCATCCCGCGGTGGTGCCGATGGCCACCAGCAGTTCCATGTTGCCGGTGCGGGCCTTGAGCGCGTGCCAGCCCGCGCGGTAAAACCGCGCGCCCAGCACGAACTGGACGGGGGTCGCCAGCAGAAATTGCCAGATCGGCGACAACATCCAGTGCCGACCCAGCAGGTCACCCACCATGGGCACCACCAGCGGCAGGGACAGCAGCGCCGCGGCCAGCAGTGGCCAGGCGTCCCTCGGGACACCCAGCCAGCCGGTGGGTGTTTCATCGGTCGGGGCATCGATGGCGCGCGGCTCGTAACCGGCATCGCGCACAGCCCGGTGCACCCGGGCCAGCAGGGTCTGACGGGCTTCGCTGTCGGCCCTGTCCAGACTCACGTTCACGCGGGCCGTTTCGGTGGCGAGGTTGACGGTGGCAGCGCTGACACCCGGCACCTTGGCCAGGGCTTTCTCAACGCGCAACACGCAGGAGGCGCAGGTCATTCCGCCCACGCCAAGGTCGATGTCGGAAGTGTTTGTCGTATCCATGGCGCCAGTGTGAACCTTTACACCGTGTCAAAGTCAAGCCCTTGACCTTCCCATCGTGTCAAGCCTCAGACTTGCCAACGTTGTCCCCTCATCTACCCACCACCGGAGCACTCCATGACACAGCAACACCATTTCACCGTCACCGGCATGACCTGCGGCCACTGCGAAAAGGCCGTGACCCAGGCCATACGCAGCGTTGACCCGCAGGCCCAGGTGACCATAGACCGCGCCCGCCAGAGCGTGGACGTGAGCAGCGACCAGCCTCGCGAGGCGCTGCAGCACGCGATCACGGAGGAAGGTTATGCCGTCGGCGCCTGAGCACTCGACCCGCTGGCCCGTCAACATCGGCCAGGCGTCTGCGCGCTCGGGGGTGTCCGCCAAGATGGTGCGGCACTACGAATCCCTGGGGCTGCTGGGCCGGGTGGCCCGCACCGACAGCAACTACCGCCAGTACAGCGAGGCCGATGTGCACACGCTGCGCTTCATCCGCCGCGCGCGCGATCTGGGTTTTTCGATGGCCGACATCACCGAGCTGGTGAGCCTGTGGCAGAACCCGCGCCGTCGCAGCGCGAGCGTGCTGCGCATCACCGAGCGCCATCTGCAGGCCCTGCAGGAACGCATCGCCGCGCTGCAGTCCATGGCGCGCACGCTGGAACACCTGGGCCACTGCTGCCACGGCGATGAGCGGCCCGATTGCCCGATCCTGGACGACCTCGCCACCGAACACTGACACAACTTTACACACGCTCAAAAGGGCGGCATGACCGGTACACACGGGGCTTTGACACTGAACCCACCCCAACCCGAAAGGAGTGACACCATGTCCAAGACCCTGCACCGACTGCTGATCGCCACCACCGCCGCCACCCTGCTGGGTGCGGTACCTGCCATGGCCCATGAAGGTGGACCAGGCCGAGCCGGCGACCGCGCCGAGCGCCACCAGCGTATGGAACAGCGCATGGCCGAGCACCAGCAAAAGCTCAAGCAGGACCTCAAGCTGACCGCCCAGCAGGAATCCGCCTGGACGCGCTACGTGGAAGCCTTCACGCGGCCAGCACCCCAGGCGCAGCGCCCTGACCGCGACGCCCTGCAGCGCATGACCACACCCGAGCGGCTGGACTTCATGCAGGCCCGCAAGGCGGAGCGTGATGCGCACATGAACCGCGTCGTCGAGGCCACCCGTTCCTTGTACGCGGCCCTGACGCCCGAGCAGCAAAAGGTGTTTGACCAGCGCTCGCACGCGGGGCGCCACGGCGCCCACCCCCACAAAGGCTGATACCGTTTTCTCCAGGACCTGTCCCGGCCTGTGGTCAGCGCACCACGGCCGGGATTTTTTTGTTTATCAACAACTCTGTGGAAAACTTAAAGCAATTCTCCAACTTATCCACATAACAGTGGACAACACGGGGTTATCCCCATTCCAGGGACAGCAGGAAACGGGGGCCACGCACAGGGTTGTCCGTTTGCCAAGCCCTTGACCCGTTTGAAGAAAACGGCGTTTTCCACACCGGAGGGGGGCCTTTGCTACTACTAAGCATTTGAAATAGACACTTTAAGGAACAAACAGCCGGACAACCCGGCAGGGCCGCCGACCACCCGGCTGCTAAGATTCGCCGCTGCCACGCCACCCTTTGCCCATGCCCGTCGCCCTCGCTGCCAACGCCCCCTCCAGTTTCGAGATCAAGAGCGCCCAATTGCCCCTGGTGGCCCTGCGCCTGAAATCACACCGGCTGGACGAGGTGGCGCAGGAGTTGCTCAAGCAGGCCAGGGAAGTGCCCGATTTTTTTGACCAGGATCCGCTGGTCATCGATTTTTCCGGCCTGGACACCACCGAAGGCACGGCACCCACACCGCTGGAGTTCCAGCAGCTGTTGGCCAGCCTGCGCGAGGTGAAGCTGGTGCCACTGGCGGTGCGGGGTGCCGATGCGGTGCGCCAGCAGCTGGCGCGCGATGCCGGTCTGGTGCTGGCGCCGGATGCGCCGGCTCCTCGCAAGGTGGACAAGGCCGAAACACCGGCCCCTGCCGCTGCTGCGCCTGTGGCAACGGTCTCTGCCGAACCCGCCCTGGTGGTGGACCGGCCGCTGCGCTCGGGCCAGCAGGTCTATGCCCGTGGCCGCGACCTGGTGGTGCTCGCCCCCGTCAACCCGGGCGCCGAGGTCATCGCCGATGGCCACATCCACGTGTACGCCCCGCTGCGTGGCAAGGCCATCGCCGGTGCCCGGGGCAACGGCGATGCCCGCATCTTCGCGCTGGCAATGGAACCCGAGCTGGTCTCCATTGCTGGCGTCTACCGTACCAGCGAAACCCCCTGGCCCGATGCCGTGCGAGGCAAGCCCACCCAGGTGCGGCTGTTCAGCGGCCCCGAAGGGGACAAACTGGTGATGGACCCTCTTTCCAACTGATACACAAGCTTTAACAGCGGATCGACGCAAATGGCAAAAATTGTTGTGGTGACTTCCGGCAAGGGCGGGGTGGGCAAAACCACCACGAGTGCCAGTTTCGCTTCTGGCCTGGCCCTGGCCGGCCACAAGACCGCGGTGATCGACTTCGACGTCGGCCTGCGCAACCTGGACCTGATCATGGGCTGCGAGCGCCGCGTGGTCTACGACCTGATCAACGTCATCCACGGCGAAGCCAACCTTCACCAGGCCCTGATCAAGGACAAGAGCTGCGACAACCTGTTCGTGCTGGCCGCCAGCCAGACACGCGACAAGGACGCGTTGACCCAGGCCGGCGTCGAAAAGGTGCTGAACGACCTGGCCGCGATGGGATTCGACTACATCGTTTGCGATTCGCCGGCGGGCATCGAGACCGGCGCACTGCTGGCCATGCACTTTGCCGACGAGGCGCTGGTGGTGACCAACCCCGAGGTGTCCTCGGTGCGCGACTCCGACCGCATCCTGGGCATGCTGGGCAGCAAGACCAAACGTGCCATCGAAGGCAAGGAACCCATCCGGGAACACCTGCTGATCACGCGCTACAACCCCAACCGGGTCCAGGAAGGCCAGATGCTGTCGCTGGAGGACATCCAGGACATCCTGCGTATCAAGCTGATCGGTGTGATCCCCGAGAGCGAGAACGTGCTGCAGGCATCCAACCAGGGCACGCCGGCCATCCACCTCAAGGGGTCAGATGTGTCGGAGGCCTACAAGGATGTGATCGACCGTTTCCTGGGCCAGGACAAGCCGCTGCGCTTCGTCGAGGCGCAGAAGGTCGGCCTGCTCAAACGACTGTTCGGCGGGAGGTGAGCGGCATGTCTCTGCTGTCTTTCCTGCTGGGTGAAAAGAAGAAAACCGCGAGTGTCGCCAAGGAGCGCCTGCAGATCATCCTGGCGCACGAGCGCAGCGGCCGCAACGCGGCCGAGCCCGACTACCTGCCGTCGCTGCAGCGTGATCTGGTGGCCGTGATCGGCAAGTACATCAAGATCAACCCGGACGACATCAAGGTCCACCTCGAGCGCCAGGACAACCTGGAGGTGCTGGAGGTCAAGATCGAACTGCCGGAAACACGGTGATGGACCCCCACGCTCCGCCGCTACGCGGGTCGCAGCCCCCCGTGGGGGCTGTCCTGCCTGGGGGCGGCCCGGCGGCAGGACGTTTCTCATGATGGACTGGGTCGAGGTCATCGGTTTTCTGGCCGCGTTCCTGACGACAGCCAGTTTTGTGCCTCAGGCCTGGCTCACCTTCCGCACGCGCGACGTGTCCGGCATCTCGCTGGGCATGTACAGCGCCTTCACCATCGGTGTGGCGCTGTGGCTGGTCTACGGCGTGGTGCTGAAGGCCTGGCCACTGATCGTGGCCAACAGCATCACGCTGTCGCTCGCCGTGGCCATTCTGACCATGAAGCTGCGTTACGGCCGCTCGGGCGGGCGCTGAGGCAGCGGCAGGGCCAGCGTCAATTGCGTTCGGGCGATGTTCAGGCGGCCGCGCGCTGCAGCCGGTCGCGCACGCCATCCCACGCCGGGTGCGCCGGGGGCGTCTCCACCCAGATGAGCTTCACGCCCGCGTCGTCGAAGCCGCGCAGGACCGCAAACAGTTCGTGGGCGCAGGCGGCGGCGTCGGTGGGCATGGCGCGCTGCACCAGGTGGTGGCTCGCGCTTTTTACCCCTTGGCGGCTGTAGATGGCGATGTGGCGCGCGTCGGCGCCCAGCAGGTCAAGCGCGCTCTGGATCTGCGGGCCGTCCATCAGCCGCACCTTGGCGCGGGGCGCGTAGTGCGATTCCAGCGTGCCCGAGGCGCGCGGGGCTGCGTCGTCGCGCGGCAGCACCGGCTGGCCACAGGCGGCCTCCAGCTGCTCGGGCGTGAGCATGCCGGGGCGCAGCAGCACGGGGCGACCACGGCTGGCGTCCACGATGGTGGATTCGATGCCGACCTGGCTGGCGCCGCCGTCCACGATCAGCAGTTCGTCATCGGACAGCACGTCGTCGAACTCGGAGGCCACATGCGCTGCGGTCGTGGGGCTGACACGGCCGAAACGGTTGGCGCTGGGTGCGGCCAGGCCATAGACCCCACGCGCACGCGCCGCATGCAGCACCGCCTGGGCCACCGGGTGGCTGGGGCAGCGCAGGCCTATGCTGTCCTGCCCGCCCGCAGCCACCGCACCCACGTCGGCGCGGCGCGGCAGGATGAGCGTGAGCGGTCCGGGCCAGAAGGCGCGCATGAGCCGCAACGCGAAGTCGGGCACGGTGCTGGCGTAGTGGTTCACGGCCGAGCTCCATTCGGCCTCGCTGGTGCCGGCCACGTGCACGATCAGGGGGTGGTCGCTGGGCCGGCCCTTGGCGCTGAAGATGCGCGCCACGGCGCTGGCGTTGTCGGCGTCGGCCGCGAGGCCGTAGACGGTCTCGGTGGGCAGGCCCAGCAGCCGGCCCTCAGCCAGGCCTTGCGCGGCCTGGGCGATGGCGGAGGGGTCCTGCCCGGGGAGGATCACAGCTTCAGACCCAGCATCTCGGCGGCTTCGCGCGCCACGTCCTGCACGGCGTCGATGGACGGCCCGGTGATGTTGAGGTGCCCCATCTTGCGGCCGGCGCGCGCCTCGGTCTTGCCGTAGAGGTGCAGGTGGGTGCCTGGCAGGGCCAGAACGCGGTCCCAGGCGGGCGGGGCGCCGTCGCTGCCCCAGAGGTCGCCCAGCAGGTTGAGCATGACCGTGGGGCTGTGCTGGCGAACCGGGCGCAGCGGCAGGCCGGCCATGGCACGCACCTGCTGTTCGAACTGCGAGACGTCGCAGGCGTTCTGGGTGTAGTGGCCGCTGTTGTGTGGGCGCGGGGCCATCTCGTTGACCACCAGCGCGCCGTCGGCGCTGCCGTCGTCGATCAGGAAGTACTCCACGCACAACACGCCCACGTAGTCGAGCTCGTGGGCAATGGCGAGGGTGGCCTCGCGCGCCTGGTCGGCCAGCCGCGTGGGGATGACACCGTCCCACACCTCGGTGAGGGCCAGGATGCCGTTGGTGTGGGTGTTGCGTTGCACGGGGTAGCTGACGGCCTGGCCGTCGGCGCCGCGCGCCACCAGCACCGAACACTCGGCCTTGAGCGGCAGCATCTTCTCGAGCACGCAGGGCACGCGCCTGAGTTCGCTCCACGCGGCGGCCAGTGCGGCGCGGTCTTTCACGCGCACCTGGCCTTTGCCGTCGTAGCCCATGCGCGCGGTCTTCAGGATGCCGGGCAGCAGGTTGTCGGGCACGGCAGCAAGTTGCGCGTCGGTCTCGATCACGGCATAAGGCGCAGGGCCGACACCGCTTTTCTCGAAGCTGGCGACGAAGTGGGCCTTCTCGGCCACGCGGTCCTGCGCCACAGCCACCGCACGGGCACCCGGCGCCACGGGTCGGTGGTTGGCCAGGGTGCGCAGCGCGGGGGCTGGCACGTTCTCGAATTCGGTGGTGATGGCGTCGGCCACGGCGGCCAGCTGCGCCAGGCCCTGCGGGTCTTCGTAGGCGGTCTGGATGTGGTGGTGGCTCACCAGTCCGGCGGGGCTGGTGGGGTCGGGGTCAAGCACGGCGGTGGCGTAGCCCATGGCCTGGGCAGCGTGCACGAACATGCGGCCCAGCTGGCCGCCACCCATCACGCCCAGCGTGGCACCCGGCATCAAGGTCTTCATGCGGGCGGCAGCGTCATGGCGCGTGCGGTTTCGGTCTGGGCGGCGCGAAAGGCGTCGAGTTTGTGGCGCAGGGCGGGGTCTTCGTTGGCCAGCATGGCCACCGCGAACAGCGCGGCGTTGGCCGCACCCGCCGCGCCGATGGCGAAGGTGGCCACGGGCACGCCCTTGGGCATCTGCACGATGCTGTGCAGCGAATCGACGCCGCTGAGGTGTTTGCTGGCCACGGGTACACCCAGCACGGGCACGGTGGTCTTGGCGGCCAGCATGCCGGGCAGGTGGGCTGCGCCGCCGGCGCCGGCCACGATGGCCTTGAGGCCCCGGCCCGCGGCGGCCTCGGCGTAGGCGAACATGTCATCGGGCATGCGGTGGGCCGAAACGACCCGTGCCTCGTGGGCAATGCCGAATTGCTGGAAAATCTGCACCGCGTGCTGCATGGTGTCCCAGTCGCTGCTGGATCCCATGACCACGCCGACCAATGTGTCCGCCATGACCGCTCCGTTAAAGTTGGGATTTTACGTTTCGGCCCCAACTGCGCGGTATCCGCACCCTTTCCAAGCCCTCCCATGATCGACGTCACCATCGCCAATTTCGAAACCGAGGTCATCGAAGCCTCCATGACCACGCCGGTGCTGGTGGACTTCTGGGCGCCGTGGTGTGGCCCCTGCAAGTCGCTGGGCCCCATCCTGGAGAAAGTGGAAGAGGCTTACGCAGGCCGCTTCAAGCTGGTCAAGATCAACTCCGATGACGAGCAGCAGCTGGCGGCGGCGTTCGGCATCCGCAGCATCCCGACCTGTGTGCTGCTGATCGGCGGCCAGCCGGTGGACGGTTTCATGGGCGCGCTGCCCGAAGGTCAGGTCAAGGCCTTCCTGGACAAGCACCTGCCGCCGGCCGATGAGGCCCCTGAACCCGAGGTGTTGGAAGAAGACCCCGAGCCGCTGGGTGCGGACGATGTGCTGGAAAAACTCCAGCACGCCGTGGCCACCGACCCGGCCGATGACAAGGCGCGCTTCGAGTACGTGAAACAGCTGTTGACCCTGGGCCGCGACGACGACGCCAAGGTGGCGTTTGCGCCCGTGATCGCCAAGGCCGGCACCGACCGACGGCTCGACGCCCTGCAGCGCTGGATGAAGGCCATAGACCGTGCTGCCGACCCGGCCGAGGCGCAGCAGCGCATCGCCGCCAACAAGCGCGATTTCGAGGCCCGCTTCGACCTGGCCCAGCACCACATGGCCGCCCAGCATTGGACGGCTGCCATGGACGAGCTGCTGGAAATCCTGATGCGCGACAAGGCCTGGAGCGAAGACCTGGCGCGCAAGACCTATGTGGCCATCCTCGAACTCATCGAGCCGCCCAAGCCCAAGGTGGCCGAAGGCCAGATCCCGCCGGAAGACCCGACCGTGGCCACCTACCGCCGCCGCCTGAGCAGCGTCGTGCTCAGTTAACCAGGGTTTTGCCGCCGGGCCGCCCCAAGGCAAAACGCACCCCCTCGGGGGGCAGCGACCCGCGCAGCGGCGGAGCGTGGGGGCTTACAGGTCGTACCCAGGGTTTTCTCGGTCCAGCTTGCGTAGCAAGGCGGGCCACGCGAGGTTGGCGCCCTGGCCGGCCGTGGCCACCCGCAGCACCTCGCCCATGTTGGCGATGATGGCCGGGTTCACCTGGGTGAGTTCGCCGCCGCCAGCGAGTGCATCCACCTGGATCTTGCAGGTGTTCTCGAACGTGTACATCGAGAGGAAGGCTTCCGGGATGCTTTTGCCCACGGTCAGCAGGCCGTGGTTGCGCAGCACCAGGTAGTTGGCGCTCCCCAGGTCGGCCTGCAGGCGTGGTTTTTCGTCGGGCCGGAAGGCCACACCCTCGTAGTCGTGGTACGCCAGGGACGCCAGCACAAAGGTGGCCTGCTGGCTGATGGGCAGGATGCCGTGTTTCTGTGCACTGACGCCCACCCCCGCGCGCGTGTGGGTGTGGAGCACGCACTGCGCCTCGGGGCGGGCCTCGTGCACCGCGCTGTGGATGACAAACCCGGCCGGGTTCACCGGAAAGGGCGAGTCGTGCAGCTTGTTGCAGGCCATGTCCACCTTGACCAGGCTGGACGCCGTGATCTCGTCGAACATCAGCCCGTAGGGGTTGATGAGGAAGTGGTGTTCGCCACCCGTGACGCTGTCGGGCAGCTTGGCGCTGATGTGGGTGAAGACCAGATCCGACCAGCCGTAGGCGGCCACCAGCCGGTAGCAGGCGGCGAGGTCGCAGCGCAGCTGCCACTCCTCGGCGCTGACGGTTTCCTTGAGCGAGGCGATGTGCATGGCGTGTCTCCAGTTGGTTTCACGCCACTGTACGCGCGCCTTGCGGCGGCGGGTTGTCCAGGCAGCGACACGCAAGGCGTGTCAGCTGGCGCTCACTTTTTCACCGAGCAGGTGTTCCAGCCCAACAGTGCGTACGGGGGGCACCAGCCCATGAGACCGGTGGCCAGGGGCAGCAGGCCCAGCCAGCCCCAGACGCCGACGGTGCCCGTGGCAGCCGCAGCCACCAGGGCCAGACCAGTGGCGATGCGAAGGGTGCGGTCGATGCCGCCAACGTTGCGTGTCATGTGAGCTCCACTCAATAAGTAGGAGCTGATATTTTGCGCCCAGACCTGCGCCCGTGGGTTGACGCAGATCACATTCAGTCCGCGCCCAGACGGCCGGCGGCCCAGAGCACCTGGTCCACCACGCCGGCCACACGTTCGTGTGCGGTGGGGTCGACCAGCGCACCCTGTTCATCGAAGGCGCTGCCTGCGCGCGACAGCGCGAACTTTTTGGGTGCCAGCCAGCACTGCAGGTTGACCAGCAGCGGCTGCAGGTGGGAGAGGCTTTGCAGACCGCCAAGGGCGCCGTTGGAGGCCGACAGCGTGCCCACCACCTTGCCGGTGAAAGGCTTGTCGCTGTTGCCCCAGACCGGGTGGCCCCTGACCGGGCTGGAGGCCCAGTCGATGGTGTTCTTGAGCAGGCCTGTATAGCTGGCGTTGTACTCGGGCGAGACGATGATCCAGGCCGGGTGGCTGTCCATGATCTCTTTGAGGCGGATCACGTCGGGCGGCGTGCCGCGCGCTTCCAGGTCGGCGTTGTAGAGGGGGATGTCGAGGTCGCCCAGCTCCAGGTGTGTGACCTCGGCGCCGCGTTCGCGCGCAATGCCGGCGGCGACCCGGGCCAGGCGGCGGTTGAAGGACTGGGTGCGCGTGCTGCCGGCGAAGACGAGAACTTTCATGCGAACACTTTCTGCAGGGGCGTTTCGGGTTGGGTGGCGCGTTCAAGCGCGCTCAGGAAGAACAGGGCCTGCTCCCGGCTGTCGCCACACATCGCAGGCTCGGGTGGCAGCGAGGCGCAGACAGCGGGGCGTTCGGGTTGGCCGAACAGGCGGCAGCGCAGGGCGTCGTCCAGGTGCGGACAGGGCACACCGGCCGGCTTGCCCAGGGGCAGGCCGGGAAGGGGAGAGGTGATGGACGGCGCGATGCAGCAGGCGGCGCAGCCGGGTCGGCAGGCAAGGCTCATGGGGGGTGATTGTCCTTGATGGCCGAAAGGCAGAGCCGAATCGGGGATGGTCAAAAAACAGGCAGCCTCGTAAAATCGAGGGTTTCCCCGAACGGTACCCCACCATGCTCTATCCCCAGGAATTCGATGTCATCGTCGTCGGTGGCGGTCACGCCGGGACGGAGGCCGCCCTGGCCGCCGCCCGCATGGGTGCTCAGACGCTGCTGCTGACCCACAACATCGAGACCTTGGGCCAGATGAGCTGCAACCCCAGCATCGGCGGCATTGGCAAGGGCCACCTGGTGAAAGAGGTGGACGCACTCGGTGGTGCCATGGCGATTGCCACCGACGAGGGCGGCATCCAGTTCCGCATCCTCAACAGCAGCAAGGGCCCGGCCGTGCGCGCCACCCGCGCCCAGGCCGACCGCATCCTCTACAAGGCCGCTATCCGCCGCCGGTTGGAGAACCAGCCCAACCTGATGCTGTTCCAGCAGGCGGTGGACGACCTGATGGTGGAGGGCGACCGCGTGGTGGGCGCCGTGACCCAGGTGGGCATACGCTTTCGAGCCCGCACCGTGGTACTGACGGCCGGCACCTTCCTGGACGGCAAGATCCATGTGGGGTTGAACAACTACGCGGCCGGCCGAGCGGGCGACCCGCCGGCGGTGTCGCTGTCGGGCCGGCTCAAGGAACTGAAGCTGCCACAAGGCCGGCTGAAAACCGGCACGCCGCCACGCCTGGACGGTCGCACCATCGACTGGAGCCAGTGCACCGAGCAGCCGGGTGATGGGGTGCCTTCGGCAGACGGCACGCCTGCGAGCTCGCCGGTGCCGGTGTTCAGCTTCATGGGCAAGGCCAGCATGCACCCGCAGCAGGTGCCCTGCTGGATCACCCACACCAACGAACGCACCCACGAGATCATCCGCAGCGGTTTCGATCGCAGCCCCATGTTCACCGGCAAGATCGAAGGCGTGGGGCCGCGCTACTGCCCCAGCGTCGAAGACAAGATCAACCGCTTTGCCGACAAGGACAGCCACCAGATCTTCCTGGAGCCCGAGGGTCTGACCACGCACGAGGTCTACCCCAACGGCATTTCCACCAGTCTGCCGTTCGACATCCAGTACGCCCTGGTGCGTTCCATGAAGGGACTGGAGAACGCCCACATCCTGCGCCCGGGCTACGCCATCGAGTACGACTACTTCGACCCGCGCTCGCTGAAGAGCAGCTTCGAGACCAAACAGATCCAGGGCCTGTTCTTCGCCGGCCAGATCAACGGCACCACGGGCTACGAGGAGGCGGCGGCCCAGGGCCTGTTCGCCGGCATCAACGCCGCGCTCCAGTGCAGGGGTGAGAGTGCCTGGGTGCCCAGCCGCGACCAGGCCTATCTGGGTGTGCTGGTGGACGATCTCATCACCAAGGGTGTGACCGAGCCCTACCGCATGTTCACCAGCCGGGCCGAGTTCCGCCTGCAACTGCGCGAGGACAACGCCGACATGCGCCTGACCGAAGCGGGGCGGCAGCTGGGCCTGGTAGACGACGCCCGATGGGATGCCTTCAACCGCAAACGCGACGCGGTTTCACGTGAAACCGAACGGCTGAAAGCCACCTGGGTGAACCCGCGCAACCTGCCGGCCGAAGAATCTGAACGCGTGCTGGGCAAGGCCATTGAGCGCGAGCACAACCTGTTCGACCTGCTGCGCCGCCCCGAGGTGAGCTACGACGCACTGATGAACATGGATGGTGGCAGGCACGGCGGGTCCACGCTGGTTTCACGTGAAACACTGGGCGAGCTGTTCGATGAGCTGCAGGCCCCGGTCGTGGAACAGGTGGAAATTGCGGCCAAGTACGCCGGCTACATCGACCGCCAGCGTGACGAGGTCGAACGCGCCGCCCACTACGAAAACCTGAAGCTGCCGGCGGAGCTGGACTACATGACCGTCGCGGCGCTGTCCATCGAAGCCCGGCAAAAGCTCAACAAGCACCGGCCCGAAACGCTGGGCCAGGCATCGCGTATCTCGGGCATCACACCCGCCGCCATCTCGTTGCTGCTGATCCACCTGAAGCGGGGTCGATTCAAGGGCTTCGCGCCCGAAGCCGAGACCGCTGAAGCATGACGGGCCACCCACAAGAAGCCGCTCTGCGCGAAGGGCTGGACACACTCGGCCTGCCCCTGACACCCTCCCGCGTGGGCCAGCTGCTGGCCTACCTGGACTGGATCGCCAAGTGGAACCGGGTCTACAACCTGACGGCGGTGCGCGACCCGGCCGAGATGCTGACCCACCACCTGCTGGACAGCCTGGCCGTGATTGCGCCGTTGAACCGCCATCGCGAAGGCCGGGCCATCCGCCTGCTAGACGTAGGCTCGGGTGCCGGCCTGCCGGGGGTGGTGATCGCCATTGCCTGCCCGGACGTAACCGTGGACTGTGTGGACACCGTGGCCAAAAAAGCGGCCTTCATCCAGCAGGTGGCGGCGGCGCTCAAGCTGCCCAATCTGCGGGGGCTGCACGCCCGGGTGGAGAACCTGACCGAACCCTACGACGTGGTCTCATCCCGCGCGTTTGCCTCGCTGGTGGACTTCACCACCTGGTCGCGCCAGGCGGTGGGGGAGGGTGGGGTTTGGATGGCGCTCAAAGGGAAGCATCCCGCGGACGAGATATCCGCCTTGCCCCAGGACGTGGAGGTGTTTCACGTGGAACAGCTGGCGGTGCCGGGGCTGGATGCGGAGCGTTGCATCGTGTGGATGCGTGGTGGCGCGGCGCGCGGGGTTACGCCGGGCGCCTCATAGGGGAGTACCCCAAATCGTTGCCCGGCGTAACCCCACGCGCCGAGGCAATGTATGGGCGCGCGGCGAACGCCAACTCTCCTGTGAGTCTGGGGTCTGGGGCGGCAACGATTTGGGGTACTCCCCTAT
>CALRLO020000052.1:0-25598 GCA_943368755.1 Synechococcus sp. UW140 | reverse complement strand
GCGGGCAGCACCAGCTGCCGCACGGCGTCGGGCAGTTCGGTCGCGTCGTCCACCCACTGCAGGTCCACCTCGGCCGCACTGGCCAGCGTGCGCCGGTCGGCCTCGGCCACGTGCGCCCGCACGATGGCGCGGCTGCCGGGCGGCAGTTCCTCCAGCCGCCGCGCGATGGCGGGCAGGGCCGAGAGGTCACCGACCAGCAGGTGCCAGTCGTAGTCGGTGGGCACGACGAAGGAGCCGCGCGGGCCGCCAATGCTCACGCGCTCGCCCACCTGTGCCGACGCGGCCCAGCGTGCGGCCGGGCCGTCGCCGTGCAGCGCGAACTCCAGGGTGAGCTCGCCGGCCGCCGCGTCGTAACGGCGCGGCGTGTAGTCGCGCATCACCGGGGTCTCGGCGCCCGTGTCCAGAAAAACCTTGATGTGGTCGTCGAAGGAGGCGCTCACGAAACCCGCGAGATCGGGGCCCGACAGCACGATGGCACGCAGGTGCGGCGACAGGTCGGTGATGCGGACGATGTCCAGCGTGCGCCGCTTCAGTTCGTGGCGCACACGCTGGACGCGTGAGAGGTTGGGTTGTTCAGACATGGTCATTCGGTTGATAATGTCCACCATTATTCCGGCAATTGATGGATATTGTCAACCAATAAAGAACATGAAGAACAACCCCGCCGACGATCCGCTGGACCTGGTGCACCAGGTGATGCACCGCGTGCGCCTGCACCAGCGCACCGCCTTGCTGGAGCAAGGTGCCCTGACGCCCATGGACGCCCGGGTGCTGGGCTACTTCGGGCGCCACCCCGGCGCCACCCTCAAGGACCTCGCCGCCCACAGCGGGCGCGACAAGGCCCAGCTGGCGCGGCTGATCAAGGGTTTGCGGGAATCCGGCTGGCTGCACGCCGAGGCCGACCCCGAAGACCGCCGCAACCAGCAGCTGTGGCTGACCGACACCGGCACCGCCGTGCACCAGCGCCTGTCGGTCGCGATGCGGGACGTGGCCAGACGGGCGGTGCAGGGCCTGCAGGCGGCTGAACGGCGCACGCTGGTCGAGCTGCTGGGACGGGTGCTCGACAACCTGAAGGATTGAGTGACCGGTCAAGGCCTACACTGCTGCCATGCAACTCAACATCACCGTCTATTCCAAGTCCGCCTGCCCTCAGTGCGAATCGGCCAAGATGCTGCTCAAGTCGAAATCGCTCACCTTCGAGGAGATCAGGATCGACGACGAGGCCGAGCGCCTCGCGTTCTATGCCAAGTGTGGTCCGTCGGTGCGGCAGATGCCGCAGATCTTCATCAACGACCAGCGTGTGGGTGGCCTGCAGGGGCTGCAGGCGGCGCTGGCGCAGCTGGGGCGCTGAGCCCGGTTGTGGTTCAGGCGGACAGCGCGTCGGTGCTGTCGCCCATCCACTGCGAGACGTGGCCGAACTCGAGGCGGCAGCCGGTGCAGGCGTGTCGGCCGCTCGGGCGCATCGCGCCGTCCAGGCCACGCGCCATGAGTGCGCGGTAGCTGGTGGCACCACAACGGTGGCACGCGTAACGGGGCGGGTGGCCGTCGGCGCTGCTGTCGTTGCCCCGGGGAATCAGCACTTGGGGCCCACGCGGCTCGGCAGACGGGGAGTGGGTGGTGGTGTTGATCATGGGTTCATTTTTTGCACGCCACCGGGGCTTGTCCAGCACCGGCAATCGGTGTGTCGCGCCTGCCACGTGCCACAGTGAAGAAGCCACTTCATCGTTCTCCGCTAAGTGCTTGATTCTGGTCGCGCTGTGCCGCGGACCCCATGAACATGGGATGGGCCGATCAAAAAAATCAATGGACGACCACCGGATTTGTGCTCGGCAAACCGCTCAGTCGATGTCGTAGACCGACACCCGTGCGGCCCACGCGAGCGCGTTGAGCTGGCAGACCTCCTTGGTGGTCTTGGCGTTGTTGAAGGCGCCGCCTTTGCCGGTCAGCTTGCGCAAGATGGCTTTGAAACTCATGGGTAACCTCGCTGAAAGAAAAACTCAGAAACGTCGGAACACGCCCACGACCACCCCGATGATCTCGAGGGATTCCTGGGCCACGATGTCGGGGTAATCGGGGTTGGCCGGCTTGAGCACCCAGCCGCCCGATCCGGTGGAGGGGAACAGGTGCTTGACGGTCATCTCGTGGTCCACCAGCGCGACGACGATGTCGCCCGACTTGGTGGGCCGGTTGCGCTCGACCACGACCATGTCGCCGTCCAGCATGCCGGCGTCCTTCATGGAGTCGCCGCGCACGCGGCAGAACACGGTGCGTTCGGGGTGGCGGATCAGGTAGTCCTCGACGCCCACGGTTTCCAGGCCCGAGGTCTGGTCTTCCATCTGGGGCAGCCCGGCGCGGACCTTGCCCAGCACCGGCAGCGCAAAAAACTCGCGGGTGGGGGCGATGCGGCCTTCAACCCGCTCCAGGAAACCGGCATCGACCAGCCGGCCAATGACCTTGAACACGCCGCCCGACGAGGCCAGGCCCAGCACGTCCGCCAGCTTGGCCATGGAGGGGAACGCCTTGTTCTCCTTCCAGTAGACCCGCAGGGCATCGAGGTGTTTGGTGTCGGACATCGGGTGCACACAAAAGTGAATGAATGTTCACGATTGTGGTGAGATGTTCAAACCTTGTCAACACCCGGTGGGCGTCTTCTTCGGGCTGTACGGGCGCGTCGCGCACCTCAGGTGGACGCCGGGTGGGGAAGTGCTGACAATCTGCCATCTCCACGGAGGTGTCGCATGGTTTGCAACTTTGAGACCGACTACCTCGTGGTCGGGGCCGGCGCAGCAGGCATGGCCTTCGCCGATGCGTTGTTGTCGCACTCGGACGCCACCCTCACCATCGTCGATCAGCGGCACACGCCGGGGGGGCACTGGGTGGACGCCTACCCCTTTGTCCGGTTGCACCAGCCGTCGGCCTTCTACGGTGTGTCGTCGGTTCCCCTGGGGGACGATGCCAAGGACCGCTCGGGCCTCAATGCGGGCTACTACGGCCTGGCCAGTGCCGATGAGCTGCGCGCCTACTATGCCCAGGTGATGCAGCAGCATTTCATCCCCAGCGGACGGGTGCGCTACCTGCCCTGCTCCGACTGGCTGGGCGGTGAGGCGGGCCGGCACCGGATCCGGTCACGGGTATCCGGCATCACCCAGGAGTGCCTCGTGCGGCGCAAGCTGGTCGATACCAGCTACGTGGGCGGGGCGATCCCCGCGACCAGTCCGCCGCCTTTCGAGGTGGCGCACGGTGTGCGCTGCGTGCCCGCCGGAGACGTCGCGCGTCTCGTGGACCATGCCGGACGCTTCGTGGTCATAGGCGCTGGCAAAACCGCGCTGGACGTGTGCGTGTGGCTGCTCACGCAGGGGGTGCCTGCATCGGCCATCCAGTGGGTCAAGCCGCGTGAGGGCTGGTGGCTGAACCGCCGTTTCCACCAGCCCCATTCGCTGCTGCCCGAGTTTTATGCGGGGGTCGGGCTGCAGTTGCAGGCCATCGCCCAGGCGACGTCGGTCGATGAGGTGTTCCTGCAGCTCGAGGCCGATGGCTTTTTCCTGAGGGTGGACCCCACGGTGATGCCGACCATGAGCCACGGCGCCATCGTCAGCGAGGCGGAACTGGCGCTGTTGCGCCAGATCACCGACGTGGTGCGGATGGGCCATGTCCGGCGGATCGATCACCAGCGCATGGTGCTGGACCAGGGCGAGGTCCCCACACACGAGGACAGCGTCTACGTGCACTGTGCCGCAGCCGGTGTAGGGCTTTCGGACCCGCGTCCCATCTTCGCGGGCGACCGGTTGACGGTGCAGCCGCTGTTCTGGAGTTTTGCCTGTTTCCCGTTCGCCATCCAGGGCGTGGTCGAGGCCACCCTGGACAGCGACGAGGAGAAGAACCGCCTGTGCCCTCCCATCCGATACTGGGACACCCCGGCCGATTACCTGTCCACCTACCGGGCCGCCATGCTGCATGCCAGGGCGCGTGCGGCCTATCCGGTGCTGAACAACTGGGTCAATCAGTCGCGCCTCAATCCGCTGCGTGACCTGGGACAGCACCGGGACCATCCCCAGGTCGTGCACGCCCGCGAAGTCACCAAGGCATTTGTCGCGGCCGCGGCCGCCAACGTGGAGAAGCTGCTGGGCCAGTAGAGGCAGTCCTCACCACGGCCTGGCGCCACTCACCCGCTGGCCAGCCCTGCCGCCTCCACGCCCGCCATGCAGATGAGTTCGTCCTCGTCGCCGGTGCCGCCGCTTGCGCCCACTGCGCCCAGCACCTCGCCATCCGCACCCTTGATGACAACCGCGCCGGTCTGCGGCAGGAACCGCCCGCTGGCCGTGGCGGCCAGCGAGACGAAGAAGTTGGGGTTGTCCTTGGCCCGGTTGCCCAGCACGCGGCTGGACACGCCCATGCCCACCGCGCCCCAGGCCTTGGCCTGGGCGATCTCGAAGCGGAACATGCTCGCGCCGTCTTCGCGCGCAAAGGCCTTGAGGTTGCCGCCTTCGTCCACCACCGCCACGCCCATGGGCTTGTAGCCGTTCTCGCGGGCTTTCGCCAGGGCGACGCTGATGATGCGCTGGGCCTGTTCCAGTGTGAGTGCTGCCATTCAATCCTCCGGGGTGAAACCGGTCACCTTGACCACGTTCTGCCAGAACGCATGGTTTTCGCGCACGATGGTACCGAGCCGCTCGGGCGTCACGATCATGGGCTCCAGTCCGTTGCGCTGCAGCGTGTCCTGCAGGGCCGCGGTCTTCAGCACCTCGTTCACCGCGCCGTTGATGGCCTGGATTCTTGCGGCCGGTATGCCGGTGGGGCCGTACCAGGCCAGCCAGTCCACAAACGCCACTTCCTTGTAGCCCAGTTCGGTGAGCGTCGGCGTGTCGGGCAGCGCCTTCCAGCGTGTGGGGGCGGACACCGCGAGGGCGCGCAGCGCACCGGCCTTGATGTGCGGCAGCACCTCGCTCACCACGTTGAAGCTCACGGGCACCTGGCCGCCGCGCAGATCGGTCAGCAGTGGCGCGCCACCCCGGTAGGCCACGGCCTGCATGTCCACGCCCGACTGCTTGCTCAGCATGGCACCCGCCAGGTGCAGCGACGAGCCTGTGGCCGGAATGCCGTAGTTGGCCTGCGTGGGGTTGGCCTTGGCCCACTTGAGGTAGTCGGCCACGGTGCGGATCTCGGCCGGCAGACCGGGGCCCGCGGTGAACACGGCGGTGTAGGTGCACAGGCCCACCACGGGCACGAAGTCGGCCAGCGTGTCGTAGGGCAGCTTCTTGAACACGTGCGGGTGCAGCGTCATCACGGTGCTGGGGCAGCCGTAGAGCGTGTTGCCATCGGGCGCCGAGCGCTTGACGAACTCGGCCGCGATGCGGCCACCCGCGCCGGGCTTGGCGTCGTAGACGATGTTCTGCGGGAACTTGCCGCGCAGCGCGTCCAGCACCGGGCGGTTGACCTGGTCACCCAGGCCGCCGCCCATGGGAAAGCCGGACCACAGGTTGATGTTGGCCGGGCTCTGGGCCCAGGCGGGCAGTCCGCTGGCCGCCAGGCCACCCAGTGCGGCGCTGCTGCGCAGGAAGTCTCGGCGTTGCATGGTGTTGTCTCCTTCTTTTTCAGGTGGATTAAAACGAACTCAGAACGGGTAGTGCCGGGGCGTGGTCTGCACCGTGATCCAGCGCAGTTCGGTGAATGCATCGATGCCGGCCTTGCCGCCGAAGCGGCCGTGGCCCGAATCCTTGACGCCGCCAAAAGGCATCTGGGCTTCGTCGTGCACGGTGGGGCCGTTCACATGGCAGATGCCCGACTCGATGCGCCGCGCCACCTGCAGCGCACGCGCCACGTCGCGGCCGAACACGGCGGCCGAGAGCCCGTAGGGGTTGTCGTTGGCGCAGGCCACGGCAGCTTCCACGCCGCGCACGCGCACCACGGGCTTGACGGGGCCAAAACTTTCCTCGTGGTAGATGCGCATGGCGCTGGTCACGTGGTCCAGCACCGTGGCGGGCATCAGCGTGTTGTCGGCCTTGCCGCCGCACACCAGCGTGGCGCCTTGGGCCAGCGCGTCGTCGATGAGCGCGTTGCAGCGCTCCACCGTGCCCATGTCCACCACCGAGCCCAGCACCACCGGGCCCTTGCGCGGGTCGCCCAGCGGCAGGCCCACGGCGCGCGCCGCCAGCTTGGCCACGAAGGTGTCGGCCACGGCTTCGTCCACCACCAGGCGTTCGGTGGACATGCAGATCTGTCCGCTGTTGGCAAACGAGCCGAAGATGGCGCCATCCACCGCGGCATCCAGGTCGGCGTCGTCCAGCACCACGAAGGGGGCCTTGCCGCCCAGCTCCAGCACCACGGGCTTGAGGTGCTGTGCGCAGGTCTGCGCAATCAGCTTGCCCACCTTGGTGGATCCGGTGAAGTTGACGCGGCGCACGGCGGGGTGGGCGATCAGCGCTTCCACCACCTCGGCCGCATCGGCCGGTGCGTTGGTGACGAAGTTGACCACGCCTGGCGGCAGGCCGGCAGCCTGCAGCGCCTCGATGATCAGGCCGTGGGTGGCCGGGCACAGCTCCGAGCCTTTGAGGATGACGGTGTTGCCGCAGGCCAGCGGCGTGGCAATGGCGCGCACGCCGAGGATGACGGGGGCGTTCCACGGCGCAATGCCCAGCACCACACCGGCCGGCTGGCGCACCGCCATGGCCAGGCTGCCCGGCACGTCGGACGGGATCACCTCGCCGCTGATCTGCGTGGTGAGCGCGGCCGCCTCCTGCAGCATGCCGGCGGCCAGGTGCGCGTTGAAGCCGGCCCAGGGTGCGGCGGCGCCGGTCTCGCCGGCCATGGTCTCGATGAAGCGAGGTGTGCGCGCTTCCAGTTCGGCCGCGGCTTTGAGCAGCAGCGTGCGGCGCGCGCCCGGCCCCAGGGCCGACCACTCGGGGAAGGCCTTTGCGGCGGCCTCGGCGGCGGTGCGGGCATCCTGCGCCTTGCCGGCTGGAGCGCGGGTGGCCACGCGGCCATCCAGCGGGTTGCGCCGCTCGAAGGTCTGGCCCGAAGCGGAGGCGGTGTTCTCGCCGCCGATCAGCATCTGTATCTCGTTCATCCGTGGTTCCTTGGGGGCTTCGCTGCGCGAGAGCGACTGGAAGCCGTACTTGTTCATGCTGACGAACTGCCCCACGGCGGGGTGGGGCAGAAACTTGGTGCGGCAGTCGAGCACCGCCGGCAGGCCCGAGGCGATGGCGCGCTGCAGCGCACCGGCGATGTCGCCCGCCCGCGTGACCACCTCGCCGAAGCAGCCGAAGCCGCGCGCGATGGCCGCGTAGTCCGTGTCTTCGAGCGCGGTGGCCATCTCGAAGTCCAGGCCCATCTTCTGGCCCATGCGGATCACGCCCCAGGCCGCGTTGTTGTGGATGACGGTGATGACGGGCAGGCCGTAGCGCCGCGCGGTGTCCAGCTCGTTGAGCGTGAAGCCGAAGGCGCCGTCGCCGGTGAGGTTGAACACCGGGCGCTTCGGAAACTGGCTCTTGAGTGCGATGGCCGCCGGCAGCCCATAGCCCAGGTGGGCCATGCCGGGTTCGTGGAAGCAGGTACGCACGTCGCGTGCGGGGGTGAAGTCGTTGCTCCAGAAGGTGGTGTGGCCGCCGTCGAACACCGCCAGTGCATCGGTGGGCATGGCGTCGGCCACGGCCTTGGCCAGCGCGGCAGGATGCATGGTCGCTTCGGTGTCGGCGGCCATCAGCGCCAGCTTCTTCTCGTAGCGGGCGCGCACGCGCCGCACCTCGGCCAGCCATTCACCACCGGGTGTGGTTTGGCCATCCAGCGCGGCCAGCAGGTCGCGCAGCGCCTCGCCAGCGTCGGCCTGCATGGCCACCTCGTGGGCCACGCGTTCGCCCAGCGCCGTGGGGTCGATGTTGATGTTGATCACGCGGTGGTGGCGCCGCGCCAGCGCGCCGCGCTCGTCCCACATCCACGAGGACCAGCGGCAGCCCACGCTCAGGATCACGTCGGCGCGCTCGAACGCGTGTTTCACCGCCTCGCCAGCGATGATGCCACCGTGCCCGATGAAATGCGGCCCATCGCTGGGCACCAGGCCCAGCGCCATCTGCGTGGGCAGCACGGGTGCGTTGAGCCGGTGTGCCAGCTCGCGCAGCTCGGCCACCGCGCCCGATGCGACCACACCCCCACCGCCCACGATCAGCGGGCGCTTCGCGCCGCGCAGCAGTTCGGCGGCGGCCTTCACCGCGCGGGCGCCGGGGCGCGGCGGTTCGGTGGCGCGGTACTGCGCCGGGGTAAGATCGAACTCGTCGGCAGCGAAGGCCTGCACGTCGCCCAGCACGTCCTGCGGAATGTCCAGGTGCACCGGGCCGGGTCGGCCGCTCAGGGCTTCGCGGATGGCGCGGCGTGCCAGCTCGGGCATGCGGCGGGTGTCGCTCACCACCGCGTTCCATTTGGTCAGCGGCGCGGTCATGGCCTGGGTGTTCAGGTCCATGAACACCCCGATGTGCGGGTACGACGACGCGCGGTGCTGGTTGGTGGTGATGGCCAGCAGCGGCAGGTGGTTGTTGAAGGCCACGCCCAGGCCCGACACCAGGTTGAGCCCACCCGGGCCCAGCTCGCCCACGGCCACGGCCAGCTTGCCGGTACCGGCGTGCACGGCGGCTGCCATCATGGGGCCGGCGGCTTCGTGGCGCACACCAATGAAACGTATGCGCGGCTCGCGGCTCAGCGCGTGGAACAGCGGCGAGAGCTTGCCGCCCACGATGCCGAACACCGTGTCCACGCCCTCGGCCAGCAGCACGCGCACCAGGGCCTGGGCACCGTTGAGCCGCAGCGGGGCGATCGATGGGGCGGCCGGTAGCGTGGCCGGCGCGGTCGGGTTGCGTGTCATGAAAAGGCTTGTCTCCGTAGGGCTGTGATGGTGCGCGCCAGACCCCGGCATGGCGATGGACGAATCGGTTGATGCTTGTACTTTTCCGGCATGCGGTGACAATGCCCCGCCATGAAACCTGCGCCGCTCCTGCTCGTTCCGTTCAAGGAAGTCCGCCACGACGAGCCCGATGACTGCCTGCACTACGAATCGGTGTCGGTGCGCGGCCACGAGATGGACTGGACCATTCCGGCACACCGCCACGAGGGCCTGCACCAGTTCCAGTACCTCGCCACGGGCGCGGTGCGCGGCACCATAGACGGCCGCGAATTCGAGGCCACGGCCCCGGTGGCGCTGATGCTGGCGCCCGGCTCGGTCCACGGTTTCAGTTACACGCGCGACGCCGTGGGCCACCAGGTGACCGTGCCCACCACCACCCTGCGCCAACTGCTGGGCGACGCGCAGTTTCTCGGTACCGAGCTGGGTGCCTCCTTCGTGCTGACCGACCTGCGCGACGACGACGTGAGCGAATGCCAGGCGCTGTTCGAGCGGCTGGCGCGAGAGTTCCGCCAGCAGAGCCCGGGCCGCGTGCACGCGCTGCTGGCCAGCGCCACGCTGCTGGCCGTGCTGTACGTGCGCGGGCACGGCGAACAGTTTGCCCGCAGCCGGCCACAGGGCGTGCGCGACACGCTGGTGCAACGCTACCTGGCGCTGGTGGACCAGCACCACGCCACCCACGAACCGCTGGCCTTCTACGCCAATGCGCTGGGCGTGACGGTGGACCACCTGAGCCGCAGCTGCCGCGCGGTGCTCAAACAGTCGGCACTCAACGTGCTCAACGACCGCCGCATGCTCGAAGCGCGCCGCCTGCTGGCCTACACGCCCATGAGCGTGGCCGAGGTGGCGCAGCAGCTGGGCTACGACGACCCGGCCTACTTCAGCAAGTTCTTCCAGCGCAGCACGGGGAGCGCGCCGTCGGCTTATCGGGCGCTGGTGGCGCAGGGGGTGCGGGGGCGGTAGGGCGCTTGGCGCGAAGGGTGTCCGCGTGCTGCGCGTCTCGCCGCGCGCGGCATCGGTGTCGGGCTCGGAACACGTGATCGATGGGGGGACGATTCCGACGCTAAAGGCCGCACGGCGGGGCGCAAGGCGTGCCTGTGAAGCTTCCCGGAATCAGGCAGATCGCGTAGGCGCCCCCAGGCACTGCCGGTCCGGGAGGTCAGACACATGCTCACCCCGCCGAAAACTCATGCCTTGGCTCTTGGCTTCATGCGAAAGCTGATCCCCATGCGGTTGATGGCATTCATGGCGGCGATGGTGAGGGTCAGATCAACCAGATCCTTTTCGCCGAACACCGCTGCCGCTGCCGCGTAGGCTTCGTCGCTGGCGTGTGTCTCGCTCACGCGCGTGACCTCCTCAGACCATGCCAGCGCGGCACGCTCCTGTTCAGAGAACAGGTACTCAGCCTCGTGCCAGACAGGAACCAGCACCAGCTTCTCGACGGACATGCCCTCTGCGATGAGGTCGCGGGTGTGGATGTCGATGCAATGCGCGCATCCGTTGATCTGTGATACACGGAGAAAGACGAGGTGCGTCAGCAAACTGGGCAGTGCGGTGCCCTTGGTGACGAAGTGGTGCAGCGTCCCGACAGCCTTGGCGCCCTCGGGAGAAGCTTGGAACCATGCAGCGCGGTTCATGAGTGGGTTTTCCTTTCATGTGGGTAGGTAGAAGGACCCCAAAACCAGCCCTTCTCGCCCCAAGACGTTTGACCCGGTGGCGCTGTGACAGCTGGCCGCAGCCGACCTGCGGCCGCCGCCGTTCGGTTCCTTCCCGCTCATGAATGATGTGGTCAACCCCGGGCCAGCAGGTGGGCTGAACGATCCGCATCAAGGCGTGCGCGGGGACAGAGCCATCTTCTCCGACCGGTTTCGACGCTGGCTCGGGTACCCCACCGGATTCAGACCAACCCCAACTCGCTGTCCGAGGCGCTTTGCCGGTACTTGTCCGCAGGGGGCCAGGGGCGCTGCGGCCAGTCGACCTCGAAGGAGAACGACGATTTGCTCCGGTTCGGCAGCAGACTGCCGTTGCCAGCCCCCTTGGCGTAGTCGTAGTACAGCTTGATGATCTGCTCGCGGCTGACCTGTTGCGCGGCCGGATGCGCCACACAGGCATTGCGCCAGCGGCGTACACGCTCATAGTCGGACGTGACGGGCAGCTCGAAGCCCTCGTAATAGTCGAGAAACCAGAAGCGCATGAACAGCGGCGTGAACACCGCCTCAGACCAGCCGAAGCGCTCGAACAGAAAATCGCCATCGGGCGCATGGCATTGAAGAAACTGGTTCAGGCTGGCGTATTGCGCCAGCATGCCATCTACCAGCGAAGCCCGCCTCTGTGGATCCTGGTTCATCACCAGCGTGTAGCCCTGCTGGCAAAAACCCTCGGCCAGCGCAGTCAGCATACCTTCGACTGCGTGCCGATACGGGTCGGCCTGAGCGACCCGCGGTTGCGGTAGCAGCCCGTCCAGATACCGCAGGATCACCAGGCTCTCCTTGATGACCTGGCCTGATGCGGTCTGCAGGATCGGCAAGGCGGTGGAGCCATTGAGCAGTGCCATCAGAGCGGCCGGCCGAGGCCGGGTGATATCCACGGTCACGATGTCGACCGCATCCGGTCGCTCCTTGAGCGCCAACAGGATTTCCAGCCGCTGGCTGAACGGGCAGGCCGGAATGCGATAGAGGACGGGTTTTTTCACACCTGACCTCAGCTGCGCCACGGCAGCTCCAGGGTGCTGCCGTCCGGCAGGTACGTCGCCACCGGTGTGGCCGCGAACACGCCGGTGATCTCCAGGTTCTGCTGTCCGGTGTTGATGATCTGGTGCACGTGACCCCTGGGCAGCACCAGTGTGCTGCCGCCGGCGAAAGGCTGTACGCGGCCATGGGTATGCAGTTCGCCCGAGCCGGTGTGGCACATGACAACTTCGTCGCAATCGTGCCGGTGTGGGGGAGTGGCAGCGCCGGCCGCCAAGGTCTGGCGCCAGACCGACAACTGGGTCAACCCGTCGTCATGCCCGGCCCAGGTGGCGTGGGCCACGCCGGGAATGGGGGTGGTGGTGGGGGATGTTTGTGCAACGACCTTCACGGTGGTTCTCCTGCGGGGGTTAGAGGCAGCGCAGTGTCGGCGCCAGCGCGGTTGCTGAGAAGCCATCGCCCGGTCCTATCATTGAGGACGAAATTTCCGCAATGGTCGGCCATGAAAAACATCGAGCAGTTCCTGGCATTTTCGGAAACGGCGTCGCGGGGCAGCTTTGCAGCCGCCGCGCGCGAACTCGGCGCCACCCCTTCGACCATTGCGAAGAGCGTGGCCCGGCTGGAAGCGGCACTGGGTGTCAAACTGTTCCAGCGGACCACCCGTCAGGTTCGCCTGACCCAAGATGGCGAGTTGCTTTACCAGCGCTGTCAGCGGGTGTTGAATGAAGTCGATGCGCTGCAGGCTGAAGCCGCAGGGCTGCGTGGCGAAGTGGCTGGCCTCGTCCGCCTGGATCTGCCCATCGTCTACGGGCGCACCTTCGTGCTGCCCTTGCTGGCACAGCTGCAGGACCAGCATCCTGCACTGCGTTGGGAAGTGCGCTTGCAGGACAGCTTCTCCGATGTGGTTCGGGACGGTATCGATCTGGCCGTGCGCGTCGGCCACCTGACGGATTCCAGTCTGGTCGCGCACCGCATCGACTGGCAGGGCATGGTGATGGTGGCCAGTCCCGGCTACCTCGCGCAACACGGGACACCCCAGACGATCGATGAACTTCTCCATCACAAGGCGATCGCCTTTCGCATGCCCACCAGCGGGCGCAACCTGGCCTGGCGCTTGCTGCTGGATGGCCAAGCCATTGAGCTGGCCGCGCCAGCACCCATGCTGATCAACGACGGGGAAGGTATGGTCGCCGCCGCCTGCCTGGGCTTGGGTCTGTGCCAGTTGCCCGACTACATGGTGCAAGGAGCCATGGCTCGCGGTGAGCTGGTGGAACTGCTGGCTGCACACCGGCCAGCGCGCGTACCGATCAGCGCGGTCATTCCGTCCGGGCGTCTGCAGCCGCCGCGTGTGCGGATGGTGCTGGACGCGCTGAATCGGTTGCGCGAGCGCGCTCCTTGAGGCCTCTGGTGTCGGCCCACCTCACCCATCCCGCCGATTCACCGCATGAAAGATCTGCCGCAGCCACCGGTTCGCGGGGTCGTCGTGCTGGCGCCGGTGCCAGTACTGCTGCACCTGGATGCGTGGTGGCTTGAAGGGCAGGGCGATTTCGCGCACCGGCACATGCCGGGCCACGGCGGTGGCAATGTCTTGCGGCACGGTGGCGATCAGGTCTGAGCCGGGCAGCAGCGACAGCAGGCTCATGAAGTGCGACAGCTCCAGCATCACCTCGCGGTGTATGCCCTTGTCTTCCAGGAAGCGGTCGATCTGGTGTTCGCGTCCGTCGGGCAACACCACCAGGTGCCGCGCGGCCTGGAACTGCCGCAGCGTCAGCGCGCGGCCCACGGCGGTGTTGTGCGCGCAGGTGATGCAGGCGTAGGAGGTCTTGAACAGCTGCTGCTGGTAGAAGCCGGCCTTTTGCAGGTCGGGAAAGTAGCCGATGGCGATATCGGCCTCGCCCGATTCCAGCGCGGCGGCGGCGGCGGCGCGGGGTTTGGCCATGGCGTAGAGCTTCACGTTGGGTGCTTCGTGGCGCAGGCGCGCGAGCACGCCGGGCAGGAAGGTGACCTCGCCGATGTCGGGCGTGAGCACGGTGAAGCGGCGTTCGGCACGTGCGGGGTCGAAGGCGGCGCGCTGCAGGATGTCGTTGGTGATGGTTTCGGTCACGCGGCGTACCAGGGGTGCGAGCTCCTGCGCGCGCGGTGTGGGCTCCATGCCGGCTCCGGTGCGCACGAACAGCGGGTCGTCGAACAGCTGGCGCAGCCGCGCCAGCGCGGCGCTGGTGGCGGGCTGGCTCAGGCCTATCGTCTCGGCGGTGCGGCTCACGCTCTGGTGGCGGGCCATGGCGTCGAAGATCACCAGCAGGTTGAGGTCGACCGATCGTATATCCATGGCATGGATTTTATGTATCCATGGAATCGGCTGTACAGATGAAGGTGGGCTGCCTAGCATGCCGGTTCACATAACAACCACCGGAGACAAAACCATGCTGCGCCGCGATGTGATTCGAGCCCTTGGGGCCCTGGCCGCCACCTCCCCCCTGACCGCCGCCATGGCGCAGCCCGCCGCCTGGCCGCAACGCCCGGTGCGCTGGATCCTCTCGCAGCCGGCCGGGGCGGGCCCCGACATCCTGGCGCGCTATGTGGGTGAGCAGCTGGGCAAGCTCTGGGGGCAGCCGGTGGTGGTGGAGAACCGGCCCGGTGGCCAGAACGTGATCGGGGCGCAGGCGGCCGCGCGGTCGGCGCCCGACGGCTACACCTTCTACTACGCCACCACGGCGGCGATGGTGACCAACGTGTTCACCTTCAAGTCGCTGCCCTACGATCCTGCCAAGGACTTTGCACCTGTGCGCCTGGTGGGCCGCAGCCCCTTCGTCATTGCAGCCGGCCCAGCCATGCAGGCCAACAGCCTGGCCGAGGTGTTTGCCCAGGCCAAGGCGCAGCCGGGTGTCATCACCATCGCCACCGAAGGGCCCAAGACCTTCTCGGGCATGCTGGCCGACAGCGTGGCCCACATGGCCGGCGTCAAGCTCAACCACGTGCCGTACACCAAGTCCAGCGACGCGCTGCAGGACGTGATCGGCGGGCGCGTGCAGCTGGTCTGCCTGCCCGATGCGGCGCTCACCGCCTTCATCAAGGCTGGCCAGGTGCGGCCCCTGGCCACCAGCACCGCGCAGCGCCAGGCCGACATGCCGCAGGTGCCGGCGCTGGCCGAGACCTTTGCAGGCTTTGAGTACACCGGCTGGAACGGCCTGTACGCGCCCGCCGGCACGCCGGCCGAGGTGCTCGCGCGTGTGAACCGCGACCTGGAGACCGTGCTGCGCCAGCCCGAGGTGGCGCAGCGCATGCAGGCGCTGGGCTCGCTGGTGGAGCCGCGCATGGGCGTGGCCGAATTCGAGGCCTTCATGCGCAGCGAGCGCGAGCGCTGGGCCGGTCTGGTCAAGACGCTGAACATCCAGCCGGAGTGAACGCTTGAACCGGGTTGCATCCTGCGCCTGTGGCGTCGACGTGCACGCACACGTGGTGCCCGAGCACTTTCCCGCCTACATCGGCGCGCATCTGCCGGCCGACTGGCCATCCATGGCTCCGGCGCACGAGTGCCACCGCCACGTGATGATCGCGGGCAAGGTCTACCGCACCGTGTCCGACCGCTGCTGGAGCGTGCCCCGGCGGCTGGCCGACCTGCCCGCCATGGGGCTGGCGCACCAGGTGGTCTCGCCCATGCCCGAGCTGCTGTCGTACTGGATGGAGCCTGCCGATGCCCAGCAACTGCTGCGCTACCTGAACGACCAGATCGCATCCATGGTGATTGATGCCGGTGGCGCGCTGCTGGGCCTGGGCGCCGTGCCGCTGCAGGACATGGATCTGGCCATCCGCGAGCTGGAATATGCGGTGAAGACGCTGGGCATGCCGGGTGTGGAGATCGGCAGCAACATCAACGGCGAGGCCATCGGCTCACCGCGCTTCGCGCCGTTCTTCGAGGCCTGCGAGGCGCTGGGTGCGGCCGTGTTCGTGCACGCGCTGCGACCCGCCGGCATGGAGCGCCTGGTGGGCCCGGCGCCGCTGCAGCAGGTGCTGGCCTACCCGGGCGATGTGGGTCTGGCCGCGGCCTCGGCCATCACCGGTGGTCTGCTGCAACGCCACCCGCGCCTGCGCATCGCCTTCAGCCACGGCGGCGGCACGCTGGCCGCGCTGCTGCCGCGCCTGCAGCAGGGCTGGCAGGTGTTTCCTGCGCTGCGCGAGAGCATGCCCGAAGCGCCCGCCGAGCAGGCCCGCCGCCTGTTCTACGACACGCTGGTGTTCGACGCCCCCCTGCTGTGCCACCTGCTGCACAGCTTCGGCCCGCAGGCGCTGATGCTGGGCAGCGATTACCCCTTCAACTTCCACGAGCGCACGCCGCTGGCGCGCCTGGCCGAAGCCGGGCTCGACGACGCCACGCAACGGGCGCTCGCCTGCGAGAACGCCGGCCGTTTCCTCGGTCGTGTGTTCGATGCCCCCAAGGAGCTTGCATGAAATCCCCCTGGATCGCCGGTCTGCGCAGCGTGGCACTGACCGTGCCCGACCTCGCCGCCGCCGAGCGTTTCTACACCGAGGTGTGGCACCTGGAGGTGGCCGCCCGCGCCGCCGGCGCCCTCTACCTGCGCGGCAGCGGCACCGATCACCACGTGCTGGCCTTGCACGAGGCCCCCGGCACGCCGCAGTTGCTCAAGGTGACGCTGCGCGCCCGCACACCCGAGGCGCTGGCCGCCGTGGCCGATGCGCTGCCGGCCGTGGGTGGCGCGCTGGAGCGCGGCATAGGCCCGGCCACAGACCCCGCTGGTGGCATCGCGCTGGTACTGCGCGATACCGACGGCCGCCGCTACGAGGTGGTGTGGGGTGACACCCGCCGCACCGCTGACGCGCCCGCACCGCGCGACCAGCCGCAGCGCCTGGCCCACGCGGTGCTCAACGCGGCCGACGTCCCCAAAGCGCAGACGTTTCTGGAGCGGGTGCTGGGCTTCGTGCTGGCCGACCGCACCCGCATCATGGCCTTCATGAACTGCAACAGCGACCACCACACGCTGGCGCTGGGCGACACCGACAACCACGCGCTCAACCACGTGGCCTTCGTCATGCCCACGCTGGACGCAGTGATGCGCGGCGGCGGCCGCATGAAGGACGCGGGCCACGGCATCGAATGGGGCCCCGGCCGCCACGGGCCGGGCGACAACGCCTTCAATTACTTCATCGACCCCTTCGGCATCGTCATCGAGTACACGGCCGAGGTCGAACAGATCGACGACAGCTACCGGCCCGGCACCCCCGACGACTGGATCTGGCCAACGGGCCGGGTGGACCAGTGGGGCATCTCCCAGCCGCCGAGCGCGCGCCTGAAAGAGGCGCAGCGCCTCGTCAACTTCTCAGCCACCGAATTCCCTTTGCTCCAGAAAGCCTGAACCATGCGTTTCGCCACCTACCTTCGCAATGGAACCCCGCGCCTGGCCGTCGTCGACGGCGCACAGCTGATCGACCTGGCCGACGCCCAGCCCCAGGTGCCCGCCGACCTGCGCACAGCCCTGAAGCAGGGTGTGGACCTGCACGCCGCCGCACGTGCCGCCATCGCCAGCGCGGCACCGCGCCTGCCGCTGGCCGGTGCGCGCCTCGCGCCGCTGGTGCCCGAGCCCGGCAAGACCGTCTGCCTGGGTCTCAACTACTTCGACCACGCCAAGGAAGGCGGGCGCGACAGGCCCGAGTACCCGTGGTTCTTCTTCCGGGGCGCCAGCTCGCTCATCGCGCACGGCCAGGCCGGCGTGGTGCCCAAGGTGTCGGCCCGGTTCGACTACGAAGCCGAGCTGGCGCTGGTGATCGGCGAGCGTGTGCCGCGCCACACCCAGGAGGCCGATGCGCTGCGCTACGTGTTCGGCTACACGCCCTTCAACGACATGAGCGTGCGCGACTACCAGAAGCGCACGCCGCAGTGGACCATTGGCAAGAACTTCGACGCCACCGGTGGCTTCGGCCCGGTGCTGGTCACGGCCGACGAGCTGCCGCCCGGCGCGGTGGGCCTGAAGATCCAGGGCCGCCTGAACGGCGAGGTGATGCAGGACGCCAACACCAGCGACATGATCTTCAGCGTGGCCGAGACCATTGCGCTGCTGGCCGAGGTGCTGACGCTGGAGCCGGGCGACGTGATCGTGATGGGCACACCGGCCGGTGTGGGCCAGGCGCGCACGCCGCCGGTGTGGATGAAGGCGGGCGACACCTACGAGGTGGAGATCGAACGCATCGGCACGCTGTCCAACCCCATCGTGGCCGAGGCGTGAGCGCACCCATGAAGCACGACACCGTCTACGACGTTGCGATCGTCGGCTACGGGCCGGCGGGGCAGGTGGCGGCCGGGCTGCTCGGGCAGGCGGGCCTGAGCGTGTACGTGTGCGACCGCCTGACCGACGTCTACCAGATACCCCGCGCCATCGCGCTGGACCACGAGATCATGCGCGTGTTCCAGCAGCTGGGCGTGGTGGAGGCGGTGCTGCCCCACACAGAGCCCTTTACCAACTCCGAGTTCTTCGGTGTGGACGGTCAGCTGATCCGCCGCATGACCATGGTGGCGCCACCGTTCCCGCAGGGCTACACGCCGTCGCTGGTGTTCACCCAGCCGCCGGTGGAGCGGGTGCTGCGCGCGCGCGTGGCCCAGCTGCCCAATGTGTGTGTGGAGCTGGGCGTGGAGATGCGCGGGCTTCACCAGGACGCAGAGGGTGTGGAGCTGCAGATCGAGCAGGCCGGTGTGACGCACACCGTGCGTGCGCGTTACGCCATCGCCTGCGACGGCGGATCGAGCGGCGTGCGCACGCAGCTGGGGCTCGAGCTCGAAGACCTCGATTTCGACGAGCCCTGGCTGGTGGTCGATGTGCGGGTGAACGAACGTGGCCTCGCCAAGCTGCCGACCACCAGTGTGCAGTACTGCGAACCCGAGCGCCCCTGCACCCTGGTGATCGGCCCCGGCAACCACCGGCGCTGGGAGATCTCGCTCAAACCCGGCGAAGACCCCAAACAGGTGGCCACCGACGCTGAGACCTGGAAGCTGCTCTCGCGCTGGCTCACGCCCGACGACGGCCAGCTGTGGCGCCAGGCCAGCTACCGCTTTCACGCGCTGGTGGCCGCGCAATGGCGCAAGGGGCGCGTGCTGCTGGCCGGCGACGCGGCCCACATGCAGCCACCCTTTCTGGGCCAGGGCATGTGCCAGGGCATGCGCGACGCGGCCAACCTGAGCTGGAAACTCGCTGCCGTGCTGCGCGGCGACGTGACCGGCGCCGCCGCCGAAGCGCTGCTGGACAGCTACGGCACCGAACGCAAGGCGCATGTGCGCGAGCTGACCAGCCGCATCAAGCACGTGGGCTCGGTGATCTGCGAGCGCGACGTGGCCAAGGCCCGCGAGCGCGATGCCAGGTTGCTGGCCGACTGCGGCGGCGTGGTCAAGGACACGCCGCGCCAGGACATCCTGCCCCGGCTGGAAGGCGGTCTGCTGTCGGTGGACGACCACCCCGCGCGAGGCACGCTGTTCCCCCAGCCCTGGCTGCGTGTGCCCGCAGGCTGGGAGCGTATGGACACGCTGTGTGGCCACGGCTGGCGCCTGGTGCTGGCGGCCGGTGTGGCGCCAGTGGCCGCGCCAGCGGGTGTGACCGTGCTGGCGCTGGACCAGTCCCCCGAGCGCGACGGCGTGACCCAAGCCTGGTTCCAGCGCCACGGCGTGGTGGCCGCGCTGGTGCGGCCCGACCACTACGTTTACGGCGTGGCAGCGCAGCCTGTCGAGGTGGCCGCACTGCTGCGCGGGTACGAGGACCGGCTCAACCCCGGTGTGCCGAACCCTGCCGCGCCGGGTTCATCGCGGCCGGAGCCTGCAACCGCATCGCCTGGATGAAGCGGCGCAGCCGCGCGGGCTGAAACCGGGTGGGCAGGTAGGCGAGGTGGACCGGCAGCGGCGCCGCCTCCCAGCCCGGCAGCACCGGCACCAGGTCGCCACGGTCGATGTCCGCCTCGTACATCCAGCTCGAACCCACGCCAACGCCCAGGCCATCCACCGCGGCGTGACGCAGCGCGTACAGGCTGTCGGTGCTCAGGCGAGGCCGTATCGGCACGCGCGCGGTCTCGCCGCTGGTGGTGTGGGTGAGGGTGATGTCGTGGTGGTAGTAGGTGCGCAGCGCGAGCCAGGGCCAGTGGGCCAGGTCGCGCGGGTGGGTGGGCGGTGGGAAACGCGCAGCGAGGGCCGGTGAGGCCACCACAATGCGCCGGATCTCCGACAGCCTGAGCGCCACCACCGAGGGGTCGGTCACCTCGCCCACCAGCAGCGCGCAGTCCACCCCTTCGGCCACGAAGTCGGGGTGGCGGTCGTGCAGCAGCCACTCCACCGACACGCGGGCGTGCTCGCGCAGGAAATCGGCGAGCGGACCCATCAGCATGCTTTGCCCCAGCGCATGGGGCACCACCACCCGCAGCGTGCCCTCGGGCTCGTCTTCGGTGCCGCGCAGCTCGGCGTCAAAAGCGTCCCAGGTGGTGAGGATGTCCTTGGCGCGTTCGTAACAGCGCTGCCCGTCGTCGGTCAGCTTGATGGCGTGGGTGGAGCGGTTGAGCAGCCGCACGCCGAAGTGCCGCTCCAGCGCCTGCAGGCGCCGGCTCACGGTCGGCTGGGTGGTGCCCAGCTCGGCGGCAGCGGCCGAGAGGCTGCCGGTCTCGACGATGCGCACGAAGGTCTGCAGCCATTCGATGCGGTCCACGGCGGGAAGGGTGGGGGGCATGGCGGGGTCTTGGTGATGCGTGAAGCGTATAGCCATTGTGAAAGGCAACCCACTTCCGTGGCAAGTTGAAGGCAGTCAGACTCGCAGCATGCCAAAAACAAAGGGTTAACGCCATGTCTTCCATTCTTGTGGCGAATGCACCGGATGAGCCGAACGCCTTGCCGCGCCCGCTGGTGGGCTTCCTGGCGGCCGGCGCCGGCCTGGGCGCGGCCACGCTGTACTACAGCCAGCCCATGCTGGGCGTGCTGGGGCCTGACATCGGGGCATCGCCCCAGGCCGTGGGCCTGGTGCCCACGCTGACCCAGCTGGGTTACGCCCTGGGCATCCTGCTGCTCGCGCCGCTGGGCGACCGGCTGGACCGCCGCCGCATCATCCTGACCAAGGCCGTGCTGCTGAGCCTGGCACTGCTGGGGGCAGCGTGGGCGCCGTCGCTGGGCTGGCTGCTGGTGGCCAGCCTGGCGGTGGGGCTTGCCGCCACGCTGGCGCAGGACATCGTGCCCGCTGCCGCCAGCCTCGCGCCCGAGGCGCACCGGGGCCGCGTGGTGGGCACGGTGATGACGGGGCTGCTGCTCGGTGTGCTGCTGTCGCGCCTGGTCAGCGGCTGGGTGGCCGACGTGCTGGGGTGGCGCGCGATGTTCGTGCTGGCGGCGCTCAGCCTGCTTGGGGTGGGTCTGGCCGCGTGGCACATGCTGCCCCGTTTTGCGCCCACCACGCGGCTGCCCTACGGTGCGCTGCTGGCCTCGCTGTGGCAGCTGTGGCGCCGGCATGAGCCGCTGCGCCGGGCGGCCTGGGCCCAGGGCCTGCTGGCGGTCGGCTTCAGTGCGTTCTGGTCCACGCTGGCGGTGATGCTGCACGGCGCGCCGTTTCATCTGGGCTCGGCGGTGGCCGGCGCCTTTGGTCTGGCGGGCGCGGCGGGTGCGCTGGCCGCGCCGCTCGCCGGCCGCCTGGCCGACCGGGGTGGTCCGCAGCGGGTGACGCTCTGGGGCACGGCGCTCGCGGCGGTGGCCTTCGGGGCCATGGCACTGGGCGCGGGTCTGCCGGCAACGGCCCAGCTGGTGGTCATTGCGCTGGCGGCCGTGGCCTTCGACCTGGGGTTCCAGGCCACGCTGGTGGCGCACCAGACGCTGATCTACGGCATGGACCCCGGTGCACGCAGCCGGCTCAACGCCGTGCTCTTCACCAGCATGTTCAGTGGCATGGCGGTGGGGGCCGGGCTGGGTACGCTGCTGCTGGCACAGGCTGGCTGGCTGGCCGTGGCGCTCATGGCCACGGCCACCTCGCTGGGGGCGTGGTGGCTGCGCTGGAAGGCCGCCCGCTGAGCGGGTGTCAGACCGAGCGCATCAGCCCGCCATCGACCCGCAGGCTCTGGCCGGTGATGTAGCCCGCCCCCTCGGACGCCAGGAAGGCCACGGTGGCGGCCACCTCCTCGGCCGTGCCGTAGCGCTGCATGGGCACGCCCTGGCGGCGCTCTTCGGTGGCGGGCAGGCTGTCGATCCAGCCGGGCAGCACGTTGTTCATGCGCACACCGTGGGCCGCGTGGGTGTCGGCAAAGATCTTGGTGAAGGTGGCCAGGCCGGCGCGAAAGGCGGCCGAGGTGGGAAACAGCGCGCTGGGTTCGTCCACCCAGGCGCTGGAGATGTTGACGATGGCGCCGCGCTTTTGCGCCACCATGAGGGGCGCAACCAGCCGGGTGGCGCGGACCACGTTGAGCAGGTAGACCTCCAGGCCCTGGTGCCACTGCTCGTCGCTGATGGCCAGCAGCGGCCCCTTGGGGCCGTGGCCGGCGCTGTTGACCAGTACGTCGATGCGGCCCCAGCGGGCCATGGCGCCGTCCACCAGGCGTTGCAGGTCGGCGTCGGACTGGTTGGAGCCGGTCACGCCCAGGCCGCCCAGCGATTCGGCCAGCGCCTCGCCCTTGCCGGACGAGGACAGGATGGCGACGTGGTGGCCATCGGCAGCCAGGCGGCGCGCGGCGGCGGCACCCATGCCGCTGCCACCGGCGGTGATCAATGCAACTTTTTCGGTGCCCATGTCGGTGCCCATGCGGTGTTTCCCCGTTGAAGAAAACCCGCTTTATACCGGGGCCAGTCAGTCGGTGTCAGCGCACCAGGCAGGGCCGTTTGGGGTCGAAGGTCCAGTGGGGGATCAGGTACTGCATGGCGATGGCGTCGTCGCGCGCGCCCAGGCCGTGCTGCATGTAGAGCGCGTGGGCTTTTTCCACGGCGGCCATGTCCAGCGTCACGCCCAGGCCGGGTTTTTTGGGCACCTGCACGTGGCCGCCTACGATCTGCAGCGGCTCCTCGGTCAGGAACTGGCCGTCCTGCCAGATCCAGTGGGTGTCGATGGCGGTGACCTTGCCGGGCGCGGCGGCGGCCACGTGGGTGAACATGGCCAGCGACACATCGAAGTGGTTGTTGGAGTGCGAGCCCCAGGTCAGGCCCCAGTCGCGGCAGGTCTGGGCCACGCGCACGCTGCCGGCCATGGTCCAGAAGTGCGGGTCGGCCAGCGGGATGTCCACGCTCTGCAGCGACAGCGCGTGGCTGAGCTGGCGCCAGTCGGTGGCCACCATGTTGGTGGCGGTCGGCAGTCCGGTGGCCCGGCGGAACTCGGCCATCACCTCGCGGCCCGAGAAGCCGCCTTCGGCGCCACACGGGTCTTCGGCGTAGGCCACCACGCCGCGCATGCGCTGGCCGAGGCGGATGGCGTCTTTGAGCAGCCAGCCGCCGTTGGGGTCCAGCGTCACACGCGCCTCGGGGAAACGCTCGTGTATCGCGGTCACCGCGTCCACTTCCTCGTCGCCGCGCAGCACGCCGCCCTTGAGCTTGAAGTCGTTGAAACCGTAGCGCGCACGGGCGGCTTCGGCGAGACGCACGATGGCCTCGGGTGTCATGGCGGCCTCGTGGCGCAGGCGGCACCAGTCGTCGGCGTCGGCGGCTTCGTTGGCCGGGCTGGCGTAGGGCAGGTCGGTTTTCGTGCGGTCGCCGATGTAGAACAGGTAGCCCAGCATCTCCACCGTGTCGCGCTGCTGGCCTTCGCCCAGCAGGGCCGCCACCGGCAGGCCCAGGTGCTGGCCCAGCAGGTCCAGCAGGGCCGACTCGATGGCGGTGACCGCGTGGATGGTGGTGCGCAGGTCGAAGGTCTGCGCACCGCGCCCGCCCGCGTCGCGGTCGCCGAACTGTTGCGACACGCGCTGCAGCACCGCCTGCACGTTGCCCACGGGTTGCCCCACCACCAGGTCGCGGGCGTCTTCCAGCGTCTGGCGGATCTTCTCGCCACCCGGCACCTCGCCGATGCCGGTGCGCCCGGCGCTGTCGGTGAGCAGCAGCAGGTTGCGGGTGAAGTAGGGGGCGTGGGCGCCGCTGAGGTTCAGCAGCATGCTGTCGCGGCCCGCCACGGGGATGGCGCGCAACGAGGTGACGACGGGCGTCTGGGTCATAAGGTCTCGGTCTGGAAAAAGGTCAGTCGGCGGTGATCTTGCGCGATTCGATCAGCTGTTTCCAGCGGTCGAACTCGCGGCGCTGGAAGGCGCTGAACTGCTCGGGCGTGTTGGCCACGATCTCGAAGCCTTGCTCCAGCAGCTTGGGGCGAACCTGCGGGTCGTTGATGGCGGCCACGAGCGCTTCGTGGATTTTCTTCTTCACCTCGGCGCTCAGCCCTTTGGGCGCGGCCACGGCCTGCCAGGAGTAGACGTCGGCGTCTTTCACGCCGGCCTCGCTGAGGGTGGGCACGTCGGGCAGCTGGGCCGAGCGTTTGTCGCCTGTCACGGCCAGGGCCTTGAGCTTGCCTGCCTTGACGTGGGGCACGACCACGTTGAGGTTCTGGAACGAGGCGTTGACCTGGTTGCCCAGCAGGTCGTTCATGGCCGGGGCGCCGCCCTTGTAGGGCACATGCACGCCGGTGGTGCCCGTCTGTTGCCAGAACAGTTCGGCCGTCAGGTGGTCGGACGAGCCGTTGCCTGACGAGGCGAACGAGATCTTGTTGGGGTTCTGCTTGAGGTCGGCGATCACGTCGGCCACGTTCCGGTAGGGCGAGGCGGCCGGCACCACCAGCACGTTGGGCGCCTGCACCGCCACGGTGAGGTAGTCGAAATCGGTGCGGGCGTCGTAGGGGACGCCGCCCTTGATCAGGTGCGGGGCGATCACGTACGGGCCCAGCGAGGCCACCAGCAGGGTGTGGCCGTCGGCCGGTGCGCGTTTGACCTGGGCCGCACCGATGGTGCCCGTGGCGCCGGGCTTGTTGTCCACCACGAAGTTCTGCCCCAGTTTCTGCTGCAGGGTGGTGCTCAGGGTGCGGGCGATCATGTCGGTGGAGCCACCCGGCGGGAAAGGCACGATGACGGTCACCGGCTTGTCGGGCCAGGCCCAGGCGGTGCCGGACAGGGCGAGGGTGGCCGCAAGGGCGGCGAGGGCTTTTTTCATGTTGTCTCCTGGTTGTCGTGTGGGCGGTTGAAAAGCGTTACTGCGGTCCCAGTGCCTTGATGAGTTCGGCGAGCTGTTCGAACTCGTCGGGTTTGAGGTCGGTGAGCGGTGCGCGCACGGGGCCGGCACCATGGCCCACGATCTGCGCGCCGGCCTTGACGATGGACACGGCGTAGCCCGCACCCTGGTTGCGGATGTCCAGGTAGGGCATGAAAAACTGTTTGAGCAGCCGGTGCTGGGTGGCCTGGTCGTCAGCGGCCACTGCGCGGTAGAACTCCATCGCCGTCTTCGGGATGAAGTTGAAGACGGCCGAGGAATACACCGGCGTGCCAAGCGCCTTGTAGGCCGCCGCATACACCTCCGCCGTGGGCAGCCCGCCCAGGTAGGCAAACCGGTCCCCCATCTTCAGGAAGATGGACATCATCAGCTCGATGTCGCCGATGCCGTCCTTGAAGCCGATCAGGTTGGGGCAGCGCTCGGCCAGGATCGCCAGCGAGTTCGGGGTGAGCTTGCAGACGTTGCGGTTGTAGACGATGACGCCGAACTTCACGCTCTTGCACACGGCCTCGACGTGGGCGATGAGGCCCTCCTGCGAAGCCTCGGTGAGGTAGTGGGGCAGCAGCAGCACGCCGTGGGCGCCGGCGCGCTCGGCGGCCTGAGCGCACTCGATGGCAAAACGGGTGGGGCCACCGGCACCGGCAATGATGGGGACCTTGCCCTGGCAGGTGTCCACGGCGGTCTTGATGATGGCGGGGTACTCGGAGCCGGTGAGGGAGAAGAACTCGCCGGTGCCGCCGGCGGCGAAGAGGGCGGTGGCGCCGTAGGGGGCGAGCCACTCGAGTCGCTCGGCGTAGCCCTTGGGGTTGAAGGTGCCATCGGCGTCGAAGTCCGTGAGGGG
>CALRLO020000051.1:0-26713 GCA_943368755.1 Synechococcus sp. UW140 | reverse complement strand
GTGGCCGGTTCCAAGGTCAGCACCAAGCTCACCATCCTGCAAAGCCTGTCGGACAAGGTGGACCAGCTCATCGTTGGTGGCGGCATCGCCAACACCTTCATGCTGGCCGCTGGCCTGCCCATCGGCAAGAGCCTGGCAGAACCCGACCTGCTGGACCAGGCCAAGGCCGTGATGGCCGCCATGAAAGCGCGTGGCGCGGAAGTGCCGATCCCGACCGACGTCGTGACCGCCAAGACCTTCGCTGCCGATGCACCGGCAACCATCAAGAAGGCCACCGACGTGGCTGAGGACGACCTCATCCTCGACATCGGTCCCGAAACCGCCCAACGCCTGGCCGAGCAGCTCAAGCGCGCCGGCACCATCGTCTGGAACGGCCCGGTGGGTGTGTTCGAGTTCCCTGCGTTCGAAAACGGCACCCGGGTGCTCGCGCAGGCCATTGCCGCATCGCCGGCCTTTTCCATCGCCGGCGGCGGCGACACCCTGGCAGCCATTGCCAAATACGGCATCGACAAGGACGTGGGCTACATCTCCACCGGTGGGGGCGCCTTCCTGGAAGTGCTGGAAGGCAAGACCCTGCCGGCCTTCGAGATCCTGGCGAAACGCGCCGGCTGATCCCAGGGGGCAGCTCGCCCCCTGAAACCGTCCATCGGCTCATCAGCTGGTGAGCGGGCATGAATATGATGATCATCATATAATTCGGCGCATGGCTACCCCCCCCAGCCGCAAGGCCCTGACCCACGAGCGCATCCTGGAGACCGCTGCGCGCACCCTGCGCAGCAACGGTTGCAGCGGCGTCGGCGTGGCCGACGTGATGAAGTCCGCCGGCCTGACCCATGGCGGCTTCTACGCCCATTTCCCTTCGCGCGACGCGTTGCTGGCCGAGGCGCTGGCCCACGCCGGGCGCGACAGCGGCGAGCGCATGGACAGGCGTACCGCGCAGGCCGTTGAGCGCGGCGAGTCGCCCTTGCGGGCACTCGTCAACGCCTACCTGACCGAAGAACATGCGGCCCACCCCGAGCACGGGTGTGCCGTTGCCGCACTGGCCTCCGAAATGCCGCGCCAGGCGCCCGAGGTGCAGCAGGCCGGACGCGACCGCGTGAACGCACTCATCGAGCGCGTGCAGCGCAGCCTGCCGCCAGGGGCAGACCCCGGACAGGCGATGGTGGTCGCCAGCACGCTGATCGGCGCGCTGCAGATGGCCCGCGCCCTGGGCCCGGGGCCACAGGCCAAAGCCTTGCTGCAGACCACCCGCGACGCGCTGCTGGCGCCGTTCCACCCACTCACCCATTGAGCCGGCACACCGTATCCACGTGCCGTCTCGTTTGCCCACAAATATGACAACCATCATATTCAACCCGCCCACCACTGGAACCCCGCCATGAACCTCTCCACCTCCACCGTCTTCATCACCGGCGCCAACCGCGGCCTCGGTCTTGCCCTGGCCCGCGAAGCCCTCGCGCAGGGCGCCCGCAAGGTCTACGTCGCCGCCCGCAACCCGCAGCACGTCGATCTGCCCGGCGTCGTGCCGTTGCGGCTGGATGTGACCAGCGACGCCGACCTGGCCGAACTGGCCCATCGCGCACCGGATGTCAACCTGCTCATCAACAACGCGGGCGTGGCCGAGTTCGGCGGCTTCATGCCCGCCAACAGCGTGGCTGCTGCCCGGCGCCAGATGGAGGTCAACTTCTACGGCCCGCTGCGTGTGACCCAGGCCTTCGCCCCGGTGCTGGCCGCCAACGGTGGCGGCGCGGTGCTCAACGTGCTGTCGGTGGCGAGCTGGATCAACCGGCCGCTGCTGGGCGTCTACGGCGCCACCAAATCGGCCGCCTGGGCACTCACCAACGGCCTGCGCCACGAACTGCGCGAGCAGGGCACCCAGGTCAGCGGCCTGCACGTGGGCTTCATCGACACCGACCTGACCACCGGCATCGACGCCCCCAAGCTGGACGCCGCGGACGTGGCGCGCGAGGCGCTGCAGGGCGTGGCCGAGGGGCGCGAGGAAATCCTGGTGGGTGATCTGACCCGTCAGGTCAAGGCCGGCCTGACCGCCGAACCGCCGGTCTACATCGCCGCCTGAGCATGAACCCGCAGCACCCCACCCCATCACCCTGGCCGGTGTTCTGGATCGCCAGCGTCGCGTCCTTTCTGGTGTCGCTGGATGGCACCGTGCTGTTCGCGGCCTTCGGTGCCCTGCGCGCCAGTTTCCCGGGGGCCAGCGCGGCCGACCTGTCGTGGGTGCTGAACGCCTACAGCGTGGTGTTCGCCGCCATGCTGATACCGGCCGGCGGCATCGCCGACCGGCACGGGCGCAAGCGCATCTTCCTGCTGGGCCTGGTGCTCTACCTGGTGCCGGCCGTGGCCTGTGCGCTCGCGCCCGGCGTGAACACGCTGGTGGCTGCGCGGGCCTTGCAGGCAGTGGGCGCGGCGCTGGTCACGCCGGCCTCGCTGTCGCTGGTGCTGGATGCGTTTGCGGCCTCCCGCCGGGCGGTGGCCGTGAGTGCCTGGGGTGCGGTGGCCGGCCTGGGTGCGGCGCTGGGCCCCAGCATGGGCTCGCTGGTGGTGGACACGCTGGGCTGGCGCTGGGCCTTCGTGCTCAACCTGCCGCTGGGCCTGGTGGCCCTGGCGCTCGGCCGCCAGCGACTGCGCGAATCCGCGCGGCCCGATACCCAACGTGCCTTCGACCTGATCGGCATGGTGCTGGTCATCGTGGGCGTGGGCGCCATCGCGCTGGCCGTGGTGCAGCTCAAATCGCCCCATTGGAGCCGCAACGAGCTGGCTGCCGTGGGGGCGCTGGGCGCCGCGGCGCTGATCGCGTTTGCCGCCTGGGTTCGCCATGCCCGTGCGCCGCTGCTGGACCCGGCCCTGTTCCGCCACACCACCTACCGCGATGTCAACCTTGCCATGCTGGCCTTTGGCACCGCGTTCGCGATGATGTTCTTCGGCTTCTTTTTCTACATGACCGGCATCTGGCACTACAGCCTGCCGCAGGCCGGATTGGCCGTGACCCCGGGGCCGCTGCTGGTGATACCCACCGCCATCGTCACCGGGCGCCTGGCGGCGCGCATCGGTCACCGGCCCTTCCTGGTGGGCGGCAGCCTGGTCTACGCGGCCAGCGGGCTGTGGCTGCTGCTGGTGCCCGGCACCGAGCCCGACTACCTGCACCACTGGCTACCGGCGCTGGTGCTCAGCGGCGTGGGCGTGGGGCTGGTGATGCCGTCACTGGCAGCTGCGGCGGTGCACCGCCTGCCGCTGGCCCACTACGCCGTGGGCGGTGCGGTGAACCAGGCCATCCGCCAGATCGGCGCCGTGCTGGGCGTGGCCTTGACGGTGCTGCTGCTGGGTCACCCACAGCTGGCCCGTGCCGATTTCACGCCGCTGTACCTCGGCTTCACCGGGCTCGCGCTGTTGACCGGCCTGCTGTGCCTTCGGGTCGATACGCGGCCCGCGTAACGGCGAAACGCCTTGCACCGGATTCAGCGCAGGGCCGCTCCAAGCAGAATCGCCTCCCTCGGGGGGCAGCGACCCACACGCAGTGGGGGAGCGTGGGGGCCTGGCTCACTTCCAGCGGATGCACTCGATATCGAGGTGACGCTGAGCGTCTGAAAGACTGAGCACACCCTCCTGGATGGTGGCCTGCAGCTGCATGCTGCGTTCGGCAAACGCCCCCAGCGCCTGGGCCGCTTCGGTGGGCACGCGCCAGACCTGCAGGCGGTCCAGCCGCGTCAGTTTGGTTTCTATGCCCTTCCACCACACATCGGCCGAGTGGGCAAAGGCGTAGACCATCACCGCATCGGCACGCTGACAGGCCTTGAGCAGCGGCCGGTCTTCGGGCTGGCCCACCTCAACCCACAGCCGGCGCTGGCCGGTGAAGTCGGTCAGCATCACGTCGGGCTCGTCGGGGTCGCTCAGGCCGACGCCAAAACCCAGCGTGCCGTCGCCGCCGCAGTCGCTTTGCAGGCGGTAGGCGTTGAGGGCCAGCGCCAGCAGCCGCACCATCATGCGTTCGTCGGTCTCGCTGGGGTGACGGGCCAGGGTGAGGGCGTGGTCGGCGTAGTAGCCGTGGTCGATATCGGCCACCGAGAGGGCGGCCTTGAAGATGGTGGATTTGAGCGCCATGGAACCGGATAGCTTATCCGCAGGCCAGGGTCTGCCTTGTTTTTGACATTTGCTTCAGAATCTGGGCACCCATCCACCCCGAGGAGAAACCTGTGTCCAAGTTCCCCCTGCTGCTGTCCGCCCTGGGCCTGGTGCTCGCCAGTGCCGCCGCCCAGGCCGAGGGCCCCTCTTGCAACGCCGCAGCTGCCGAGAAAAAGCTGGCCGGCGCGGCCAAGACCTCCTTCGTGAAGAAATGCACCAAGGACGCCACCGCCAGCTGCGATACAGCAGCCGCGGAGAAGAAGCTGCACGGCGCGGCCAAGACCAGCTTCACCAAGAAGTGTGTGAAGGACGCGGTGGGCTGAGCCATTTAGAACCGGGCATGTAACCGGCTTCGCCCATAATGCGAAACTGAGTTACAAAACCCGGCGCCTGCGGCGCCCACGGAGACAACATATGCCGATGCGCGCCACCAAAATCGTTGCCACCCTCGGGCCGGCTTCCAGCGACCCCGACCTGTTGGAGCGCATGATCCGCGCCGGTGTCAACGTGGTGCGGCTCAACTTCTCCCACGGCAAGGCGCAAGACCACATCGACCGCGCCCAGCTGGTGCGCGAGGCCGCGCAACGCGCCGGCCGCGAGGTCGCCATCATGGCCGACCTGCAGGGCCCCAAGATCCGCGTCGGCAAGTTCGCCGACGGCAAGGTGATGCTGGAGAACGGTGCGCCTTTCGTGCTGGACGCCACCCGCACCGAGCCCGGCGACATCAACGCCGTGGGGCTGGACTACAAGGAGCTGCCGCGCGATGTGAAACCCGGCGACACCCTGCTGCTCAACGACGGCCTGATCGTGCTGACGGTGGACAAGGTGCTGGGCGCGGCGGTGCACACCACGGTGAAGGTGGGCGGCGAGCTCTCCAACAACAAGGGCATCAACAAGCAGGGTGGTGGGCTGACCGCACCCGCTCTGACCGCCAAGGACATGGACGACATCCGCACCGCGATGGCGTTCAAGGCCGACTACGTGGCGGTCAGCTTCCCCAAGAACGCCACCGACATGGAGCTGGCACGCCAGCTCGCCAACGTGGCCTGCACCGACGGCCACCGCCCGGGGCTGATCGCCAAGATCGAGCGCGCCGAGGCGATTCCGCACCTGGCCGACATCCTGCGCGTGTCCGACGGCATCATGGTCGCGCGCGGCGACCTGGCGGTGGAGGTGGGCAACGCCGCCGTGCCGGCACTGCAGAAACACATGATCCGGCTCGCACGCGAGATGGACAAGGTCGTCATCACCGCCACGCAGATGATGGAGAGCATGATCGTCAACCCGGTGCCCACCCGCGCCGAGGTGAGCGACGTGGCCAACGCCGTGCTCGATGGCACCGACGCCGTGATGCTCAGTGCCGAGACCGCCGCCGGCAAGTACCCGCTGGAGACGGTGCAGGAGATGGCCAACATCTGCGCCGAAGCCGAAAAGGCGCACAAGCACGAGCTCGAATCGGACTTCACCGGCAAGACCTTCGGCCGCATCGACCAGTCCATCGCCATGGGCGCGCTGTTCACCGCCACCCACCTGGGCGCCAAGGCCATCGTGGCCCTGACCGACTCGGGCTCCACCGCGCTGTGGATGAGCCGCCACGACGTGAAGATGCCCATCTATGCGCTCACGCCCAAGCTCGCCACGCAGCGCCGCATGGCGCTCTACCGCAACGTGCGCCCGCTGCTGATGGACACCAGCGCCGACCGCGACACCGCGCTGGCCGACGCTGAAGCGCACCTCAAAAACCGCGGCATCGTGCAGACGGGCGACGTCTACGCCATCACCTGCGGCGAGCCCATGGGCTCACCGGGGGGCACCAACATGCTCAAAATATGTAAAGCGGCCTGAGGCGCAGCGGCCGCGCTTTCCCGCCCCAAAAGGTAAAATCGCGGGTTACCACCCGGTTACCAACCCACGCTTTTTCCTAGGGGATCTCCATGGCGCTCGTTTCCATGCGCGAACTGCTCGACCACGCGGCCGAGAACGGTTACGGCATTCCGGCCTTCAACGTCAACAACCTGGAACAGGTGCAGGCCGTGATGGCCGCCGCCGACGAGGTGGGCGCTCCGGTGATCCTGCAGGCCAGCGCCGGTGCGCGCAAGTACGCGGGCGAGAGCTTCATCAAGCACCTGATCCAGGCCGCCACCGAGGCCTACCCCCACATCCCCCTGGTGATGCACCAAGACCACGGCACCAGTCCCAAGATCTGCCAGGGCGCCATCCAGCTGGGTTTCGGCTCGGTGATGATGGACGGCTCGCTGATGGAAGACGGCAAGACCCCGGCCGATTTCGACTACAACGTGCGCGTCACCCGTGCGGTGGTGGACATGGCCCACCAGGCCGGCGTCACCGTCGAAGGTGAGCTGGGCTGCCTGGGCAACCTCGAAACCGGCGAGGCTGGCGAGGAAGACGGCATCGGCGCCGAAGGCAAGCTGGACCACAGCCAGCTGCTGACCGACCCCGAAGAGGCCGCCCAGTTCGTCAAGGCCACCCAGCTGGACGCACTGGCCATCGCCATCGGCACCAGCCACGGCGCCTACAAGTTCAGCCGTCCGCCCACCGGCGACATCCTGGCGATCTCGCGCGTGAAGGAAATCCACGCCCGCATCCCCAACACCCACCTGGTGATGCACGGCTCGTCCTCCGTGCCGCAGGAGCTGCTGGCCCTCATCAACCAGTATGGCGGCCAGATGAAGGAAACCTACGGTGTGCCGGTGAGCGAGATCCAGGAAGCCATCAAGCATGGCGTGCGCAAGATCAACATCGACACCGACATCCGCCTGGCCATGACCGGCGCGGTGCGCAAGTTCCTGGCCGAGAACCCCGACAAGTTCGACGCCCGCGAATGGCTCAAGCCCGCCCGCGAGGCCGCCAAGCAGGTCTGCAAGGCCCGCTACCTGGAGTTCGGCTGCGAAGGCCAGGGCAGCAAGATCCAGGGTCGTGGCCTGCAGGCCATGGCCGCCCGGTACGCCACCGGCGAGCTGGCCCAGGTGGTCAACTGACCAACCCGCCCCCCTGAAAACCGCCTTCGGGCGGTTTTTTTGTGCGCGTCTGCGTCCCGGCACCTCACCATTTGTAACCATCCGGGCCTACCATGTGGCCGATGGTTTTTCCCGAAGACACGGAAACGGCAACCGACGGGGCCCGGCGCTTTGCGCAGGACCTCGCGCGGCACACCCGCACGGCCCGCGCACTGGGCGTGCTGCTGTCGGCCGTGGCCATCGTCCCCACGCTGTGGGAACAGGGGCGGCTCTCGCTGCCCTGGATCGGCGTGTTGCTGGCGCTGAACCTGCTGGTCTGGCCCCAGCTGGCCTACCTGCGCACCCGCCGCTCCGGCAACGCCATGCGCACCGAAGCCGTCAACCTCTGGCTCGACGCGCTCTACTGCGGCGGCTGGATCGCCCTCATGCAGGGCGTTCTGGTGCCCAGCGTGGCGCTGGTGATGGCCACCTCGCTCACCAACGCGAGCATGAGCGGACCGCGAGGCCTGGTGGTGAGCTGGGTGGGCCACGCCACGGGCGTTCTGCTGGGAAGTCTGTCGCTCGGCTGGGGCTTCGCGCCCGACAGCAGCAACCTTGCGGTGCTGAGCTCGCTGCCCCTGATCATGGGGTACCCGCTGCTCATGGCGTGCTTCATGCACCGCACCAACCTGCGCCTCAACACCAAGCGCCGCGAGCTGCGCTTCCTGAGCGAACACGACGCGCTCTCAGGCGTGCACAACCGCCGCTTCTTCGACCAGACCCTGCGCCAGGTGTTCAGCCAGTTCCAGCGGCACGAGCGCGCCCTGTCGCTGCTGGTGGGTGATGTGGACGACTTCAAGCGCATCAACGACAGCCAGGGCCATGCGGCAGGCGACGGGGTGATCCGGCGCTTTGGCGAGGCGCTCACGCGCAACGCTCGGGGCGGCGACGTGGTCGCACGGCTGGGAGGCGACGAGTTCGTGGTGCTGCTGTTCGACACCGATGCCGAACAGGCCTTCCACTACGCACGGCGGGTGCAGACGGACATGGGCAACGTCAGCATTTCCTTCGGCGTGGCCACGGCCCGCCGCAGCATGAAGAACCACGAACACTGGCTGGATCAGGCCGACAAGGCGCTCTACCGCAGCAAGGCCCACGACCGCGGCGGCGTGAGCCTGGCGGGGGCCGCCGACGAAGCGGCGGGATAATGTCGGCTTTCCCCGTCTGACACGGCCCGCCGGGCCGCCGCCGCCCATGACTTCCGCCCTGCACACCTCCACCCTGACCTCGCTGCCGCTGCTCGCGCGTGGCAAGGTGCGCGACAACTACGCCGTCGGCGAAAACCGCATCCTCATGGTCGCCTCCGACCGCATCAGCGCCTTCGACGTCATCATGGGCGAGCCCATACCGGGCAAGGGCGCGCTGCTCACGCAGATGGCGCTGTTCTGGTTCGACAAGCTGGGGCACATCGTCCCGAACCACCTCACCGGCGATGCGCCCGAGAGTGTGGTGCCCGTGAGCGAGATCGGTCAGGTCAAGGGCCGCTCCATGCTGGTCAAGCGCCTCAAACCCATTCCGGTGGAAGCCGTGGTGCGTGGCTACCTGGCCGGCAGCGGCTGGGCCGAGTACCAGGCCAGCCGCTCGGTCTGCGGCGTGCCGTTGCCCGAAGGCCTCACCAACGCGGCCCGGCTGCCCCAGCCCATCTACACCCCCGCGGCCAAGGCCGAGATGGGCGAACACGACGAGAACATCACCTTCGAGAAAACCGTCGAGATGATCGGCCCCGAGCTGGCCGCGAAGATCCGCGACGTGAGCATCGCGCTCTACCAGGCCGCCGCCGAGATCGCCGCAAAGAAGGGCATCATCATTGCGGACACCAAGTTCGAGTTCGGCCTGGACCGCGACGGCACGCTGGTGCTGATGGACGAGGTGCTCACCCCCGACAGCTCGCGCTACTGGCCCGCCGAGGGCTACGCCCAGGCCCTGGCCGCCGGCAAGAACCCGCCCAGCTACGACAAGCAGTACCTGCGCGACTGGCTGGAGCAGGCCACGGTGGATGGCAAACCCTGGGGCAAGACCGCGCCCGCGCCCACGCTGCCGCCCGAGGTGATCGCCCAGACCGCCGCGAAGTACCAGGAAGCCCTCACGCGGCTGACCGCATGAACACCGCCCTGCTCGCGGACCTGATCGCCGCACGCCGCAGCGGCCAGCCGCTGGACGCGACCCGCTACACGCTGGACACCCCCGAGCAGGCCTATGCGGTGCAGGAGGCCTTCGCGGCCGACGCCGATGGCCGTGAAGGCGGCACCGCACGGCACTGGAAATCCGGCGGCCCCAGCCGCGAGCAGCCCACCACCCACGCCGCGCTGCCGCTGGCCGGCGTGTGGGCCAGCCCGGCCCGAGCCGGCAGCTGGCCCTTCATCCAGCCGCACATCGAAGCCGAGATCGCCTTGCGTCTGGGCCGTTCGGTCAGCCCGGCCGATGCCACCACGCTGACCCCGGAGAACGTCGCGCCCTGGCTGGACGCCATGACCGTCTCCATCGAGGTGGTGGACTCGCGCTGGCAGAAGCTGCGCGAGGCCCCGGCGCTGCTCAAGCTGGCCGACCTGCAGGTACATGGCGCGCTGGTGCTGGCCGAATGGCAGCCGCTGCGCCAGCTGGAATGGGCCACACAGCGCGTGAGCGTGACCATAGGCACCGAAACCCGCCAATTCAGCGGCAGCCACGCCATGGGCGACCCGCTGTTCGTGGTGCCCGCGTGGCTGCGCCACCTCACCCGCCACGGTGACACGGTGCCCGCGGGCACCGTGGTCACCACCGGCACCTGGTGCGGGCTGCTGCCGGCTGGCGCCGGAGATGCCGTTCGTGTCGTGTTCGACGGCGTGGGCGAGGCCAGCGTCCAGCTCTGAGCCGGGCGTCAGGACGCCAGCTTCACCGGCACAAAGATCTGCTGCTGGTCGCGCAGCACCAGCAGGGCCAGGGTGCGCTGCTGGCCATCGGCCGCGCGCCGCAGCGTCTCCACCGACTGCACCGGCTGGCCGTTGACGGCCAGCACCACGTCACCCGGCTCCACGCCGGCCTGTGCCGCCGGGCCGCTCACATCCTGCACCAGCAGGCCCTGTGTCACCCCGGTCTCGCGCTGCTCGGCCGCGTTCAGCGGGCGCACCGCCAGCCCGAGGCGTGCACCGGCAGGTGCCGCCTCTTTCGCGGTGGCCGTGCGGGCGTTGCCCTCGTCCACGGCACCCAGGCGCACGGCAAGCTCTTTCCAGCCGTGGTCGCGCCACACCTGCAAACGCACCGTATCGCCGGGGCGCGCCATGCCTATCACCTGCGAGAGCTGGCCCGAACGCTCCAACGGGGTGTCGTTCACGCGGGTGATCACGTCGCCCGCCCGCAGGCCCTGGCGGGCCGCCGCGCTGTCCGGGTACACCTGAGAGACCAGCGCGCCATCGGGCTTCTTCAGGCCGAACGATTCCGCCAGCGGCTGGGTCAGGTCCTGCACGCCCACGCCCAGGCGCGCGTGGCTCACCTTGCCCTCGGCCACGATCTGGTCCTTGACCTTGAGCGCGACGTCGATGGGGATGGCAAAGCTCAGGCCCTGGAAGCCGCCGCTCTGGCTGTAGATCTGCGCGTTGATGCCGATGACCTCGCCACGCCCGTCAAACAGCGGACCGCCCGAGTTGCCGGGGTTGACGGCCGCGTCGGTCTGCAGGAAGGGCACCACGCTGTCCCCCGGCAGCGAGCGACCCTTGGCGCTCACGATGCCCTGGGTGGCGGTCTGCTCCAGGCCATACGGCGCGCCAATGGCCAGCACGCGGTCGCCCACGCCCACACGTGACGGATCGCCCAGCCGCACCGCCGGCAGGCCTTTGGCATCGATGCGCAGGACGGCCACATCGGTCACCGGGTCGGAGCCCAGCACCGTGGCGGCGAACTCGCGCCGGTCCGACAGGCGCACGGTCACCTCGCGGGCGTCGCGCACCACGTGGGCGTTGGTGAGGATGAGGCCGTCGGCGCTGACAATGAAGCCCGAGCCCTGGCCTTTGAACGGCGTGCGCGCATCGGGCGTGCCACGGCCCGGCATGCCGCGAAAGAACTGCAGGAAGGGGTCGAGCTCGGGCGTCAGCGCCCCTTCCTCGGCCGAGGCCTTGCGCGTGCCCGAGACGGTGACACCCACCACCGACGGGCCGTAGCGCTGCACGATGGCGCGGTAGTCGGGCACCAGGCCCTGCGCGTCCAGCGTGGGCACGGGCGCCGGGGCCGCACTCTCCACGGCAGCGGGCGCCGAGACGGCTGGCTTGTCGCGCGTGGGGTGCATCCAGCCCGGCAGGTCGAACGCGCCAGCGCCGGCACCGGCGAGGCCCAGGGTCATCACCGCCACGGCGGCGGCGATTGTGTTGCGGGTGTTCATGAAGGCTCCTTTCGCGGGTGGCGCCAGCAACACGCTGTGCCATGGCCGCGATGGTGCGGTGCCGACTTGAAGCGAAGGTGAGCCGAAGATGAGGCGAGGGTTAAGCCCGCGGAAACACCACCTCCGCCCGCAGGCCGCCCAGCGGTGCGCCCAGGAGCAGCACACGGGCGCCATGGCGGCGCGCCACCGCGTCCACGATGGCCAGGCCCAGGCCGCTGCCGGGCACACCCTCAGCCGCGCGGCGGTAGAAGCGGTCGAACACGCGGGCGCGTTCGGCCGGCAGCAGGCCGGGGCCGGCGTCGTCCACCCGCAGCACCGGGGCGCCGCTGACCACGCCGGTCCAGACCTGCACCCGGGAGCCCGGCGGGCTGTGGCGCAGGGCGTTGTCGACCAGGTTGCGCACCAGCGAGGCCAGGGCCACGGGCTGGCCTTGCAGTGGCAGCGGTTCGTCGGACAGCAGTTCCAGCTCGGTGCCACGCTGTGCGGCCAGAGGCGCCAGCGCCACCAGCTCGGCCTGCGCGATGGCGTGCAGGTCCAGCGCCTGCAGGGCCTCGCCGGGTGCACCGGGTTCGCTGCGGGCAAGTTGCAGCAGCTGCTCCACCAGACGCACCGCGCGCGTGATGCCGGCTTCGAGGTCGGCCACGGCCTGGTCACGGGCCTCGCCCTCGGCACCGCGCAACGCGTGCAGCTGCAGCGTGAGCGCGGTGAGTGGCGAGCGCAGCTCGTGGGCGGCGTCGGCCACGAAGTCGCGCTGCGCATGCCAGGCGGCACCCAGGCGCGTGAGCAGCTCGTTGAGCGCGCCGGCCAGGGGTGCGAGTTCGTCGGGCAGATCCTGCGAAGGCAAGGGCTGCAGCGAAGCGGCATCGCGCGTGCGCACGCCCTGCGTGAGGCGTTGCAACGGACGCAGCGTGAGAGCGGCGAGCCACCACACGGCCAGCGCCAGCAGCGGCGCGAGCACACCCAGCGGCGCAACGCTGCGCAGGGCGGCCGCAGCGGCCAGGCGCTCACGGATCTCCAGCGGCTGCGCCACCTGTATCACCCGCCCGGGGGTGACCGCGCTGAAGGTGCGCCACCACTGGCCACCCGCCTGCAGGTCGGCGTAGCCCAGCTGGGCGCGGTCGGGCAACACGCTGTGGTCGCGCGAGGCGTAGATGACGCGCCCGTCGGCCGACCAGATCTGCACCACGAAGTCGAGCCGGTCGTTGGTGAGAGCGGGCACGTCGGCCGCGCCCACCTCGCCGTGGTCGCGCAGCGAGAGCGCCATCTGGCGCAGCTGGTAGTCGAACAGTTCTTCGGTCTGCAGGTAGACGCTGCGGTAGGTTACGCCACCCATGATCAGCGCGGCCACGGCCAGCAGCGACAGCAGCGCTACCAGCAGCCGCGCGCGCAGCGATCGCATCATCGGGGCGCCTCCGGCGTGGTGGCGAGGAAGTAGCCCACGCCGCGCATGCTGCGGATGAAGTCGCTGCCCAGCTTGCGGCGCAGCTGGTGCACGTAGACGCTAACCGCGTTGCTCTCCACGCCCTCGCTCCAGCCGTAGAGCCGGTCTTCGAGCTGGGCGCGCGTGAGCACCGCGCCGGGCCGCGCCATCAGGGCCTCCAGCACGGCCATCTCGCGCGCCGAGAGCAGCACCGGCTGGCCGTCGAGGGTGACCTGGCGTGTGGCCGGGTCCAGCGTGACGCCGCCGTGCGAGAGCACCGGCTGCGCGTGCCCGCCGTGGCGGCGCGTCACGGCCCGCATGCGGGCCAGCAGTTCGGGCATGTCGAAGGGTTTGGTGAGGTAGTCGTCGGCGCCGCTGTCCAGGCCCTTCACCCGGGCCTCGGGTGCGTCGCGCGCGGTCAGCACGATCACGGGCGTCGCGTCCTGGCGGGCGCGAAGTTCGCGCAGCAGGCCCAGGCCGTCGGGGCCGCCTTGCGCCACCGGTTCGCCCGCACGCGCGGGCAGGCCCAGGTCCAGCAGCACCAGATCAAAACGTTCGGTGGCCAGCGCGGCGCGGGCAGCGGCCACGTCGCGCACCCAGTCCACCGCGTGGCCCTCGGCCTGCAGCGCGGCGCGCAGCGCGCCGCCGATCATGGTGTCGTCTTCAACCAGCAGCAGCCGCATGGTCTCAGTCCAGCGGCCAGGGCAGGTCCCGGCTCAGGCGGGCGGGCAGCTCGGCAGGCTCGGGTGCCGGCGCCGCCGGCGCCACACCGGCGGCGGCCCGCCACCACGGCGCATTCAGCGGGCCGTGGGCGGGCTCCACCGCCTGGCCCAGGCGTGGCAGCAGCAGCGCGGTGGAGGTGTCGGCGCGGGCCAGCAACGTTTCCACCGGCTCGTCCCAGTCGTGCAGCGCCAGACTGAAGGTGCCCCAGTGCACCGGCAGCAGCGCACTGCCGCCCAGCAGGGCGTAGGCCTTGAGCGCGTTCTCGGGGCCGAGGTGGATGTCGCCCCAGGAGGGGTGGAAGGCGCCCACCTCCAGCATCACGAGATCGAACGGCCCCAGGCGGTCGCGGATGAGGGCGTATTCGGTGGTCAGGCCGGTGTCGCCGCTGAAGAAGACCCTGTGCCGCTCGCCGGCAAAGACCATGGACGACCACAGCGTGGCATTGCGGTCTTTCAGGCCGCGGCCCGAGAAATGCTGCGAGGGCGCGGCGGTGATGGTGAGGCCGGTGCCGGGTACACGGTGAGACTCCCACCAGTCGAGCTCAGTGATGCGTTCGGGAGCGACGCCCCAGGCCTGCAGGTGCGCGCCCACGCCCAGCGAGGTGACGAAGGGCACCTGGCTGTGCCGCGCCAGCGCGCGGATGGTGGGGTAATCCAGGTGGTCGTAGTGGTCATGGCTGATCACCACCACGTCCACCTCGGGCATGTCGCGCAGCTTGAGCGGCATGGGCTGGAAGCGCTTGGGACCCACCAGACGGAACGGCGAGGCGCGTGTACCCCACACCGGATCGGTCAGCACGCGCGCGCCGTCGATCTCGACCAGCACCGTGGAATGGCCCAGCCAGGTGGCGCGCAGGCCGCTGTCGGGCGCGCGCTGCCAGGCCGCTCGCGGATCGCCTGAGGGCAGGGGGCCGGTGGGCACACGCCGCCCGCCGCACGAGAGGAAATCGCCCACGCTGGGCCGGGGCGCCGTGGCATCGCGCAGCCCTGGCAGCACCGGGTGGCGGTTGCGAAAACCCTCGCCCGCCCACAGCGGCGAGGCCTGCATGCGCTCCAGGCGCTCACCCTGGGCGCGTTGTCCGAATGACTGCATGGGCTACCTCTGGTGTCTGGTGTGTTGGTGCCGAAGGAAACGACTGCAATGTGTTAAGTAGTTGACACTTGATTTCACAATCCGACTTTAGTCGTATATCGGACCGTGTGAGCGCTTCCTAGACTGACCTTCTGTTACAAGTTCCGGCACGCACATTGGAGATCAGATCATGGCAGTCATCAGCGGCACCAGCGGCAGCGAAACACTTACCGGCTCCAAGAACGACGACTACATCTATGCCGGAGCGGGCAGCGACATCATCAACAGCGGCAATGGAAACGACGTCATCGATGGCGGAAGCGGCTCGGACACGCTCAACGGAGGCAACGGCTCCGACACCCTGATCTACACGCTGAGCGAGAACACCAGCGGCACCAAGGACGTCTACACCGGCGGGGCGGGCATTGACACCGTGCAAATCAGGCTCACCTCATCCGAGTGGGCTTCCGCATTGCCTCAGATGCTGGCCTACCTCCAGCATTTGGACACGGTGAAGCTCAATTCCCAGGGTGAAGTCTCCAATGGGTCCGCCAGCGATTTCAAGTTTGATTTCGGAGCCGGAACCACGCTGACCGTCCAGATGATGGAGAAGCTCGTTGTCATGGTTGACGGCGTCACCGTCATTGATTCCACCGACACGACAGCGGCAGCGCTGGCGGCCCCGGATTTGGCCACCGTATCCGACAGCGGTGCATCGTCAACTGACGACTTGACCCGAGACACGACCCCTGTCGTTCAAGGCAATGGTGCTGAGCCCTTCGCGACCATCTCCATCTTTGTGGACGGCACGCTCGTGGGCACCGCAGCAGCCAACCTGCAGGGCGAATGGAGTTTTGAGCTGCCCGATGCATTGGCCGACGGCAACCATGTTGTCACGACCACCCAGACCGACTTGCTAGGCACCGAAAGTGCCCCGTCAGCCGGCTTGACCATCACGATTGACAGCACGGCACCTGTATTCACTTCGGCCGGGAGCGCGACATCCATCAACGAAAACAGCGGTGCGGGCCAATTGGTTTACACGGCGTCCGCCGTTGATGGCGGACCCGCAAATCCTCTGGTTTTCACCCTGAGCGGCACCGACGCCGCTGCGTTCTCGATCGACTCCTCCACCGGTGCGGTCACCCTCATCGCCAACCCCAACGACGAGGCCAAGGGCAGCTACAGCTTTGACGTCACCGCCACCGACGCCGCCGGCAACGCCACCACCCAGACCGTGACGCTGGGCGTCAACGACCTCGACGAGAGCTCCCCGGTTTTCACCTCGGGCACCACCGCCGCCTCCATCAACGAGAACAGCGGCCCCGGCCAGGTGGTCTACACCGCCGTCGCCACCGACACCGCCGACATCGACGACGCCACCGACACCAGCGCCGCGCTGTCCTACGCCATCAGCGGCACCGACGCCGCTGCGTTCTCGATCGACTCCTCCACCGGTGCCGTGACGCTGACTGGCAATCCGGACCATGAAACCAAAGCGAGCTACAGCTTTGACGTCACCGCCACCGACGCCGCCGGTAACGAAACCACCCAGACGGTCGCGTTGGCAATCAATGACGTGAGCGAAAACACCGCGCCCACTTTGAGTTTGTCCAACTACACGGCCTCGATGAACGAGCTGCACCAAACCACCTTGAGTACGGCACAGGTGATGGCAACCATTTCGATCGCTGACGATGGGATAGGCACCAACACGCTGAGCCTGAGCGGCAGCGATGCAGGTTACTTTCAGATCGTGGGGAACGAACTGCGCTTGCGCGCCGGCGTGATGCTGGACTTTGAGTACAAGTCGAGCTACACCGTGACGGTGAATGTCGACGATGGCACGGTGGGTGGTACGCCAGACTCCAGCCAGAGCTTTACCTTGAACCTCACCGACGTCAACGATGCCTTGGATGACCTGGACAACCCAAGCTTGCCAGGTGCGACGACGGGCACCTCCGGGAATGACCGGTTTGAGGACGACAAACAACCAGACGACGACATCTACAACGGCCTGGGTGGGGACGACACCATCATCGGTTCGGGCGGCACCGACACGCTTGCTGGTGGCAGTGGTGCAGATCAGATTGATGGGGGGACTGGTAACGACACGATCTATGGCGGCGGTGGCAATGACACCTTGATCGGCGACAACCAGACCGACGTGATCTATGGAGGGAGCGGCAACGACTCGATCGATGGTGGCAATCAAGCCGACACGCTGTACGGCGGCAGCGGAAATGACACCATCAGCGGCTCAGGCGATGTCGACATCCTGGTTGGCGGTATTGGGAACGATGTGTTGTGGGGAAATGGTGGGGCCGACACCTTCAAATGGTCCTTGACCGAAATTGGCACCACGGCCTCGCCGGCAACAGACGTCGTCAAGGATTTCAGCGCGGGTGATGTGCTGGACCTGCAAGACCTGCTCGATGACGGCAACGAGGCCAACCTCAGCGTCTCCGTTTCGGGGAGCAATACGGTGATCCAGTTCGGCAACGGCACGGGTGTTGTGCAAACCATCACCCTGGAAGGCTATGCGTTGCACGACTCGGCGGCCAACATCCTCAACGCGCTGAAGACAACGGAAACCTACACAGCCATCTGAGGCAACCGCCCGTCGGTCAGGACACCTTGGCACCCGGTCGCAGCCGGGTCATCACCTGGCTGACGGCTACCCGACTGGCGCCCACCATGCGTGCCAGTTCGGCGTTGGACAACCAGCGCTGGCTGTCCAGGCCCATGCGCTCGCAATGGCGCAGCATGGCCAGCACCCGCGCCTCCAGTGGGCTGTGCAGCAGTTGCGTGGCCTGGTTGGCGTCCACCAGGCGCTGAGCCAGCTTGCGCGACACCGCCAGCGCCAGGGGCGCCGACTGGCGCATGAGCTCCATGAATGCCGGGCCCGGCAGCCCCACCACCTGGCAGGGTGTCAGCGCGACCAGCGAGGCAGAGCGCCCGGTGTCCAGCAACAGGGCGATTTCGCCCGCCATGTCGCCAGGGCCCAGCAACGCCAGCATCACCTCGGGACGCACCGCGCTGCGGCGCTCGCCGTTGGCGCTGCGCGGCACCTCGGTCTGACGATCGCCGCCCACCAGCACCTTCACGAACCCGGCAACCACCAGGAACACCCGGTCAGGCTGCTCGCTTTGCCGCACCACCGTGTCACCGGCCTTGAACGATGTCCAGGACGACACCTGCGCCAGCAAGGCCAGCTGAGGTTCTGTCAGGTCATTGAACAGGGCACAGGTGCGCAGCGTTGCGACCGAAGGGCTGGGGCCGGCGGCCGTTTCGCCGCCGGCAGGCAACAGGTCAGTTTGAGCGGGCATGCACCGGATTGTGCGGAAAACGGTGCCGCCCGTCTGCGGTTTATTCGACCTTGATGTTTTTGGCCTTGACGATGCGGCTGTAGATGCCAGCATCGCGCTTCACGGCCTCGGCCATCTCGGTGCGGCTCAGACCCAGCGGTTCGCTGTTTAGGTCACGGATGCGCTTGGACACATCGGCATCCTTGCTGGCCTCGACGAACAGGGCGTTGACGCGGTTGACGATGGCTGCCGGCGTGGCCGAAGGCGCCCAGATGCCGTGCCACGACATCATGGTCAGGCCCGGCACCGTCTCGGCCAGCGTGGGCACATCGGGCAGGGCGGCAAAACGGGCCGGGCCCGAGTAGGCCAGGGCCACGGCCTTGCCGCTGCTGATCAGCGGGAAGCCGGTGGCGATGGGCTCCATGAGGGTGTCCACCTGGCCGCCCACGAGGTCGGCGATCGGGCTGGCGCGGTAGGGCACGTGGACCATGTCGGTGCCGGTCTCGTCCTTCATCCACTCCACGATCAGGTGCGAGGGGCTGCCCGCGCCGTACGAGGCGTGCGACAGCGTGCCGGGCTTGGCCTTGGCGGCCGCGATCAGCTCCTTGGCCGATTTGGCACCGCCCGTGGGCTTGGCAATCAGCACCAGGCCCTGGCGCATGGTGGTGGCCACCGGGGTCAGGTCCTTCTCGGGATCAAACGGCAGCTTGCTGTAGATGTAGGGGTTGATCGTGAACGCGGTCGACAGGTTGTAGAGGAAGGTGTAGCCATCCGCCGGCGACTTGGCCACGGTGTCGGAGGCCAGGTTGCCCGCCGCGCCCGGCTTGTTGTCGATGACCACGGGCTGGCCCAGCTTCCTGCCCACGTACTCGCCGTACAGGCGCGCAAAGATGTCGGGCGGGGTGCCAGCGGCGAAGCCCACCACGATCTTGATCGGCTTGTTGGGCCAGTCGCCGGTCTGGGCCGACACCAGGGTGCAGGCCGCACCGAGCACGAGACCCGTGAGGGCCTTGAGGTTCCATTTCATTGCTTGTCTCCTTGTGGTTGAAAAATGTGCGGGTGCCGCTGGTGCCTGCTCAGGCCAGCACACACGCCTGCTCGAACGCGAGCCGGGGGCCGCGTTCGCGTTTGGCCGGCCCCGCCGGAAAACCCAGGTTGATCAGGAAGTCCGCTTCCCAGCGGCCGTCGCTGAAGAAGGCGGCGTTCACGCCTGCCGCATCGAAGCCGCTCATGGGGCCGCAGGCCAGGCCCAGTGCACGCGCGGCCATCAGCAGGTAGGCGCCACCCAGCGTGGCGTTGCGCACCGCCGTCTCGCGTGCATGCCCTGGCTTGCTCTCGAAGTTCTCCCGCGCGCCGCTCAGGTGCCACAGCTCGGGCATGAAGGCATGAAAGCGCGTGTCGCGCGCCACGATGACCGTGACAGGTGCCGACAGCACCTTGGGCCGGTTGCCTTCGGACAGGTGGGGCAGCAGGCGTTCGCGGCCCGCGTCCGTGGTGACGAACACGAAACGTGCGGGCTGGCAGTTCTGCGAGGTGGGGCCCAGCGCCGCCAGTTGGTACACGCGCCGCAACAGCGCTTCGGGCAGTGGTGTGGCATCGAAGGCCGCATGGGTGCGGGCTTCGGTGAACAGCTGCGCGAGTGCGTCGTCGCTCAAGGTGGCCATGGTGGTCAACGTGTCGCTCATGGGGCCTTGAAGCCGGGCGGCAGCTCGCCGTCGTACTGCAGCTCGCGCGTGGCCTGGTAGGACAGCGCGAAACCGGCGGGCGTCTGGGCCTCTTCGGCCAGGTGGGCAATGAGGCCGGCCGTGCGCGCCAGGATGGGCACGCCGCGCAGCGACTGCACCGGGAAACCGATGCCCAGCAGCACGGCGGGAATGGCGGCCGAGACGTTGAGGCGCAGGTCCTTGCCCACGATGCCGGGGATGGCGCGCTCGATGGCTTCGGCGATGCGCACGTAGCGCAGGTCGGCACCGGCCTCGGTGGCCACGGCAATCAGGCGCGCCACGCGCGGGTCCATCGCCTTGTGCAGCGGGTGGCCGTAACCGGGGATGGCCTTGCCCTGCGATTTCAGGTCGTGCAGCGCGGCGGCGGCGGCCTCGTCCAGGCTGGCGCCGGTGCCCATGCGCTGCTCCACGTCGATGAACAGGCGGCCCGCGGTCTCTGAGGCCCCCAGGATGACCGAGCCGCAACCCAGGATGCCGGCGGCCACCGCACCTTGCAGCGCGTCGGGCGCGGCGGCGTAGGTCATGCGGGCGGCCTGCACGCTGGGCACGAAGCCGTGTTCGGTGATCGCCACCAGCGTGGCGTTGAGCACCTGGCTCGCGGCCGCGCTGGGCTGTTTTCCGGTGAGCAGCAGGAAGAAATAGTCGGCGAAGTTGAGGTGGCCGATGGCGTCCTGGCACAGGTCCAGCCCGCGCACGACGATGGTGTTTTCGTCCGAGGTGCAGATGGCCGTGCGTGGCACGGTGTTTTTGCCGATCTTCATATCTGCCCCGCCCGGCCGCCCGAAGGGGCAGATGCGCCCCCTCGGGGGGCAGCGATACACGAAGTGATGAGCGTGCGGGTCATGTTCATGCTTGGGGCTCCAGGCGGAAGTCGTAGTGCGCGGACCAGTAGGGCTTGTCCATCTGGCGGCCGTCGGGCGCCTGGCCCGCCGGGTGCTGTTCGTACTCCACCACCAGGCTGGGGCGCACGCCGAACACCACGTCGGAGTCGATGTAGGGGCTGTTGGCCACGAAGAGGTGCGTGGTCAGCTTCACGTGGCCGGGGGCCGACACCATCATGTGGATGTGGCCCGGGCGGTTGGGGTGGCGGCCGATGGCTTCGAGCATGCGACCCACCGGGCCGTCCACCGGCACCGGGTAGTACGACGGGCGGATGGACCAGAACCAGTAACGGCCTTCGTCGTCGGTGCTGATGCGCGCGCGCGCCGCCATGCTGGAGCCTTCGACCTGCATGTCGTACACGCCTTCACCGTCGCCCGACCAGATGTCGAGCACCGCGTTTTTCAGCGGGTTGCCGTGGGTGTCGGTCACGCGGCCGCTGTAGAAGGTGGGCTCGCCACGCACGCCCACGGCGATGTCGGAGCCACGCGGCAGGTCGGGTGCGCCTTCCCAGTAGTAGGGGCCTTGCACCGTGGCTTCCGACGCTTCGGTGGGTGCGTGTGCAGCCTTCGGGTTGCCGGCGTTGCGCCTGGCGGCACGGATCTGGTCGAGCATCACCACCATCATGGAAGCGCCCAGCGTGTCGGACAGCAGGATGAACTCCTGGCGCTTGTCGGTGCAGGTCTGGCCGGTGGCGGTGAGGAACTGGATGGCGGCCATCCACTCGTCGGGGGTCAGGTCCACGTCACGGATGAATCCGTGCAGGTGCCTGATCAGCGAGCGCATGATCTGCGCGAAGCGCGGGTCCTGGGCCAGCTCCAGCGGCTTGAGCACGGCGGCGGTCAGGTCGTCTTCGGTCATCGGGGTCATCGTTGTCTCCTGGTTCTCGATGGGGTCTGTGTTCATGCGGGCGTGGCACCGCGCAGGCGCTGGCGTATCGGCTCGACGATGGCATCGTTGTCGGCGCCCAGCAGGGGCGGTGCGGTCACTTCAAGTGCGCGTTCGCCGTCAAAGCTCACGGGCGAGCGCACGGTGCGCCACTCGCCGCCTTCGGGGTGGGGCGCGCTCACCTCCAGCTGCAGGTGTCTGGCCTGCGGGTCCTGCATGGCCTCTTCGGTGTCGTACATGGGCGCGTGGGGCACATCCTCGGCCTCCAGGCGGGCGCACCAGGTGGCACGGTCGTGCTGGCGGAACAGGCCGCCCAGCAGCGCGATCAGCTCTTCCTGGTGGGTGATGCGGCCTTCGCGGTTGGCGAAGCGCGGGTCCTGGAACAGGTTGGGGCGCTCGATGGCGTTGGCCAGGCCCTGCCAGAACTTCTCGGGCGAGGACATGTGCAGCGCGATCCACTTGCCATCGCCACACTCCAGCACGTAGGACTGCGACACGCTGGGCCGGCTGTAGGGGCCCATGATCTCGCCTTCAGAAAAGTAGTGCGTGAAGGCGTCGAGGTTGAAGTGGCACATGGCTTCGAGCATGGACACCTCGACCTTGCGGCCCTGGCCGGTGCGGCCCCGCTCCACCAGCGCGCCCAGCACGCCGTAGGCGGCGTAGAAGCCGGTCATGGCGTCGGCCAGGGCCGGGCCCACCACACGCGGGTTGGCCGGGTTGATCAGCAGTTTGAGAAAGGCGCTGGCCGCCTGGGCCACAGTGTCGTAGGCCGGGCGTGCAGCCGCCGGGCCGGTCTGGCCGAAGCCGCTGATGGCGCAGTACACCAGCCGGGGGTTGAGTTCACGCAGCCGCGCCTCGCCCGCACCCAGCCGGTCGGCCGCGCCGGGGCGGAAATTCTGGATGTAGACGTCCGCGTCCTTCACCAGCTCGTCGAACACCGCCGCGTCTTCGGGCAGCTTGGGGTTGAGCGTGATGCTGCGCTTGTTGCGGTTGTAGGTCTGGAAGTGCGGGCTGTAGAGGCCGCCACGGAACGCGCGAAACGGGTCGCCCGCGCCGGGTTGTTCGATCTTGATCACCTCGGCCCCGAGGTCGGCCAGGAACATGCCTGCCGCCGGTCCGGTGATGAACGTGCCCTGTTCGAGCACCTTGATGCCGCTGAGGACTTTGTGCACCTCGTTGTCTCCTGTAAGTGCGGCGAACTGTAGCGAGAGCCAACGATTTTTAACAATGATCGTTTTGCATGTTTATCATCGACACCATCGATGGACCGAGGGTTAACCCATGGAACTGCGCCACCTGCGCTACTTCATCGCCCTCGCGGGCTCGCTGAACTTCACCCGTGCGGCCGAGCAGCTGCACGTGACACAGTCCACGCTGTCGCACCAGATCCGGCAGCTGGAGGACGAGCTGGCCACGCCGTTGTTCGACCGCATTGGCAAACGCGTGACGCTGACCGAAGCGGGCGAGGAGTTCTTGCACCACGCGCAGCGCGCGCTGCGTGAAATCGACACCGGGCTGGGCGCATTGCGGCAAGACCCCCAAACCGCCACCGGCGAGTTGCGCATAGGCGCCACCCACACCTTCAACCTGGGCTTCATCCCCGACTGCGTGGCGCAGTTCCAGAAACGCCACCCGCAGGTGCTGGTGCACGTGGAAGAACTCGCCGCCGACCAGATCGCGCTGCGGCTGCAGCAGGGCACGCTGGACCTGGGCATTGCCTACCGGCCCACGGCACCCGGGCCGCTGAATTTCGAGCCGCTCTACAACGAGGAGATGGTGCTGGTGGTGGCGCAGGGCCATCCGCTGGCGCGGCGCAAGCGCGTGCGCATGGTGGAGCTGCACCGCCTGCCCATGGCCCTGCTGCCCCAGAGTTTTGCCACCCGACAGATGCTGGACGAGTGTTTCCGCACCTGCGGCGCCGAGCCCCAGGTGATGGCCGAGATGAACACGCTCGCGCCCATGCTGGGCCTGGTGTCCATGACGCAGCTCGCCTGCATCGTGGCCGCCAACGCCGTGCCCGCCAACGCAGGCCTCAAGGTCATCCGGCTCGACAGCCCCACGCCCGTGCGCACGCCCGGCATATTGGCCTCGCCCGGTGTGCGCGAGTCATCGGCCACACGGGCCTTCTCGGCCATCGTGCGCAAGGTGGCGTTTCGCACCAGCTTGCTGGAGACGCGCAAGGCGGTGGGTTGATGCGCTCTCAGATATGCGTTTGGTGGCATTTTTTGACGGCATCGGTGGATTTTATGCTTTGGATTGCATGATTTGATTTGCCCGAAGTATGCAATCAACAACATAATCTGGCCATCAAAAGGCCGCTTATGACCTCAAACGCATACTCTCACGCTGAAAGCCTCGCCACCCTGCCCGACGTGGGGCGCCGCTTCCGCGCCCTGCGCAAGGCCGCAGGCAAAACCCAGACCGAGGTGGCCGCCGCAGCCGGCATGCGCCAGGAGGCGTTGTCGCGTTTCGAGTCCGGCAGCGCCACCGACCTTTCTCTGTCCAAGCTGCTGCGGCTGCTGCAGGTGCTGGAATTCCAGCTTGACTTCACGCCCACCACGCGCCGCCCTTCGCTCAGCAGCGTGCTGCTGGAAGTGCGTGAGGGCCGGAACACGGGGCCGAACGCGCAATGAAGCTCAACGTCTTCGTGCACGGCGCACCGGTGGCCACACTCGACAGCCCGGACGGCTTCGAGCATGTGATGACCTACCTGCCGGGCACAGCACCCGAGCGGTTCGTGTCGCTGAACATGCCGGTGCACGAGCAGGTCTTTCGCTGGCCCACGCTGCACCCGTTTTTCCAGGTCAGCCTGCCCGAGGGTTTCCTGCTGTCGCTGCTCAAGGAGCAGCTCGGCCCCCACCTGGGCGCCACGCCGCTGGATCTGCTGGCCGCTGTCGGGCACAACCTCATTGGCCGGGTGCAGGTCAGCGCCGGGCAGCAGCCCCAGGCCACGGCGGCCATCGCCGACCTGGGCCCACTGCTGCACGGCACGGCATCGCAGCAGGTGTTTCTTGAGCTGATGACCCGGTTCGCAGCCTCCGGCGTCTCGGGGGTGGTGCCCAAGTTCCTCACACCCGAAGCCCAGGCCCTGTTTCGCAAGGGCACGCTGGCCACCGAGCGCTACATCGTCAAGGCCAGCTCCGAACACCAGCCCTTCATCGCACTCAACGAGCACCTGTGCATGCAGGCGGCCCGCCACACCGGTGTGGCCACCGCGTCCACGCAGGTGTCCGACGACGGCCAGGTGCTGGTGGTGGAGCGCTTCGACATCGACGCGACCACCGGCCAGCGCAAGGGCTTCGAGGATTTCTGCAGCCTGCTGGGTCTGTCGCCCGACCAGAAATACGACTCCACCTGGGAGCGTGTGGCCAGGCTCGTGCGCGACTACGTGCCCGCACCTCACCGGCGCAGCGCCAACGAACGCCTGGCCGTCACCCTGCTGCTCACCTATGCCCTGGGCAATGCCGACTGCCACACCAAAAACCTGGGCCTGCTGTACAGCGGCCTGCAGGACGTGGAGGTCTCGCCCATCTACGACATGCTGACCATACTGGCCTACGACCGCTACGCGGACAACCCGCCCGGCATGTACCTGGATGGCCGCAAGAGCTGGGACGCCAGCAAGGCCCTGTGGCGCTACCTGCAGCAGCAGCTGGGCTTCGAGCCCGCCGCGCAGCGTGCGCTGGTCGACCGGGTCTGCACCGCCGTGGCCGCCGTGGTGCCCGAGCTCAAGCACCACATCCGGCACACACCGGGCTTTGCGCCGGTGGGCCTGCGCATGCTGTGGGAGTGGAACGAAGGCATGAAGCGCCTTCAGGATCGCCGCAGCGTTGCGCTGCCCGACTGGGTGGCCACCGCCGAGGCCGAAGGCCTGCGAAAGCCACAGCCCGCCACACGCTACGTGGCACCCCGCATCGGCGGGTCGCCACTGTTGGCGCCACGGCCGCGTACCCGGCGTCCGCGCCCGGCTTCGTGAGCCTCAGCCCGCCGCTGGGCCATGCACCCGGCTCAGGTGCTCCAGCAGCAACTGCGCGGCAGGCGTCAGCAGGGATTCGTCGCGGAAGCAGATGATGAAGCGGCGCTCCGCCCAAGATTCGTCCAGGTCCACCAGCTTCAAACCGAAAGCCCGAACCCAGGGCTCGGCCATCTCACGTGGCACCAAACTGATGGAGAGTCCGGCGCGCACCACGCGCAGCGCAGCTTCGAAATTGGAAACGACCACGCGCGAGCGCAAAGGCTTGCCCAAGTCGGCCGCCTCGCGCTGCATGCGCGTCTGCAACGCGCTGTTGATGTAGAGGCTCACGAAGTCGTTGTCCAGCGCTTCATCGAAGGTCAGTCGGGGCCGCGCGGCCAGCGGATGGCCCCCTGGCACCACCAGGCACAGGTGGTCGCGCCGGTAGGCGCGAGACTGCAGGGCACCCAACTCGGTCGCGTCCCAGCAGATGCCCAGGGAGGCCATGCCCTCACGCACACCGCGAACGATGTCGGTGCTGACGCGCTCCTCCAGGTCGACCTGGATGTTGGCGTGCGCGGGCTGCCGCAGGAAATCGGCCACGTCGTCGGCCAGCGATTCGGTCAGCGCCGACACCGAGGCGAGGATGCGCACCTGCCCACGCAGACCGGCTGCGAAGTTGCGCATGTCCAGCGCGATGCGCGCCGCGCTGTCGAGCATGGTGCGCGCGTGTTCCAGCAGCGTCTGTCCGGCCGGCGTGGGCGTCACGCCGTGGCGGCGGCGCTGCAGCAGCCGGGTGCCAAGCTGGTCTTCCAGCTGCGCCAGCCGCTTGCTGATGGCCGAGCCGACGATGGCTTCGCGCTCGGCGGCGCGGGCGATGTTGCCGGTTTCGCACACGGTGACGAACAGGCGCAGCGTGGTCAGGTCGAGGTCTCGCACGGCTGGGGCCTTTTAAGTATTCCCGATGGGAAGTTTATGGTTCTGAAATGTCGCTTCAGAACACCAAGAGGAAATTCTAGACTGCGGCCATGCGTTCATCCACCTTGCTCCAACACCTGCCTGCGCGTGTCACCGTTCGCGAGGTCGGCCTGCGCGATGGCCTGCAGATCATCCCGCGCACCGTGCCCACCGACGCCAAACTCGATTGGGTGCAGGCCGCCTACGCGGCCGGCCTGCGCGAGCTGGAGGTGGGCTCTTTCGTGCCCGCACGACTGATGCCGCAACTGGCCGACACCGCCGAGGT
>CALRLO020000050.1:0-26863 GCA_943368755.1 Synechococcus sp. UW140 | reverse complement strand
CGTAGGTGAAGCCCGAGCCCACCATCGCCAGCGACAGCCCCAGCAGCACGTTCTGCGACGAGGCGCTTTCGTTCACCGCCGCCACAGGCGTCGCATTCACGTCCGCCTTGTTGTCCAGCACCGCATCCACCACGATGTTCACCGTGCTCGAGCTGGTGAAGCTGGCATCAGCGTTCTGCGCCGTCGCGCTCAGCGTCAGGCTGTTGGCATCGGCATCCGAGTCCTCGGGTGCAGTCACGCCAACGGTGGCGGTCACAGCCGCACCGGCAGTCGCGCCGGTAACGGTGATGGTGAGCACGCCTCCGACATAGGTGGCACCACCCACGGTGCCATTGTCCAGGCTGATGCCATCCACATCCAGCGACCAGCCATCCGGCAAGCCGGACAGCTTGATCTCGGTGACCTGGTCACCAGCACCGGGGGTGGCAACAAGCTTGATGACGTCCGCCACGTCTTCCTTCAGGAAGCCCGCGCCGGTGCGGCCCACCACGATGGCGGTGTCGACATCGGGGTTGGCCACCACGAGAGGAGCGCTCGCATCAGCGTAGGCGTAGTTGTCCGATGCATCGTCGGAGGCACCGTCATCGAGCTGACCGGTCTGCTCCAGGGCTTCGGCCTTGCCGGTGATGTTGGCGGCTCCGTCTTCGGACGACTCATTGATGATGGAGAAATCGTATTCAAATACGCCGCCCATTTCTTGCAACTGGCCTTGACTCAGCGTGAAAACGATCACACCGGTTTCGGCGTCGTAGCTGGCGTATTCCGGCAGTTCGTCGTTGAGCAAGAAGCCAGCCGGCAGGTTGATGGTGACGGTGTGCAGCTCGGAGCCGTCTGCATAGTCGCCAAAGGTGGCGCGGACCGACACCGTACCGGACTCACCGGTCTGGAATGAGTAGTTGAGATCTTCACCGTCGTAGACGGAGATGGTGAGGCTGACCGGATCGGCAATCGCATCAACCACCACCACCACCGTGCTGGGTGGCGAGTTGTAGGCGGTTCCGGAGGTGTCGCCGATCGCGGTCGACACGGCGGTGATGGTGCCCAGGTTGACGTCGCTGTCCTTGAAGGTGAACAGCTCGATGACGCCAGAGAAGCTGGTTCCCGAGAGACCGGTGATGGTCAGGGTGCCATTGGCGTCGTCGATGATGAGTTGGCCAGGCGCCACGCCCAGGCCGCTGAGGTCGGCGGCCGCCAGCACGCCAGGCGCGAAGCCGGTGAGCACGATCTGCGACAGGGAAGTGCCCTGGCCCGCGTTGGCCGTCACCTGCAGGGGAATGCCAGGACCGGCTTGCTCGCCGCCAGGGAAGCTGTCTTCACCCACGACGATGGAGTCCAGACCCACGCCTGGGCCTTCTTCTTCACGGTCGATGATGATCACGGTGTTGTCCGGGGGCAGCTCGGTGACCACCGTCGGCGGCACAGGAATCGCTTCGCCCTCGGGCACGGGGGTGAGATCAGGACGCGCCGTGGAGAACTGGTAAGCCAACGGGTCAATGCCCTCGCTCACGCGCAGCAGGCGCACAAAGCTGCTGCCGCCACCTTCACCACCACCGCCGCCGGCGCCGGCTGCCGTGGCCTCCAGCTGCTGGTTCAGGTCGCCGCCCTGCTCCAGGGCCTGGATCACGCTGTCCACGGAACCGGTGCCGGTGCTGGCCTCGGCCTGGGCGGGGCGCTCGTTCGGGGAGACGCTCTCGTCGATCTTGACGGTCTGGGTCGGGCCCACGTTCATGGGCTGGGCGCCATCCACCGCCAGTTCCACGGCGCCATCGGCGCCGGTGACGACGGTTTCGCCCTTGAGAATCTTGTCGCCGACTTTAAGAGGACGGGTGCGGCCATCCAGCCCCACCACGAATGCCGAACCCCGCAGGGCAACAACGGTTGCGATCTCGTTCATGGCGCCATCCTTTAACGTTTGTTGACGAATGGGCGCAGCGTAGGACTCCGGTCAGGAGCCGGCATTGAACCAAAGTGCTATTCCGTCAAGATGGTCGATGACTGGTCGTTTTTTTGGGATGAACGGTGATTTTTCCGCCTGAGCGGTCGCTGCGGTGGGCGAACGGCGGCAAAAAAAGAGCCCGCACAAGGCGGGCTCTGTCCTGAGGGGTGGGTGGCAGACCGGCGGGGCCGGTCGCCACTTTCACGTTCAGACGTCGGTGTTCAGGTGCCCGTTGGCCACCATCTTGTTGATGATGTCTGCATCCGAATAGGAGCCGCCCAGGCCCAGTGCCGTGGCCAGCGCCGCCTTGTTGGCGTAGTTCTCCAGCACGATGGTCTGGGTCGCGGTGCCTGCACCCTGACCGTCCACGTCCACCACCAGGGCGAGCTTGCCGGTGGCCGAGTCGGTGCCGAACTGCAGGTACTGCGTCAGGTTGCCGTTGCCGGCCACGTTGTCGTTGTCCACCAGCAGGTCGCGCAGGTCCAGCTGGTCGCCTTCGGAGGTGTAGACCGCCGAGGATGCCGTCTGGGTGGTGCTGACGGTGAGGGACTGGTTGGCCGCCGTCTGGGTGGTCGAGACCTGCACGCTGCCGGTCTGGTCATCGCTGGTGGACGTTGCCGTGACCGTCGGGTTCGGGCCTGAGCCCGAGATCGTGAAGGTGTTGCTGCTGTTGCTGTAGCTGGCGGTGTAACCCGCTGCCTGCAACTTGGTCACCAGATCGCCAGCATCCCGATCGAAACGGTTGTTGCTGTTGCCCCCGTTGTTGGAATCGTCACCCACGTACTGCACGCCGCCGATGGTGATGGTGATGCGCTCGGTGCCGCTGCTGTTGTAGCCGCCGATGTCGTTGTCGAAGTCGGCCGTGGCCGTCCAGGTGCTCAGGCCTCCCGCGTTGTTCACCGAAGCCGACACATTGAAGGAAACCCCCTCATTGCCGGTCAACGTTACGGCGTTGCCGCTCAGGTTGTCCGCCCAGGTCACGCCTTGCGCAGCCAGGCTGTTGGCGAGCGTCACACCATCCACGCTCACCAGCTTGAGCGCATCAAAGACCTGCTCGCCGGTCTGGTTGGCCGCCAGGGTGTAGCTGTACACCTTGCCGTTCACGGTGATGGACACCACGTCGCCCTTGTCGTAGTTCGCGGCAAAGGTCAGCGTCGTGACCTGGGGTTTGCCGGCCGTCACCAGCACCGGACGGACCTCGAAGTCGCGGATCACGTCACGGCCGGTGTCACCCAGCTCCCACTTGAACACGTCGTTGCCGCTGCCGCCGATCAGGACGTCGTCGCCCTGGCCACCGATCAGTGTGTCGTTGCCGCCCTGGCCGTAGAGGGTGTCGTTGCCGATACCGCCACGGATCAGGTCGTTGCCCCCCACGCTGCCTTCGGCCGCGTACTGGGCGTGGTTGGTGTAGAGCTCGTTGCGCAGCTGTTCCTGCGTCCAGGTCGGGTGGTCGGCGACGAACTTGCTCCAGCCGCCATTGGAAGCGTCGGCGTAGATGGCGTCACCGAAGATGACGTCGTTGCCGTTGCCGCCATTGATGATGTCGTCACCCACCGGCTGCACGGTGAACAGCGAGCCCAGCGCATTGGCCAGGTCGTTGAAGCCGGAGACCGCCAGGTAGCCGTCGCTGGTGTTGTCGATCGCGTCGATGTTGACGCCGCCGCCACTGCCGACACCGATACCCACCCCATTGATCTCCACACCGCTGGCATTGAGCGCCGGGAGCGTGCCGATCAGGTTGGCAATCTGGGTGGCATTCTGGGCGCTGCCTTCGTTGGGTGCACCGTCCGTGACGAAGTAGACCAGCTTGTTGTCGGCTGCGCGGTCGCCGGTCATCATGGTGTTGGTCAACCGCAGGGCCTGTTCGTAGTTGGTGTTGCCACCCACCACGCTGTAGCTGCCGATCGTGTCCAGCGCTGCCTTGGCCGCGGCCACGGTGGTGTAGGTTCCACCCACCTGGGTCGCCGAGCTGGAGAAGATGCCGATTTCAATCTGCAGGCTGGAGACGCCGGCAAACTTGTCGAGCATGTTCTTGATGGCGTTGACCATCAGCGTGCGCTCGGTGCTGCTCAGGCTGCCCGATACGTCGAGCATGAAGGTGAGGTTGTACGAGCCCGAGGTGTAGCCACCGAGGTCGCCCACCAGCACGTCGCCCAGGGTGCCGCCCACGATGTCGCCATCGGGTTCGCCGCCCGGGTTGGGGATGGTGTGGTCCGGCGTGCTGCTGCCACGGTCGTCGTCATTGGTACCCACCACCAGCAGGGGCTTGGGATCGGTGGTGCCCTGGATGTCGATGCTGAGCTTGGCCGCGGCGCTGGCGGTGCCGTCGCTCACGGTGTAGTTGAAGACGTCCTTGAGCGACTGGCCGTTGTTCAGGTTGTTGACGGCGGTGTTGCTGTTGTTGAGCGTGTAGGTGTACTCGCCGCTGGCCTTGTTCAGCACCAGGGTGCCGTACTGGCCCACGATGGTCAGGGCCGTGCCGTTGTCGGTGGCCGCGTTGCCGGACGCGGAGGTCACGCCGGTGACGTTCAGGTCGTCGCCATCGGCATCGGTGTCCGCGCCGCCCACGCCGCCCAGGCCAGTGCCCACGGTACCGTCGATGACGTTGCCGGTCGCCGTACCCAGACCGTCTTCCTTGACGGAGTTGCTGTCGTCGCGCGCCACCGGGCCGTCGTTGGTGCCGTTGACGGTGATGGTGAGCGTGGCCGTGTCGGTGGCGGTGGTGTCGCTCACGGTGTAGGTGAAGACCTCGTCGGTCAGGGTCTCACCCGCACCCAGGCTTTGCACGGCCGGCTTGGTGTTGTCCAACGTGTAGGTGTAGGCGCCGGTTTCCTTGTTGATCACCAGGGTGCCGTACTTGCCGACGATGGTGAAGGTCGTGCCACCGTTGGTCGAGGTCGCCGCGTTGCCCGACGCGGAGGTGATGCCGGTGACATCGAGGTCTTCGCCGTCGACGTCGGTGTCCGCGCCGCCCACGCCGCCGCCGGCGCCCGTGGCCACCGTGCCGTCGATCACGTTGCCCGTGGCCTGGCTGGTGGTGTCTTCCTTGACGCTGTTGGTGTCGTCCAGCGCCACCGGTGCATCGTTGGTGCCCTTGACGGTGATGCTCAGCGTGGCCGTGTCGGTGGTGGTGCCATCACCCACGGTGTAGGTGAAGACCTCGTCGGTCAGGCTCTCGCCATCGTCCAGGCCGTTGACCGCGGCGTTGGTGTTGTCCAGCGTGTAGGTGTAGGCGCCGGTTTCCTTATTCAGCACCAGGGTGCCGTACTTGCCGGCAATGGTCAGCGTGGTGCCGTTGTCGGTGGCGGTCGCGCCCGGCTTGGCCGAGGTCACGGCCGTGATGTCCAGGTCTTCGCCATCGACGTCGGTGTCCGCGCCACCCACGCCGCCGCCGGCACCCGTGGCCACCGTGCCGGCGATCACGTTGCCCGTGGCCGTGTTCTGGGTGTCTTCCTTGACGCTGTTGGTGTCGTCCAGTGCCACCGGTGCATCGTTGGTGCCCTTGACGGTGATGCTCAGCGTGGCCGTGTCGGTGCCACCGGTGCCGCCGACGGTGTAGGTGAAGACCTCGTCGGTCAGGCTCTCGCCATCGTCCAGACCGTTGACAGCGGCGTTGGTGTTGTCCAGCGTGTAGGTGTAGGCGCCGGTTTCCTTGTTCAGAACCAGCGTGCCGTACTTGCCGTCAATGGTGAGCACGGTGCCGTTGTCGGTGGCGGTCGCGCCCGGCTTGGCCGAGGTCACGGCCGCGATGTCCAGATCGCCGCCCGTCACCGAGGTGTCGGTGCCGCCGGCACCGCCGCCGGCGCCCAGGCCCACGGTACCCAGGATCACGTTGCCAGTGGCCTGGCCCACGGTGTCTTCCTTGACGCTGTTGGCATCGTTCAGGGCTTCGGGCGCGAAGTTGGGCAGGTCGAACGTCACCGTGGCGGGTGCGCTGGCCACGTTGCCGCCCGCGTCGATCAGGGTGTACTGGAAGCTGTCCTGCACGCCACCCGTCTCGCTGGTGCGCACGTAGGTGTAGCTGCCGTCGGCCTTGAGGGTGAGGGTGCCGTACTGCAGGCTGAAGGTGTAGCTGCCATCGGGGTTGGCCGTCTGGCTCGCCAGCGTGTAGGTGGTATTGCCCACGGTGACGGACTGGACAGACAGGTTGAGCACCGGGGTGTCGCTGTCCCAGTCGCGGCCGCTGCCGGCACCACCGCCGTTGTTGTCGTCGGTGATGATGTTGCCGCTGACGGTGCCGCTGACGCCGACGCCGTAGTCGTTGCCCACAGCCACCGGCGCCATATTGATGGGCGGGTTGACCGGCGGGTTGGGCTGGTTGCCGCTCACCGTCAGCGTGGCCGGGCTGGAGTCGCCGTCGGCGTCGCGCACGGTGTAGGTGAAGGTGTCGCTGTAGCTGGTGCCGTTGGCCGGGTAGACCGTGTAGCCGTCCACCTTGGCGAAGAAGTCCGAGTTGTCGCCGGCAGCGGCGCCGTCGCCCGCGTAGGGCAGGGCTTCGATCACGATGGTGGCAAACGGACCGATGCCGGAGACCGTGAAACTGCCGCTGTCGATGCTGGACCAGGTGACGTTGGTCGTGCTGTCGTAGGGATAGCTGTCAGCGGCGGTGTTGTTGCCGATGATGCCCGTGGCGATGCGGTTGCCGTTGGCATCGAAGGCATGCCAGCGCGCCACTTCGCCGCCGTTTTCGTTCTGGAACAGGTTGGACACGCTCAGCGTGGCGCTGGCCACCGGGGCGTTGAAGGTGAACGCCAGGGCTTCGCTCAGGCTGCCCGAGTAGTTGACCTGGCCGGGCACGTTGGTGTTCTGGCCGCTGCTGCCGTTCACACCGAGGTAGCCGCTGCCGTTGTCGCCAACGGTGCCGGTGCCGCCACCCTGGAGCTTGCCATTGGCGGACAGGAAGGACTCGCCCAGCTGGTAGCCGGTGGCCTGGACTTGCGCCAGATCGCCGGCGGCGGGGGCCGGCAGCTTGCTGGCGTCCAGCGTGTAGGTGTAGTTGCCGTTGGCGTCGATGGTGAGGGTGCCGTACTGGCCCTGCACCACGCCGCCAACGGTGCCTGCGCCGCCGGCGCCGGAGATGGCCACCACGGTGACCGGGCCATCGGCGCCGGACACATCGGCGCCGCTGTTGGTGGTGCCCACGCCAGAGATGACGTTGCCGCTTGCGGTGCCGCTCGACACGGTATCGGTGTCGTCGTTCGCCTTGGGCACGTCGTCCACGATGGCGATGGAGACCGTGGCAGAGCTCTGGGTGTCGCCATCAGAGACGGTGACCTTGAAGCTGTTGGTCTCGGGCGTGGCCGCGCCGTCCACATCGGTGGTGCGGCTGGTCAGCTTGTAGGTGTAGGTGAAAGAACCGTTGCCGTTGTAGCCCGTGATGGTCACGGTGCCGTTGGCGGTGGTGAAGCCCTGGCCCACCAGCGCGCCCAGACCTGCGGAGCCCACCGTGAAGTTCAGCGGTGTGCCACCCGTGTCGGAGATCTGGATGGACTTGACATCGTCCAGACCATCGGCATCGCTGATGGTGAACGTGCCCGTGGCCTGGCGGCTTGCCAGGCTGGGCGCCGAGCCGTTGTCGAGGCCGCTCTCCAGCACCGAGCCACCGTCGGCTTTCACCGAGAGCTGCACGGCGTCGTTGACACCCTGGACGGCGATGTTGAGCTCGGCGTTGTCGCGGTCACCGTCGGTGTCACGCAGGGTGTAGGTGAACTTGTCGTTTAGCGGGGCATCGGTGCTGTCGGCCGCCTTGAGGGCGGCCATGCCGGCTTGCACCTGCGCCGCACGGTTGCCCACGGCGTCGGCAGCGGTATAGAGCGTGTAGGTGTAGCCACCGTCGGCGCCCACCACGAGCTTGCCGTAGGTGCCGTAGATGACCTGCCCCACGCCACTCGAGACGGGGCTGCTGTCGGCGCCCGCCTTCACACCGCTGACCTGTGCGGTGTCGGCACCTTGAACGTCCTGGCCCGCACCGTTGGGGCCGCCGGCAATCACGTTGCCGCTCAGGCTCACGCCGTCGGCCGAGAGGCTGCCCACGTCGTTGTTGGCCACCGGTGCGTCGTCAACCACCTTGATGCGCAGGTTGCCGGTTGCCGTGGCATCGCCGTCGGCATCGCGGACCACCACCGGGAAGCTGTGCACGACGTTGTCACCCGAGGTGTTGTCCTGCAGCGTGTAGGTGTAGTGGATGGCGCCCTGGCCCGTCGTGGGGTTGTAGGTGTAGTAGGCGGTCAGGCCATTGCCCAGGTTGGTGGGGGCGGCGGGGTTGTTGCCCACGGCAGCGCCGTTGAGCGTGACGGACTGAAGGCCATCGAGGGAGGTGAAGCTGATGGTGCCGCTGGTCGACTCGCGCGTGTCGCCGTTGTCGCCGGCAGCGGCCGCCTCGCCCGAACCCTCGGACTTCTGGCCGCGCCCCGGCAGCGCCGCCTCGTAGACCGTGGTGGTCTGGCCACCCACAGAAGGAATGACCACCGTGGGCTTGCTGTCGTCCATGCTGATGTACAGCTTGGCCGTGTCGGCGTCACCATCGCCGTCCTGCAGCGTGTAGGAGAAGGTGTCGGTCTTGCCGCCAGGCGTGCCCGGGTTGCGTACGTAGCTGTAGCTGCCGTCGGCAGCGATGCTCAGCACACCGTACTGGCCGCTGACCACCAGCTTGCCATCCACAAACGTGGTGGCAGAACCGCCGGCGCCCGTGACTTTCACGATGGATGCGCCATCGGCGCCCTTGGTGTCGCCGCTGAAGGCGCCCCAGAAGGTGCCGGCGCCCGTAATGACGTTGCCCGTCTCGGGCGTGAACTGGCCGGCCGACAGGGAGTCGTAGTCGTCGCGCGCCGTCGGGGCGTCGTCGCGGATCTCGATGCTGACGGTGGCGGGCGCGGAGTAGACATCCCCGTCGGTGACGGCAACCGTGAACTGGTTGGTCTCGGTGCCATTGCCATCCACCGTGGGGCTGGTGAGCTCGAAGACGTAGCTCAGGACGCCCGTGGTCGGGTTGTAGCCCAGCAGGGTGACGGTGCCGTTCTCGGTGCTGAACGACAGGGTGTTGAAGGGGTTCAGACCGGCCAGCTGGCTCTTGCTGAATTCGTGGGTCTGCTCCACACCACCCACGACCGTGTTGAAGCGCACACCCTGGATGTCGTCGCGGCCGTCCGGATCGCTCAGGCGCAGGCTGCCGGCTTCGGCACGTGCAGGGAAGTTGGGCGAAGAGCCGTTGGACAGGCCCGACTCGTACACCACCAGCGCATCGCCCAGCAGGGTGACGGACGGGGGCTCGTTGACGCCGAAGACCGACACCGACAGGGTCGCGTTGTCCGCGTCGCCGTCGCGGTCGGCCAGGGTGTAGGTGAAGACGTCGGACAGCGCGGGATCGGTGCTGTCGCGGGCCACCACGGCGGCCATGCCGTCGCGGATGGTGTTCTTGAGTGCGCCCGAGGCGGCATCCAGGTCGGCCTGGTTGTACAGCGAGTAGGTGTAGCCACCATCGGCACCGAGCGTCAGCTTGCCGTACTGGCCGTACACCACGCCGCCCACGTTGCCGGACAGCGGGATGTCGGTCTGACCGGCGCCCACGCCCACGACCTGCGCGGTATCACCACCCGCGCGGTCGGCGCCACCGTCGCTTTCGGCATCGGTGATGACGTTGCCGGTCGCGCTGGACGCGCCTGCGGTGATGGTGTCGGTGTCATTGACCGCCGTGGGCACATCGTCGCGGAAGCCGAAGGCACGGCTGATGTCCACGCTCTGGGTGTCCTTGGCGGCATCGCCGTCGCCGTCGGTCACGGTCACGGTCAGGGACAGCTTGATGCTGCCGTCCACCAGGCTCAGCAGTTGGGCGCTGTTGTTGGTGGCGTTGTTGTCGCTGTTTTCGCCCAGGTGATCCAGGGGTTGGTACTGGGTCAGCGTGACTTTGCCGTCGGCCGCGACGGAGATGGTGAAGACCACCGTGCCATCGGCGGTCTTGCCGTAGATGGTGGCGGGGTCTTCGCCTTCACCACCCATGGACAGGGTGATGGCTGCACCACCGCTGAACAGGCCCGTGGCTTCCTTGCCCGCGCCAATGGACAGCGCGTAGGCCTTGGTGACCGTGCCCGAGCCATCGGCGCCGTGGTCATAGGTGAAGTTGAACAGGGCGTCTTTACCACCCAGGCCGAAATCGGCCATGGCCACGCTGGTGCCGTCACCCACCGTGCCAGCGTCTTCGGTGACCAGGGGCGGGAAGCTGACCGACCACTGGTAGTTGATGTTGACGTCGTCGTGGTCGTTGTCGCCGCCGCCGAAGATGTCTTCCCAGCCCAGGTCGCCCGGGTTGCTGCCGGGCTTGGCGTAGGCGTAGTCATCGGTGTTGAACTCGGCGCGGTCGAACAGGACGTTGGCGCCTTCGCCGGTGAGCGGCGTATCGCCCAGGTAGGCCTGCCAGGAACCGTCTTCGTTCTGCACGAACGTGATTTCGGCACCGGCTTGCAGGCCTTCGTTGAGGCTGTCGCCATTGGGGATGATGAAAAAGCCGATCTGGTCGGGCGTATAGCCCGAGACAGTGACCGAGGACGTAGTGAAGTTCTTCACGTTGTCCCAGACCACGACGCCGCCGGCGGGCTTGCCGTCGTCGCCAATGTAGTAGTAGCCAAAGCTGTTGTTGTAGCCGGCTTCCACCTGGTCGTTGGTCAGCGTCAGGGTGTATTCGACCTGGCTCTTGACGTCCACGGTGGGCACGTCGTCCTGGAACTGGAACGCGCCCGAGATGTCCTTGGTCTGGCTCGCCGTGCGGGTATCGCCGTCGCCGTCGGTGATGCTGGCCGAAGCGGTGAGCTCGATGGAGCCTTCGACCAGATCCAGGGTGTTGGCGGAGTTGTCGAACGCGTCACCGACGAGGTCTTCACCGGTGTGGTCGAGTTCGGCGTGCTGTGTCAGGGTGACGCGGCCGGTTTCGGCGTTGACGCTGATGGTGAACACAGGCACCTCGCCGGCAAGACCGACGATGTCGCCGCTGACCGGGTCTTTCACCAGAACGACCGCGACGCCGTTGCTGGTCAGGCCGGTCTCGGCCTTGCCTTCCCCGACGGACAGGCTGTAGGACATGCTGGGCGGGGTGCCGCCATCCACGTCTGCGCCCATGTTGGACTGCAGGTTGAACAGCACCGAGAAGTCGCCCGAGGCGGTGTCGCTCAAGGCATGCTCGCCGTTGTCGCGGGTGTCCGCGTCCTGGGTCACCAGGGTCTCGACCTGGCCTTCGGACTCCCCGAATTCGATGGTCGGCGCATCGTCCACGATGACGATGTCAAAGCCGCCGGTGGCGAAGTCGCCGTCGTTGTCTGTCACGGTGACGGTGAAGTTTTCACCGGTGATGTCACCGCTGCTGGGGCTGGTGAGGGTATAGCTCCAGGTGTACTGGCCGTTGACCAGCGCCACGGTCAGCTCGCCGTACTGGCCCGTCACCGTGCCACCGTTGGTCACATCGACGCCGTTGATGACCAGGGAACCCAGCCCATCGCCGCCCACATTGATGACGAAAGAGCCGGTCGCCGTGGCCGTGCCGCCGCCAGTGCCGTTGGGCAGGGCCGATTCGGTCACCGTGCCGCCCGGAACGCCCACCTGGGGGTCGTTGGGGTTGGTCACGATCAGCAGGGTGGGCTGGTCGTCGTTTTCGCCCAGAGGCGCCTGGTTCAGGTCGGGGCGCTCGGTGGCGAACTGGTAGGCCAGCGGGTCCACGCCCTCGCTCACGCGCAGCAGGCGCACGAAGCTGCTGCCACCGCCTTCACCACCGCCGCCACCCGCGCCGGCCGCCGTGGCTTCGAGCTCCTGGTTCAGGTCGCCACCCTGCTCCAGGGCCTGGATGACGCTGTCCACGGTGCCGCTGGCGGTGCTGGCCTGCTGGGGCTCAGGGCGAGCCGCCTCGGCCACGCTGTCTTCCACCTTCACGGTCTGGGCCGGGCCCACCGCCATGGGCTGACCGCCGCCCTCCATGTTCAACTCGACGCGGCCATCGCCGCTGGTGACGATGGTTTCACCTTTCTGGATCTTGTCGCCCACCTTGAGCGGGCGGGTTTGACCGTCCAGGCCCACCACGAAGGCGGTACCGGCGATGGACTTGACAGTTGCGATCTGGCTCATGGCTGCTCCTTGGACATCTCACTGAAGATGCCCGCAGAGTAGCCCCGTCAATCAACAAAAGTAATTGAACCAAAGTCCAATTTTGTCAAAAACACCGCTCATCCTTTTCTGAGAACCGTTCAGCCTTTGATTTTCTCGGATGGGCGGATGCTTGATAGTTAAAAATTATTTTGACTCAGATGATGTCGCTGTCACCCAGCAGGTTGAGCCGGTTGGTCAGCTTGGAGCGGGTCTGGCGGCGCTGCAGCAGCTTGTTCTGGGCGGCCGCCGGCAGATCCGTGAACTGGATCAGGCTTTTGTCGATGAGGATGTCGATCAGGTCTTCGACCACCCGGGCCAGCGAGGCATCGGTCTCCGCCAGCGGGTTGCTGGCGTCCGGCCCCAGGCGGCGCGCAAACGCCTGCACGTCGGCATCCTCACCACTGGCCGGCAGCCACCGCCCGGCAGCGGCCTCCTCGGGCGTCATGGCGCGTTGCACCAGACCGACGATGGCTCCGGCCGCATCCCGCTGAACATACAGAGTCATCATCAGCCCGCCTTGACGGTTTGCGGCAGGCGGCCCGACAGGTGCAGCACCAGCTGCACCCGGTCACGCACGCCCAGTTTCTCGAACACCGCGCCCAGGTGGGCCTTGACGGTGCGCTCGGAGATGAACAGCGCCTCGGCCACCTCGCGGTTGGACTTGCCGGCCACCACGGCGCGGGCCACCTCGGCCTCGCGCAAGGACAGCATGGACAGGTCGACCTCGGCCGGCGCCTCGTCTCTGGAGGCCGCACGGCCCAGCAGGTCGCGCGCGGCTGCCACGAGACGCCCCAGCAGTTCGGGGCCGACCCACAGGCCACCCTGCGAGACCACCTGCGCGACATCGGTGAACAGGCCGGGCACCGCGTAGGCGTGGCAGTAGCCGCGGGCACCGCGGTCTATGGCCCGAAGGCCCTCGACGGACTCGGGGATGTTGCTCACCACCACCACAGGGCTGGCAGGCCGCTCGGCCGCCAGGCGCCGCAGCAGGGCTTCCCAGTCGGGCAGCGCGGTCGGCAGCCAGACCATGTCACCGGCCTTGCAGGCGGGCCAGATCGCGCCACGGTCCAGCCAGCGGCCCTGCGAGAACGCGGTCTGCCAACGGTCCGTGGGCACCACGGGCGGACGGGCGTCTGCATCGGCCAGAAACAGGTGGTTGCTCATGCGTGGGTCTCGTCGGGTGTAGGGCGGGGTTTCAGCGTTCGGACAAGGCGTTGGACTTGGCGCGCAGCACCGGCTTCATGAGGTAGGACAACACGGTCTTCTTGCCGGTGAGCACATCCACCTGCGCCACCATGCCGGGGATGATGGGCAGGTTGGGCCCCAGGCTGGATTTGTCGGTCTGCACGCGCACGGTGTAGAAGGCGTTGCCCTTTTCGTCGACCACCGAATCGGCACCGATGCCGATGACCTTGGCGGTGAGGCCGCCATAGACCGCGAAATCGTAGGCGGTGAACTTGACCATGGCCGGCTGATCGGGCCGCAGGAAGGCGATGTCCTTGGGGGTGATCAGGGCCTCCAGGATGAGCGCGTCGTCCAGCGGCACGATCTCGACCACTTCCTTGCCGGGCTGAACCACGCCACCCACGGTATTGACCAGCAGGCGCTTGACCGTGCCCCGCACGGGCGACTTGATCTCGGCGTGCTTGACCTTGTCGTCCAGCGCCCGGCTGCCCTCGGACAGGGCCGAGAGCTTGCTCATGGTGTCGGAGAGTTCGCCGCTGAACTGGTTGTTGCGGGTCAGCTGCACCTCTTCGATGCGGCGCTGCGATTCGGAGATCGCCGCCTGCACGCGCAGGATCTGCGCGGCCGCCTGATCGCGGTCGCCGCGCAGGCGGGCCACGTCGCGCTCCAGCCGCAGCACTTCCACCTCGGACACGGCGCCGGTGGCGACCATGGGTTTGGTGGCGGTCAGCTCGCGCTGGGTCAGCTCCATGCCCCGTTCGGCCTGCTCACGCCGGGCCTGGACCTCGCGCAGCTCCTGCTGGCGCTGGGCCAGCTGCTGCTGGGCAATCGACAGCTGCGCGCCCGACTCCGAGCGGCTGGATTCATAGAGCGCACGCTCCTGGGCCACGATGGCCGGCGCATCGCGCATCAGCTCGGCCGAAGGCGCGAACGCGGTTCCCCGCACCAGCGCCTGCAGACGGGCCGCCTTGGCCTGCAGGGCCAGCTGGGTGGCCCGGCTTTCGAGCGCGCTGGAGACAAAACGGGTGGGGTCGACCCGCAGCAGCAGCTGACCCGCCTCCACGATCTGACCTTCGCGGACCCTCAGCTCCTCCACCACACCGCCGTCCACGGTCTGGATGATCTGCAGCTGGCTGGTGGGCACCACCTTGGCCTCGCCACGCGTGACCTCGTCGACCTCGGCAAACGCCGACCAGATGATCAGCAGGATCAGCACCACCCCGGCAATGCGCAGCAGGGAGCGGGCGCGCAGCGGCTCCTGCTGCAGCTGCGCCCAGTCGGCGTCGCCCGCCCAGTCCATGGGCTGGGCGGCCTCTTCCTGCTTGGGCGCCATGCGGTCCACCATGCCCCCAAACACGGGGCGCCCCAGCTTGGCACCGGCGCTACCGAACTTGCCAATGCGGTCGAAGGCTTTTTCGTCGAGTTCAGCCATGGCGGCTCCTTATGCCGACCGGACGGCCGCAGGGCCGCCCCAAGGCCGGCCAGCCCCCTCGGGGGGCAGCGAATACACGGAGTGATGAGCGTGGGGGTCTCATGTTCAAGCTTTCCCTATGCGACCCTGGCGCAGTGCGGTGATGACCTGCTCCTTCGGGCCGTCGGCCATGATGCGGCCGCCGTCGATGACAATGATGCGGTCGACCAGGTCCAGCAGCGAGGTGCGGTGGCTGACCAGGATCACGGTCTTGCCCTGGGCAAAATCGGTCAGGCGGCGCTTGAGCTCCTCTTCGCTGGAGTGGTCCATGGCCGCCGTGGGCTCGTCAAGCAGCAGGATGGGGGGGTCGTTGATGACCGCACGCGCCACCGCGACGCTCTGGCGCTGGCCGCCCGAAAGCGATTCGCCACGCTCGCCCACCACCATGTCGAAACCCTGCGGGTGGGAATTGATGAACGGCAGCAGGCCAGCGATCTCGGCCGCACGCACCACAGCGGCATCATCAGCCAGCGGCGCACCCATGGTCAGGTTCTCGCGCAGCGAGCCGTAGAACAGCATCACGTCCTGCTGCACGTAGCCGATCTGGCGGCGCAGCTCGGCAGGGTCCATCTGCCGCAAGTCGATGCCGTCGACCAGCACCGAACCGCTGGTGGGCCGGTACAGGCCCAGCACCAGCTTCTGCAGCGTGGTCTTGCCCGAGCCGATGCGTCCCAGGATGGCGATCTTCTCGCCTGGCTTGATGCGCAGATTGACGTTGCGCAGCGAGGGCGCGTCGTGGCCGGGGTAGGCGAAGGACACGTCGCGGAACTCGATCGCGCCTTTGAGGGCGCCGCGCGCGATGAAGCTGGCGTCTTCGGGCCGCTCGATCTCGCGTTTCATCATCTCGTTGAGCGAGGTCAGGGCGGTGGAGGCGGTGTGGTACTGGACCAGCAGGCCGGCCACCTGGCCCACCGGGGCCATGGCACGCGAGGCCAGCATGGTGCAGGCGATCAGGCCACCCATGGTGAGCTCGCGTTCACTGATGAGGTACACGCCCACGATCACCAGCACCAGGTTGATGGTCTGCTGCACGAACATGGAGCCGTTGGTGGCACTCGACGACAGCAGCCGCAGCTGGGCGCCCACGCGCGCCAGAAGGGCAGCACTCTGCTCCCACTTGCGCTGGATCGGGCTCTCGGCCGCCAGAGCCTTCACCGTCTCGAAACCGACCAGGCCCTCGATCAGGGTGGCGTTGCGCTGCGCGCCGGCGCGGTAGGTGGTTTCGGCCAGCTCGTGCATGCGGCCCTGCACCACCAGCGCATACAGCAGCATGAACGCGGCGCCCCCCACGAGCGGAATCACCATGGGCCACGCGATCCAGCCGATGACCACGAAGAAGATCAGCGTGAACGGCAGGTCGATGAAAGCCACCACGGTGGCCGAGCCGATGAAGTCGCGCACCGACTCGAAGGCCCGCAGGTTGGAGGCAAACGAACCCGCAGAAATCGGCCGCTGCTCCATGCGCGTGCCCAGCACGCGTTCCATGATGTAGGCCGAGAGCTTGACGTCGGCCCGGCTGCTGGCGAGATCGACGAAACGTCCACGCACGGTCTTGAGGATCAGGTCGCCGAACAGCACCAGGGCCAGGCCGATCGCCAGCACCCACAGCGTCTCGAACGCGTGGTTGGGCACCACGCGGTCGTACACGTTCATGGTGAACACCGGCATGGCAAGTGCGAAGAGGTTGGTCAGGAAAGCGGCGAGCAGGACGTCGCGGTACAGCGCGTGGTTCTCGCGGATGACGCCCCAGAACCAGTGCCCATGGCGGCCTTCGCGCACCACCGGTGTGCGGGCGTCGTAGTGGACCTTGGGGCGCGCGTACAGCGCCACGCCGATGTACTGCTTGTCGAGCTCGCCCAGCGGCATTTCCACCGGCGCGTCGCCCAGGTCGGGGAAAATCACCTGGGCGTGTCCGTCGGCCGACCAGCCCAGCAGCACACAGGCTTTTTCGTTCTCCAGCAGCAACACGGCCGGCAGCAGCGCCGGCTGCAGCTGTCGCAGCGAACGCGAGACGATGCGGCTGCTCAGGCCCGCTCGCGCAGCGGCACGTTCAAAGAGGGAAGGGGTGAGTCGGCCGCCTTCGAGCGGCAGACCGGCCACGGCGCCATCGGCCGTCAGCGCCTCACCATGGCTTCGCGCCAGGATGAGCAGGCATTGCAGCAGCTCGTCACGGTCGGCCGCCGTTGCGGACGCGCTCGCCGTGGACTGCGGGGGATAGGACATCAGATTCTCCGACAGGCACCAGGAGGTGCCGAAAGGGCAGCATCAACCACCCCGGAGCACCAGAAAAATCAGTCTAACAAAGAATTACGCCTAAAACCCCAGGCAGTTCCGCGGTTTGTGCGGCATTTGTCGCGGCGCCCCGCTCAGGCATCGCTCAACAGGGCTGCCGGTTCGTCGCTTTGCAGCACCTGCGCGGTCCAGTCGGCCAGCTTGCGTGTGTCGCAACGCAGGATCTGCTGCTTGACCGCCAGTATCTGCGCCGGGTGCATGGAGAAGCTGCGCAGCCCCATGCCCAGCAGCAGGCGGGTCATGGCGACGTCGCCCGCCATCTCGCCGCAGACCGCCACCGCCTTGCCCTGGGCCCGGCACTCGGCAATGGTGCGTGACAGCAGTTGCAGCACTGCGGGGTGCAGCGGGTCGTAGAGGTGGGCCACGGCCTCGTCCACGCGGTCGATGGCCAGGGTGTACTGGATCAGGTCGTTGGTGCCGATCGAGAGGAAATCGAAATACTTGAGAAACAGCGGCACCGTCAGCGCGGCGGCAGGCACCTCGATCATGGCGCCGAGCTTGACGGGCCCGTAGACCACGCCCTGCGCATCGAGCTGCTCGCGAGCGCGCTGCACCAGGGCCAGGGTCTGGCGGATCTCGCTGACGTGCGCCAGCATGGGAATCAGCAGGTGCACCTGCCCGTGGGCCGCCGCTCGCAGGATGGCACGCAGCTGGCTCAGGAACATGGCCGGTTCGGCCAGGCTCCATCGGATGGCACGCAGGCCCAGCGCGGGGTTGAGGTGGTCGTCAGCACGGGTGGCACGGTCCAGCGGCTTGTCGGCGCCCACGTCCACCGTGCGAATGGTGACCGGCATTCCGTGCATGCCCTCGACCGCCGCGCGGTAGGCCCGGTACTGCTCTTCCTCGTCGGGCAGCTTGCCGTCACGGCCCATGAACAGGAACTCGCTGCGGAACAGGCCGACGCCGACTGCACCGGCGGCCAGGGCACCGGCGGCGTCGGAGGGCTGCTCGATGTTGGCCAGCAGTTCGATGCGCTCGCCATCGAGCGTGACAGCCGGCGTGTTGCGCAGCCGGCTCAGGCGCTCGCGCTCCAGTTCGCCCTGGCGCTGTTTGTAGCCGTATTCGGCCAGCACGATGGGCGAGGGATCGACCACCACGATGCCGGCATCGCCATCGATCACCACCCAGTCGTCCTGCTGGATGAGCTGGCTGGCGCTGCGCGCGCCCACCACGGCCGGGATGTCCATGCTGCGCGCGACGATGGCGGTGTGGCTGGTCTTGCCGCCCACATCGGTGATGAAACCGGCGAACACGCTCTGCTTGAACTGCAGCATGTCGGCGGGTGAGAGGTCGTGGGCCACCAGCACCAGCGGCACGTCCACCGTGTCGTCCAGCAGAAGCTCCTGGGCGCCCCGGCGCGCGGCTGGCGGCGGTGCGGCCACCGGCGAGGCCACGCCCCGCATGTGGCGCAGGATGCGCTCGACCACCTGCTCCAGGTCGGCCTTGCGCTCACGCAGGTAGGGGTCCTCCATCTCGTCGAACTGGCGGCCGATGATCTCCAGCTGCGTGGTCAGCGCCCATTCGGCGTTGTAGTGGCGCTCGATGATCCAGTGCTTGACGCCGGAGGTCAGCTGCTCGTCCTGCAGCAGCATCAGGTGCACGTCCAGCAGCGCCGTCAGCTCGTGGTGGGCGTCCTTGCCGTCCAGCTCCTGCAGGCCCAGCTGGACACGGCCGATCTCCTCGACCACCGCATTGCGTGCCTGGCGCAGGCGCTCGATCTCGTTCTCGATCTGCTCGGGCTGCACGAAGTAGTGCGCCACGTCCACCCGGCTGGAGGCCACCAGCACGGCCCGCCCGATGGCGATACCGCGCGAAACCGCCTGGCCGTGGACTGAAAAGGTCACTCGCCTTCTCCGAACTTGTCGTTGATCAGGGCCAGGATGGCGTCCATCGCGGCCTGCTCCTGATCGCCATCGGTCTCGACGTCAACGACGGCGCCCATACCCGCTGCCAGCATCATCACGCCCATGATGCTCTTGGCGTTGACACGCCGATCGCCACGGCTCATCCAGACCTCGCACGGAAAACTGGCCGCCAGTTTGGTGAGCTTGGCAGAGGCGCGGGCATGCAGGCCCAGCTTATTGCTGATGGTCGCGGTGGTCTTGATCATGGGTTCTACGGCGGGTCTGGTGGGCCGGCGCGGTCACAGCCACCTGGATCACACCCTGGGTGGCCCCGACCATGGCGCGCGTCACGAGCGCGTCGAGCGACTCGTGCCGGTAGGACACGGTGCGCAGCAGCATGGGCAGGTTCACCCCGGTGATCAGGCGGGTGTTGATCCCGTCGACCAGCTTGTGGGCCACGTTGCAGGGGGTGGCGCCGAACACGTCGGTCACCACCAGCGCCTGCGGCGTACCCAGCTGGCTGAGCAGTATCCGTGCCTGCATGAGCGATTCTTCGGGCGGCACGTTGGGCATCACGTCCAGCGCGGCCACGGCGGGCGCGCTGTCCGGAAACACATGCAGCACACAGCTGCGCAGGGCCGATGCCAGCGGAGCGTGCGCCACGATGAGGATGCCGTTCATGGTGCGGAGTTTATCGGGAGCCGGCCACCCGCTCCGGCGGATCCAGCTGCCCGTGGGCACGCACCGCCAGGAAGTAGCCGTAGCTCGCGACACAGGCAAACAGGAACACGCCCATCGCGGCCTGGAAGGCCTGCACGGTGGACCAGCCCAGCGCCAGGAAGGCGTCGATCAGCAGGCCTATGCCCCACTGCACGACGAACACGCCCGAAAAGATGACCAGGTTGTAGGCCGAGAGCGCCCGCCCGGCCAGCGCCGACGGGAACGCCAGTGCCACCGCGGGCTGCGACAGCGAGACGAAGGTGCTCACCACACAGAACAGCGCCCATCCCGGCCAGCCCACCTGCGCGCCCAGCGCAATGTTGGCCGCCAGCACCAGAAAGCTCAGCGGCAGGCCCCAGGCGATCAGCTTTTCGGCGCTCAGGCCCCGCTTGACCAGCGTGGGATTGACCATGCCCCAGGTCCAGAACGCCACCAGCATGGAAGCGTTGATGCAGAACAGGCCGAAGGCCGCCTGGTCGGGCGTGTAGCCCGCCACCCTCACCATCCATGGCCCGGCCCAGAGCGTCTGCATGGCCACCATGCCGCCGTAGTTGAAAAAGCCGATCGGGGTCATTTTCTGGAAGTAACGGTGGCGCCAGACCTGGCCGTAGCCGGCCGGCACGGCGGGCTCGTCGGCCGCTGGCGCCTGGGACTCCCAGGCTGGCACCCGCCAGGCCAGCACCGCCATGGAGAGCAACACCAGCGCGGCCAGTCCCCAGAACAGGCCACGCCAGCCCGTCAGCGGCATCAGCCATTGCACCGGCAGCGTCGACGCGAGCATGCCCAGCGAGCCGGTCATCAGCATCCACGAGTTGGCCCGCAGCTGAGTGGCCGGTGCCAGCCAGCGGCGGTAGCCGGTCAGGGGCGCCATCAGGCAGGCGCTCACGCCCATGCCGGTCAGGACCCGTGCGGCCAGCAGGCCGCTGAAGCTGGTGGCCAGCGCAAAAGCCACGCAGCCCACCACGGCCACCGCCAGGAACCCCAGGATCACGCGCTTGGGGCCGAAGCGGTCGAGCCAGTTGCCCAATGGCAGCTGCGTGGCCGAAAAGCCCAGAAAGTAGCCACCGGCCAGCAAGCCGAGGTCGCGCGCGTGCAGCGAGAATTCGGCGCTCAGCGTGGGCGACAGGGTGGCGGTGATGGCACGCACCAGCGCCGACAGGAAATACGCCAGCGCGAACGCGAGGAACACGGCAATGGCGGTGCGTTTGGGCAAGGTGAGATCGGTCATTGCAGGGAGTCCATGAAGGTGACCACAGGTTCCTCGGAACGTGGCACGCCGGCCACCAGCATCTGGTACACCCAGTCACCCTGCGCGAAGTAGGCGACACGCAGCGGCAGCGGCTCGCCGCGGTGGTTGCGCCCCGTACCCTCCCAGCGGTGGCGCAAACCGGGGCGGGCGTCGGCAGGCGGGGGCGCCAGCGCAGTTTCGGGCGCCTGCCAGCTGGCCAGGCTGGCGCGGTGCCAGCGCTGCAGCACGGCCTCGCGATCGTCTTGCGGGGTCAGCCGTGCCCAGGCCAGTGCAAAGGTGAGGCCGCCGGTCTCGCAACGCATCAGGCGCAAATCGGTGCCGGCCTCGGTCATGGCCACGTGGCGTTCGCCGCGCTCGGGCTTGCACGGCATCAGCACGCTGGCTGGTGCCGGCTCGGCGCGCACCTGCCGCCAGTTGAAGGTCGGGGTGCAGGCCAGCAGCGCCAGCAGCATCGCGGCGACAGTCAGGCGAAACGGTGACGGGACAGACGGATGCACAACAATGGGGCAGGGCGGGGACCGAGCGATGGTAGCCGCAATCCCCCGCATGCCGCATGGCCCCAGTTGCGCTAAGCTGCCCAGCCCATGAGCACCCCCCCTTCTCCGCTGCTGCCCCAACCCGCCTCGCTGCGCGCCGTCGCACAGACCGCGCAGGCCCGGGGTGAACCGCTGGTGGTGATGACCACGTTGACCGGCTGCCCCTACTGCGAGCTGGTGCGCAGCCGTTACCTGGGGCCGATGCGGCGCGACGAGGGTGTAGTTGCCGTGCAGCTGGACGTGATGGACAAGACCACGCCGCTGCAAGACTTCGGTGGCACCACCACCACGGCGGCCGATGTGGTGCGCGGCTGGAAGGCACGTTTCACGCCCACGGTGCTGTTTTTCGATGCCAACGGCCGCGAACTGGCCGAGCGGCTGGTGGGCCTGGCCTCGCCGGATTTCTACGGCAGCTACCTCGACCAGCGTCTCACCAACGCTCGCCAGCAGCTGAAATGACCACAACCAATGGCAGTTGGGGTGGGCCTATTTCAAGGCGCCGAACACCTTCTTGAGCAGCGCACTGCCTGCGCCCACCGGGTCCTGGCGCAGCTTGCGCTCCTCCTCACCGATGATGAGGTACAGGCCGTCCAGCGTCTTGGTCGTCACGTAGCGCTGGATGTTGGATTCTTCCGGCTTGAGCAGGCCCAGACCCGAGGCCTTGGAAGCCACGCGGTTGTATTTGTCGGCCAGGCCCACACCCTCGGTGGCGCGCTGGACCACCGGCAGGAACAGCTCGGACAGCGGCGAACGGGTCTTGTCGGCAAAGAAGGTGGTCACCGAATTGTCGCCACCGGTCAGGATGCGGCGGGCGTCGTCGACGCTGAGGTTGCGCACCGCCTTGACCAGCAGGTCCTTGCCCAGCGGCACGGCCGCTTCGGCGGCGCGGTTCATGCTGGTCACCAGCTCGTCCACCCGCTTGCCCTGACCGGTCACCTTCAGCAGCTTGGCGCCATCTTCCAGAAAACCCGGCAAAGGAATGCGAACTTTCGGGTTGCCGAGGAATCCATCGGCTTTGCCTAACACGGAGACCGCCACCAGCGCACCCTTCTCCAGTGCCGCCCGCAAGCCGTCAGAGGCTTCGCGGTCGGTGATGCCGGCCAGACTCTGTGCCACCGCCGGCTGCCAAGCCCACACGGCCGCTCCCGCGACCAACCCTTGGTTAAACTGGCGACGCAACATGGCGTGTTCTCCCGTCTGTAGCTAGATGCCAAGCATGATACGTTTTTTCTCTTCAAGCCGACGCCGCCTGGTGGCCACCGGGCTGCTGGCCGCGACCGCTTTTCTGGCCGGTTGTACCGGCGGCGACAGCGCCCCCGAGTCCCGCTTTGTGCTGCTGGACGGCCAGACCCTCAACACCGCCGACCTCAAAGGCAAGGTCACGCTGGTGAACTTCTGGGCCACCACCTGCGTGACCTGCGTGAAGGAGATGCCCAGCATCGTGGCCACCTACAACAAGTACCACGACCAGGGTCTGGAAACGGTGGCCGTTGCCATGGAATACGACCCCCCGCAATGGGTGGCCAACTTCGCCCAGACGCGCCAGCTCCCGTTCAAGGTGGCACTGGACAACACCGGAGAAGTGGCCAAAGCCTGGGGTGACGTGAAGCTCACGCCCACCACGTACGTGGTGGACAAGCAGGGCCGCATCGTCAAGCGCTACGTGGGCGAGCCCGACTTTGCGGCCCTGCACCAGCTGCTGGAACAGCTGCTGGCCAAGGGCTGACGCTCAGTTGCGGAAGTTGTCGTGGCAGGCCTTGCAGGAAGCGGCAGTGTTGTTCACTGCGGCCTTGACCTGATCCAGGTTTCCCGTCTTGGCGGCGGCGCTGAGTTTGGTCGTTTCGGCCATGAGCGTCTCCGACGCCTGCTTGAACTTGGCGTTGTCCATCCAGATGTCGGGCCGCGCTTTGGTTCCGCCCACCCCCTCGGTGTTGGGCGTGAACGCCACCCAGGGCTTCTTGCTCAGTTCTTCCACGGCCGACGCATGCTCCTGTGCCAGTTTGGCGTCAAACGGCGCCCGGCTTGGCCATGGCACCCAGCGGGCGGAAGTTCTTGTTCATCTCCGACAGCGTGTCCTTGCGGAACTTGACCGCTTCTTCGGGCGATTTGAACTGCGCAGCTGCCGTGAAGGACAGCGTAAGCGCAACACCTGCGGCCGCCAGACTGGCTAAGATTTTCATGGGTTTCCTTTTTCCTGTGGGGTGGTGGTTGTCGGTCGTCCGACCCTGTGCTGATCGCGCAGGAGCCATCCGGGTTCCAACCGGCTTCAGTCTATCGAACCGGGTCACAACGTTCTGAGAGTCTTCTATGACCAAGTTGCGCGTCTGGGATTTGCCCACCCGTCTGTTTCACTGGGCACTGGCCGTGGTGGTCGTGGCACTGGTGGTCACGGCCAAGGTCGGCGGCGCCTGGATGGACTGGCACCTCGTGCTGGGGCACGTCGCCCTCGCGCTGCTCGCCTTCCGGCTGATCTGGGGTTTTGTGGGTGGGCACTGGTCGCGGTTTGCCACCTTCGTCAAGGGGCCCGCCGCGATCTGGCGCCAATGGCGTGCGCCGGGCGCCACCGTGGGTCACTCGCCGCTGGCGGCCCTCTCCGTTGTGGCCATGCTGCTGGTGCTGGCTGTGCAGGTGGGCAGCGGCCTGATGACCGATGACGCCATCTTCCACGCCGGCCCGCTGGTCAATCAGGTCCCCAGCGAATGGGTGGACCTGGCCTCCAGTTACCACAAGGCCTGGGGGCAGTGGCTGGTCGTGGGCCTGGTGGTGTTGCACCTGCTGGCCATCGTGTACTACACACGGGTGAAACGCCAGACCCTGGTGCGCCCCATGTTCACCGGTGACGTGCCCGTCGAGGCCGCCCTGCCGTCATCGCGTGATGGGTGGGCACAACGGGGCGTTGCGCTGGTGCTGGCAGTCGGATGCACGGCCGTGGCTGTCTGGGTGCACCGGCTGGGCGCTGCAGCCTTCTGAAACTGGCTTGTTATAGTCCGGCCATGCCAGAACCCGACGCGCCGCCCCAGGCGCAAATTCAACTGGTCGAGTCCGACGCAGGGCTCGAGGCGGTGCGTGCCCTGTTCGTTGAATACCAGCAGAGCCTGGGTGTGGACCTGTGTTTTCAGAACTTCGAGCAGGAGTTGCAGGAACTGCCCGGCGAATACGCCGCACCGATGGGCGCCCTGCTGCTGGCCTCGGTGGACGGCGAAGCAGCCGGCTGCTGTGCGTTGCGCCCGCTGGTCAACACCGACCATGTCAACGCCTGCGAGATGAAACGGCTCTTCGTTCGCCGCGCTTTTCGCGGCCTGGGCCTGGGTCGCCAGCTGGCCGAACGCATCATGGATCTGGCCCGTCAGGCGGGGTACGACTGCGTGCTGCTCGACACGCTCGACGACATGGAGTCGGCGCGCGCCCTCTACGAAGATTTGGGCTTCGTGGAGGTCGCGCCGTACTACCACAACCCCCTCGCGGGGGCGCACTACCTCAAGGCCGAGCTGTAAGGCTCGGCTGGCAGCTCATCAGCCTTTGGCTTGCGCGAGCAGCGTCCCTGCGTCGCTGACCTCGAATTTGCCGGGGCCCTCGACGTTGAGGCTGGCCACCACACCGTCCTTCACCAGCATGGAGTACCGGTTGCTGCGCAGACCCATGCCGCGTGCGGTCAGGTCCAGCGTCAGGCCCGTGGCTTTTGCAAAGTCGGCGCTGCCATCGGCGAGCATGCGCACCTTGCCACCGGTCTTCTGGTCGCGCGCCCAGGCACCCATCACGAACGCATCGTTGACGCTCAGGCACCAGATTTCATCCACCCCGGCAGCCTGGAACTCGGCAAATTTCTCCACATAACCCGGCACATGTTTGGCCGAGCAGGTGGGCGTGAAGGCACCTGGCAAAGCGAACAGCGCAATCGTCTTGCCCGCGGAGGCCTTGGCCACATCGACCGGGTTGGGGCCAAGGCTGCAGCCATTGCCCTCGACTTCGCTGTACTCCATCAGCGTGGTTGCGGGAATCTTGTCACCGATCTTGATCATGAGGGTCTCCTGGGGTTTGAACGGGGAAATGAAAGGACGAAAAAAAACGACCGACATTGTCGGTCGTTTTTCATTGTCAGGCCGGTGAGGACCTGAACAGGCATCACACCAGCTCGGCTTTTTGCACAAGGCGGGTGGCAACCCAGTTCTTGGTCTTGGACAGCGGGCGGCTTTCCGAGATCTCGATCAGGTCGCCCATCTTGTACTCGCCCTTTTCATCGTGGGCGTGGTACTTGCTGGACTTGATCACGATCTTGTCGTAGATCGGGTGCTTCACGCGACGCTCGACCAGCACGGTCACGGTCTTGGTGCGTTTGTCGCTGACCACCTTGCCAATCAAGGTGCGCTTGAGGGAGGTTTTGGCTTCCGTCATGGTCACTCCTTACTTGGCGGCTTGCTTTTCAGCAAGGATGGTTTTCGCACGGGCGATGGCGCGACGCGTGGAACGCAGCGTGCCGGTGTTGCCCAGCTGTTGGGTGGCCTTCTGCATGCGCAGGCCGAAATGGGCCTTCTGCAGGCTCTTCACTTCGGCTTCCAGGCCGGCGACGTCCTTCTGGCGGAGTTCAGCAGCTTTCATCTCATGTTCTCCTGAATCACTGACCCAGCATGCGCGCCACGAACGTGGTGCGCAGAGGAAGTTTGGCGGCGGCCAGGGCGAACGCTTCGCGGGCGAGCTCTTCGGGCACGCCAACGATTTCGTACAGCACCTTGCCGGGCTGGATTTCGGCCACGTAGTACTCCACGCCACCTTTACCGTTACCCATGCGGACTTCGGCAGGCTTCTTGGAGATCGGCTTGTCCGGGAACACGCGGATCCAGATGCGGCCGCCACGTTTGACGTGACGGGAGATCGCGCGACGCGCGGCCTCGATCTGGCGGGCCGTCAGACGGCCGCGGTCGGTGGACTTCAGACCGAAGTCGCCAAAGGCCACGGTGGCGCCACTGGTGGCGACGCCCGTGTTGCGGCCTTTTTGCTCCTTACGGTACTTGCGACGAGCAGGTTGCAGCATGTTTATTCTCCTTTGCCGTCCGCAGGTGCCCCTGCGGGTGCGTCTTTGCGAACGCGCTTAACGGCGGGTCGTGCCTCACCAGCAGTGGCTTCGGCGGGTTTGTCGCTGCCATCGGCAGGCGCGGCGTTGCTGCCGGCGGGACGGCGGCCACCACGGGCCGGGCGGTCGCTACCGGGACGGGCGCCATCACGGCGCGGGCCACGCGGGCGGCGCTCTTCTTCGGGACGCGGGGTGCTGTCCAGCGAAGGGGCGTCGTTGCGGCCCAGGGTGTCACCCTTGTAGACCCACACCTTGACGCCGATCACACCGTAGGTGGTCTTGGCTTCGGAGGTGCCGTAGTCGATGTCGGCGCGCAGGGTGTGCAGGGGCACACGGCCTTCGCGGTACCACTCGGTACGGGCGATCTCGATGCCGTTCAGACGGCCGGCGGACATGATCTTGATGCCCTGTGCGCCCAGGCGCATGGCGTTCTGCAT
>CALRLO020000049.1:0-27904 GCA_943368755.1 Synechococcus sp. UW140 | reverse complement strand
GCGGGGTACTCGGAGCCGGTGAGGGAGAAGAACTCGCCGGTGCCGCCGGCGGCGAAGAGGGCGGTGGCGCCGTAGGGGGCGAGCCACTCGAGTCGCTCGGCGTAGCCCTTGGGGTTGAAGGTGCCATCGGCGTCGAAGTCCGTGAGGGGGAAGGACAACAGGCCGTGGCCCATGATGGTCTTGAGGTCTTGGGGCGTGTATTGCATGGTCGCTCGCTGGTGGATCGCAGGTGAATGTGAAGGGATGGGTTTCAGGTCACGGGGGCCGGGTTGAACAGCACGAGGTCGTTGTGCAGCTTCCAGTGCTCGGCCCAGGTTTTCTTGCCGCTGGCGGTGGCCAGCAGGCAGCGGAACAGCTCCCAGCCGATGTCCTCGATGGAAGCCTCGCCGCTGGCGATGCGGCCGGCGTCGATGTCCATGAGGTCGTGCCAGCGCTGTGCCAGTTCGGTGCGGGTGGCCACCTTGACCACCGGGCAGGCTTCGAGGCCGTAAGGGGTGCCACGGCCGGTGGTGAAGACGTGCAGGTTCATGCCGGCGGCCAGCTGCAGCGTGCCGCAGATGAAGTCGCTGGCCGGGGTGGCGGCAAAGTTCAGGCCGCGCGTGGTCACGCGCTCGCCCGGGGGCACGACGCCCGCGATGGGCGCGCTGCCCGATTTGACGATGGAGCCCATGGCCTTCTCGACGATGTTCGACAGGCCGCCGGCCTTGTTGCCCGGCGTGGTGTTGGCGCTGCGGTCCACCGCGCCGCGCTGCAGGTAGCGGTCGTACCAGTCCAGTTCGCGCACGATGGATTCGGCCACCTCGGGTGTGGCCGCGCGCTGGGTGAGCTGGGCCACGGCGTCGCGCACCTCGGTCACTTCGGAGAACATCACGGTGGCGCCGGCGCGCACCAGCAGGTCGGTGGCAAAACCCACGGCGGGGTTGGCGGTCACGCCCGAAAACGCATCGCTGCCGCCACACTGCACGCCCACCACCAGATCGGAGGCCGGGCAGGTTTCGCGCCGGCGGCGGTTCAGGCGCTCCAGGTGCACCCGCGCCTGGCGCAGGATGCTGTCGATCATGGACATGAAGCCCACGTGGGCCGGGTCCTGCAGCGTCACCACCGCCGGTGCACGCCCGTCGTGCAGCGGGATGCTGCCCTCGGGCAGCAGCCGGGTGGGCTGCAGCTTCTCGCAGCCCAGGCTGAGCACCATCACCTCGCCGCCGAAGTTGGGGTTGAGCGCGATGTTGCGGATGGTGCGGATGGGGATTTCGGCGCCTGGCGCCTCGATGGCCACACCGCAGCCGTAGCTGTGCTCCAGGCCCACCACGCCATCGACGTTGGGGTACTGCGGCAGCAGCTCCTCGCGGATGCGCTGCACCGCCACCTCCAGCACGCCGGCCACACATTGCACCGTGGTGGTGATGGCGAGCAGGTTGCGCGTGCCCACGCTGCCGTCGGCGTTGCGATAGCCCTCGAAGGTGTGGCCCTCCAGCGGCGGCAGTGCCGGGATGGCCACCGGGCCGGGCAGGCCGGTCAGGCCCCGGGCCTGCGGCATGTCGAGCAGGCGCTCGTGTACCCAGGCGCCGGCCGGGATGTCTTTCAGGGCATGGCCGATCACCACCCCGTAGCGCAACACCTCGGTCCCGGCGGGAATGGGGCGCAGCGAGACCTTGTGGCCCTGCGGCACCTGGTCGACCAGCACCAGGCCATCATCGAACGCCGTGCCCGCCGGCAGGCCGCCATCGTTGGCCACGATGGCCACGTTGTCGGCGTCGTGCATGGCAATACGCAGGGGGGCGGGCTGGCTCATGGTCGGACGGTCATTCATGCACGGTCAGCTTTCACTTGGCCTGGCTTCACTCGGCCTTGATGCCGGCTGCCTTGATGACCTGCGCCCACTTGGCCACTTCGGCCTTCTGGTACTCGCCCAGCTCGGCGGGCGTCATGGTGGAGGGCACCATGCCGAAACCCTTGAGGCGGGCCTGCACGTCGGGCGTGGCCACGATCTTCATGATCTCGGCGTGCAGCCGGTCCACGATGGCCTTGGGCGTGCCGGCGGGCGCGAACACGGCCTGCCAGGAACCCATGTCGAAGCCTTTCTGGCCGGCTTCGGCGATGGTGGGCACGTCTGGCAGGGACTCCAGCCGCTTGGAGCTGGTCACCGCGATCGCGCGCAGCTTGCCGGACTGGATGTGCGGGCCGACGATCAGCGAGGTGTCGAACATCATGTCCACCTGGCCGCCGATCAGGTCCTGCACGGCAGGGCCGGAGCCCTTGTAAGGCGCATGCGTGAACTTCACACCCGACTGGAAGGCCAGCAGCTCCAGGGCCATGTGCGGCGAGGTGCCGATGCCCGGCGAGGCCGAGGACAGGCCGCCGTTCTTGGCCTTGCTGCCGGCCAGCACGTCGTTGAGCGTTTTGTAAGGGCTGGACACGGGCACTGCCAGCACCAGCGGGCCCGAGCCCAGCATCGCGACGGGGGTGAACGATTTCACCGGGTCGTAGCCGATGGGCGTGGTGTAGAGGCTGACGTTGATGGAGTGCGAGCTGATGGTGCCCCCCAGGAGGGTGAAACCATCGGCGGGGGCACGGGACGCAGCGGCCGAACCCACGCTGCCACCGGCGCCGCCCTTGTTGTCGATGACCACGGGCGTGCCCAGTGCGGTGGACAGCGCGGGCGCGATCAGGCGTGCGAGCGTGTCGGTGTTGCCGCCGGGCGGAAACGGCACGACGTAGGTGATGGGCTTGGCCGTGGGCCAGGTGCCCTGGGCGAGTGCGGGCAGGCTGGCCATGCTGGTGGCCACGCCAGCGGCGGCGGCCTGGATGAGGGTTCGGCGTTGCATGGTGTGTCTCCTTGTGGTGGGTGGCGGAACGTGCGCGGTCTCAGAAGCGTGGTTGGTGGCCGGTGAAGGCCGGGTCGTACTTGCGCATCTGGCCCAGGTCGTCGCGGTTGCGTATGCCGCAGTGCTGGTAGTTGTCGTGCAGGCGGGCCAGGGCCTCGCGGTCGATGGTCACGCCGAGACCCGGGCCGTTGGGCACCCGCAGGCTGCCGTTGTCGAAGGTGAGCCGGCCGCCGGTGACGATTTCCTCGTCCTGCCAGGGGTAGTGGGTGTCGCACGCGTAGGTCAGCTGCGGCACGCTGGCGCACAGGTGGGTCATGGCCACGAGGCTGATGCCGAGGTGCGAGTTGCTGTGCATGGACAGCCCCAGGTCGAAGGTGCGGCACAGCGTGGACAGCTGCTGGGTGGCACGCAGGCCGCCCCAGTAGTGGTGGTCGCTCAGCACGACCTTCACCGGGCAGCCCATGTCCGCGTTGCGGCGGAACTCCGGGAAGTCGGTCACCACCATGTTGGTGGCCAGCGGCACGTCGCACTCGCGCGCCACGGCGGCCATGCCCTCCAGGCCGGGGGCGGGGTCTTCGTAGTACTCCAGCACGCCGCGCAGCTGCTGCACGATCTTCAGGCTCGTGGCCACGGTCCAGTTGCCGTTGGGGTCGATGCGCAGCGGTGTGCCCGGGAAAGCCTGGGCCAGCGCCAGGATGCCGGCTGCTTCCTCCTCGGGTTGCAGGGCGCCGGCCTTGAGCTTGATGCTCTGAAAGCCGTACTGGCCGATCATGCGACGGGCCTGCGCCACCAGCTGTTCGGGCGTCACCGCCTCGCCCCAGGCATCGGGTGCGTAGGGTTTGTCGATGTGTTCGGCGTACTTGTAGAACAGGTAGGCCGAGAACGGCACGCGGTCGCGCGCGGCGCCGCCCAGCAGGTCCACCACCGGCGCGTTGGCCAGCTGGCCCTGCAGGTCGAGCATCGCCACTTCAAACGCGCTGATCACCTTGGCCACCGTCTTGGACACATGGGTGCCTGGCGCCAGCGAGATCTGCTGACCCAGGAACTCCGACGATGTCTGCGGCGGCGTGACCAGCGCGGCCACGCGCGCTTCCATCTCGTTGAGCGCCCACGGCGACAGACCTTGCAGTGCCGGTGCGGCCTTGGCCAGGGCGTCCAGCATGGGCTGGTCGCCGTAGCTCTCGTTGATGCCCACCAGGCCCGAGGCGGTCTCGATCTCGATGATGGAGCGCAGTGCCCACGGTTCGTGGATGCCCGCCGCGTTGAGCAGCGGCGGGTCGCGAAACGCGATGGGCGTGACGCGGACGTGACGGATGGCGTGAGAGGTCATGGGTTCACAGCACCACGCTGGGCAGCCACAGCGAAATGGCGGGGATGTAGGTCACCGCGGCCAGCACCAGCAGCATGGCGGCGAAGAAGGGCATCAGGGCCTTGACCACGGTTTCAATGGGCAGCTTGGCCACGGCGCTGCCAACGAACAGCACGCCACCCACCGGCGGGGTGATGAGGCCTATGCCCAGGTTGACCATCATGATCATGCCGAAGTGCACCGGGTCCACGCCGATCATCTTCACCACCGGCAGCAGGATGGGCGTGAGGATCAGGATCAGCGGCGCCATGTCCATCAGCGTGCCGAGCACGAGCAGCAGGATGTTGATCAGACCCAGCAGCACGTAGCGGTTGTCCGACAGCGTGGTCAGGAAGGTGGTGATCTTCAGCGGGATCTGCATCAGCGTCATCACGTAGCCGAAGCTGGCCGCGAAGGCGATCAGCACCATCACGATGGCAAGCGTTTTGACCGTGCGGTGGACCAGCTTGGGCATCTCGCGCCACTTGTAGTCGCGGTAGATGCACATGGTGACGAAGAAGGCCCAGATCACCGCAATGGCCGCCGATTCGGTGGCGGTGAACACACCGCTCAGGATGCCGCCGAGGATGATGACCATGGTCATCAGGCCCCACAGCGCCTCGATCGAGATCCTGATGGCCTGGCGCAGCGGAATCACATCGCCCTTGGGGTAGTTGCGCTTCTTGGCCATGATCAGGCACAGCACCGCCAGCGTGCCGCCCAGCAGCAGGCCCGGGAACACCCCGGCCACGAACAGCGCCGCGATGGAAACCGAACCACCAGCGGCGAGCGAGTAGATCACCGCGTTGTGGCTGGGCGGGATGAGAATGGCCTGCACCGAGCCGCTGACCGTGACGGCCGTGGCGAAATCGCGCGGGTAGCCTTTTTTCTCCATCTCGGGGATGAGCACCGAACCGACCGAAGCGGTATCGGCCATGGACGAGCCCGAAATGGCACCGAAGAACGTGGAGGACAGGATGTTGACCAGCGACAGGCCACCCCGGATGAAGCCCACCAGCACGTTGGCAAAGGCCACCAGGCGGCGCGCCATGCCACCCTCGGCCATGATGGCGCCGGCCAGCACGAAGAAGGGGATGGCCAGCAGCGAGAACTTGTTGACGCCGCTGCCGATGGCGATCATCACCGCGTCCAGCGGGATGTCGATCCACCAGGCACCGATGAGTGCGGAGATGCCCATGGCGTAGGCGACGGGGGTGCCGATCAGGATCAGCACCAGGAAACTGCCCAGCAGGATGACGGCGTCCATCACGCGGCCTTTTCTTCAGTGGAGGCGCCGTGATCGGTCGCCCAGTCGAAAGTCACCACACGGCGCTGGGACGCATCGCCCACCAGCACGTGCTCCAGAACGAACAGCAGCGTCACCAGGCCACCCAGGGGCAGGGGCACGTAGGTGAGGCCAACCGGCAGCCAGGGCAGTTCGGGAATGGACTGGCCCCAGGTACCCATGCACAGACGGGTGCCGTAAAAAATCATGAAAGCGCTGACCGCCAGCATCAGCAGGTGCACCAGGCCGCGCAATTGCCGGCGCAGGCCCTGGGGCAGGCGGTCGGTCAGCATGGCCACGGCGATGTGGGCGCCCGCACGGTAGGCGGCGGCCGCGCCGAGGAAGGTGAACACCACCATCAGCAGGATGGCGATGGGCTCGGGCCACTGGGAACCTGTGCCGAGCACGTAGCGTGTGAAGATGCCCCAGGGGATGATCAGCGACATCACCAGGATGCAGCTGCCCGCGATCCAGATGCAGCAGCTGTAGAGCACATCCAGGGCTTTGTGAATGGATTCGTTCATGGTCTTCGGGGTGAGTGGGCCCCGCCACCGTGCGCACGGGCACGGTGGTCAGGACCGGGAGACAGGGAAGACTTACTGGACCGCGGCGATGCGTTGCATCAGGTCGCCGAACTTGGCGCCGTACTTGGCGCGCACCGGGGCGGTGGCGTCATAGAAGGGCTTGTTGTCCACGTTGATGAACTCCACACCGGCGGCCTTGAGCTTGCCGGTGTACTCCTCGACGCTCTTGTCCCACAGGGCACGCTGGTCCATCTGGGCTTCGCGGGCGGCGCGCTTGACCAGGGCCTTGTCGGCGTCGGACAGCTTGTCCCAGGCCACTTTGGACATCACCAGGATCTCGGGGATGATCAGGTGGTTGGTCTGGGTGTAGTACTTGGCGCCGGCGTTGAAGTGGTTGGCCGTGAAGTAGCTGGGCGGGTTGTTCTCGGCGCCGTCGATCACGCCGGTCTGCAGTGCGGTGAACACCTCGCCGTAGGCCATGGAAATGCCGTTTCCGCCCATGGCGTTCATGGTGTCCACGAACAGCGGGTTGCCCATCATGCGGACCTTCACGCCCTTGAGGTCGGCGGGGGTGCGAACCGGCTTCTTGGTGTAGAGGCTGCGCGAGCCGCCGTCCATCCAGCCCAGGCCCACCAGGCGGGCGGGGGAGGCGGTGACCTTGTCGAGCAGGTCCTGGCCCACGGCGCCGTCAATGACCTTGCGCATGTGGGTGATGTCGCGGAACACGAAGGGCATGTTGAACACGTCCACTTCGGGCACCACCGGGCCGATCACGCCCAGCGAGATGCGCGCGAGCTGGATGGCGCCGAGCTGCGTCTGTTCGACGGCTTCCTTCTCCTGGCCGAGCACGGCGCCGGGGAAGGTCTGGATCTTGATGCGGCCGTTGGTGGCGGCTTCCAGCCGTTTGCCCATGTTCTCGACGGCGACCACGGTGGGGTAGCCGGCGGGGTGGGTGTCGTGCGACTTGAGCACGATGTTCTGCGCATGAGCGGCCAGGGGCAGCAGTCCTGCCAGGGTCAGGCTCAGCAGCAGTCGGCGTTGGGTGTGCATGGCGGTTGTCTCCGTTGGTGGTTGGAAAGGGATGAATGGACCGGCGCCTGCTTCAGGCCCGGAACGGGGGCTCTTCCAGGCCCTTCACGCCTGGATGGAGTGCGAACACGCCGCCCGCGAGCGGCTGATCGGTCAGGTCGATGCCGCCGGGGCGTATCGACGTGACGAACAGGGTGTCCAGCCCGGCGCCACCGAAGGCGCACATGGCCGGTTTCTTGACGGGCACGGCCAGCGAGCGGTCCAGCCGCCCATCGGGTGTGAAACGGTGCACCAGACCGGCGTCGTTGCCGCAGATCCAGTAGCAGCCATCGGCGTCCACCGCAGCGCCGTCGGGGCGGCCGGGCAGGGGCCTCATGTCGACGAACAGGCGGCGGTTGTGGGGTGTGCCGGTCTCGGTGTCGTAGTCGAAGGCCCAGATGGCCTGCACGTTGGGGTGGGAGTCCGACAGGTACATCGTGTGGCCATCGGGACTGAAGCCCAGGCCATTGGGGGTGATGAAGCCATCCAGAACACTGCGCAGCCCGTCGGCGCGGGTGTAGCGGTACAGCTGGCCGACCGGCGCGGCCGCGCCCATGTCCATCAGCATGGTGCCGGCCCAGAAGCGGCCCTGCCGGTCGCAGCGGCCGTCGTTGAAGCGCATGGCGCTGCGCGCGTGTGTGGCCGTGGCCAGCCGTTCGGCCGCCAGCGAGCCATCGGCCTTCGCGTTGAGTTGGAAGATGCCGCTTTCCAGTCCGGCCACCCAGCCTTCGCCGGCGCGGGCGAAGCAGGCCAGCTGCTCAGGCGCCTGCCAGTGGGCCAGCGCGCCGCTGGGCGCGTGCCAGCGCCACAGGCGGCCGGCGGGGATGTCGGCCCAATACAGCGCCTGCTCGGCAGCCTGCCACACCGGGCTTTCGCCGGTGGCGCACTGCAGGTCGGCGATCAGCTCGGCGCTCATCAGAAGGGGCCGGCTTTCACGAAACCACCGCCCGCGTAGAGGGCGGCCGGATCGTTCAGGTCCGGCTCGGGGGTGCGCGCAAACACGGCTTCGCGGAACACGTCCGAGCTGTCCTGCGGGCGGTAACCCACGTGTTTGGCGCGGCTGTTGTCCCACCAGGTCACGGCGTTGTCGGACATGCCGAAGACGATGCTGTGGCCCAGCACCGGCGTCTCGAGGCAGGCGGTGATGAGACGGTGCAGGTCGTCGTAGCTGAGCCAGGTGGCCAGCATGCGGCGGTCCTTGGGCTCGGGGAAGGATGAGCCGATGCGCACGCAGGCGGTCTCGATGCCGTAGCGGTCGAAGTAGAAACGCGAGAGGTCTTCGCCAAAGGCCTTGCTGACGCCGTACAGGCCGTCGGGGCGGGGCGGGTCGTCGGCGGTGATGGTTTCGCCCTGGCGGTAGAAGCCCACCACGTGGTTGGAGCTGGCGAACACCACGCGTTTCACGCCGTGTTGGCGTGCGGCTTCGTAGAGGTTGTAGACGCCGATGATGTTGGCCTGCAGGATGGGCTGGAACGGCCCCTCGACCGAGTAGCCGCCCAGGTGCACGATGGCATCCACGCCGGCCACCATGCGGTGCACCGCCTGGGCATCGCCCAGGTCGGCCAGCACCACTTCCTCGCCGGCCTGGGCCGCGCCGAAGTCGCGCATGTCGGACAGGCGAAGGGTCTTGCAGTTGGCTTTGAGCCGCGAGCGCAGCACCTGGCCCAGGCCGCCAGCGGCACCGGTCAGCAGCAGGGTGTTGTGGATCTTCAGGGGCTTGGACATTTCGGCGGGCTTTGCTACAGTGCGACTCATCACTCGTCAGTCATATGTTGTCAGACAACTGAATTTTGGTGTTACCCTTTGGGCTTGTCAACGAGTTTCAGATGCACTCAGTGAAAACCCTAGCTCCTCACCTCACGCCCCGCGTGCGGCGCCCGCGCGGGCTGGTGCCTGAGATCGTGGACTCGCTGTCGCAGGACATCCGCGATGGCCGGCTCAAACCCGGTGACAAGCTGCCGACCGAGTCGGCCCTGGTGGAGCGTTTCGATGTCAGCCGCACCGTGGTGCGCGAGGCGATCTCGCGGCTGCAGGCCTCGGCGCTGGTGGAAACGCGCCATGGCATCGGCACCTTCGTGATGGAGCCGCGCGAGGTGGGCACCTTCCGCATCGCGCCCGAAGACTTCGCCACCGTGGCCGACGTGATCGAGCTGCTGGAGCTGCGCATCAGCCTGGAGAGCGAGGCCGCTGGCCTGGCCGCCCAGCGGCGCAGCGCCGCGAATCTGGCGGTGATGGAGCAGGCGCTGGCTGCGTTCCAGGACTCCATCACGCACGATTCCGATGCCGTGCCGTCCGATTTCCAGTTCCACATGGAAGTGGCGCGTGCCACGGGCAACCGCCATTTCACCGATCTGATGACCTACCTGGGCACCATGATCATCCCGCGCACGCGGCTCAAGACGGCGCAGCAGGCGTCGGAGGGCCGGCTGGCCTACCTGCAGCGGGTGCACGGGGAACATGAGCGCATCTTCCGCGCCATCCGCGACCAGGATGCGGCCTCTGCCCGCGAGGCGATGCGCACCCACCTCTCCAACAGCCGCGAACGGCTGCGCCGCTCGCAAGTACAGGCGGTTTAGCCGTCGGCGTTGATCTTCGCGATCAGCGCCTTGAGCACCGTTTCCGCCTGATCGTTGGGCACCTGGCAGGTACCGGCTGCCTGGTGGCCGCCGCCGCCGTACTGCAGCATCAGCTCGCCCACGTTGGTCTTGCTGCTGCGGTCCAGGATGGACTTGCCGGTGGCGAACACGGTGTTCTGCTTGGCCAGACCCCACATCTGGTGGATGGAGATGTTGGTCTGCGGAAACAGCGCGTAGATCATGAAGCGGTTGGTCGCGTAGATGGTCTCTTCGTTGCGCAGGTCCAGCACCACCAGGTTCTTGTGCACGGTCGCACAGCGCTGGATCTGGGCCTTGGCCTTGTCGGCGTGCTCGTTGTAGAGCTCCACACGCTCGAGCACGTCGGGCAGGGCCAGGATCTGCTCGATGCTGTGGTCCCGGCAGTACTGGATCAGGTCCATCATCAGCGCGTAGTTGCTGATGCGGAAATCGCGGAAGCGGCCCAGGCCGGTGCGCGAATCCATCAGGTAGTTCAGCAGTGTCCAGCCCGAGGGGTTGAGCACCTCGTCGCGGTTGTACTGGGCCGAGTCGGCCTTGTCCACGGCGTCCATCAACTCGTCGCTGATGCGCGGGAAGGCCGCCTTGCCGCCGTAGTGGTCGTACACCACGCGTGCCGCCGACGGGGCGGTGGCCGAGATGATGTGGTTGGGCCGTTCGCCCGTGTTGCGCAGGGTCTCGGACTCGTGGTGGTCAAACGCCAGGTGGGCGGCGGCCACATAAGGCAGGTTGGTGGTGATGTCGCGGCCGGTGATGGGTACCTTGCCGTCCTGCATGTCCTTGGGGTGGACGAAGGTGATCTCGTCGATCAGGTTCAGCTCGTTGAGCAGCACGGCGCAGACCAGGCCGTCGAAATCGCTGCGGGTGACGAGGCGGAATTTGTTGTCGGCCATGGGCTTCCTTCTGGGGACGGCGGTGAAAGTTACAAAATGATAACCAGCCTCGGGCCTTCCGTGGAGATTCCCATGTCCCAGCGATCCGGCGCCGGGCCGCCCCAAGACAGATCAGCCCCCTGGGGGGCAGCGACCCGCGCAGCGGTGGCGCGTGGGGGCATTCGGTTTACATATTTCGCCGGTACTGGCCACCGACCTCGAACAACGCGCTGGTGATCTGCCCCAGGCTGCAGACCCGCACCGCGTCCATCAGCACCTCGAACACGTTGCCGTTTTCGATCACGGCCTGCTGCAGCCGCTCCAGCATGGCCGGCGCCTCGGCCGCGTGGCGGGCGTGGAAATCGGCCAGCCGCTGCAGCTGGCTCTGCTTTTCCTCTTCGGTGCTGCGCGCCAGCTCCAGCTTCTCGGGCGTGGTGTCGCCGTGCGGGTTGCGGAAGGTGTTGACGCCGATGATGGGCAGCTCACCGGTGTGCTTGAGCATCTCGTAGTGCATGCTCTCGTCCTGGATCCGCCCGCGCTGGTAGCCGGTCTCCATCGCGCCCAGCACGCCGCCGCGCTCGGCGATGCGCTCGAACTCGGCCAGCACGGCTTCTTCCACCAGTTCGGTCAGCTCCTCGATGATGAAGGCGCCCTGGCCGGGGTTCTCGTTCTTGGCCAGCCCCCACTCGCGGTTGATGATGAGCTGGATGGCCATGGCGCGGCGCACCGAGTCCTCGGTGGGCGTGGTGATGGCCTCGTCGAACGCGTTGGTGTGCAGCGAGTTGCAGTTGTCGTAAATGGCAATGAGCGCCTGCAGCGTGGTGCGGATGTCGTTGAACTGGATTTCCTGCGCGTGCAGGCTGCGCCCGCTGGTCTGGATGTGGTACTTCAGCTTCTGGCTGCGTTCGTTGGCGCCGTACTTCTCCTTCATCGCCACGGCCCAGATGCGGCGCGCCACACGGCCCATCACGGTGTATTCCGGGTCCATGCCGTTGCTGAAGAAGAAACTCAGGTTGGGCGCGAAGTCGTCGATGTGCATGCCGCGCGCCAGGTAGGCCTCCACAAAGGTGAAGCCGTTGGACAGCGTGAAGGCGAGCTGGCTGATGGGGTTGGCCCCGGCCTCGGCGATGTGGTAGCCGCTGATGGACACCGAGTAGAAGTTGCGCACGTTGTGGTGCACAAAATAGCTGGCGATGTCGCCCATCACCTTGAGGCTGAACTCGGTGCTGAAGATGCAGGTGTTCTGGCCCTGGTCTTCTTTCAGGATGTCGGCCTGCACGGTGCCGCGCACGTTGGCCAGCACCCATTCGCGGATCTTGGCGGCTTCGGTGTCGGTGGGCTCGCGGCCGTTGTCGGCCTTGAACTTTTCCAGGTTCTGGTCGATGGCGGTGTTCATGAACATCGCCAGGATGGACGGCGCCGGGCCGTTGATGGTCATGGACACCGAGGTGGCCGGGTGGCACAGGTCGAAGCCGTCGTAGAGCACCTTCATGTCGTCCAGCGTGGCAATGCTCACGCCCGAGTTGCCCACCTTGCCGTAGATGTCGGGGCGCGGGTCGGGGTCGTTGCCGTAGAGCGTGACGGAGTCGAACGCGGTGGACAGGCGCTTGGCCGGCATGCCCTCGCTCAGCAGCTTGAAGCGCCGGTTGGTGCGGAAGGGGTCGCCTTCGCCCGCGAACATGCGGGTGGGGTCTTCGCCCTCGCGCTTGAAGGCGAAGGTGCCGGCGGTGTAGGGGTAGCTGCCGGGCACGTTGTCCAGCATCAGCCATTTGAGGATCTCGCCGTGGTCCTCAAACTGGGGCAGGCTGACCTTGCGGATGGTGGTGCCCGAGAGCGACTTCGTGGTCAGCGCGGTACGGATTTCCTTGTCGCGGATCTTCACCACGTACTCGTCGCCCGCGTAAGCCTGTTGCATCTCGGGCCACTGGCGCAGCAGCTTGGCGGCGTCGGGCGCCTGCTGCTGTTCGCGCGACCGGGCCAGGTCGATCGCGGCTTCGGCGGCCTTGGGGCGGTCGGGCTTGGTCTCGGCCAGCATGCGGGCGGCTTCGCGCAGCTGCTGGATCTCGCGGGCCAGCCTGGCCTGTTCGCGGGCGCGCTTCTTGTAGCCGCGCACGGTGTCGCTGATCTCGGCCAGGTAGCGCGTGCGTGCCGGTGGCACGATGGGGGTCTGGTGTGTGCTGTGGCGCACATCCACCCGCGGCAGGCGGCCGGGTTGCAGCGGCAGACCCAGTTCGGCCAGGCGGGTCTTGAGGGCCTGGTAGAGCGCGGTCACGCCGTCGTCGTTGAAACGCGCGGCCTGGGTGCCGAACACCGGCATCTGGTCGGGTGGGGTGGTGAAGGCCTCGCGGTTGCGCTGCACCTGCTTGGCCACGTCGCGCAGTGCATCGGCCGCGCCCTTGCGGTCGAACTTGTTGATGGCCACAAAGGCCGCGAAGTCCAGCATGTCGATCTTCTCGAGCTGGCTGGCGGCACCGAACTCGGGCGTCATCACGTACATGGGCACATCCACGTGCGGCACGATAGCGGCGTCGCCCTGGCCGATGCCCGAGGTCTCGACGATCACCAGGTCGAAACCGGCGGCCTTGCAGGCGGCCACCACGTCGGGCAGGGCGGCGCTGATCTCGCTGCCGAAATCTCGCGTGGCGAGTGAGCGCATGAAGACGCGCGCGCCCTGGCTCCAGGGCCCGATCGCGTTCATGCGGATGCGGTCGCCCAGCAGGGCGCCGCCGCTCTTGCGGCGCGATGGGTCGATGGAGATCACGGCCACGCGCAGCGCGTCGCCCTGGTCCAGCCGCAGCCGGCGGATCAGCTCGTCGGTCAAGGAGGATTTGCCCGCGCCGCCGGTGCCGGTGATGCCCAGCACGGGGACTTTTCGGCTCCTGGCCACCTCGTGCAGCTGCGCCACCAGCGCCGCATCGGCATTTCGGTTCTCGAGTGCGGTGATCAGCTGCGCCAGTGCGCGCCAGTTCATCTCGCCATGGCCCTGTATGGACTCGACCGCCTTCGGCGCAAAGGCCGTGAGGTCGCGGTCGCAACGCATCACCATCTCGCCGATCATGCCCTGCAGACCCATGCGCTGGCCGTCTTCGGGGCTGTAGATGCGCGAGACACCGTAGGCCTGCAGCTCGCGGATCTCGGGCGGCACGATCACGCCGCCGCCCCCGCCGAACACCTGGATGTGCTCGCCGCCGCGGGCCTTCAGCAGGTCCACCATGTATTTGAAGTACTCGACATGCCCGCCCTGGTAGGAGCTGATGGCGATGCCCTGGGCGTCTTCCTGCAAGGCGGCCGTGACGACCTCGTCCACGCTGCGGTTGTGCCCCAGGTGGATCACCTCGGCGCCCATGTTCTGCAGGATGCGGCGCATGATGTTGATGGCCGCGTCATGGCCATCGAACAGGCTCGCGGCCGTGACGAAGCGCACCTTGTGCGTGGGGCGGTAGCTGGCCAGTGCCTGGTATTCGGCGCTCAGGTCGGTCATGGTGTCTCCGGCGGTTGCTTGGTTTACGTTTACGTAAACGTCAATCTGTGCATGGTAACGCAGCCGCCCCATGATGTCACTGACAAGGCACGCCGCTTGCGGGCTTTATACCCCATGGGGTATAGTGTCGACCTGTTTTCACCCCATCAGGAGAAGCCCGTGGCCCACCTGCACGACGCCGAGCGCAAGAAGGCGCTGGTCCTGCGCCTCAAACGCATCGAGGGGCAGCTGCGCGGCCTGCAGCGCCTGATCGAGGACGACACCGACTGCGAGAAGGTGGCGCAGCAGATGGCGGCGGCGCGCAAGGCGCTGGACAAGACCTTCTTCTCGCTGGTGGGCTGCGTCATCGCACAGGGCGATGTGCCCCCCGACGAGGTGGCCGAGCTGCTGTCCAAATTTGCCTGACTGGCCTGACACCGGAGATCCGCATGAAACCGCTGCAACTGTTTGACCCCGCTTCCAGTACCTACACCTACGTGCTGTTCGACCCCGTGACGCGCGAAGCCCTGATCATCGATCCGGTGGATGACCAGATCGAGCGCGACCTGGCGGTGCTGCGCGACCACGCGCTCAAGCTGGCCTGGACGGTGGAGACCCATGCCCACGCCGACCACATCACCAGCGCCGGACATCTGGCGGAACACGCGGGTGCCAGGACGGCAGCGCCTGCCGGCTGCGGCATCACGACCGCTGCGGTGCAGCTGCAGCACGGGGACACCCTGCGCTTTGGCGGCCAGACACTGCATGCCCTGCACACGCCTGGCCACACCGCCGGCAGCATGAGCTACACCTGGGAAGCTGGCGGCGAGCGCCATGTGTTCACCGGCGACACGCTGCTGATCGACGGTTGTGGCCGCACCGATTTCCAGTCGGGCAGCGCGGAGGACCTCTACCGCAGCCTGACCGAGGTGCTGTTCGCCTTGCCCGGCGACACCACGGTCTGGCCCGGTCACGATTACAAGGGCCGTACCCACTCCACCATCGCACACGAAAAGGCCCACAACGCCCGTGTGGCTGGCAAGAGCCGGGAGGCCTTCGTGGCGCTCATGAACGGCCTGAACCTGCCCAAACCCAAACGCATCGACGAAGCCGTGCCAGCCAACCTCACCTCCGGCATCCGCCACGACGCCGACGGTGCCGAGCTGCTGCAGCCGCGCGCTGCCGCCGGCTATGCCGGCGACGTGTCGCCCCAGCTCGCGTGGCAGTGGGTGCAGGCGGGCGAGGCGGTGCTGGTGGACGTGCGCACCGACGCCGAGCGCGAATGGGTGGGTTTTGTGCCCGGCGCGGTGCCGCTGGCCTGGAAGCAGTGGCCCGGCATGGCCATGAACCCGGGGTTTGATGAGGGCCTGCGCGCAGCGGTCCCCACCGGCCAGAAGGTGGTGCTGCTGTGCCGCAGCGGCGTGCGCTCCATAGCGGCGGCCAGGCGCGCCACCGAGCTGGGCCTTGAGGCCTACAACATCCTCGAGGGCTTCGAAGGCGATCCGAACGCCGACGCGCACCGGGGGCAGCGCGGGGGCTGGCGTTTCAACGGGCTGCCCTGGCGGCAGAATTGACCGCATGGACACCGACGCCCTGCTCGAACGCATTGCGGCCAAGCGCGACGAACTGGTCGCGCTCACGCAGGCGCTGATCCGCATTCCCACCACCAACCCGCCGGGTGACCACTACGAGGCCTGCGCGCGCCTGCTGGGTGAGCGGCTCGCCCGGCGCGGCTTCGCCGTCGAGTACGTGCGCGCCCAGGGCGCGCCGGGCGACAGCGATGCCCACCCGCGTGTCAACGTGGTGGCCCGCCACGAGAGCCGCGCAGCGGGCGAGTGTGTGCACTTCAATGGCCACATCGACGTGGTGGAAGCGGGTAGCGGCTGGAGCGTGGACCCGTTCGGGGGCGACCTGCGCAATGGCAAGGTCTATGGCCGTGGCGCCTGCGACATGAAAGGTGGCATTGCCGCCAGCGTGATCGCCTGCGAGGCGCTGCTCGAATCCGGTCTGCCGCTGCGTGGTGCGCTGGAAATCAGCGGCACGGTGGATGAGGAGTCGGGCGGTTTCGCGGGCGTGGGCTACCTGGCCGAGCGTGGCCACTTCAGCCGCCCGCGCGTGCACCACGTCATCATCCCCGAGCCGCTGGGGGTGGACCGCATCTGCCTGGGTCACCGGGGCGTGTGGTGGGGCGAGGTGGAGACACGCGGGCGCATCGCACACGGCTCCATGCCTTTCCTGGGCGACAGCGCCATCGGCCACATGGCGGCCTTTCTGCACCGGCTGGAAACCGAGCTGATGCCCCGCCTGCGCACGCGCCACACCGCCGAACCGGTGGAGCCGCCCGGCGCACGGGTGAGCACGCTCAACATCAACGCCGTGCACGGAGGCCAGGTGGAGCAGCGCTACGCCAGCGATGCCCTGGGCCGCCCCATGGGCGACCTGCCCGCGCCCGTGGTGGCGCACAGCTGCCGCGCGGTGCTGGACCGCCGCTTCATCGCCGAGGAATCGCTCGATGCGGTCAAGCAGGAAATCGTCGACATGCTCGACGAACTCCAGCGCACCCGGCCAGGGTTCGACTACCGCGTGCGCGACATCATGGCCTTTGTGCCCACCGCCACCCCACGCGACGCGCCCGTGGTGCTGGCCACGGCCCGTGCCATCGCGCGCGTGCTGGGGCGCGAGCCGGCCTACATCGCCAGCCCCGGCACCTACGACCAGAAACACGTGGTGCGCACCGGACAGCTGCACGACTGCATCGCCTACGGCCCCGGCATCCTCGACCTGGCCCACCAGCCCGACGAGTACGTGGGCGTGCAGGAACTGGTCGATTCGGCCCAGGTGATGGCGCTCGCGGCGCTGCGACTGACCGGCTCGCAGGCCTGAACCGCTCGGGGTAAACCCGCCGTCACCCTTTGGTCATAATGCGCCCATGAGTTTTCTGGCACTGGATGTAGGTAACACCCGGTTGAAGTGGGCCTTGTACGACAGCCCGCACGTTGGCGCACGTTTGCTGGCGCATGGGGCCGAGTTCCTGGAAAACATCGAGACCCTGGCCGAAGGCGCCTGGTCCAGCCTGCCGACGCCACACCGCGTGCTGGGCTGCATCGTTGCCGGGGATGCCATCAAGCACCGCGTCCAGGAGCAGCTGGAGCTCTGGGACGTGTCGCCGCAGTGGGTGGTGTCCAGCCAGTCCGAGGCCGGTCTGGTCAACGGCTACGACCACCCCGCACGCCTGGGTTCCGACCGCTGGGTGGCCATGATCGGTGCGCGCCAGCGCCTGCTGGCCCATGGCCCGGCGCGGCCCTGCATTGTGGTGATGGTGGGCACAGCCGTCACGGTGGAAGCCATAGACGCCGATGGCCGTTTCCTCGGCGGCATCATCCTGCCGGGCCACGGCATCATGCTGCGCGCACTGGAGTCGGGTACCGCCGGCCTGCACGTGCCCACGGGCGAGGTCTGCGACTTTCCCACCAACACCTCGGATGCGCTCACCAGCGGTGGCACGTTTGCCATTGCCGGAGCGGTGCACCGCATGGTGGAGAACCTGCGCCGCCACAGCGGCGAGGAGCCGCTGTGCTACATGACGGGTGGTGCGGGCTGGAAGATGGCGCCCAGCATGTCCAACGAGGTCGAGCTGGTGGAAAGCCTGATCTTCGACGGGCTGCTGGAAATCGCCGAACGCCGCTTTGGCTAAAGCGCGCTCAGTCCGTCAACCGCCTGGAACATCGCCTGCCGGGCCTGGGCCACGATCTGGCCTTTCCATTCGTCGGTATCGGTGTAGAAAGCCGCCAGCACCTGCCGCTTGATGTCGGCCCGCAGTGCGGCGGGCGCGTCCGGGTGAAGGTGCAGCCAGTGGTCGGCCCGCAGCGCGCCGATGACGTCGAGTATGGGTACGGTGCCGTACTCCATCGCAATGCCGGTGTACTCGGCCTGCGGGCACTCGTCGTAGATCGCGGTCCACATCAGGCCGGTCAGCCTGGCCGAGGTGGACGAGCCGTCGTAGATGGAGGTGACCGGCGTCGCGCCGCCCCCATCCCACCAGCGGCGCGCGCGCGCCACGGCCGCATCGTCGTCGTTGCCGGCGTAGATACGTTCGCCCAGGCCGCTGGGGCCCAGGCCGGTGTGCAGGTCCATCCAGGCAATGCGTTGGGCCCCGCTGCCGTGCGTGCGCAGCACCTCGCGCAGCGTGCGGTGGCTCCAGGTCGGCGCGGTGCCGCCAAAAAACAGGCCGTCGGCGTGGCTGTGCTGGCCCTGCGAGACGGCGGCCTGGTAGCGCGGCAGGCCCTCGCGCGCGATCCACGCGGCGATGGCCGCTTCGTTCTCGGCGGTGGGTGGCCACTGCCCGGGCAGCAGCAGGTCGTGGATCTCGTCGTAGGCGGGGTTGGCCGGCAGGGGCTGGCTGAAATCCTGGAAGTTGCGGTTGAGGTCGACGTTTTCGTTGGTGACCCGGCGCACGTGCGAGAAGCCGTGCGGATTGAGCGCGTGGATGTAGAGCACCGCCACACCGGCGTCGCGGGCCTTCGCGCGCCACTCGGCGTCGTGCGCGGCAAACACCTGCACGCCCGAGCCGCAGTAGCCCTCCACACCATGGCAGGCGCTGCTGACGATGAACAGCTTGCCGGCATCGGCCGAGCCATCCAACGCCACATCCATGGCCAGCGTCTCGCCGTCGCGACCTTTTTGCGGGTGCTCGTGGGAGCGTATGGACAGGCCAGCCGCTGCGGCGGCTTCGAGGAACTTGACGCGTGCCTGCGCGTACGAGGAGGAAAAGGCGTCGGGGACGTTGATCATCGTGCGGTGTTCAGCCAGGTGGTTGCCAACTGCACCCAGTAGGTGCCACCCAGGGGGATCAGGTCGTCGTTGAAGTCGTAGCTCGGGTTGTGCAGCGTGCAGGGGCCGCCGCCATGGCCGATCTCGCGGTGGTCTCCCTCGCCGTTGCCGATGAAGCAGTAGGCGCCCGGTCTGGCCTGCAGCATGTAGGCGAAATCTTCGGCGCCCATGGTGGGTTCCTGCACCCGCACGTTGGACTCACCCACGATGGTGGCCATGACCCGGCGCGCGAAGTCGGTTTCGGCGGCGCTGTTGACGGTGGGCGGGTAGTTGCGGTGGAAGCTGAACTCGCAGGTGACACCGAATGCGGCCGCGGTGTGCCGGGCGATCTCTTCCATGCGCTTTTCGATCAGGTCCAGCACCTCCAGCGTGAAGGTGCGCACCGTGCCCTGGATCTCGCAGCTGTCGGGCACCACGTTGGTGGCCTCGCCGGTGTGGATCATGGTGACAGAAATCACGCCGGCGTCCACCGGCTTCTTGTTGCGGGTGATGATGGTCTGGAAGGCCTGCACCATCTGGCAGGCCACGGGCACCGGGTCCAGGCCCAGGTGGGGCAGGGCGGCGTGGGCGCCTTTGCCGCGGATGGTGATCTTGAATTCGTTGCTCGATGCCATCACCGGGCCGGGGCTCACCGCAAAGCTGCCCACCGGCATGCCCGGCCAGTTGTGCATGCCGAACACGGCTTCCACGGGGAACTGCTCGAACAGGCCGTCCTTGATCATCTCGCGGGCGCCACCGCCGCCTTCCTCGGCGGGCTGGAAGATCAGGTAGACGGTGCCATCGAAATCGCGGTGCTTCGCGAAGTGCTGCGCCGCCGCCAGCAGCATGGCGGTGTGGCCGTCGTGGCCACAGGCGTGCATCTTGCCGGCGTGCCGGCTGGCGTGTTCGAAGGTGTTGAATTCCTGCATCGGCAGCGCGTCCATGTCGGCACGCAGGCCGATCGCACGGCCGCTCTTGCCACCGTCGCGTCCGTGGACGATGCCCACCACGCCGGTGGTGCCCAGGCCTCGGTGAAAGGGGATGCCCCATTCGGTGAGCTTTTGCGCCACCAGGTCGGCGGTGCGCACTTCCTGGAAGCAGAGTTCGGGGTGGGCGTGGATGTCACGCCGCACAGCGGCGATGGTGGCCGCCTGGGTCGCGATGCTGTCGATCAGTTTCATGGGGGATCACCTCAAAAGGGCATGGTAGCAGCGTCGGTTGCCAGTGGCTGCCACGCGGCACAATTCACCCCATGATTGCCCCAACGACCGTCCAGGTGCGCGGCGCCTGCCCCCACGACTGCCCCGACACCTGTGCCCTGATCACCACCGTGACCGACGGCGTGGCGGTGCGCGTGGCCGGCAACCCGGACCACCCGCACACCGGTGGCGTCTTGTGCGCCAAGGTGTCGAAGTACGCCGAGCGCACGAACCACCCGCAACGCCTGCTGCACCCCCTCAGGCGCGTGGGCCCCAAGGGCAGTGGCCGCTTCGAGCGTGTCAGCTGGGACGACGCGCTGGACGACATCGCGGCCCGCCTGCAGGCCATAGCCGCGCGCGATCCGCAAGCCATCCTGCCCTACAGCTACGCCGGCACCATGGGGCTGGTGCAGGGCGAGTCCATCGCGGCGCGCTTCTTCCACCGCCTGGGGGCATCCCTGCTGGACCGCACCATCTGCGCCTCTGCCGGCGCCGAGGCGCTGACCCACACGCTGGGCGGCAAGCTGGGCATGAAGGTGCAGTTCTTCGCCGAAAGCCGGCTGATCCTGATCTGGGGCAGCAACTCCATCGGCAGCAACCTGCATTTCTGGCGCCACGCACAGGAGGCCAAGCGCAACGGCGCCCGCCTGGTCTGCATCGATCCGCGCAAGAGCGAGACCGCCGAGAAGTGCCACGAACACATCGCGCTGCTGCCGGGCACCGACGCGGCCCTGGCGCTGGCCCTGATGCACGAGCTCATCACCCACGACTGGCTGGACCACGACTACCTGGCCCGCCGCACGCTGGGCTGGGAGGCCTTGCGCGAACGCGCGCTGCAGTGGCCGCCCGAGCGAGCGGCGGCCGTCTGTGGTGTGCCGGCGGAGCAGATCCGCCAGCTGGCCCGCGACTACGGCGAAACCGCCAGGCGCGGCGAGCCGGTGGCCATACGCCTGAACTACGGCATGCAGCGCACGCGCGGCGGAGGCAACGCGGTGCGCGCCGTGGCCTGCCTGCCGGCGCTGGTGGGCGCGTGGCGGCACCGGGCGGGCGGTTTGCTGCTGAGCAGTTCGGGCTCGTACCCCGTGCGCCGGGCCGAGCTGCAGCGCCCGGACCTGCTCGGCCATCGCCGCCCGCGCACCCTCAACATGAGCACCATAGGCGACGACCTGCTGCGCGAGCCGTCGCCCGCGTTCGGCCCACGTGTCCAGGCGCTCATCGTCTACAACAGCAACCCGGTGGCGGTGGCGCCCGAGTCGTCCCGGGTGGTGCAGGGTTTTGCGCGTGAGGACCTGTTCACCGTGGTGCTGGAGCAGTTCCAGACCGACACCGCCGATTACGCCGACTACGTGCTGCCCGCCACCACGCAGCTGGAGCACTGGGACATCCACACCAGCTACGGCCACACCGACGTGCTGCTGAACCGGCCCGCCATCGCGCCCCTGGGCGAGGCCCGCCCCAACACCGCCATCTTCCGGGCGCTGGCGACACGCATGGGGTTCACCGAGCCCTGTTTCCAGGACGACGACGAGACCCTGTGCCGCCAGGCGTTCGACGGCCTGATCGATTTCAACCAGCTGCTGGAGCGGGGTTTCGCCACGCTGGACATGCCCGACGCGCCGTTTGCCGAGGGGCGATTCCCCACCGCGTCCGGGCGCTGCGAGTTCTTCAGTGCCGCCCTCGCGGCCCAGGGACTGGATGGGTTGCCCGACCACCTGCCCAATTTCGAGACACCCGGCAGCGATGCCCGCCACCCGCTGGCCATGATCTCGCCGCCGGCGCGCAACTTCCTCAACTCCAGCTTCGTCAACGTGACCAGCCTGCGCGACATCGAGCGCGAACCGGTGCTCGAAATCCACGCCAGCGACGCGGCCCCGCGCGGCATCGCCGACGGCGACGTGGTGCGTGTGTTCAACGACCGTGGCGAGTACCACTGCGCCGCCCGTGTCAGTGACCGCGCCCGGCCCGGCGTGGTCAATGGCCTGGGCATCTGGTGGCGCAAGTTCGGCTTGCGCGGCACCAACGTCAACCAGCTCACCAGCCAGCGCCTCACGGACCTGGGCCGCGCGCCCACGTTCTACGACTGCCTGGTGGAGGTGCACAAGGCATGAGCGTGCTGCGCTGGTCCGGCCTGCTGGTCGCCGTGTTGCTGGCCGGGTGCAGCGCCACCACCGGCGTGGGCTACTACTGGCAGTCCGTGACCGGCCACATGGCCGTGATGCAGGCCGCCCGCCCGGTGGACGACTGGCTGGCGCAGGAGACCACGCCAGCGGGTGTGCGCCAGCGCCTGGAGCAGGCACAGCGCATGCGCCGCTTCGCGGTGGAGCAGCTGGCGCTGCCCGACAACGCCAGCTACACCCGCTACGCCGACCTGAAACGCCGTGCGGTGGTCTGGAACGTGGTGGCCGCGCCGCCCCACGGGCTGACCCTGCAGCAGTGGTGTTTCCCGGTGGCGGGCTGCGTCGGTTACCGGGGCTACTTTGCCGAGGCCGACGCCCGTGCCTTCGCGGCCAGTCTGGGCACCGAGCTCGAGGTGGCGGTCTACCCGGTGCCGGCCTACTCCACGCTGGGCTGGACCAACTGGCTGGGTGGCGACCCGCTGCTCAACACCTTCATCGGTTACCCCGAGGGTGAGCTGGCCCGCATCCTGTTCCACGAACTGGCCCACCAGGTGGTCTATGTGCCGGGCGACATGGTGTTCAACGAATCCTTCGCGACAGCGGTTGAACGCCTGGGTGGCGAACGCTGGATGGCGCTGCAGGCGGGCGTTGCGGCGCGGCTCGACTACGAACGCTTCGATGCCCGCCGCCGCGCCTTCCGTGCGCTGACCCGCGCCACGCGCGACCGGCTGGCCGAGGTGTATGCCCAGACCGACGCGGGCGCACGCGAAGCCGGCAAGCAGGCCGCGCTGGCCGATTTCCGCGCCCGCTACCAGGCCCTCAAGGACGGGTGGGGCGGTTTCGCCGGTTACGACCCCTGGGCCGCGCAGGCCAACAACGCCCTGTTCGCGGCCCAGCGCGCCTACGACGAGCAGGTGCCAGGCTTCGAAGCGTTGTTCGAGCGCGAGGGCCGCGACTTTGCCCGGTTTTATGATGCGGTGCGCTCGCTCGCCCGCCTGCCCAGGGACGAGCGCCACGCCGCGCTCGGGGCGAATCGCCCTACAGACTAGACAGGAGACACCATGCCCGATCTGCACATCCACCGCGACCATGCGCTCGGCTTGGCAAAGGCCCGCAAGATTGCCTTTGCCTGGGCCGAGCAGGCCGAACAGGAATTCGGCATGGAATGCACCTATGCCGAGGGCAAGACCCAGGACGAGGTGAGCTTCTCGCGCAGTGGGGTCGATGGCACGCTGGTCGTGACCAAGGACAGCTTCGAACTGGATGCCCGCCTGGGCTTTCTGCTCGGTGCCTTCAAGGACCGCATCGAATCCGAGATCGTGAAGAACCTGGATGCCCTGCTGGCCGCACCGGCCAAGGGCGCCAAGAAAAAATGATGGCTGCGGTGGCCGGGCCGCTCGACGGCCTCAAGGTGGTCGAACTCGGGCAACTGATCGCGGGCCCGTTCGCGGCCAAGACGCTGGCCGATTTTGGCGCCGATGTGGTCAAGATCGAGCCTCCGCCCAAGGAGGGCAAAGGCGGGGGCGACCCGCTGCGCACCTGGCGCCTGCTCAAGGAAGGCACCTCGGTCTGGTGGCAGGTGCAGTCGCGCAACAAGCGCTCGCTGGCGCTCGACCTGCGCCAGCCGCAAGCCCGCGACATCGTGCGCCGCCTGGCCGCCGAGGCCGATGTGCTGATCGAGAACTTCCGCCCCGGTGCCATGGAGGAATGGGACCTGGGCCCCGACGAGCTGCTGGCGCTCAACCCGCGACTGGTGATGCTGCGCATCAGCGGCTACGGCCAGAGCGGCCCCTACCGCGACCGCCCCGGCTTCGGCGTGGTGGCCGAGGCCATGGGCGGCCTGCGCCACCTCAGCGGCGAACCCGACCGGGTGCCGGTGCGCGTGGGCGTGAGCATCGGTGACACGCTGGCGTCCTTGCACGGTGTCATTGGCGTGCTGATGGCCTTGCACCACCGCACCCGCAGCGGTCAGGGGCAGGTGGTGGATGTGGCCTTGTACGAAGCCGTGTTCAACTGCATGGAAAGCCTGCTGCCTGAGTACAGTGCCTTCGGCGCCGTGCGCGGCCCGGCCGGTAGTGCCTTGCCGGGCATCGCGCCGTCGAACGCCTACCGGTGTGGTGATGGCCAGTACGTCCTGGTGGCAGGCAACGGCGACAGCATCTTCCGCCGCCTGATGGACTGCATTGGCCGCTCCGATCTGGGCCAGGCGAGCGACCTGCAGAGCAACCCGGGTCGGGTAGCCCGGGTGGCCGAGATCGATGCCGCCATCGGCGCCTGGACCTCAGAACGCACCGTGGCCGAGGTGCTCGCGGCACTGGACGCCGCCGAAGTGCCCGCTGGCCGTATCTACACCGTGGCCGACATCGCGGCCGACCCGCACTACGCCGCGCGCGGCATGCTGCAGACCGTTCGCATGGGTGATGGCAGCGACCTCACGGTGCCAGGCTTCGTGCCCAAGCTCAGCGTCACGCCCGGTACACACCGCCGCAATGCGCCCTCACTGGGCCAGGACACCGACACCGTGCTGCGCGAAGTCGGCCTGAACAACGAACAGATCGCCGCGCTGAGGCAGCGAGGCATCGTCGCCTGACGGGCCTTACACCACCTGGCCAAGTTTGAAGATCGGCAGGTACATCGAGATCACGATGCCGCCGATGATGGTGCCCAGGATCACGATGATGATGGGCTCCATCAGGCTGGACAGGCCGGCCACCATGTCATCCACCTCGGACTCGTAGAAGTCGGCCGCCTTGCCCAGCATGTGGTCGATGGAGCCGGATTCCTCGCCGATGGCGCACATCTGCAGGACCATCGAGGGGAACAGGTTGGCGTTGGTCATCGCTGCCGTGAGGCTGGTGCCGGTCGAGACCTCCTGCTGGATCTTCTCGGTGGCATCGGCGTAGAGGAAGTTGCCCGAGGCGCCACCGACAGAATCGAGCGCCTCCACCAGAGGCACGCCTGCCGCGAACATGGTGGACAACGTCCGGGTCCAGCGGGCGATCACGGATTTTTCGACCAGGGTGCCAAACACCGGCAGGCGCAGCATCAGCCGGTCCATGACGCGCTGCACCTTCTCGTTGCGCCGCCAGGCCTGCATGAAGAAATAGAGCCCGCCGCCGATGCCGCCGAAGATCAGCCACCACCATTCGACGAAGAACTCGCTCATCGCGATCACGAACAGCGTGGGGGCCGGCAGGTCGGCGCCGAACGACGAGAACACCTGCTTGAAGGCCGGGATCACGAAGATCATGATCACAGCGACCACCACGAAGGCCACCACGACCACCGCGATCGGGTACATCAGCGCCGACTTGATCTTGGACTTGATGGCCTCGGTCTTCTCCATGTAGACGGCCAGGCGGTCCAGCAGTTCTTCCAGGATACCGGCCGCCTCGCCCGCCTCGATCAGGTTGCAGTAGAGGTTGTCGAAGTACAGCGGGTGCTTGCGAAAGGCCGCTGAGAGCGAGGTGCCGGTCTCGACGTCGGTGCGGATGTCGTTGAGCAGCCGGGTGACGTTGGCATTGGGGTTGCCCCGGCCCACGATGTCGAAAGCCTGCAGCAGTGGCACGCCGGCTTTCATCATGGTGGCCAGCTGGCGCGTGAAGATGGCGATGTCCTTGGGCTTGATCGGCTTGCCCGAGCGCATGCGCCGCTTCTTGATCTTGACCGGCAGGACACCCTGGCGACGCAGCGAGGCCTGAACCTGGTTTTCGCCGCCCGCACGGATCTCGCCGCGCACGACCTTGCCGTTGCGGTCCTTGCCCTCCCACTCGAACACGAACTCCTTGATGTCCTTGGTCGCGGTTGCCATGGCGGTCCTCTTGAACGGTTCTTATTGGTGGCGCGCTCAGTCGTTGGTGCTGTTGAGCACCTCGTCCAGCGAAGTGACGCCCAGTTTAACCTTGTGCAGTCCCGATTGACGCAGTGTGCGCACACCTTCGCGCTGCGCCTGCTCGGCGATTTCCAGTGCACTGCCGCCGCGCAGGATGATGCGCTGCATCTCCTCGGTGATCGGCATCACCTGGTAGATGCCCACCCGGCCCTTGTAGCCGTTGTTGCAGGCGTTGCAGCCGACGGGCCGGTAGGGCTTCCAGCTGCCATCGAGCTCCTCGGGCTTGAAACCCGCGTCCAGCAACGCCTTGTCGGGCACGTCCAGGGGCTGCTTGCACTGCGGGCACAGCCGGCGCGCCAGCCGCTGGGCCGTGATCAGGATGACGCTGGAGGCGATGTTGAACGGCGCGATGCCCATGTTGAGCATGCGGGTCAGTGTGGTGGGCGCGTCGTTGGTGTGCAGGGTGGACAGCACCATGTGCCCGGTCTGGGCGGCCTTGATGGCGATGTCGGCGGTTTCCAGGTCGCGGATCTCGCCCACCATGATCACGTCCGGGTCCTGGCGCAGGAAGGCCTTGAGCGCGGCGGCGAAGGTCAGGCCGGCCTTGTCGTTGACGTTGACCTGGTTGACGCCGGGCAGGTTGATCTCGGACGGGTCCTCGGCGGTGGAGATGTTCACCCCGGGCTGGTTCAGGATGTTCAGGCAGGTGTAGAGCGAAACGGTCTTGCCCGAACCCGTGGGGCCGGTGACCAGCACCATGCCGTAGGGGCGGGAGATGGCCTCCAGCAGCCGTTCCTTCTCCTCGGGCTCGTAACCCAGGGCATCGATGCCCAGGCGGGCGCTGCTCGGGTCCAGGATGCGGATCACGATCTTTTCGCCGAACAGCGTGGGCAGGGTGCTGACGCGGAAGTCGATCACCTTGTCCGGCCCGACCTTGAGCTTCATGCGCCCGTCCTGCGGCACCCGCTTTTCGGAGATGTCCATGCGGGAGATCACCTTGATGCGGGAGGCCAGCTTGTCCTTGATGGCGACGGGCGGGCTGGCGATCTCCCGCAGTTCACCGTCGATGCGGAACCGCACCCGGTAGCTGTGCTCGAACGGCTCGAAATGCAGGTCGGAAGCCCGCATGCTGAAGGCATCCAGCAGCATCTTCTGCAAAAAGCGCACAACAGGCGCGTCTTCCACCTCTGCCGAGATCTTGTCCGTCGGCTCCGCCGCGTCCATTTCGATGTGGGCTTCATCGAACTCGAACTCGCCACCGACGATGTGGTCGATGGCGTCGCTGGCCGACGTGGTGGTGGCATCCACCAGCCGGGTCAGCTTGTCGTACTCGGCGATCACCCAGTCCACGCTGAGCTGGCTGGCGAACTTGATTTTCTCCAGCGCCTGCTGGTCAGACGGGTCGGCGGTGGCGACCGTCAGGCGGTTGTTGCGCCGGCCCAGCACCAGGATGCGGTACTGTTGGCAGGTCTTGGCGTCCAGCACGCCCTGGGGCAGGCGCTGGGTGTCCAGGGCGTCCAGGTCCAGCAGCGGGGCGCCAAAAGCCTGGGACATGGTGTGGGCCAGGTCGTGGGAAGACACCGCGCCGCTGCCCACCAGCTCGGCGATGAAGCTGCTGCGCTTGCTCTGGGTCTTGGCGTAGATGTCCTCGGCAGCCTTCTGCTGCAGCTTGCCGGCGGCGATCAGCGCCCGCCCCAGGCCGGGCAGGGCCATGGTGGTGGTGCTGGAGGTCTTGTCGTCGTCGGACATGGTCTGGGCAGCGGTTTCAGCCCCGAACGGCGGGCCCGGCGGCCCATTCCGTCAATTGATAAAAAAGGGCAGTTGGCTGCAGATGGGTGAAGGATCGGCGGCAGATACGCTCAGATGGGTGCCACATGGGCGATTCATGCCGAAGCGGGGTCATCGTGTATAGTCCGTCCGATTTTGGAACCACACCACCATTGGGTGCCTGCA
>CALRLO020000048.1:0-28152 GCA_943368755.1 Synechococcus sp. UW140 | reverse complement strand
CGGTGCGCCTGGACATCCGCCGCACCGGCACCATCAAGAAGGGCGAGGACGCCATCGGCAACGAGACCAAGGTCAAGGTGGTCAAGAACAAGGTCTCGCCCCCGTTCAAGACGGCCGAGTTCGACATCCTGTTCGGCGAGGGCATCAGCCGCGAGGGCGAGATCATCGACATGGGTGTGACCCACAAGATCGTCGACAAGTCCGGCGCCTGGTACGCCTACGCCGGCGAGAAGATCGGCCAGGGCCGTGACAACGCCCGCGAGTTCCTGCGCGAGAACCCGGCGCTGCGCCACGAGATCGAGAACAAGGTGCGTGCGGCCGTGGGCGTGCCGCTGCTGCCCGAGTTCGATCCCAGCAGCGTGCCGGTGGCCGCCGACGAGGACGATGCCGAATAAGCCCGAGCCCTCGCTCAAGGGTCGCGCGCTGCGCCTGCTGGCCTCGCGCGACCACTCCCGTGCCGAGCTGGAGCGCAAGCTCGCCGCCCACACCGAAGACCCCGACGCGCTGCAGCGCACCCTGGACGAACTGCAGGCCAAGGGTTTCCTGAACGAGGCCCGCGCCGCCCAGAGCCTGGTGCACCGGCGCGCCCCCAAGCTGGGCGCGCTGCGGGTCAAGGCCGAGCTGCAGCAGCGTGGCCTGCCCGATGCGCTGGTGGCCGACGCCATGGCCGAACTGGCCGGCAGCGAGGCCGAACGCGCCCGCGCCGTCTGGGACAAGAAATTCGGCGAGCCACCGACCGATGCCGCCGAGCGGGCCCGCCAGATGCGTTTCCTGGCGGCGCGTGGCTTTTCGCCCGAGCTGGTGCGCCGCACCGTCCCCCCGACGGGCGGGCGCAGTGCCGACCACGATTGACCACCGCCTGTCGGTTTCCGACCAAACCCAGGGGTCTTGACCTTGTGGGCGTTAAAGTGCGCTCCCTATAATCCTCCTAACGTTTCGATAAAGAAACTCTGTTTCATAACAGAAACAACTACGGGGATCGCAGCATGAGTGTTCTGGGTATCGATCAAGTGACCTACGGCGCAGCCGACCTGGCGAACTGCCGCCGCTTCTTCCTCGACTGGGGTCTGAAGCTGGTGAGCGAACAGGCGCAGGAGCTCGTGTTCGAGACGCTCAACGGCTGCCGCGTGGTGGTGGCGCACTCCGACCGCCCGGGCCTGCCCGCCGGCCTGGAGCCCGATCCGACCATGCGCGAGGTGGTCTGGGGCGTGGAGAGCGAGGCCGACATCGCCCGCTACCGCAGCCGCATTGCCAGTCTGCCCAGCTTCGTCGAGGGCGAAGGCCGCATCGGCTGCACCGACCCCAACGGCCTGGCGATCCGTTTCCAGGTCACGCGCAAGCGCGCCATCGAGGTGGACTGCGCGCAGACCAACACCTGGAACGAGCGCGGCCGCGTCAACCAGCCCAGCCCGGCCTACGAACGCGCCACGCCCATCGAGGTGGGCCACGTGGTGTTCTTCACCGAAGACGTGAACACGACCGCGGCCTTCTACCTGGACAACTTCGGCTTCGTGATGTCGGACCGCTACCCCGATCGGGGTGCCTTCATGCGCTGCGCGCCCGAAGGTGGCCACCACGACCTGTTCCTGCTGCAGCCGCCCCAGGCGCGCCGTGGCCTCAACCACGTGGCCTTCACCGTGCGCGACACCCACGAGGTCTTTGGTGGCGGCATGCACATGTCGCGCCAGGGCTGGGGTACCGAACTCGGCCCGGGACGCCATCCGGTTTCCTCGGCCATCTTCTGGTACTTCCACAGCCCCGCAGGCGCGCTCGTGGAGTACTACACCGACGAAGACCAGCTCACCGGCGAATGGCAGCCGCGCGATTTCACGCCCGGCCCCACCGTGTTCGCCGAATGGGCGATCAAGGGCGGCATCGACGGTCACACGCGCCGCCAGGTCAGTGCCGAGGCGCCCAGTGGTGCCTTCATGACCGACAAGCCCAAGCATTGATAACCTGTCACCCAGCGCACCCCACGGAGACCCGCATGACCCGTCAGCTGTACAACGAGACGCACCAGACCCGCACGTCGCCGCCCACGGCCTACGAAAGCCTGCTCGGGGACTCGCTCGAGCGCGCCTTTGCGCAGGGCATCCACGACCTGCAAGGCCTGGTGGCCTACCTCAACGACGCCGGCCCGGCCGGCCCCAATGGCCAGCCCTGGACGCCCGCGTCCTTCGAGCAGGAAATGGCCCGTCTGGGCGCCTGAAACTTCTCAGAGGAGACCTGCCATGAACACCGCCACGATCAACGTCAACCTCGATCCTGTGGACACCACGCTGGAAGTGGGCCTCAAGGACCTGTGGTACCCGGTCTGTCCGTCTTCTTTCGTCAAGACCGACCCCATCTCGCTGCGCCGCCTGGGCTACAAGATCGCACTGTGGCGCGACGCCAGCGGCAAGGTGCACGCGCTCGAAGACCGCTGCCCGCACCGCGGTGCGCCGCTGTCTCTGGGCGTCATCCTGGGTGACCGCATCGCCTGCCCCTACCACGGCGTGGAAGTGAAATGCGATGGCACCGTGGTGAAGGTGCCTGGCAGCCCCGGCTGCAAACTCGAAGGTTCGCGCCCGACGCGTGCCTTTCACGTCGCCGAATCCAACGGCGCGATCTTTCTCTACAACGCCGCCGATCCGCATGTGGACGAGGCGCCGCCGCTGCGCCTGCCCGAGCAGCTGACCTCGCCCGAATGGTCGTCCTTCCTGTGCTACACCGAGTGGGCCGGCGACTACCGCTACGTGCTCGACAACCTGATGGACCCCATGCACGGTGTCTACCTGCACAAGCAGTCGCACAGCATGTCCGAGGGTGAGAACACCGCCGAATTCCAGATCCGCGACATTCCCGACGGCTTCATCTTCGAGAAGAAGGGCCAGCGCGGCGTCAACTTCGACTGGACCGAATGGATGGACCTGGGCATCCACGTCATGCGCCTGGAAATTCCCTACCCCAAGACCGGTGGCCCTGGCGGCAACTTCACCATCATCGGCAGCTACACCCCGGCCGAGAAGAACACCTCGTCGGTTTTCCACTGGCGTTGCCGCAAGGTGCAGGGCTGGCAGCGAGACACCTGGCGTTTCCTCTACAAGGACCGTCTGGAAGCCCGCCACTGGCATGTGCTGGAGCAGGACCGTCTGGCCATCGAGAACATGGAGCCCGACGCCAACCAGCACGAAAACCTGTACCAGCACGACCTGGGCGTGGTGCGTCTGCGCCGCCACCTCAAGAAGCTGGCGCAGGCCCAGATCGAGCGTCTGGGGGCGAAGGCCTGACATAGACTCGCGCCATGAGCCAAACCCTTCAAGCCCTCGTCCACACCCTGCGCTATGAAGCGCAGGACATCATCAGCATCGAGTTCCGCCCCACCGAGGGCGTGGTGTTCCCGCCCTTCACGGCGGGCTCACACATCGATCTGCACCTGCCCAACGGCATGAGCCGCAGCTACTCGCTGTCGAACTCGCCCACGGACAGCGGCCGCTACGTGGTCGGGGTGCTCAAGGACAAGGCCAGCCGGGGCGGCTCGCGTGCGGTGCACGAACAGCTGCGCGTGGGCATGACGCTGACCATCTCGGCGCCGCGCAACAACTTTCCCTTGCACGAGGACGCCACGCACAGCGTGCTGGTGGCCGGTGGCATCGGCATCACGCCGGTGCTGTGCATGGCACGCCGCCTGACGCAGCTGGGCAAATCCTGCGAGCTGGTCTACCTCGCGCGCTCGCGCAAGTCGGCCGCGTTCGTCGAGGACATCCATGCCCTGGGCCTGCCGGTGCACTGGCATTTCGACGACGAGCAGGGCGGCCCACCCGACCTCAAGGCCCTGCTGGGTGCGCGCGCCGGCGCCGGCCGCCACTACTACGCCTGCGGTCCGTCGGTGATGCTGGACAACTTCGTGGCCACCTGCGAAGCCCTGGGCTATGCCGATGCGCACATCGAGCGTTTCGCGGCCGTCGAGCACAAGCCGGCCGCCGATGCGAAGAAGTCCTTCTCGGTCGAGCTCAAGCGCAGCGGCCGCGTGATCGAGATCACGCCCGACCAGTCGGTGCTGCAGGCCCTGCTCAAGGCGGGTGTCGATGTGGACCACAGCTGCGAGGAAGGCGTCTGCGGTGCCTGTGAGACCAAGGTGCTGGACGGCGTGCCCGACCACCGCGACTCCGTGCTCAGCGCCGCCGAGCAGGCGAGCAACAAGATGATGATGGTGTGCGTTTCGGGCTGCAAGTCCGAGCGCCTGGTGTTGGACTTGTAACCCTGATGGAGCAATACATGCGTTTTTCCCGCCGCCTGCTGCTGGCCGCTTCGGCCTGTGCCGCAATCGCCCCCCTCGCCACGCCCGCGCTGGCGCAGAACTACCCCAACAAGACCATCACCATCGTGGTGGCCTACCCGGCCGGTGGTGACACCGATGCCATGGCCCGCCTGTTCGCCGAGCGCCTGTCGCAGCGCATGAACCAGACCGTGATCGTGGACAACAAGCCCGGCGCCAGCGGCACCATCGGCTCGGCCATGGTTGGCAAGGCTGCACCCGATGGCTACACCCTGCTGCTCGCACCCAGCACCTTCTCCATCGCACCGCTGGTGCTCAAGACCGGCACCGGCGTGGCCTACGACGTGCTGAACGACCACACCCCCATCATCAAGGTGGGTGTGCAGCCGCTGTTCCTGGTGGCCAGCGGCAACCTGGGCGTGAAGGACTACGCGCAGTTCAAGGCGCTGGCCAGCCAGCCCGGCAAGAACTTCCAGTACGGCAGCCCTGGCAGCGGCTCGCCCATGCACGTGCTGGGCGAGATGTACAACCATGCCAGCGGCATCAAGCTGACCCATGTGCCCTACCGCGGTGCCGCACCCGTCATCACCGACGTGCTGGGTGGCCACGTGCCCACGATGTGGATGACGCTGGGCCCGGTCGCCCCGCACCTGGCCAACGGCAAGATGCAGATGCTGGCCGTGGCCGATGCCAAGCGCTCGGTGCTGGCGCCTCAGGTGCCCACGCTGGCCGAGCTCGGTGTGAAGGATGTGGAAGTCGGCGCCTGGCAGGGCCTGTTCGGCCCCAAGGGTCTGCCGCCCGCGATCGTGAAGACGCTCAACGAGCACATGAACGCCATCCTCAAGACGCCCGACGTGATCGAGCGCCTGAAGGCTCTGGGCATCGTGCCCGAGGGCGGCTCGCCTGACGTGCTGGCCAAGACCAACGCCGCCGACAACGCGCGTTTCAGCAAGGTCATCACCCAGTTCGGCATCCAGGCCGACTGACGGGGCCACCCCCGCGCCGCCTTCGGCGTCACCCCCTCAAGGGGGCGATGCGAGCGGACCGGCGAAGCCGGCTCCGCCGCATCCCCGGTGCGGAGCGCTGTAGCTACTCTTCAAGGCCGTCCCTTCCGGGCGGCCTTTTTTCTTCCTGGTCCCGGAAGTAGGTCGAGAGCTTGCCCAGTGCCTTGAACAGCACGCGCCGCTCCTCGGCGCTGAGCACGCAGATCGCTTCGGCCTGGCGCTGGCGGGCGATCGGGATGACCTGCGCGTGCAGGGCATCGCCCGACGGGGTGATGGCGCACACCAGCTTCTTGCGGTGCCCGCCCGCATCGGGTTTCACCTCCACCAGCCCGCGGGATTCGAGCGCACGCAGCGTGCGGCTCACCAGTGCCTTGTCCGAGGTGGACTGCAGCACCAGCTCGCCAAAAGGCAGCTCGCGCGCATGTGCCACCAGCGACAGGATGCGCCACTCCGACACGCTCAACCCGGCCTCCGTGGCGTAGTGCAGGGTGATGTTGCGCCGCGCGCGGCTGGTGACATCGCTCAGCCTCGTGGTGAGGAAGTTGTCGACCGTGAGGCCCTCGCCACAGGGTTGCAGTTCGCCCCAGGGGTTGGACGGCTTCTTGGCGGAGGAGGAACGTGGGACGGGCTTGGTCGGCATGGCAGGCAATGGCGAAAGACACCGCGTTTGTAGCAGATGAAACGCCAGGTGCGGGTGGCCTGCCATTTGCTTTGTTGACTAAGCAACAAACTCTATTGACGGATCAACATTTTTGTCCCAACATCCAATGTGTTGATCAATCAACATGATCCGTCGACCAGTTTGTGCGCCCTGTTTCCCATCCACCAGACGCTTTCGAAGGAATTGACATGAGCCCCACCCGCCGCCTCGCCCTGACCCTGATCTGCAGCGCCACCGCCCTGATGGCCGCTGGCACCGCCCTGGCCCAGGCCTACCCCGACAAGCCCATCACCGTCGTGGTGGGCTACCCCCCGGGTGGTGACACCGATGCCATGGCCCGCCTGTTCGCCGACAAGCTCGCGCAGCGCCTGAAGCAGACCGTGATCATCGACAACCGGCCGGGCGCCGGCGGCACCGTGGGCAACGCCTTCGTGGGCAAGGCCAAGGCCGACGGCTACACCTTGCTGTTCACCCCCAACCCCTTCACCACCGCGCCGTTCGTGATGAAGCTCTCGGCGGGCAACCAGTACGACGTGCTCAACGGCTTCGAACCCGTGATCAAGACCGCCACGCAGCCGCTGGTGCTGGTCGCACACCCCAGCGCCGGCGTGAAAACCATCCCCGAGATGGTTGCGGCTGTCAAAGGCGGCAAAGCCCTGAGTTACGCCAGCCCTGGCGCAGGGTCGCCCATGCACGTGGTGGCCGAATGGCTCAACCGCAGCGCCGACGTGAAGATCAACCATGTGCCTTACCGCGGCGTCGGTCCCTCGGTCACCGATGTGGTCGGCGGCCACGTGGCCACGGCCTGGGTCACACTGGGCCCGGTCACCCAGCATTTCGCCACCGGCAAGCTGCTGCCGCTGGCCATTGCCGATGCGAGGCGCACGCCGCTGGCACCCGGCATCCCCACGCTGGTGGAACAGGGTCAGAAGGACGTGGTGGTCGGTGCCTGGAACGGTTTCTTCGCACCCAAGGGCACGCCGGCTGACGTGATCAAGGTGCTCAACACCCACCTCAACGAGATCGTGAAGATGCCTGACGTGGTCGAGAAGATGGCCATCTTCGGCGCGCTGCCCGCCGGGGGGGGCCCCGACGTGCTGGGCAAGACCAACGCCAGCGAATACGAGCAGATGGGCAAGCTGATCAAGGAACTCGGCATCACGGCCGAGTGAAGGCATGAGCGTTTCGACCCTGGGCACGGAGGTGCCCCAACTCTCCGCCCGCGCCAAGGTGTCGGGACGCGCCGTGTACGCGGGCGACGTCAAGCTGCCCGGCATGCTGCACGCCAAGGTGCTGCGCAGCCCCTACCCGCACGCACGCATCGTCTCCATCGACACCTCGGCCGCACGCGCGCTGCCGGGCGTGAAGGCCGTGCTCACCGGTGACGACGCGCCCGCCACGCTATGGGGCGTGCACAAGAAGGAGCGCGCCGTGCTCGCACGCGGTGTGGTCCGTTTTGCGGGAGAGGAGGTCGCCGCCGTGGCGGCTACCACAGAGGAGATCGCGCGCGACGCGCTTGACCTGATCCAGATCGACTACGAAGAACTGCCCGCCATCCTCACATCCGATGAAGCGCTGGACGACGAGGCGCCAGGCGTGCACCCCGACCGCAACAACGTGGCCCACGAGATCCGCTTCGAGCGCGGCAGCGTGGAGCAGGGCTTTGCCGAAGCCGACCTGATCCATGAGGCGAGCTATGCCACCCATGCGCAGTACCCCGGCTACCTGGAGCCCATGGCCACCGTGGCGGCGCAGGATGCCGACGGGCGGCTGCAGGTCTGGACCTCGACGCAGTCCGTGTTCCTGGCGCGCGGTCGCATCGCCACCGTGCTGGGCCTGCCGGTGTCGCGCGTGCGGGTGATGCAGACCATGACCGGTGGTGGTTTCGGCGGCAAGATTGTCGAGGACGACAACCAGCTCGTGTGTGGCCTGCTTGCGCTCAAGACCGGCAAGCCGGTGCGGCTGGTGAACAACCGGCTGGAAGATTTTCTGGCCACGCCCAGCAGCGTGCCCGAGCGCATCACGCTCAAGCTCGGCATGAAGCGCGACGGCCGCATCGTGGCCAAGGACGTGCGCATCGTTGCCGAGTGCGGCGCCTACGCAGGCCTCGCACCCGAAGTGATGCACGTGAGCGCCATGCGCAGCGACAACATGCACCGTCTGCAGCACGTGCGCTCGCACGCCACGCTGGTCTACACCCACACGCCGCCGCACGGCGCGTTCCGGGGCTTTGGCGGCACGCAGATGCTGTTCGCGCTCAACAGCCACATCGACACCATGGCGCGCCAGCTGGGGCTGGACCCGGTGGCCGTGCACAAGCTCAATGCGGTGCAGGCTGGCGACACCTCGGTGCACGGCTGGAAGATCGGCAGCACCGGTCTGCGCGAATGCCTGGACCAGTGCACCGAAGCCATGGACTGGACGAGCCGGCGCGCACGCAGTGCGGCCGGCCAGCGAGGCACCATACGGCGCGGCGTCGGCGTGGCGGCCGCCATGCACGTGAGCGGCAACCGCACGATGGGCAACTGGGACGGTTCCACCGTGGTGCTGCGACTCAATGAAGACGGCCGTGCCGTGGTGCTGAGCGGTGAATGCGACATGGGCCAGGGCGCAGCCACCATGCTGGCCCAGGTGGTGGCACACGAGCTGAACATCCCGCTGGCACACGTGCATGTGGCGCCGCCGGACACCGACACCTCTCCGTTTGCCATCGGCACGCTGGCGTCGCGCGTCACCATGTCGGGCGGCAACGCCGCCATCGTGGCCGCGCGCAAGGCCAGGGAGCAACTGTTCGCCGTGGCGGCAGGTTTGCTGAATTGCGAGGTACAGGCCCTGGAAATCGCCGACGGCCAGGTCCGCGTCATCGGCGAACCCACCCGCGCCACACCCTTGGGCGAGGTGGTGCGCCAGCATATCTGGCGACAGGGTGGCGAAGGCCTGCAGGTCAGTGGCAGCTGGGATCCGCAGACCCAGATGTTCGACCCCGCCACGCTGATGGGCAACATCGCCGCCGCCTACTCGTTTGCGGCGCAGGTGGTCGAGGTGGAGGTGGACACCGAGACCGGACAGGTCAGCGTGGTCGACAGCTTCGTGTCCGACGACTGCGGCAAGGCCTTCAACCCGCTGGCCATCCACGGCCAGAGCAACGGCGCCACCGCACAGGCCTTCGGCTGGGCGCTGTACGAGCAGCTGCAGGTGGAGGGCGGTCGTCTCACCAACGGCAATTTCGCAGACTACAACATGCCCACCGCAGACGCCATCCCGCTGCTGCGCGGTGGCCTGGTCGAGTCCAACGACCCCAACGGACCGTACGGTGCCAAGGGCGCGAGCGAGACGGCCATCCTGCCGGGCGCGCCAGCCATCGCCAACGCGGTGTTCGACGCCGTGGGTGTGCGCATCACCGAACTGCCCATCACGCCCGAGAAGGTGCTGGCTGCGCTGCGCGCCCAGAGAGTGGAGAACCCCCATGCTTGATTTCGATTTCCTCGAGCCCGCGAGCGTGGCCGAGGCCAGCCGCATGGTGGCCGACCTGGGCGAGGACTGCCGCGTGATCGCCGGCGGCACCGCACTGATGCTGGCCATGCGCCAGCGCATGCTCACGCCCAGCCACCTGGTCTCGGTGGGCCACCTGCAGCCGCTGCGCGGCATCAGCGCCGATGGCAGCGGCTGGTTGCGCATCGGTGCCCTCAGCACCCACGCCGAGGTCGCGGCCTCGCCGCTGATCCGCGCACAATGGCCCATGCTCGCCAGCATGGCCTCGCGTGTGGCCAACCCGCAGGTGCGCCACCAGGGCAGCATCGGCGGCAACCTCTGCTACGCCGACCCCGCCACCGACCCGCCGGGCTGCCTGCTGGCGCTTGATGCCCAGGTGGTGCTGGTCAGCGCACGCGGCGAACGCGTGCTGCCCATGGGCGCGTTCCTAGTGGACTACTACACCACCGCGCTGGAGCCCGACGAGCTGCTGACCGAGATCCGCGTGCCCCCGCTGGCCGCTGACGCCACCGGGCTCTACACCCGCCACCTGCGCACCGCCGCCGAACACCGGCCGCTGGTCAGCGTGGCGCTGCTGGTGCGCAGGCAGGGAACGGTGTGCACCGAGGCACGCATCGCCATCGGAGCGTCCACCCCCATCCCCACCCGAGTGGCTCGCGCCGAGGCGTTCCTGGCCGGCCAGACCGTCACGCCCGCCACGCTGGCCGAAGCCGCCGCCATCGTGGCCGCCGACATCACGCCGGTGGACGACGCACGCGGCGACGCCGACTACCGCCGCCATGTCGTGGGCGTCGTGGCGCGCCGCAGCCTCGCCCAACTGTTCGGTCTGTCGCACGAGCAGACCCTGTGGAGCCCGCCATGAGCCAACACACGATCACACTGACCGTCAACGGTGAGGCCACGACCGCCACCGTGCCCGCCCGCCGTCTGCTGAGCGACTTCCTGCGCGACGACCTCGCGTTACCGGGTACCAAGCGTGGCTGCGAAACCGGCATCTGCGGCGCCTGCTCGGTGCTGGTGGATGGAAAGGTCGTCAAGTCCTGCCTGAGCCTGGCCGTGCAGGCCAGGGGCAAGTCCATCACCACCATCGAAGGCCTGTCGGCAGGCGAGGAGCTGCACCCGGTGCAGGAGAGCTTCATGCGCTGCGGTGGCCTGCAGTGTGGCTACTGCACACCGGGCATGGTGATGGCCACCTGCTCGATGCTGAACGACAACCCCCGGCCCACGGCAGACGACGTCCGCCACGGCCTCAATGGCAACCTGTGCCGCTGCACCGGTTACGCGCAGATCGTCGAGTCCGTGCTCGACGCGTCGGAGAAGATGCATGGAAATTGAAAAGACCCTGTTCCTGGACGCACCGCCCGCGCGCGTCTGGGCACTGCTGCTCGACCCCACCGCCATGGGCGCCTGCGTGCCCGGCATGGAATCCATCGAGGTCATCAGTGACACCGAGTACGTGGCCGTGATGAAGGTGAAGATCTCCTTCATCAGCGCCCGCTTCAAGCTCAAGACCCGCATCGTCGAGCGTGACGAGCCGCGCTACCTGCGCGCCGAAGGCACGGGCGAAGACACTTCGGTGGCCAGCTCGCTCAAGCAGGTCAGCGAGATGTGGCTGGCCGAGCGCGACGGCGGCGGCACCGAGCTGCGCATGAAGGTCAAGGTGGACGTGCTGGGCCGCATGGGCACGTTCGGCCTGGGCGTGATGAAAACCAAGGCCGACCGCCTGTGGGACGAGTTCGGCGTGAACGCCGGTGCCCGGCTGGCGGGTGGCGAGGTGCCTGTGCCTGCGCATGTGGCACCCGTTGCCACGGCGCCCATCGCATCGGTGGCTGCGCCGGCATCGGCGTGTACGGTTGCCGCGGTGCCCCCATCCGCCGCTGCGCCCGTCACGGCTCCGGCCGCACCGATGAGCATGCCTGCTGGCGCCAGACCAGTCCGTGCCCCCGGTTTCTGGGCCCGCCTGTTCGGCGCCGGCAACGACATCCGCGTCGAGGTCCAGCGGGGCAACACCCGCATCGTGGTCAGCTGGCCGGTACAGGCCGCGCCCGAGTGTGCGGCGTGGCTGCGCAGTCTGGGTTGAGACTAGGTGCTCTCGCGCGCGATCAGCTGGAACGGTATGTGGCTGCTGACGGGCTCGGGACCTTCCGTGAGCGATAGCAGCACGGCCTGAGCGGCCATCAGGCCGATTTCCTCCGTGGGTGGGCGCAAGGTGGACAGGGCGGGCGTGAGCTGGCGGCTGAGTGGGAAATCGCCAAAACCCAGCAGGGCCAGGTCGGTCGGCACCCGGATGTTCTGCCGGGAGGCCTCCAGCAGCGCACCGCTGGCCAGGTGGTCGTTGGAGAACGCCACAGCGGTCACCCGGGAGCTGGTTCGCGAGCGCAGGTTCAGCAGTGCGGCGCGGCCGGCATCAAACGCATCGCCGACGTCGGCGCGCAGAATTTCCGCCCGGGCTCCCCGGCCCGTGGCTTCAGCCAGGAAACCTTCGCCGCGCTCGTGGACCCGAAAGTCTTCGGCGACGCCGCTGTCAACGTAAGCGATGTCGGAGTGCCCCTTGTCCAGCAGGTGCCGCGCCATCGCGCGGCCCGCCTCGAAATGGTCGAAGCCGATGTGCGCGAAGCCGTTGGGGTCGTCACGCGTGCTGGGGTGGTCCCATATCTCGACCACGGGGATGCCGCTGGCCCTGGCCTCGTGCAGCATGCGCAACGCGCCCGCCGAGTGGCGCCGACCCGTGACAATGATCGCGCCCGGTGCCCAGCCAGCTGGTACCTGCTGGGCCCCACGCTCGCGGCCAGCCTGGCGGGCGTTGTGGCCGGTGGTCTGCTGCTCCAGTGGCTCAGCAGCGAGTGGGTGGCGGCCCTGGGTGTCCTGCTCGGATGCACCATCACCGGCTGCGCGGTGCTGCTGGCGCTGCAGGCAGCCCCCCGGTCCCAGCCCTCGTCGGTGGGCAGCTACGTGGCGGTCGGCGCGGTGTCCGGCGTTCTCGGGGGTCTGTTCTCCACAGCGGGGCCACCGCTGGCCTACCACCTGTACCGGCAACCGCTGCCCTTGCCCACGATCCGCGACACCATGGTCATCGTTTTCGCCACCAACGCGCTGGTGCGCCTGGGCCTGATGGTGCCCACGGGCCATGTCAGCCCCCAGGCGTGGCTGCTGTCGCTGGAGGCCATCCCCGTGGTGCTGTTGCAGACGGCCTGGATGAAACGCCACCCGCCTCAGCTGAAACCCGATCACGTCAGGCGTGTGGTCTGCGGGTTGCTCGCGCTTGTCGGTGCCGGCCTGGTCATGCCCGCCGTACAACGCGCCTGGCAGTGGCTTTGAGCGGGGCTCCCCCGGTGGGGAACCCTCACTGACGGCGCAGCGCTCGTGCGCTCAGTCGGCCTTGATGTTCAGCTCCCGCGCCAGCGCACCATAACGCTGGTTGTCGGCCTTCATGAAGTCGGCGAGCACCTGGGGTGTGCCACCCAGCACTTCCACGCCGGCGGCATTGAGCTTCTCGCGCACATCGGGCAGCTTGAGTGCGTCGTTGATTTCCTTGTTGATGCGGGTGATGGCCGCAGCCGGGGTGCCGGTGGGCGCGAACACGCCGTACCACGCGTTCACTTCCACGCCGGGGATGCCCTGTTCGGTGGCGGTGGACAGGTCGGGCAGCAGCTGCGAACGGGTGTCTTCGGTCAGTGCCAGCGGCACCAGCTTGCCGGCCTTCACGTGGGCCAGTGCGCCGCCCAGGGCCACATAGATCAGCTTGACCTCACCGCCCAGCACGGCCGTGACCGAGGGGGCCACGCCACGGTAGGGCACGTGCAGCAGATCGGCCTTGGTCGACTTCTTGAACATCTCGCCCGCGAAGTGCATGGGCGAGCCGTTGCCGGCCGTGGCGTAGGCGATACCGGGCGTCTTCTTCGCGGCTTCCACCAGTTCCTTGAGGTTCTTCACGCCCAGGGACGGGTTGGCCAGCAAGGCCATGGGCGTGGTGGCCGGCGCGATCACCGGCACCAGGTCCTTGTGCACGTCCACACCGCCGCCGCTGCCGGCGGGCAGCACGTGGGGCGAGATCACCATGGTGTTGGGCGTGAACAGCAGGGTGTGGCCGTCGGCCGCCGAGCGGGCCACCTGGCTGGCACCCAGCAGCGCGCCGGCGCCGGGCTTGTTCTCCACCACCACCGGCTGGCCCAGCTTGGGCGAGATTTTCTCGGCCAGCACGCGGGCGGCCACGTCGGGGCCGCCACCGGGCGGGAAGGGCACCACCAGCGTGATGGTCTTGGACGGGAAAGCCTGGGCGGCCACGGGGCCAGCCAGGGCAACAAGGGCGGCACCGGCCATGAGGCTCAGCGCGAGGCGGCGGGAGTGGGTCGTCATGGGTCTTCTCCTGGGTTGAGTTGGGGCTTGAGCGGGTCGTGTCGGATCAGAGCGCGAGCGGTGCGCTCCAGGCGTCGTAGCCATAGACCCAGTCGGCGTTGCCCTGGGTCTTCATCCACTGGTTGCCACGCGATCCGATCTGGATCTTGGCGGTGCGTTCCTTGCGGGCGTTCTCGTAGGCCAGCAGGGCCTTCTCCGCTTGCGCCCGCGTGCCCACGCCGGCCAGTGCGCGGCCCAGCACCACGGCGTCTTCGATCGCCATGCCGGCGCCCTGCGCCATGAAGGGCAGCATGGGGTGGCAGGCGTCACCCAGCAGCGTCACCGTGCCCACCGACCACTGCTGCAGCGGCTCGCGTTCGTACAGGGCGCTCTTGAGCGTGCTGTCGCAGGCGTCGAGCAGGGCGCGCGCATCGGGGTGGAAGTCCTTGTAGAAGCCGCGCAGCTCGTTCACGTCACCTTCGCTGGTCCACGATTCCTCGGTCCAGCTCTCCTGGCCGGTGGTGGCGAAGATGAAGGTTTCGCGGCCCTGGTTGAGCGGGAATGTGACGATCTGGCTCTGCGGCGTCGGGCCCCACCATTTGGTGAAGGCCTCGATCTCGGGCACGTTCTTCACGCGTTCGGTGGGCACCACCGAGCGGAACGACACCACGCCGGTGAAGCGCGGGTACTCCTCGCCGAACAACGCGGTGCGCACGCGCGAGTGGATGCCGTCGGCGCCCACCACCACATCGAAGGTGGCGAGCGTGCCGTCCTCGAACTGCAGGTGCACGCCCTGCGCGTCCTGGGTCAGCGTCTGGATGCGTTGGCCGAACTGGATGTTCTCGAGCGGGAAGCGCTCGGCCAGCGCGCCGATGATGTCGGCGCGGTGTATGGTCACCTGCGGCGCACCGTATTGTGCTTCGGCGATGTTGCTCATGCCCAGGCGCGAGGTCTCCTGGCCGGTGTCCCAGTCGCGGCTGATGCGGAAGGTGGGCTGTGCGCCGCGTTCGCGGATGGCAGCGCCAGCGCCCAGGCCGTCGATGGCGCGCACCACGTTGGGCGTGAGGTTGATGTCGGCGCCCACGCGCGAGAAGCCTTTGGCCTGCTCGAACACCGTGACCTCGTGACCCTGCGCGCGCAGCGCGATCGCGGCTGCCAGGCCGCCCACGCCGCCGCCGGCGATACCGATTCTCAAACTGCTCATGGGAACACTCCAGCATTTACGATCGGGGCATTGTTCAATCGATGGGCCCCGTGCTCAACCGCCCTGGCGCCCGAATTGGGAACGATTCGTCCCAGACCCGCCCCGAACGCGCCTCGACAACGTTTACGTCACACGCCCGCCATGGATGTTCTCAGTGAAGTTCTCGCCATCTGCCGCGCCGAGCGCGCGGTGACGGCGCGTTTTCACCTGTCGTCGCCCTGGGGCCTGCACTCCAATGGCGTCTCGGGCTCGGCCATGATCCGCATGGCGCGGGGCGCTCCGTGGTGGGTGCAGGTCGCGGGCAGCGGTGCGCCCCTGCGCGTGGAGCCGGGTGACCTGGTGATGCTGCCGCTGGGGGCGGCGCACCGCATGGGTTCGTCGCCCGATGCGCCCGCCGTGCCCTTTGCCCAGCTGCTCACGCAGCGTGTGCCGGGCGCACGCGACGAAGCGCCGCTGGAACTGCACCATGGCGGTGGTGGCGCGGGCTGCGAGATGTTCAGCGCGCTGCTGTGGTTCTCGGCCTACTGCCGCCACTCGGTGCTCAGCATCCTGCCGCCACTGATCCATGTGCGCGCCAGCGTGCTGTCCACCGCTGTCACGCTGGGCAGTTCCATGGAGGCGCTGGTGACCGAGACACTGGACCAGCGCCCCGGCTGGCGGCTGTCGGCCAGCCGCATGGGCGAGCTGCTGCTGGTCAACATCCTGCGCGAGCACCTGCTGAACGGGGCCGGGGCCACGGGGGCCGCCGAGGCCGGCTGGTGGCGAGGGCTGTCCGACCCCGCCATCGCCCGCGCCATTGCTGCCATGCACCGCGAACCGGCGCGCGGCTGGACAGTGGAGTCCCTCGCGCGGGAGGCGGCGATGTCGCGCTCGAGGTTCAGCGACCGCTTCAAGGCCCTGGTGGGCGACACGCCGATCGGCTACCTGGGCGCACACCGCATGGCGCTGGCAGCGCAGCAGCTGGAGGCCGGGCACCTCGCGCTGGCGCAGGTGGCGCAGGAGGCCGGCTACGAGTCCGACAAGGTGTTTGCGCGCGCCTTCCGGCGCTGGGCCGGGCTGTCACCCACCGCCTACGCCAAGCGCGAGGCTGCGCTGCGTTCGGCCATGGGCGACCCCGCTGCCGTGGCGGCCGCCGAAGCCTCTAGAACACGCCCGTGAACGAACCGCCGTCCAGCAGCACGTTCTGGCCGTTGATGTAGCCCGCGTGGGCGCTGCACAGGTAGGCACAGGTGTGGCCCAGCTCGCTGGGTGCGCCAAAGCGGTGGGCCGGGTGTTTGGCCAGGCGCGCCGCCTTCACGTCGTCCACGCTTTTGCCCTCGCGCTGTGCCTGCGCGGCAAAGTTGCCCGCCAGCCGTGCGGTGTCAAAGGTGCCGGGCAGCAGGTTGTTGATGGTCACGCCCCTGGCCACGGTGGTACGCGCCAGGCCTGAGACAAAACCCGTGAGGCCGCTGCGCGCCCCGGTGGACAGGCCCAGGCCGTCCACGGGTGACTTCACCGCGCTGGATGTGATGTTGACGATGCGGCCCCAGCCGCGCGCCATCATGCCGTCCACCGTGGCCTTGATCAGCTCGATGGGGGCGAGCATGTTGGCGTCGATGGCCTTGTGCCAGGTGGCCTGGTCCCAGTGGCGGAAATCGCCTGGCGGCGGGCCGCCCGCATTGGTGACGACGATGTCGAATTCGGGGTGTGCCGCGAAGATGCGCGCGCGGCCTTGCGCTGTGGTCACGTCGGCGGCCACGCAGTCCACCGCGCCAGCGTTCAGGCCGCGCAGCCGCGCGGCGGCCTCCTGCAGCGGGCCTTCGGTGCGCGCCACGATGACCACGTGCACGCCCTCGGCAACCAGCGCCTCGGCACAGGCGTAGCCCAGCCCCGCGCTGGCGCCGCAGACCAGCGCCTTTTTGCCCTTGATGCCGAGGTCCATCTGGGTTCACTCCATCGTGATGCCGCGGGCCTTGATCACCTTGCCCCAGCGCGCGGTCTCGTCGCGGATGTGGGCGCCGAACTCGCCGGTCTTGATGTTCCACTCGCTCAGGCCCTGGGCGCGCAGCTGTTCGCGCACCGCGGGCTGGGCCAGGATGGCGGCGGCGTCGCGGGCCAGCTGGTCCACCACATCGGCCGGGGTGCCGGCGGGGGCCAGCAGGCCGTACCACGAGGGTACGACGATGCCGGGCACGCCGGCTTCGGCCATGGTGGGGATTTCGGGCGCAGTCGGGGTGCGGGTGCTGTCGGTCACGGCCAGTGCGACCAGCTTGCCGCTTTTGATGTGAGGCAGCACGGTGGGCAGGTTGCTGAACATCAGCGGGATGGTGCCGCCCAGCAGGTCGTTGATGGCGGGCGGCGTGCCCTTGTAGGCCACGTGCAGGATCTCCACGCCGGCCTGGTCCTTGAACAGTTCACCGGCCAGGTGCAGGCCGCTGCCAATGCCGGGCGAGCCGTAGGACAGGCTGTCGGGCTTGGCCTTGGCGGCCTTGATCAGGTCCTGCACTGTCTTGAAACCCGTGGTCGGGTTGGTCACCAGCACGTTGGGCGTCTTGGCCAGCATGGTGACGGGCACGAAGTCCTTCTCGATGCTGAACGGGAACTTGGGCATCAGCGTGGGGTTGATGGTCAGGTTGCCCGCCGGAATCACCAGCAGCGTGTGGCCGTCGGGCTTGGCGCGCTTGACCTTGTCCATGCCGATGTTGCCAGCCGCGCCGGGGGCGTTGTCCACCACGGCGACCTGGTTGTAGCGCTTGGCCAGGCCGTCGGCCACCACGCGGGCCAGGGTGTCGATGGGGCCGCCGGGCGGGAAGGGCGCGACCAGTGTGAACTTGTCGGCGGCCAGCGCCCTTTCAGCGGCGGACTGGGCGAAGGCGGGTGCGCTCAGGGTCAGCGTGGCGGCCAGGGCGATAAGGTGACGGCGTTGCATGTTCAAAATCCTCAGGAGAAGGCCCACGGGTTGGGCTGTTCGTTCAAACCGAAATAGAAACTTTTCTGGCTGGTGTATTCCAGGATGCCCAGGCGGCCCTTTTCCTGGCCGTAGCCACTCATCTTCACGCCGCTGAAGGGCGTGCTGATGGAGAAGACCTTGTAGGTGTTGACCCAGACCGTGCCGGTCTGCAGCGCGCGGCCGATGCGCCACGCGTTCTTGAAGTCGCGTGTCCAGATGCCCGAGGCCAGGCCGAACATGTTGTCGTTGCACTGGGCGATCAGGTCGTCCTCGTCCTTCCAGGGCAGCAGCGCGAGCACCGGGCCGAAGATCTCTTCCTGGCACATGCGCGCGCTGTTGGGCAGGCCTTCGAAGATGGTGGGCAGGTAGTAGCTGCCGGCGTCATAGAAACCGCCGCTGGGGCGCTGGCCCCCGATCAGCACCTGACCGCCTTCGTCGCGGCCCATCTGCACGTATTTCTCGATGGTGGCGCGGTGCCCCATGTTCACCAGCGGACCCATCTGCGTGTCCTCGCGCGAGGGGTCGCCCACGCGCAGGCCTTTGGTCGCTTCGACCAGCCGGGCCTTGAAGGCGTTGTAAACGCTCTCGTGCACGAAGGCGCGCGAGCCCGCGATGCACGACTCGCCCGAGGAGCTGAAGATGCCATAGAGCACACCGGCCACCGCGTGGTCCAGGTCGGCGTCGGGCATCACGATGGTGGGCGACTTGCCGCCCAGCTCCAGCGAGGTGGGCATGAGCTTCTCCGCCGCGAGGCGCTGTATGCCCATGCCGACGTTGGTGCCGCCGGTGAAGGCGATGCGCTTGATCAGCGGATGCTTGACCAGCGCGTCGCCCACGATGGAGCCCTTGCCCGGCAACACGCTCACGATGCCGTCGGGCACGCCCGCCTGCTGGCAGATCTTTGCAAGTTCCAGCGCCATGCGCGGTGTGATCTCGGCTGGCTTGAACACCATGGCACAACCGGCGGCCAGCGCGGGCGCCAGCTTCTGCGCTTCGCTGGCGATGGGCGAGTTCCATGGCGTGATGGCACCCACGACACCCAGCGGTTCGTTGACGCTCATGCTCACGTAGTCGCCGCGCGAGGGGGTGATGGTGTCTTCCCAGGTTTCGGCGGCAGCGCCGAAAAACTGGAAGGTGCCCGCGGCGCTGGCCACCAGGGCGCGGCATTCCTTGATCGGCTTGCCGTTGTCCAGGCGCTGCAGCTGCGCGAGTTCTTCCGCGCGCTCGCGGATGCCGCTGGCGATGCGGTAGAGGATGCCGGCGCGCTCGTGGTGCTTGAGCCTGGCCCAGGCCGGCTGCTGGCGGGCCTTCTCGGCTGCTTGAACCGCCTCCTCCACATCGGCGGCGGTGGATGCGTGCAGGCGCGCCACGGTGCTGCCGTCGTGCGGGTATTCGGTGGTGTATTCGGGGCCGGAGGCGTCGCGCCATTGGCCGGCGATGAAACTCTGAAGCTTTTCAGTCATGGAGGGCACTTTCCTCAAAACAAGTCGTGCGGGCATGCCACAGCCCCAGCTGGGGGCAACGCGGAGCCGGCTTCGCCGGGCCGCTGTTGCCGCCCCCTTGAGGGGGTGACGGGCCGAAGGCCCGGCGCGGGGGTGGGTTTCATATCGTCACCGCGGCGGTTCGGTTGTGCAGGAAACGCAGCGCGGACAGCACGGTCAGCGCCGAGGTCTTGGGGTTGTCGGCCAGCGGTTTGCCGCGCATGGTCACGCGCATTTCACCGAAAGCGCCGCGTACCTCGAACTCGTGGATGTTCTCGGTCACGGTCGGGTCGGCGATCAGTCGCACGCGGGTGGCGTCCAGCCCCAGGCCGGCCAAAGAGAGGGTGGCGGCGACGTTGGCGTTCTTGGGGTACAGGCGCGCGGCTTCGCGGGCGGTGTCCTCCAGGATCACCGTCGGCTCGGTGATGGTGTCCAGGTTCACCACCTGTTCTGCCGGCGTTCCGCGCCACCCGGTGGGCGGCTTGCGGCCGATGTAGGTCACGCCGTCGAGGCCGGCAATGCGTGCGGCCGCGATCGCGTCCACGCCACCGATGGCACCCGACAGCAGGTGTACCTGCGTGCCGCCCTTGGCGGCAGCATCGGCCAGCTGCTCGGGCAGGCCGGGTTCGGACAGCGCACCGATGGACAGCACCGCACATTCGGTGCCGCGCAGCAGCGCGGGCACCACGTGTTCGGTCAAGGCCTGGTGGCCCGCACACTCCACCACCAGGTGGGTGTCGTGGGGAACGGCGGAGACGATGGCCACGTCGGCCTTCATCGCATCGGCGTTGGCGCGCGCTTCGGCCGCGTGGGCCTCGGGCACCACCACGTGGGTGACGCGCAGGCCCGGCTGCCCGGCCGAGCGCTGGTAGAGCGAACGGCCGATGGCACCAAAGCCGATCAGGGTTACGTGTTGCATGAAAGGCCTCCCGCCGGGCCGCCCCAAGGGTGGCCAGCCCCCTCGGGGGGCAGCGAATACACGAAGTGATGAGCGTGGGGGCACATGTTTCAGTCTTTCTTCTTCGGTGGGCCGGCGAACTTGGCGGCGAACGGGCCCCAGGCCGCCATGTCCACCTCCACCACCACCGGACCCGGCGTGGCCAGGGCGCGGTCCAGCACGTCGCGGGTGCTGCGCGGGTCGTTCAGGGCCAGGTGCTGCACCTTCAGGCTGGCGCACAGCTGCGCGAAGTCGGGCGTGTGCAGTTCCACGTAGGCGTGGCGGCTGCCGTAGATGTCGTCCTGGATGTTCTTGATGACGCCATAGCGCTGGTCGTTCATCACGATGAACATCACGTCGGCCTTCTCCTGCGCGGCGCAGGCCAGCTCGCCCACGTTGAGCATGAAGCCGCCGTCGCCACACAGCGAGATGGTCTTGCGGCCCAGCTGGTGTTCGGTGTTGGCAATCGCCACGCCCACGCCCATTGCCAGGCCCTGGCCGATGCCGCCGCCCAGGGCGTGCACGCCGGCACGCGGGTGGTCCAGCACCGGCGCGCGGTTGCCCCACATGCTGTTGGACAGCGTGATGTCACGCACCCACCAGATGTTCTTGCCGGCCACTTCGGCCAGCGTGTTCTTGAGCTTGACGTAGGGGCCCAGGGTGCCGTCCACCAGCGTGGCCGATTCGGCGCGTGCGCGCTGCACGTCCTTCACCAGCTGCGGGTCGATCTGCATCTTGCCTTCGAGGCGGTCGGCCAGCGCGTCCAGCGTCAGCTGGGCATCGCCCTGCACGAAGCACTCGCTGGTATAGCCGCGGCCGTCCACCAGCGGGTTGGCGTCGATGCGGTAGCGCGTGGCGGGCAGCTTGAGGTGGTAGTTCAGCGTCTCGTTGCTGCGCAGGCGCGTGCCCACGGACAGCATCGCGTCCACGGTTTCGTAGAACTGCTCGCTGGGCTTTTGCAGGTTGTACGAACCCAGGGTCTGCGGGTGGTCTTCGGACACGATGCCACGGCCCTGCACCGAGGTGACGATGGCAAAGCCCATCTTCACGAAGCGGTCTGCCGCAGCCACGGCGCCGCGTGCGCCGCCGCCCAGCCACAGCAGCGGGCGCCTGGCTTTGAGCAGGCGCTCGGCCAGCGCGTCCACGGCGGCCAGGTTGGGTTGAACGGGCGGCACGGCCACCGGCGACAGGTCGGCCGGCAGGTCCATCAGCATCTTCTGCACGTCGATGGGGATCTCGATGCTGACAGGGCCGCAGGGCGGCGTCTGCGCCAGGCGCACGGCCTCGCGCAGCGTGGCCAGAGCCGTCTCGGGGTTGCGGATGCGAAACGCGTCCTTGCCGACCGCCTTGAGCATGGCCAGCTGGGCCGGGTGCTCGTGGATGTAGCCGAGGTCGCGGTCCAGGAAGGGCGACTCGATCTGGCCGGTGAGGTGCAGCAGGGGCGTGCCGGCCGTGATGGCCTCCACCATGGCGCCGGCGGCGTTGCCGCAGCCTGTACCGGTGCTGGTCACGCACACGCCCAGCGTGCCGCTCACGCGGGCGTAGCTGTCGGCCATGTTGCAGGCGCCGGCCTCACCGCGTGCGGAGACGAAGCGGATCGTCTGGCGCCGGTGGAAGGCGTCCAGGATGGGCATGTTGTGGATGGAGATCACGCCGAAGGCGGCCTTCACGCCGCAGGCTTCCAGGAAGCGTGCGGCGAGTTCGCCTACGGTGATGCGTTCGGTGGTGGCGCTCATGCGGCGGCTCTTTCGTTGGAGATGTCTGCGGATTTGTTTTGCCAGCTTTCGCGGTGCGGCAGGTGGCTGATGCGTTCGGTCAGTTGCTGGGCGGCGTAGCGCACGTGCTGGACCAGCACGTCGAGCTCGGCCTGCGGCACCTGCTGTGCCGGCACGGTGATGCTGATGGCGGCGGCCACCTCGTGGCGGTCGTTGTAGACGGGTGCTGCGATGGTGGAGATGCCGGATTCGAAACCGCCCTGGCTCACGCCGAAACCACGCGCCTTGTCCTCGTCGATGCGGGCCTTGAGATCGGCCAGCGTGGTGGGCGTGCGCGGGGTGTAGGCGGGCAGGGGGCTCTCGGGGTAGAGCTGAGAGAGCGCGGCCATGTCGAGATCGGCCAGCAGGATGCGGCCGAGCACCGTGGCGTGGGCAGGCAGGCGTGCACCCACCTGGATGGAATGGAACAGCGCGCTGCGGCCGGCGGCCTTGGCCACAAACACCACCTCGCGGGCATCGCGAACCACCACGTGGGAAGAGTAGCCGCAGCGATCGCGCAGGTCTTCGATCACGGGACGGCCGTGTTCGGTCAGCTCCATGGAGGCCAGGAACTCGAAGCCCAGGCGCAGCACGCCCAGACCCAGCTTGTAGCTGGCGCCATCTCCCACGCGCTCGACAAAACCGGTCTGCTCCAGCGTGTGCAGCATGCGGAACACGGACGCGCGCGGCAGGGACAGGCGGCGCGACAGCTCGGCGCCGGTCAGCTCGCGGTCCTCGCGGTTGAATTCCATCAACAGCTGCAGGCCACGCAGCAGCGCGGGCACGGTGTAGCGGTCGTCCATCTTTTCGGTGTTCATGACAGGGCCTCCTCCTCCAGGGTGTTCAGTCCCAACAGCGCGTTGACGGCGGCATGGGCCTGCAGCGGACAGGCGTGGCCCACGGGGCCCACGTCCTGCCAGGGCACGCCGGCAGCCGCTGCCACGGTCTGGCAGGCGGCGGGCGTGGTGATGGTGTCCAGGCTGCCACTGGCCACGGCCACGGGGCAGCGCACGGTTTCCAGTTCGGCGCACAGGTCGCCGTGGGCCAGCATGCGAGCGGCCTGCGTATAGCCGGCCGGGATGATCTGGGCCATGCTCTCGCGCATGAAGTCGACCTGATCGGCCGGTGCGCCAGGCGACAGCATGGCGGCAGAGCGGGCAGCTGCCACACCGGCCGGTCCCAGGCGCTGGAGGTTGTCCAGGCGCGGGCGCAGCTTGGCTTCGCGCTCTTCGGCGCTGGCGGCGCCGTAGCCGCGAGCGGGCGACAGCAGGATCAGGCGCGACACCCGCGCGGGCTGCAGATGCGCGGCCGCGCCGGCCATCAGCGAACCCAGCGAGTGGCCGACCAGCGTGACCGGGTGGTGCACACCGAGCGCATCCAGCCACAGCCACAGGCGCTCGGCGTAAGCGGCGGCCGAGGGAGCCTCGGGCAGCAGCGGCGAGCTCTGGCCGTAGCCCGGGGCTTCCCAGGCCAGCACGCGTGCGCCGGGCGTGCGCGTGGCGGCCTGCAGCTGACGCACCCAGTTGCTCGACGACGAGCCTATGCCGTGCAGCAGCACGTGGCTCACCTGCACGCCGTCGCCGGCGCTGCGCCAGGCGATGGTGCCGCCCGGCGTGTCGGTGCGCTGCAAGGGGAAGGCCGCGAGGGCCTGGCTGGGCGTCGTCATGGTGTCGCGATCAGCGCTTGATTTTCGACAGGGGCGAATCGGGCGGGTAGACCGGGGTGATGGGTTTCGGCGAACCCAGCATCACGCACATCAGCGCGTCTTCCTCGCCGGTGTTGTGCTCTTCGCGGTACACGCCCGGGGGCACGGAGATCAGGTCGCGTTCGCCCAGCGTGGCTTCCCACTTCTGGCCGTCCTTCTCGCAGATGACCTTCATCTGGCCGCGCAGCACGAAGAAGATCTCTTCCACGTCGTGGTGGATGTGCGACGGGCCGATGTTGCCGGCCGGGATCACCATGGTGGAGAAGGTGAAGTGGCCGGCGGGCACGGTGTTGACGTCGCTGTTGACGCCGGTGCCGCCCGTGCCCACGTAGCGCATCTGGGCGCGGCGGTATTTCGGGTCGTAGTCGGCCTGGAACTTCAGCGCGTCCCAGTCGTAGCGGCGGCTGGCGCGGCGGGCCACGCGGCTTTCCATCCATTGCTCGAAGGTCTGGCCGGGCTTGGCCAGCATGCCGGCCTGGATCTCGGCCTCGGGCGGGATGTTGGCGTCGAGCAGGCCGCGCTCGTTGAACTGGGGCGCGTTGGCGGCCAGCACGTCGGTTTTGATGGGGGCATTCATGGGGTTTTCTCCTTTGCGCAACAGGGTTCAGTTCATGACAAAGCCGCCGTTTACGGGCAGCAGCTGACCGGTGATGTAGCCCGCGCCACGCGACAGCAGAAACAGGGCGGTGGCGTTCAGGTCATCGGGCACCTGGGCACGTGCGATGGCACGGCCCTGGGCGTAGTAGTCGTGCCGCGCCTGCGGCACGTATTCGGTGGCCTCCACCAGCGTGAGGCCGGGTGCGATGGCGTTGACGGTGATGCCGTCGGCGCCCAGCTCGCGGGCGAGCGAGCGCGTCATGGAAATCACGGCGCCTTTGCTGGCCGCGTAGGCCAGCAGGCGCGGCGCGCCCCACAGCGCGGTGTCGGACGCGAGGTTGACGATGCGGCCGGTGCCGCTGGCGGCGAGGAAGGGGTGTGCGGCCTGCGTCACCAGCCAGGTGCCGCGCACGTTCACGTCCATCACGCGGTCCCATGTGTCCACCGTGATCTCGTCCAGCGTCTTGCCGCCCGAGTTGGTGATGGCCGCGTTGTTGATGACGCCGTCGAGTCCACCCAGCGCCTGCGCAGCTGCGGTGACGCCTGCGCGTATCGCCTCGGGGTCCATCAGGTCCATGGGCACGTAGGGCATGCCCAGTTCGGCTGCCAGCTGCTCGCCGCGTTCATGCAGCACGTCGCTGATGACCACGCGTGCGCCGGCTTGCACCAGCGCACGGGCGAAACTCTCGCCCAGGCCACGGGCCGAGCCGGTGACGAGCACGCGGCGGCCTTCGAGTCGGATTTCGTTGCTCATGCCGAGGATTCCGTTGAGATCGTTTCACAAAAGAAACGGTGATTCATTACGGAATCAATGGTACGCCGATCCGGCCGGCGCGGCACAAACCCGAGCGGATCGGGTGGTTATTTGCCGATGCAGAACCGCGAGAAGATGACGCCCAGCAAGTCGTCGGAGCTGAACTCGCCGGTGATTTCGTTGAGCGCGTTCTGTGCCAGCCGCAGTTCCTCGGCCAGCAGGTCGAGCGCGGGCGCCCGGCTGGCGATCAGGGCGGCGCACTGCATCAGGTGTTCGTCCACCCGGCGCAGGGCGTGCAGGTGGCGTTCGCGGGCAATGAACAGGCCTTCGGGTGCTGACTGCCAGCCCACGGCTTCCAGCAGCTCGCGGCGCAGACGGTCAATGCCGGCGCCGGTCTTGGCCGAGATGGCCAGACCCTCGGCCGGGGCTGCGGCCTGGTCGGACTTGTTCCAGATCGGGATCACCCGCGCACCTTCGGGCAGCTGCGCGGCCAGGGCTTCGTCGGCGGCGCGGTAGGCGGGCTGGTCCTGGCGGGTGAGGTCGTGCAGGAACAGCACGGCATCCGCTGCGGCGATCTGGTCCCAGGCGCGTTCGATGCCGATCTTCTCGACCGCGTCCACCTCGGCCAGCGTGGTGTCGCGCAGGCCGGCGGTGTCCACCACGTGCAGCGGTACGCCTTCGATCTGTATGGTCTGCTGCACCACGTCGCGCGTGGTGCCGGCAATCGGGGTGACGATGGCCAGCTCGGCACCGGCCAGGGCGTTGAGCAGCGAGCTCTTGCCCGCGTTGGGCTGGCCGGCAATCACCACCTTGATGCCTTCGCGCAGCAGCGCTCCCTGGTGGGCGCGGCCCAGCACCTCGGCCAGCTGGGCCTGCAGGCGCTGCAACTGGCCCCGGGCGTCGGCCTGCTCCAGGAAGTCGATGTCCTCTTCGGGGAAATCCAGCGTGGCTTCCACCAGCATGCGCAGGTGGATGAGCGCGTCGCGCAGGGTGTGGATCTCCTTTGAGAAAGCGCCCGAGAGCGAACGCCCGGCACTGCGTGCGGCGGCTTCGGTGCTGGCGTCGATCAGGTCGGCGATGGCCTCGGCCTGGGCCAGGTCGATCTTGTGGTTGAGAAAGGCCCGCTGGGTGAATTCACCGGGGTCGGCCACGCGCACGCCGCGCGCCGAGCCCGCTTCCAGACAGCGGGCCAGCAGCAGCTGCAACAGCACCGGCCCGCCGTGGGCCTGCAGCTCCAGCACGTCTTCGCCGGTGTAGGAATGGGGGGCGGGAAAGTACAGCGCCAGACCCTGGTCCAGCGCCTGGCCCTTCGCGTCCAGAAACGGCAGGTAGGTCGCCTCACGGGCTTTGAGCTCGCGCCCGCAGACCGCCTGCACCAGGGCTTTCAGGTCACGTCCCGACACCCGCACGATGCCCACGGCGCCGCGCCCGGGGGCGGTGGCGATGGCGGCGATGGGATCCTGGTGGCGCGCGAGCATGGGGGGTCAATCAAAAAGGGCCGCTGAAGCGGCCCTTGTTTTTACGTGAACTTCGGCATGTTGAACTTGAGCGGCACACCCATCTTGTGGTTGATGTACGCCTGCTGCGCGATCGTGAGCACGTTGTTCGTGATCCAGTACATCACCAGACCGGCCGGGAAGAAGAAGAACATGACCGAGAACACGATGGGCATCATCCACATCAGCTTGGCCTGCATCGGGTCCGGGGGCAGCGGGTTCAGCGCGGTCTGGATCACGGTGGTGATGGCCATCACCAGCGGCAGGATGTAGAACGGATCAGGCGAGGACAGGTCGTGGATCCACAGCATCCAGGGGGCGTTGCGCATCTCCACGCTGGACAGGAGCACCCAGTACAGCGCGATGAACACGGGAATCTGGATCAGGATGGGGAAGCAGCCGCCGAGAGGGTTGACCTTCTCCTCGCGGTACATCTTCATCATCTCCTGCTGCATCTGCTGCGGGTTACCCTTGAGGCGCTCGCGCATTTCCATGATGCGCGGGTTGATGGCCTTCATCTTGGCCATGGAGCGGTAGGCGCTGGCGTTGAGCCAGTAGAAGGCGGCCTTGATCACCACCACCAGCAGCACGATGGCCCAGCCCCAGTTGCCCACGAAGCCGTGGATCTTCTCCAGCAGCCAGTACAGCGGCTTGGCCAGGATGGTCAGCCAGCCGTAGTCCTTGACCAGCTCCAGACCGGGGGCGAGACGCTCCAGCACCTTCTCTTCCTGCGGGCCCACGAACAGGCGGGCGTCCAGCGCCTGCGTCTGGCCCGGGGCCACCTCGGGCAGGGTGGTCAGGTAGCCGGCGCGGTAGCGCGCGGGCTGCACGCCGGGGGCACGGTCGACGTAGATGTCGCGCGCGACACCGTCGGCCAGCAGCCAGGCGCTGGCGAAGTAGTGCTGCACCATGCCGACGTAGCCGTCGCTGGCGGACTTTTCGTAGCTGGCCTTGCCCTTGTCGATGTCCGCGAACTCGACCTTCTGGAACTTGGCCGTGCCGGTGTAGACCGCGGGGCCGGTGAAGGTGGAATAGAACGGCGTTTCGCTGTCGGTGCGGCTGCCATCGCGCACCAGCTGCAGGTAGAGCTGGGGCGTGATGGGTGTGGTGCCGCGGTTGATGACCTCGTGGCGCACACCGATGGCGTACTGGCCGCGCTGCAGCGTGTAGGTCTTGGCGAGCACGACGCCGTCCACCGGGTCCGACTCGAAGCGCACCACCAACTGGTCCTGGCCGTCGGCTAGGGCCTTGGGCGCCTCCACCAGGCGCATGGGCGTGGTGTGGTTGGGGCGGTTGGCACCGCCCACGCTGGTCAGGCCGGTCTGGGCGGCGTAGCTCTTGTCCTGCTCCAGCAGCGTCAGGGGCTTGAAGCCGTCGCCAGCCGGGCCACCCAGTGCGGCGGCGTGTTTGAGCACGTCGGCGCGCACCAGCGAGCCGCCCTGGCTGTCGAAGGTCAGGCGCAGCACATCGGTGGTCACTTCGTGCTGCACGCGTGCGGCCGGCGCGGCGGTGGCATCGGCGGGGGCGCCGGTGCTGCCGGGGGCC
>CALRLO020000047.1:0-29001 GCA_943368755.1 Synechococcus sp. UW140 | reverse complement strand
GCCACACCGGCTGCCCATACCACGCAGCCGCTGTCGATGCGGTAGGGTGCCTGGCCGTCGGCGGCAGGCGACACATCCAGCCCGTTGGCGTCGATCGACGTCACGCGCGCACTCACCCGCACATCCACACCCAGAGCCTGCAGCTGTGTGCGGGCGCGTTCGCTCAAGGCCTCGGGCATGGCCGACAGCACGCGCGGTCCGCCTTCCAACAGCAGCACCCGGGCGCTGGCCGGGTCGATGTGGCGGAACTCGCCCGGCATCGTGTGGCGCGCGATCTCCGCCAGCGTGCCGGCCATCTCCACGCCTGTGGGGCCGGCACCGATCACCACGAAGGTCAGCAGGGCCTGGCGGCGTGCGGGATCGGTGGCTTTCTCGGCAGCTTCGAAGGCCACCAGCACGCGGCGGCGGATCTCGAACGCGTCTCCCAGCGTCTTGAGGCCGGGTGCCCAACGGGCCCAGTCGTCGCGACCGAAGTAGCTGTGGGTGGCGCCTGCGGCCACGATCAGGTGGTCATAGGGCAGACGCGCGCCATCGGCCAGCTGCACCTCGCGCGTGGTGGCGTCCAGGCCTGTCACCTCGCCCAGCAGCGTGGTCACGTTGGGCTGGCGGCGAAACAGGTGTCGTATGGGCGCGGCGATGGCCGGCGCCGAGAGGCCAGCGGTTGCCACCTGGTAGAGCAGGGGCTGGAACAGGTGGTGGTTGTGCCGGTCCACCACGGTGATGTCGACCGGGGCGCTGCGCAGGGCCCTGGCGGCCTCCAGCCCGCCGAAGCCGCAGCCGATGATGACAACGCGCGGCCGCATCAGCGGATCACCAGCACCGGCACGGGGCAGGTGCGCAGCAGCGTGGTGGTGGTGCTGCCCAGGATCAGGTGGCGCATGCGCGAGTGACCATAGGCGCCCATGGCCAGCAGGTCCAGGCCCTGCAGTTGCGCGCAGCCCACCAGCGCGGCCTCGGGCTCGCCCTCGAGCCGCACGCCCGTGACGTCGAACCCGGCGAGTGCCTGGCGCGCCCAGGCCAGTTCCCTCTCGGCTTTGGCACTGTCTTGGGTGACGATGGCCACGTGGCAGGGCAGGTGGCGCAGCAGGGGGCTGGCCGCGATGCGCTCCACCGTGCGGCGTCCGGTCTCGCTGCCGTCGAAGGCGATCAGGAAACGCTGCGGTTCGCGAAAGGCGGTGGCGGCCACCAGCACCGGCTGGCGCAACACACGAACGGCGCGTTCGAGGTGGTGGTCGAGATGGAGCTTGCCTGTGGGCTGCGAGGCCTGGCGGCGCCGGCCCAGCACGAACAGGCGCACGCCGGCCTGGTGGCTGTCCAGCCGCTCGGTGAGTTCGCCCGACTCCTGGCTGGTGGACACCCGCATGGCACCTGCCGACCAGCCGGCCAGCACCCGTTCGCGCAGCCGCTCCAGCAGCTCGCGCGTGTGGGCCTGCGTCAGCCGGTGGCGTTCTTCGTCGAGCCGGGCCAGATCGCGCAGCAGGCCCTCGCGTGCATCGATGCCGAGTGCGCCGCTGAGGTCAGCCATGGGGGCGAGGTCGGGCTGGGGTTCCTGCACGTGCAGCAGCTGCAGCGGTGCGTCCAGGCGCTGCGCGGCCCAGCGTGCCCAGTCGCACACCGCCAGGCCATTGGCGCCGGAGGCGTCGCCCACGCCGGCCAGCACGCGGACGGGGGTGGTGGTCATGGGCGGTCTCCCGCTGCCGGCACGATCTGCCGGTAGGCATGCCAGCTGGCGTGACCGATCACCGGGCCCACCACCAGCAGGCCGGCGAACCAGGGCAGCATGGCCAGGCCCACCAGCAGCGTGATCAGTGCACCCCACCACAACATCACACCGGGGTTCTGCAGGCAGGCGCGGATGCTGGTGAGGCCGGCCGAGATGGCGTCGCCGCGCCGGTCCAGGATCATGGGGATGGCGATCACGCTGGTGACGAAGATCAGGCCGGCAAATACGCCGCCCACCGCCAGATAGGTCAGCAGGAACTCCAGGTTCTCCGGCGCCAGAAGCTGGGTCAGCAGGTTGGCCGTGGTCGGCATGGTGTTGAAGCTCACCGCGAACACCACCAGCGAGGCGCGGCCCCACAACATCTCCAGGATCAGCAGCACACCCGCAAAGATGGCCATGCTGCCCACGGTCGACTCCCAGGCCAGCAGCGAGGCGCCCAGATCGGGTCGTTCACCGCGTTCCAGAGCGCGGCTGGCGTGGTACAGGCCCAGGCACAGGAAAGGTCCCATCAGCAGGAAACCGGCACTGAGCGCCAGCACGTAGGCCGGCGCGGTGCGGAACACCCACCACAGCGCATGCCCCATGGCAAAGAAACACAGGCCATAAAACAGGCCCAGGCCCGGCGCGCGGCGCCAGTCGCCCCAGCCTTTCGCAAGCCAGCGCAGCGGGTCGCCAGGCCCCAGATCGGCCAGGCGCAGCGACAGCACGGACTCCGGCGCTGCGGGTTCCGAGGGTTCAGGGCGGGGCGTCTCGGCGCTGGGTGACATGCGGCCAGTCTCCATTCGGTGGCGATGCCCTCCACCTTACAGCGACTGGTGGCCGCTGGCTACACTGGCGCCATGAGCGCGCACTTCCTGCCCCCCAGCATCCCCGTCGACCGCCTGCAGCCCGTGCTGACCCAGCAGGGTTACGCGGTGCTGGACGCCCGCTCGGTGCAGCAGTGGCTGGAGCTGTCGGCCTCCGACCTGGCGGCCTTGCAACCGGGCTGGGACGACCTGCGCGACGACGCCTACCTGAAGGATGGGGGGCGCTACCGCAAGCGCCGACACAGCAGCTTCGTGGTCGAAGGCGAAGCGGTGCGCCAGGTGCCACACCGCGCGCATTGGCAGCCGGTGTCGTACAACGCGCTGCACGGTGGCATGGAGCGCTGGTTCGAGCCCATGGACCCGTCCACCACCGGGCTGTCTGCCTGGCCGCGCCTGCTGCAACGCCTGGGCGCCCTGGCCTCGGCGCTCAAAGGCGCCCAGCCCTGGTACGTGGAGGCGCACCAGTTCCGCATCGACACCACCGATGGCATCGGCCGGCCAACGCCCGAGGGCGCGCACCGCGACGGCGTGGATCTCGTGGCCGTGTTTCTGGTAGGGCGGCACCGCATCAAGGGCGGTGAAAGCCGCGTGTTCGAAGCCCAGGGCCCCAACGGTCAGCGCTTCACGCTGACCGAGCCGTGGTCGCTGCTGCTGCTGGACGACGAGCGTGTGATCCATGAGACCACACCCATCCAGCCGCTGGATGGGCCGGATTCGCCGGGTTGGCGCGATACCCTGGTGGTGACCCTTCGAGCGGGGTCGTTCCAGGACGCCTGAGCCTCAGTTCGCGGCCAGTAGACGCGCCACCGCACGCGGGTAGATCAGGTGCTCCTGCGTGAGCACGCGCGCGGCCAGCGTGTCGGCCGTGTCGTCGGGCAGCACCGGCACCACCGCCTGCTCCAGGATCTCGCCGTGATCCAGCTCCGCCGTCACGCGGTGCACCGTGGCGCCCGCGAACCGGCAGCCTTCGTCGAGTGCGCGCTGGTGGGTGTGCAGGCCGGTGAAGGCGGGCAGCAGGCTCGGGTGGATGTTGACCAGCCGGCCTTCGAAACGTGAGACAAAACCCGGCGTGAGGATGCGCATGAAACCCGCCAGCAGCACCAGCGGCGGACGGCCACCCGCGCCCAGGCGCTCGATGGTGTCACCCAGCGCGGCGTCGAAGGCCTCTCGGTTGGCAAAAGCCTTGTGGTCCAGCACCTCGGTAGCGATGCCGTGCTCGCGCGCGAAGGCCAGTCCCTTGGCGTCGGCCTTGTTGCTGATCACGGCCGCCATGCGGGCGCCATGGCGCTGCGCCCAGCCGTCGCGGGCGGCTGCGCGCACCAGCGCCGCCATGTTCGAGCCACCGCCCGAGATCAGGATCACAATGGGTTGTTCGCGCGTCGTCGTCATGAGGCTGGCAAGTGTAGGCGAGCCGGTGGGCGCCTTGTCGCGGGCCGGACAGCTGAAAAACGAACGGTCGTGCTAAAAATCGGGCGTTCACGAACGGAGACATCCATGGATCTCGCTTTCACCCCTGAAGAGCAGGCGTTTCGCGCCGACATCCGCGCCTGGGTCAAGGACAACCTGCCCGCCGACATCTCGCACAAGGTGCACAACGCCCTGCGCCTGTCGCGTGACGACATGCAGCGATGGGCCAAGATACTCGGCAGACGTGGCTGGCTGGGTTACGGTTGGCCCAAGCAGTTCGGCGGCCCCGGCTGGAACGCGGTGCAAAAGCACCTGTTCGAGGAAGAATGCGCGCTCGCCGGCGCGCCGCGCATCGTGCCGTTCGGGCCGGTGATGGTGGCACCCGTGATCATGGCCTTCGGCAATGCCGAGCAGCAGCAGCGTTTCCTGCCCGGCATCGCCAGTGGCGAGGTCTGGTGGAGCCAGGGCTACAGCGAACCGGGCTCGGGCTCCGACCTTGCCTCGCTCAAGACCCGCGCCGAGCGCAAGGGCGACAAATACATCGTCAACGGCCAGAAGACCTGGACCACGCTGGGGCAGTACGGCGAGTGGATCTTCTGCCTGGTGCGCACCAGCAACGAAGGCAAGCCGCAGACCGGCATCAGCTTCCTGCTGATCGATATGAAGTCGCCCGGCGTGAGCGTGCGGCCCATCATCATGCTCGACGGCGAACACGAGGTGAACGAGGTCTTCTTCGACAACGTCGAGGTGCCGGTCGAGAACCTGATTGGCGAGGAGAACCAGGGCTGGACCTACGCCAAACACCTGCTCAGCCACGAGCGCACCAACATCGCTGACGTCAACCGCGCCAAGCGCGAGCTCGAGCGCCTCAAGCGCATCGCCAAGGCCGAAGGCGTGTACGACGACCTGCGTTTTCGCGACGAGATCGCCAGGCTGGAGGTGGACGTGGTGGCACTGGAGATGCTGGTGCTGCGCGTGCTCTCGGCCGAGAAGTCCGGCAAGAACTCGCTGGACATCGCGGGTCTTCTCAAGGTCAAGGGCAGCGAGATCCAGCAGCGCTACAGCGAACTCATGATGCTGGCGGCGGGCCCCTACAGCCTGCCCTTCATCCACGAGGCCATGGAAGCCGGCTGGCAGGGCGACCACGTGGGCGCTGCCCACTGCGCTCCGCTGGCCTCCACGTACTTCAACATGCGCAAGACCACCATCTACGGTGGCAGCAACGAAGTGCAGCGCAACATCGTGGCCCAGACGGTCCTGGGTTGAGGAGCGAAAGATGGACTTTGATTTTTCCGACGACCAGCAACAGCTGCGCGACGCCGTCGCCAAATGGGTTGAAAAAGGCTACGGCTTCGAGCGCCGTCGCGCCACCGTGAATGCCGGCGGTTTCTCTCGCGAGGCCTACGGTGAAATGGCCGAACTGGGCCTCACCGGCCTCTACGTGTCCGAAGACCACGGCGGCATGGGCATGGGCCCGGTCGAAGGCATGGTGGTGATGGAGGAGCTGGGCCGCGGCATCGTGCTGGAGCCGCTGGGCCAGACCCTGCTGACCAGCGGCGTGATCGGCGCCTATGCCGACGATGCCGTGAAAGCGGCATGGCTGCCCGCCATCGCCAGCGGCGAGAAGCTGGTGGTGCTGGCTTACCAGGAACGCAAGGCCCGTTACCGCCTGGATGTCTGCGAGGCGCAGGCTGTGGCGGCGGGCAGCAGCTACGCCGTCAGCGGCGGCAAGAGCATCGTACCCGTGGGCGATCACGCCGATGCCTTCCTGGTGCCGGCCCGATTGGATGGCCAGACGGCGCTGTTCCTCGTCGAGCGCACGGCGGCCGGTGTGGCCACGCGCGGCTACCTCACGCAGGACGGCAGCCGTGCGGCCGAGGTCACGTTTGCCAACAGCCCCGCGACGCTGGTCACGAAAGATGGCCAGACCGCGCTGGAGCATGCAGTGGACATCGGCATTGCCGCTGCCTGCGCCGAGGGCGTGGGCGCGATGGACCAGACCCTGAAGCTGACGGTGGAGTACATGAACACGCGCAAGCAGTTTGGTGTGCCCATTGCCAGTTTCCAGGCGCTGCGCCACCGCGTGGCCGACATGAAAATGCAGCTGGAGCTGGCGCGTTCCATGAGCTACTACGCCAGCCTCAAGCTCAACGCCCCCGCTGCCGAACGCCGCCAGGCGCTGGCCCGTGCCAAGTACCAGCTGGGCGTGAGCCTGCGTTTCATCGGCCAGCAGTCGGTGCAGCTGCACGGCGGCATCGGGGTCACGGACGAGTACGTGGGCAGCCACTACTTCAAGAAGCTCACCCAGCTGGAGATGACCTGGGGCGACACCCTGCACCACCTGGGTGAGGTGTCGGCGCGGATGAACGACACGGCAGGCGTGTTCGCCTGAACGGCACCCACCAAAAGGAGACATCCACATGACGACACGACGCGCCTGGTTGGGTTGGGGGCTGGCCACCAGCCTGCTCCTGGGAGCCTGTTCCACCACACCGGTGGGGCCCGAGCGGCCCCCCATCGTGTTCGTCCATGGCAATGGCGACTCGGCCTCGATCTGGCAGACCACGCTGTGGCGTTTCGAGTCCAACGGCTGGCCGCGCGAACGCTTGCACGCCATCGACCTGCCGTACCCGCTGGCGCGTGACGACGACGGCAAGGCGCAGCCGGGGCGCACTTCGACCACCGAACACATGGCCTACCTCAAGGCCGAGGTCGAGCGGGTGCTCAAGGCCACCGGTGCCCGGCAGGTGGTGCTGGTGGGCAACTCGCGCGGGGGCAACGCGATCCGCAACTACATCCAGAACGGCGGTGGCGCGGCCGTGGTCAGCCATGCCGTGCTCGGTGGCACACCCAACCACGGTGTCTGGGCGATCAAGGGTTTTCGCGAAAGCAACGAGTTCGCGGGAACCGGCCCCTTTCTGACCGGGCTCAATGCCCCCAAGAACGCCGCTGGCGACGAGGTGAGCGGCCCGGTGAAATGGATGACCCTGCGATCGGACAACAACGACAAGTTCGCCCAGCCCGACGGCGTCTGGATCGGCGCGCGGGGCACCCCCACCAACGTGACGTTCGAAGGACCGGCTCTCAAGGGCGCCACCAACGTGGTGCTGCCGCGTGTCGACCACCGCGAAACGTCTTTTGCACCGCAGGCTTTCGAGGCCACCTGGCGTTTCATCACCGGTGAGGCACCCCGCACGCTGGCGGTGGTGGCGCAGGACCGCGTCGTGCTCGATGGCAAGGTCACCGGCCTGGGGCTCAACCCCACCGATCCGGCCAGTGGCAACTACGCGAACAACCTGCCGCTGCCCGGTGCCCAGTTGCAGGTGTACGCGGTCGACACGGCCACAGGCGAGCGCCGGGGCGCCGCCGTGCTGACCAAGACGGTGGGTGCCGATGGGCGCTGGGGGCCGTTCGGCGCTCAGCCGGGCGTGTCCTACGAGTTCGTGGTGAGCGCTCCGGGGTACGCCACCACCCACATCTACCGCAGCCCGTTCCCACGCTCGAGCGAACTGATCCACCTGCGCGCCGAGCGCCTGACGGACGCCGACAGGGCGGCCAAGTCCTCGGTCACGTTCACGCGTCCGCGGGGCTACTTCGATGCTGCGCGAGACCGCATGTCGCTCGACGGCAAACCCCTGCCGGGCGTGCCACCGGTGGGCGCCGGTGTGTCGAGTGCCAAGCTGCTGAGCCAGGACGGCGTGCGTGTGGTGGTGGGCGAGTTCAACGGCGAACGGGTGGTGGGACGCACCTGGCCCACGGCCGAGAACCGTGCCGTGGTGCTCGAACTGACGAACTGAGGCGCGAACTCAGGCCCGTGCTGCAAGCCTTCAGGCGTGCAGTCGCGACGTGCGTGGCAGGTGCGCCATCAGGAACTCCATCTGGTCCGCCAGGATGCGGCGGTTGCGCAGGATGAAGTCCTCCCACAGGCTGGGCACATAAGGCGCATAGAGCAGCGGCATGTGGGCCTGTTCGGGCGTGCGGTTGCCCTTGCGGTGGTTGCAGGCCTTGCAGGCCGTCACCACGTTCATCCAGTGGTCGCGCCCCTTCTGGGCCATGGGCACGATGTGCTCGCGCGTGAGCACGTCTTCATGGAAGTGGCTGCCGCAGTAGGCGCAGATGTTGCGGTCGCGGGCGAACAGCTTGCTGTTGGTGAGGGTGGAGCGCAGCTCGAAGGGGTTGATGGTGGGCACGCCCTTGGTGCCGATGATGGAGTTCACCGTGATCACCGACTGCAGGCCGGTGACAGCGTTGTGCCCGCCGTGGAACACCGCGACCTCTGCACCCATTTCCCAGCGCACGTCGTCGGCCGCGTAGTGCAACACGGCTTCTTCCAGGCTGATCCACGATTGCGGAAGCCCTTGCGCGGACAGCTTCAAGACCTTCAAAACCCACCTCCATGGTTCATGGAAAACGGAAAAGCGTCTGAACGATGTGCCAATATACCGTGCTTCCAAGACATTTTCCTGCGGAAGGCCGCAGAAACGCTGGCGTTCTGATCACAACCACCATGAAGATTCTCCGAGGGCTCGGCAACCTGAGGCATGCAACCGGTCCGGCCGGCTGTGCCCTGACCATTGGCAACTTTGACGGCGTGCACCGGGGCCACCAGGCCATGCTGGCACTGCTCAACAACGAGGCCCGGCACCGCCGCGTGCCCAGTTGCGTGATGACCTTCGAGCCGCACCCGCGCGACTACTTTGCCGCCGCCACGCGCAAACCCGAACTGGCGCCCGCGCGCATCGCTACCCTGCGCGACAAGCTCGAAGAGCTGCGCCGCTGCGGTGTCGACCAGTGCGTGGTGCTGCCCTTCAATGAACGCCTGGCCAGCCAGCCGGCGCAGGCCTTCATCGACGAGGTGCTGGTGCAGGCGCTGGGCGTGAAATACGTGCTGGTGGGTGACGACTTCCGCTTCGGAGCCCGGCGCCAGGGCGACTACGCCATGCTCGATGCCGCCGGCCTGAGCCTGGGTTTTGACGTGGCCCGCATGCAGAGCTACGAGGTGCACGGCCTGCGCGTGTCCAGCTCGGCCGTGCGCGAAGCGCTGGGCGCTGGGCGCATGGACGACGTGGCCGCTCTGCTGGGCCGGCCCTACAGCATCAGCGGCCATGTGGTGCATGGGCGCAAGCTGGGCCGCCAGCTGGCGGAAAGCGCACCCGGCAGGGGCGATGGTTTTCGCACCCTCAACCTGCGCTTCGCGCACTGGAAGCCGGCCGCGAGCGGGATTTTTGCGGTTCAGGTGTTCGGCCTGCTGCCCGATGGCGCGCCGCTGCCCGGCGTCGCCAATCTGGGCGTGCGGCCCTCGCTGGACCCCGACGACGTCAACGGCGGGCGGGTGCTGCTGGAGACCCACTGCCTGGAATGGCCAGCCACACTGGCTGCCAGCCTGGGCGGGGAAGAGGCCTACGGTAAAATCATCCGCGTGGAACTGCTGCACAAACTGCACGACGAGCTCAAGTACGACAGTCTCGATGCCCTGACCCGTGGCATCGCCAAAGACTGCGACGACGCACGTGCGTTTTTTGCCTCGCAACACGCACTCACCCGCCGCCAGACCACGCGCGACCGAATTTGACCGGCACAGCCGGCGTATTCGCCCTCCCGGTCGCTGCCCCGTCGCACGGGGACAGCCTGTTCCGCCTTTTGCCCTGAGCCGTCCCCATGTCCGACAACACCACCGATTACCGCAGCACCCTCAACCTGCCCGACACCGGCTTTCCCATGCGCGGCGACCTGCCCAAGCGTGAGCCGGGCTGGGTGAAGGAATGGAACGACGAGGGCCTGTACAAGCGCCTGCGGGCGAGCCGCGCCGGGGCGCGCAAGTTCATCCTGCACGACGGCCCGCCCTATGCCAACGGCCAGATCCACATGGGCCACGCGGTGAACAAGATCCTCAAGGACATGATCACCAAGGCGCGCCAGCTCGAGGGCTATGACGCGCTTTATGTGCCTGGCTGGGACTGCCACGGCCTGCCGATCGAGAACGCGATCGAGAAGAAACACGGCCGCAACCTGAGCCGCGACGACATGCAGGCCAAGAGCCGCGCCTACGCCACCGAGCAGATCGCGCAGCAGATGACCGACTTCCAGCGCCTGGGCGTGCTGGGCGAGTGGGAGAACCCCTACAAGACCATGAACTTCGCCAACGAGGCCGGCGAGATCCGCGCGTTCAAGCGCGTGATCGAGCGTGGCTTTGTGTACCGCGGCCTGAAGCCGGTCTACTGGTGTTTCGACTGCGGCTCCTCGCTGGCCGAGTTCGAGATCGAGTACGCCGACAAGAAGAGCCAGACGCTGGACGTGGCCTTCAAGGCTCACGATGCGACGAAGCTGGCCCAGGCTTTTGGCCTGAAGTCGCTGGACAAGGACGCCTTCGTGGTGATCTGGACCACCACGGCCTGGACCATCCCCGCCAACCAGGCACTCAACCTCAACCCCGAGCTGCCCTACGCGCTGGTGGATACCGAGCGGGGCCTGCTGATCGTGGCCGAGTCGCTGGTGCAAGACTGCATGGCCCGCTGGGGCCTGCAGGGCACGGTGCTGGCGGTGGTGCCCGGCGCCCGGCTGGACGGCCTGGAATTCCAGCACCCGCTGTACGACGTGCACGCCGACTACCGCCGCCTGTCGCCGGTCTATCTGGCCGACTACGCCACCGCCAGCGACGGCACCGGCATCGTGCACTCGGCGCCCGCCTACGGCCTGGATGACTTCAACTCCTGCGTCTCGCACGGCCTGAAGTACGACGACATCCTCAACCCGGTGCAGGGCAATGGCACCTACGCGCCCGATTTCGCGCTGTTTGGCGGCGAGCACATCTGGAAAGCGGTGCCCCACATCCTGGAAGCCCTGCAGAACGCGGGCCGGCTGCTCAATACCACCACCATCACCCACAGCTACCCGCACTGCTGGCGCCACAAGACCCCGGTGATCTACCGCGCTGCCGCCCAGTGGTTCATCCGCATGGACGAAGGCGAGGGCGTGTTCACCAAGCCGGGTGACAAACCCGCGCAGACGCTGCGCCAGATTGCGCTGGCGGCCATCGAGCAGACCAGCTTCTACCCCGAGAACGGCAAGGCGCGCCTGCACGACATGATCGCCAACCGGCCCGACTGGTGCATCTCGCGCCAGCGCAGCTGGGGTGTGCCCATCCCGTTCTTCATCCACAAGGATTCGGGCGAACTGCACCCGCGCACCATGGAGATCCTCGACCAGGCCGCCGACATCGTCGAAAAAGGCGGCATCGAGGCCTGGAGCCGCGTGACCGCCGAAGAGATGCTGGGTGCGGCCGATGCCCCGAACTACACCAAGAGCACCGACATCCTGGAGGTCTGGTTCGATTCCGGCTCCACGTTCTGGCACGTGCTGCGCGGCACGCATGCGCCGGGCTTCCATGCCGACGGCCCTGAGGCCGACCTGTATCTGGAAGGCCACGACCAGCACCGCGGCTGGTTCCACAGCTCGCTGCTGCTGGCCAGTGCCATCTACGGTCGCGCGCCCTACAAGGGCCTGCTGACCCACGGCTTCACCGTGGACAGCCAGGGCCGCAAGATGAGCAAGTCGCTGGGCAACGGCATCGACCCGCAGGACATCACCAAGAAGCTGGGCGCCGAGATCATCCGCCTGTGGGTGGCGGCTTCCGACTACTCGGGCGACATCGCGGGCGACGACAAGATCCTGGCGCGGGTGGTCGACGCCTACCGCCGCATCCGCAACACGCTGCGCTTCCTGCTGGCCAACACCAGCGATTTCGACCCCGCAAAAGACGCGGTGCCGGCCGACCAGCTGTTCGAGATCGACCGCTACGCGCTCTCTCGCGCCGCGCAGTTCCAGGCCGAGGTGCTGGCGCACTACGAGGTGTACGAGTTCCACCCGGTGGTGGCCAAGCTGCAGCTGTACTGCTCGGAGGACCTGGGGGGCTTCTACCTTGACGTGCTCAAGGACCGCCTCTACACCACGGCGCCGAAGTCGCTGGCGCGCCGCAGCGCCCAGACCGCGCTGTGGCACATCACCCAGGCCATGCTGCGCTGGATGGCGCCGTTCCTGAGCTTCACGGCCGAAGAGGCCTGGAAGCTCGTGGGCACCTCCGAATCCATCTTCATGGAGACCTACGCGAAGCTGGGCGAGTCCGATGCCGCCCTGCTGGGCCGCTGGAGCCGCGTGCGCGAGATCCGCGATGCGGTCAACAAGGCCATCGAGGACCTGCGCGCTGCCGGGCAGGTGGGCTCGTCGCTGCAGGCCGAGGTCACGCTCACCGTCAACGCCGAAGACCACGCGCTGCTGAGCGCGCTCGGCGAAGACCTCAAGTTCGTGTTCATCACCTCGGCGGCGCGCCTGGTGGCGGGCAGCGAGCTGGCCATAGCGGTCACGCCTTCATCCCACGCCAAGTGCGAACGCTGCTGGCACTACCGCGACGACGTGGGCAGCGACGCCGCCCACCCCACGCTGTGTGGCCGCTGCACCAGCAACCTGTTCGGCGCGGGCGAAACCCGGGCGGTGGCCTGATGGCGCGCTTGGGCAAGGGCGGCAACGCCGGCATGCTGCACTGGCTGGGGCTGGCGTTTGCCATCCTGCTGATCGACCAGTTCACCAAGGTGCTGATCCTGGGTTACTACCGCCTGGGCGACACCACCTACGTCACGTCGTTCTTCAACATCGTGCGGGTCCACAACCCCGGTGCGGCTTTTTCCTTCCTGGCGGGAGCAGGGGGCTGGCAGCGCTGGTTCTTCACGGTGCTGGGCCTGGGTGCTGCGGCCTTCATCATCTGGATGCTGCGCAGCCACGGCGGGCAAAAGCTGTTCGCGTTCGCGCTGTCGTGCATCCTGGGCGGTGCCCTGGGCAACGTGCTCGATCGCCTGATCCACGGCTACGTGGTGGACATGCTGGATTTCCACTGGGGCCGCTGGCACTTTCCGGCCTTCAACCTGGCCGACAGCGCCATCACGCTGGGGGCCATCTGCCTGATCGTTGACGAGCTGAGACGCGTACGCCGCACGGGCTGAATGGTCTTGTGGGTCGGCGTATAGTCACACGCTTGTCACAATGAAACATCTGCTAAATCTTCTCGCGGCGATCGCGCTGCTGGTCTGGGGTACGCACATGGTGCGCACGGGTGTGCTGCGCGTCTTTGGCAGCAACCTCAGGCAGTTCCTGTCGGTCAGCATGGGCAACCGCTTCAGCGCCATGCTGTCGGGCCTGGGCGTCACGGCGCTGGTGCAGTCCAGCACCGCCACGGCGCTCATCACCGCTGCTTTTGTGGGGCAGGGGCTCATTGCCCTGCCGTCCGCGCTGGCCGTGATGCTGGGCGCGGACATGGGCACCGCGCTGATGGCGGTGGTCTTCTCGCTCGATCTCTCGTGGCTGTCGCCGCTGTGCATCTTCCTGGGGGTCACGCTGTTCATCGCCCGCCAGGGCACGGTGGTGGGTGATGTCGGGCGCGTGCTGGTGGGGCTGGGCCTGATGCTGCTGGCCCTGCAGCTGGTGACGCAGGCCACGACCACCCTGACGCGCAACCCGGCGGTGCAGCTCATGCTGGAGCAGCTGGCCAGCGACCGCTTCCTCGAGATCCTGGTGGGGGCGGTGCTGGTGGTGGCCTCGTACTCCAGCCTCGCGGTGGTGCTTCTCACGGCCACGCTGGCGCTGCACGTCATCACGGTCGATGTGGCCATGGGTCTGGTGCTGGGCGCCAACCTGGGCAGCGGCCTGCTGGCGGTGCTGACCACGCTGCGCTCCAACGTGGCCACGCGCCAGGTTCCGCTGGGCAACCTGTGCTTCAAGCTGCTGGGTGTGCTGGTGGCGTTTCCGCTGGTGCCGTACTGGCTGCAGTTCGCGCGTGCCTATGTGCAGGACCCGGCGGCGCTCACGGTGCTGTTCCACCTGAGCTTCAACATCCTGGTGGCGGTGGTCTTCATCGGCCTGACGCAGACCGTGGCCGGCTGGGTGGAGAAGCTGATGCCGCGCAACACGGCTTCGCCGCTGGACCGCCCCAACCACCTCGACCCTTCCGCCCTGTCCACGCCCTCGCTCGCCATCTCGTGCGCGGCTCGCGAAGCCATGCACCAGGCCGACGTGGTGGAGACCATGCTGCGCGGCGTGCTCACGGTCATCAAGACCAACGACCTCAAGCTGGCCGAGGACCTGCGCAAGATGGACGACACGGTGGACAGCCTGTACTCGGCCATCAAGTACTACCTGACCAAGCTCTCGCGCCAGCAGCTCAGCGAGGAAGAGGGCCGCCGCTGGACCGACATCATCAGCTTCACCATCAACATGGAGCAGATCGGCGACATCGTCGAGCGCGTGCTGATCGACATCGAGGACAAGAAGATCCGCAAGGGCCGCGAATTCTCGGAGGCCGGCATGGCCGAGATCTGCGAGCTGCACGCCCGCCTGACGGACAACCTGCGCCTGGGCCTGAGCGTGTTCCTCAACGCCAACGTGCGCGACGCGCAGAAGCTGCTGGAGGAGAAGGCCCGCTTCCGTGATCTGGAGCGCGAGTACGCCACCTCGCACCTGGTGCGCCTGAGCGACAAGACCGTGCAGAGCATGGAGACCAGCTCGCTGCACATTGACCTGATCAGCGAGCTCAAGCGCATCAATTCGCACATCTGCTCGATCGCCTACCCCATCCTGGATTCCGCCGGTGCGCTCGCGCCCAGCCGACTGCGCGAGCCTGTGAAAGCGGAATAAACCCGAAAGGCGGCGTCGGGTTGGTTCAAGGAATCAACACCGTGGAGCCCGTCGTCTGGCGCGCCTCCAGGCTGCGGTGCGCCGCCTGCACCTCGGCCAGCGGGAAACGCTGGTCGATGCGGATCTTCACCTGGCCGCTGGCGACCACGGCGAACAGGTCGTCGGCCATGCCCTGCGTGGACTCGCGGCTGCTGATGTGGGTGAACACGGTCTGGCGCGTCACGTAGAGCGAACCCTTGGGGCCCAGGATGCCCGGCGCAAACGGTGGCACCGGGCCCGACGCATTGCCGAAGCAGGCCATGAGGCCAAAGGGACGCAGGCAGTCGAGCGACTTCTCCCAGGTGTCCTTGCCCACCGAGTCGTACACCACCTTCACGCCTTTGCCACCGGTGATGTCCTTCACGCGGGCGGCAAAGTCCTCGGTGCGGTAGTTGATGGCGTGGGCCGCACCGTGCTGCAGCGCCAGCTGGCATTTCTCATCGCTGCCGGCGGTGGCGATCAGTTGCAGGCCCAGCGCCTTGGCCCACTGGCAGGCGATCAGGCCGACACCTCCTGCGGCCGCGTGAAACAGCACCGGGTCGCCGGCCTGCAGGCCTTCGACGGGCAGTGTCTTCTTCAGCAGGTACTGCGTGGTCAGGCCCTTGAGCATCATGGCCGCGCCGGTCTCGAACGAAATGGCATCGGGCAGCTTGCACACGGTCATGGCGGGCATCACGCGCACCTCGCTGTAGGCGCCCGGTGCACTGGCGGTGTAGGCGGCACGGTCGCCGGCCTTGAGGTGGGTCACGCCCTCGCCCACGGCCTCGATCACGCCTGCACCTTCCACGCCCAATGCCTGGGGCATGGCCATGGGATAGAGGCCGGTGCGGTGGTAGACGTCGATGAAGTTCAGGCCGATGGCGTGGTGGCGTATGCGCACCTGGCCGGGGCCGGGTTCGCCCACCTCCACGGTGTCGAGCTGCAGCTGTTCGGGGCCCCCGGGCTGGTGGATGCGCACGGCGCGGCTGGTGATGGGCATGGTGTTCTCCTCGTGTTGGGGTGTTTTCAGCCGCGGATGTTGCCACGGCCGGGACAGCCCCACGGCGCCCACAGGTAAGGACGGCGCGGTTGCTACAGTGCAGGCATGTCATCGACCACCCGCCTCAACGCCACCACCGCCATCCTGCTGACCATCGCGCCCCTGATGTGGGCGGGCAATGCCGTGGTGGGGCGGCTGGTTCACGACCTGGTGCCGCCGATGACGCTCAACTTCCTGCGCTGGGTGCTGGCTTTTGCGCTGTTGCTGCCACTGGCGGCCTGGGTGCTCCGGCGCGACAGCGGCCTGTGGGCGCACTGGCGGCGTTTTGCGCTGCTCGGCCTGCTGGGGGTGGGCTGCTACAACGCGCTGCAGTACCTGGCCTTGCAGACGTCCACGCCGCTGAACGTGACGCTGGTGGCCGCCAGCTCGCCGGTGTTCATGCTGGTGGTGGGGCGGCTGTTTTTCAACGTGGCGGTGCCGCCGCGCGCGGTGCTGGGCGCCATGCTGTCCATGACCGGCGTGCTGGTCGTGCTGGCGCGGGGTGACCTCGCCACGCTGCTGCGCATTCGCCTGGTGGCGGGTGATGTCTGGATCCTGATCGCGACGCTGCTGTGGGCCTGGTACAGCTGGCTGCTGGCACGGCCCACCGAGCCCGCGCACATCCGGACCGACTGGGCGGCCTTCCTGCTGGCGCAGATTGCCTTCGGGCTGCTGTGGGCGGGCGCCACCGTGGCAGGTGAGTGGGCTTTGATGCCGGCGGCACAGGCCGCCACCGCCGTGCAGTGGGGCTGGCCGCTGGTGGCGGCGCTGGTGTTCGTTGCCACGGGGCCGTCGCTGGTGGCCTACCGCTGCTGGGGGGCGGGCGTGCAGCGCGCCGGTCCGGCCGCTGCCGCTTTCTTCTCCAACCTCACGCCGCTGTTTGCCGCGCTCATGTCCACGTTCATACTGGGCGAGACGCCTCGTGCCTACCACGCCCTGGCGTTTGCCCTCATCGTCGGCGGCATCCTGATCTCGTCCCGGCGCTGATCAGGCCGGGATTCAGCGCCGGGCCCCCTCAAGCTGAATCCGCGCCCCTCGGGGGGCAGCGACCCGCGCAGCGGAGGAGCGTGGGGGCCGGTCAATACGTCCCGGGGTAGGCGCCGCCGTCGGCCAGGATGTTCTGGCCCGTGATGTAGCCCGCCTGGCGGCTGCACAGGAAGGCGCAGATCTGGCCGAACTCCTCTGCCGTGCCGAAGCGTTGGGCCGGTATGGTCTTGCGGCGCACCTCGGCGATCGCGTCCACGGACTGCCCGCTGCGGTCGGCCGCACCCTTCATGGTGAGCTTGAGGCGGTCGGTGTCGAAGGCGCCCGGCAGCAGGTTGTTGATGGTCACGCCCTTGGCCGCGATGGCGCTGCGCGAGACGCCGGCGACAAACCCGGTGAGCCCGCTGCGCGCACCGTTGGACAGGCCCAGGATGTCGATGGGCGCCTTGACCGCGCTGGAGGTGATGTTGACGATGCGGCCGAAGCCGCGTGCCGCCATGCCGTCCACCGTGGCCTTGATCAGCTCGATGGGCGTGAACATGTTGGCCTCCACCGCCGCCATCCAGGCCGCGCGGTCCCACTGGCGGAAGTCGCCGGGGGGCGGGCCGCCCGCGTTCGTCACGACGATGGCGAAGTCGCGCCCCGGTCCACCTTTCACCGAAAAGACCGCCTCGCGGCCAGCATCGGTGGTGATGTCAGTGGCCACCGTCAGCACCTGCTGGTCGCCGAAACGGCGCTGCGTACGCAGGCCCTCGGCGGCGCGTTCCAGCGCCTCGGCGCCGCGCGCCACCAGGACCACATGGGCGCCCTCGGCCACCAACGCAGCCGCACAACCCCAGCCCAGCCCCTTGCTGGCGCCACAGACCAGCGCCCATTGGCGTTCAATACCCAAATCCATAGAATGCGTCTCTTAGTCAATAAATGTTAAATGCGATGACAGCTGCTCATTCTGCCCTTGTGGCTGCGAGGCGCTGGCTGACGGTGGCTGTGGCGGGTTTGTGCACCGCGTTCACCGTCAGTGCCCAGCCCGCTGACGGCCTGATTGTCAAACGAGACACCCAACTGCGCAGTGCACCTGCGGACAATGCCCCTGCCGTGGCGCCGGTCAAGGCCAGCACGCCCGTGACGCGTCTGCCCGAGCGCCAGGGCGCCTACGTGCGTGCCACGGTCGAGGGCAAGACCGGCTGGCTGCACATGTTCGACATCGGCAGCCCGGCGGCGGCCAGCACCACCGCCGCGAGCGGCGGCGGCAGCAACGTGCTGCGCGGCCTGGGCAGCATGTTTGCACGGCCCACCTCCACCACCGTGTCCACCACCACCGTGGGCATACGTGGCCTGGACGCCAACGACATCGCCAATGCCCAGCCCAATGTGGCGGCCGTGACCACGGCCGAAGGCCTGCGGGTCTCGGCAACCGATGCCCAGCAGTTTGCGGCGCAGTCATCGCTGCGGGCCCAGACGGTGGACGACCTGCCCATACCCCAGCGGAGGCCTGGCGATGCGAACTGACTCCATCTTTCCTGGCGCCCGAGCGCTGACACTGGGCCTTCTCAGCCTGGCACTGGCCGGCTGCGTGGCCACCTCGCCGGATCAGCCGGGCGGCCAGCAGGCCGCCATAGGCGACGTGCTGCGCACCATCGGGGCGGGATCGGGCAACCCCACGCTCAGCGCCCTCGCGGGTGGAGGGGCGGGCGCCCGGCCCGGCCAGGCGTCGGCCCTGGACATCATGGAGATGCTCAAGCAGTCGGTGGAAACCATCGACGAGTCGCGCGAGATCGAGATCGGCCGCCAGCTCTCGGCCATCCTGCTGGGCAGCAAGCCGCTGCACCCGGACATGAAGCTGCAGGCCTATGTGAACCGGCTGGGCCGCTGGATCAGCCTGCAGTCCCCGCGTCCCAGCCTGCCCTGGACCTTCATGGTGCTGGATGACCCGGGCTTCAACGCCTTCGCGGCTCCTGGTGGTTATGTGTTCGTGACCAAAGGCCTGGTCGATGGTGCGCAGAGCGAGGCCGAGCTGGCTGGCGTGATTGCCCATGAGATCGTGCATGTGATCGAGAAACACCACCTCAAGGCCCTGGCCAAGAACGCGCGCGCCGGTCTGGCTTCGCAGCTGGTGGCCTCGCAACTGCGCAACGACCTCGCGGGCAACGTCGGCGCCCAGTTTTTGGCGCTGGGAAAGAACCTTTACGCCAAAGGCCTGGACCGTGAGGACGAGTACGAAGCCGACCGCAAGGGCGTGACGCTGGCCGCACGCGCCGGCCTGGATCCCTACGGTCTGCCATCGCTGCTGCACACGCTGGCTTCGGTGCGGCCGGACAACCCGCAGTACCTGCTGGCCCTGTCCACCCACCCGCCCACCGACGCGCGGCTGGACATGCTGGAGCAGGCCATGGGCACCCGGCTGTCGGCCCTGGCCAGCCGGCAGGTCGTCACCATCAACCAGCGGCTCACCCCTACAGCGGCGCCGGCGCGTGTCACCACCCCGGCACCGGCCACGCGCCCGGCCAGCACCACCCGCCGTACGCCCGCCCCTGCGCCGGTCAAGAAGACGCCTTGATCCTGGAGATGCCGGTGGTCAGCGTGTGCGCGTGACCACCAGGATGCCGGCCAGCACCAGCACGGTGCCTGCCAGTATCCAGCCGGTGAAGGGCTCGCCCAGCAGCCACACGCCCATCACGATGGTGGACATGGGGCCCAGCATGCCGGTCTGGGCGGCCAGGCCCGCGCCGATGCGCTCGATGGCCATCATCACCATCACCACCGGTGCGGCGGTGCACAGCACCGCGTTGAGGATGGACAGCGTGATCACTTCGGGCGCCACGACGGCGGCGCTCAGCGGACGCAGCAGCACGAACTGCAGCAGGCACAGCAGGCAGGCCACCGAGGTGGCCAGGCCCACCAGGCGCAACGACCCCAGGCGCTTGACCAGTTCGCCGCTGTAGACCAGGTAGACCGCGTAGCTGATGGCACTGAGGAACACCAGCAGGGCGCCCAGCGCTGCCGTGCCGCCTTCAAAACTCACCTCGTGGCCAAACACCAGCAGCACACCTGCATAGCTGATGCCCATGGCCACTGCCTGGCGGCCCGAGATGGTGCGGCCATAGAGCAGCCAGCCCAGCAGCAGCACCAGCGTGGGGTTGAGGTAGAGGATGAGCCGTTCCAGGCTCGCGCTGATGTACTGCAGGCCCCAGAAATCGAGAAAGCTGGCGAGGTAGTAGCCGCTGAAGCCCAGCCCCAGGATGCCCCACTTGTCGCGCGTGGTGAGTGGTGCCTTGCCCCGGCTCGCCCACCACGCCATCGCCAGGAACAGCGGCAGCGCGAACAGCATGCGGTACATGATGAGCGTGACCGCATCGACACCGTAGCGGTAGGCCAGCTTGACGATGATGGCCTTGCCGCTGAAGGCAATGGCGCCGGCGCCTGCCAGCAGCAGGCCGGAGGCGACGTGGGTAGGGCGCGAGTCGGACATTGTGGTCGAGGCTAGCACAGGCCCCGGTGGCTACGGACAATGCAGCCATCACCGATGGAGAACCCGACATGCGCCATTTGCCACACCTGTTTGCCGTTGCCCTGGGGCTGATGTCCGCCGCGCAGGCACAGTCCTTCAGGCCCGAGGTGGTAGCTTCAGGGCTGCAGAACCCCTGGGGCATGGCCTTCATAGACAACGGTCAGGTGCTTGTCACCGAGCGCCCGGGTCGCCTGCGACTGGTGTCGTCACGGGGCGAAGTGGGTGCGCCCATCGAAGGCCTGCCCGCCATCGAGGCGACGGGGCAGGGCGGCCTGCTGGACCTGATCGCCGACAGTGCGTTCGCGAGCAACCGGCGCGTGTTCTTCTGCTACTCGGAGCCCGGATCGGGTGGCAACTCCACTGCCCTCGCATCGGCGCGCCTGTCCGACGACAGCCGCCGGCTGGAAGGCCTGCGCGTGGTCTTCAGCCAGAAGCCCAAGTTCGCCAGCCGCCTGCATTTTGGCTGCCGCATTGTCGAGGCGCCGGACGGCACGCTGTTCCTCGCACTGGGTGACCGCTACAGCCGCATGGCCGATGCGCAGACGCTGGACAACCACCACGGCAAGGTGGTGCGCGTGAACAAGGACGGCAGCGTGCCGCGCGACAACCCGCTGGTGGGCCGTGCGGGCGCTTTGCCCGAGATCTGGAGCTGGGGCCACCGCAACCCGCAGGGCGCCACCTGGGGCCCGGACAACCGCCTGTGGGTGGGCGAACACGGCCCACAGGGCGGCGACGAGATCAACCGCCCCGAGGCCGGCAAAAACTACGGCTGGCCCGTCATCACCTACGGCGAGAACTACGGCGGCGGTGCCATCGGCGAAGGCATCACCGCCAAGCCGGGGCTGGAGCAGCCGCTGCACCACTGGACCCCTTCCATCGCACCGGGTGGCATGGCCTTTCTCACCAGCGACCGTTATGGCGCAGCCTGGCGCGGCAGCCTGTTCGTGGGTTCGCTCAAATTCCAGTACGTGAGCCGGCTGCAGTGGACCCAGGAGGGTGGCGCGCCACGGTTGGCGCGAGAAGAGCGCGCCATCGACGTCGGCCAGCGTGTGCGCGACGTGAAACAGGGGCCGGACGGCCTGCTGTACCTGCTGACCGACGACCGCAACGGGCGGTTGATCCGTCTGCTGCCGGGGTGAAGATCCGGATCATTCAATCAGCTGCGCTGGAGCCAGCCGCACGCGCAACGCCTGCGCCAACCACCGCAGTCGCCGGCCTTGCATCCGGGGGTGGCGGTCGCCACCGGATCGAGTTGTGGCGAGAGAGGGCAGGGACATATGATCTCGACGATGAGCACAGCCATCGGATCGGGTACGGTCAGCGCCAGTTCGCCGGCACCCGGCGAAGTCGATCACGGACGAACCCTCGCCATCTGGGCCTGTGCCTCGGCCGCTGTGCTGACGCTGGTTGTGCTGTCACTGCCCCGGTTCAGCCTGTTCGACCACGCCAGTGGAACCATGCTGTCGCTGCACATGCTGCTGGAACTGTTCTCCGTGGTGGTCTGCGTTCTGGTGGTCGTCATTGCCTGGCATTCCTTCAAGTCGCAGGACAGGGACATTGCCGCAACGCTCATATTCACCTTCTCGGTGGTGGCAGCGATGGACCTGGTCCATGCGCTGACCTATGCAGGCATGCCGGACCTGATCACCCCCAGCAGCACACCGAGAGCCATCTTCTTCTGGTTCATGGGGCGTGCGACCGAACTGCTGGGCGTGTGGCTGGTCGCGCTCAAGGTCAGGCTGCCCGGCCGCCGCTGGCATGCCCAGGTGGCGGCCCTGGGTGTCACGGCGGTGCTGTTCGGCATCGGAACCTGGCGGCTGGAGTGGTTCCCCACCACCTTCGTGCCCGGCCAGGGCGTGACACCCTTCAAGGTGATGGTGGAGTGGGGCCTGTGTGTGGGCAACCTGGCTGCCGCTGCCTGGTTGTGGCGCGCGGCACAACTGCCGGGCAGCAACCCGCGGGCCTACTATTTTGCGGCCGCGTGTTTTGTCATGGGGCTGGGGGAACTCGCGTTCACCTCCTACCTGGCCGCTACCGATTTCCTGAACATCTTTGGCCACCTGTTCAAGGTGGCGGCCTATGGGCTCATCTACGCCGCCACCTTCATGCGTGGCATGCAGGAGCCGTACGACCGGCTGCTGATTTCCGAGCAGTCGCTGCGCGACAAGCAGATCGAGCTCAATGCCGTGCTGGCGCAGGCACATGCCGGCATTGCGCGCATAGACCGCGATGGCCGCTACGTGTTTGTGAACGAAAATCTGGCGCACCGTCTGGGCAAGCCGGTCGATCTGATCATTGGCCAGCACTTCGAGGACATCGTTGCCCCGGAACGGCTGGAGCTGGTGCGTCACCATTGGCGCAAGGCGATGTCGGGCGAGGCCTCCACCTACGTGGGTCAGACCATGGACCTGGGCGGTCACCCCAATCACGCGCTGGCCTGGATGTCGCCGGCGCGCGATGCGCAGGGTCACATCGAAGGCACGATTGCCGTGGTGATAGATACCACCGAACAGCACCTGCTGCAGGAGCGCCTGATGGCCAGCCTGGGGGAGGTATCCGACCTCAAGACCGCACTGGACGCCCACGCCATCGTTGCCATGACCGACGCACGTGGCGTCATCACCAGTGTCAATGACAAGTTCTGCGAAATTTCCAAGTACAGCCGTGGCGAACTGGTGGGTCGCACCCACGCGCTGATCAACTCCGGCCACCATCCCAAGGGCTTCTTCCAGGACCTATGGCAGACGATTGCATCGGGCAGGGTCTGGACCGGAGAGATCTGCAACCGCGCCAAGGATGGAACCTTGTACTGGGTCAATACCACGATCGTGCCCTACAGCGATGCCGGTGGAAGGCCCGTGCGTTACCTCGCCATCCGGGCGGATATCACCGAGCGCAAGCTGATCGAGGAGCGGGTGCAGCAAATGGCCTACCAGGACGCACTGACCGGCCTGCCCAACCGCCGCCTGCTGATGGACCGCCTTCAACAAGCGCTGGCGGCTTCGGAACGTGGCGGCCATTTCGGTGGACTGTTGCTGCTGGACCTGGACCACTTCAAGAACATCAACGACACACTGGGACACGACCAGGGTGACCGCCTGCTGCAGGTGGTGTCCCGCCGGCTGGTGGACAGTGTGCGCCAGACCGATACCGTGGCGCGCCTGGGTGGAGATGAGTTCGTCGTGCTGCTCGCAGACCTGGGAGCCGACGAAGCCGAGGCCAATGCCCGGACCGGCCGCCTGGCCGAGGTGGTGTTGCAGCGCCTGTGCGAGCCGGTGGCGCTCGAACGCGGCGAGGTCAACACCTCACCCAGTATGGGTGCGGTGCTGTTTCATGGTTCGCACGATTCGCCACAGGAACTGCTCAAGCAGGCGGACATTTCGCTCTACCAGGCCAAAGAAGCCGGACGGGGCACGGTGCGCTTCTTCGATCCAGCGGTCCAGGAGGACTTCCAGAAGCGTCTGGCGATGGAGGAAGATTTGCGCCGTGCGCTGGTGGCGCGCCAGTTCGAGGTGTTCTATCAGCCCATTGTCAACCTGGCGCGGGACACCATCGCGGTCGAGGCCCTGCTGCGATGGCGTCACCCGACCAAAGGCCTGATATCGCCAGCAGACTTTATTCCCATACTGGAGCGGACTGGCCTGATCGTGCCGGTGGGGCAATGGGTGATCGAGCAAGCGTGCGCCTTGATGCATCGCTGGCGCGCCGACCCGGTGCGTGGCAAGTGGCAGGTGGCGGTCAACGTCAGTGCACGCCAGTTTCGCCAGGACGACTTCGTGGAGCAGGTCAGCGATGCGCTGAGCCGGCATGATGTGATCCGTGGTCACCTGAAACTGGAAATCACCGAGAGCCTGCTCCAGGACAACGTCCAGAATACCGTCGAACGCATGAACCAGTTGCGCCTTCTCGGTGTCCGCTTCGCCATCGACGACTTTGGTACCGGGTACTCGTCGCTCACCTACCTGCGCACCCTGCCGATACAAGTGCTCAAGATTGACCGCTCCTTCGTCCAGCATGTGGACAGCGAAGTGAACGATGCGGCCATTGCCAAGACCGTCCTCGACCTGGCAGAAAACTTGCACCTAGAAGTGGTGGCGGAAGGCGTGGAAACCGAGGCGCAGTTCGCCACGCTTGCGCGGCTGGGGTGCCAGCAGTTCCAGGGCTACCTGTTCAGCCGACCCCAACCAGCCGAACCGGGCTGAGCCGACGCGATGGGGTTCACATGTGGTAGACGGTCTGTACCGGCGGCGGCGCTTGCAGCGTGCGCATGACCACGCAACAGCGTTCCGCCGCGACACGCAGTTTTTCCAGCATCTCGGGCGGTGTGCCGGCCTGGGCCTGGAGATGGATATCCACCGTGATGGACTGGAAACCCACAGTAACGTCTTTCTGAATGCCCAGGGCACCGCGCACGTCCACCGTGCCGTCAACGTCGACCTGCAGAGCGGTCAGTTGAATGCCCATGTTGGCCGCGACCAGGCGAATGGACGATTCCTGGCAGGCGGCCAGGGCGGCGCACAGCAGATCGCCAGGGCATGGCGCGTCGTAGGGGCCACCCACGGCGCTGTGCACGCCTATGGCCACGGTCGCATCGCTGCCCGCCTTGGGTATCACCAGCGAATGGAAGGGATCGGTCAGGTCGGTGCTGCGGGTGCTGGCGTGGTCTGTCACCATGGCGAGTCCGGGGTTGGCCTTGTACTGGGCGCGCAGGCTGGCCTGGGCTTCTTGCAGGCTATGGGTCATGTCGGTTCTCCGCAAGGGTTGATGGAGTCTCCACCTTATCGGGCAGGGCCGCGCAAGGCCTTTAAAGTTCCTAAAAATCGGCTAAAACAAGACAATGGCGCCCGCCCTGAGGAATCCCCCATGCAGGATCGCTACCCGTTTGACCGTTTCGAAGTCCGGCCGACCGAACGCCTGCTGCTCGTCGATGGCCGGCCGGCAGAGGTGGGCGCGCGGGCGTTTGATCTGCTGCTGTGCCTGTTGGTCAACCGCGACCGGGTGATGACCAAAAGCGAATTGCTGGACCTTGTCTGGCCGGGCCTGGTGGTGGAGGAGAACAACCTCTCGGTTCAGGTATCTGCACTGCGCAAGCTGCTCGGGCCCCACGCGATTGCCACCATTGCCGGGCGCGGCTACCGGTTCGTGCTCGATGTCAAACCGGACCTCGTGCCGTCGCCAGACAACGACCACCGCGTCGCGGTCAGCGCCACCCGGCCGACCATCGCGGTGCTCCCGTTCAGCGTGTTGTCGGGTGATCCGCAGCTGCCATTTCTGGCCGACGGCCTGGCTGAGGACGTCATTGCGCTGCTGGCCCGTGTTCCGGGCTTCGTCCTGATTTCGCGCGCATCGTCGTTTGCCTTTCGCGGGCATGCGGTCACAGTGCCCGAGGTCGCGCAGCAGCTCGGTGTCCGCTTTGTGGTGGAGGGCAGTGTACGGCTGCTCAACGACGCGCTGCGCGTTGTCGTCCAGCTGATTGACGCGGCCACCGGCCACCTGTTGTGGAGTGGCCGCTTCGACCGGCGGCGCGACGAGGCGGTGGATCTGCAGGAAGACATCGCACGAGGCATCATCTCGGAGCTGGAGCCCGAGCTCACCCGGGCCGAGATGGCGCACATCCGCCGACAGCGGCCCGAGAACCAGGACGTCTGGGCCCACTATCACCAGGCCGTGGGTTCGCTGGCGCTGCAGGGCTGGAGCCACGACGCCATGGCCGAGGCGCGCCAGCGGCTGCTGACCAGTGTGGCGCTTGACCCCAGCTTTGGCCTGGGGCATGCGCACTTCGCGTTGCTGACCGCTTTGTCCATGAACATCGGCGCGCTGCCTAATGAGCCGGGCCTTGCGACGCAAGCACTGGGTGCAGCGCGCCATGCCATGGCGCTGGATGGCGGCAGCTCGGAGGTGCTGGGTTACGCTGGCTGTGCGCTGTGTGACCTGGGCCATCACGAACAGGGTGTGGAGGTGTTGCACCGGGCGCTGGAGATCGATCCCAGCAATGCCCAGGCGCATGTGGCGCTGGGCGCTTCATGGGCACTCAGTGGCCAGCTGGAGGCCGGTATCGAAAAAATGCGCTATGGCATGAAGATCAGCCCACGCGACCGCCGACTGGGCTTCTGGGGCTGGGCCCTGGGTACGTTCTTGCTGCAGGCGCAGCGGCTGGACGAGGCGCTGGTGGAAGCACGCACGTCCGGCCGCCGCGATCCGCAGTTTCCGCTGCCACGCGTGCTGGAGGCAGCTGTTCTGGAGCGCCAGGGTCAGGCATCCGAGGCCAGGGCCGCTCTGGGCCGAGCCCGGGAACTGAGCCCCGACCTGGGGCTGGATGCCATCGCCCTGACCCATGGCCGCCACGTTGGCAAACGCCTGGCCTTGTTGTGGGATGGGGTCTGAACAGAGGTCCTGTGGCTGCGGCGCTGACCTGCTTCATGGCATGGCGGGCCAGCGCAGATGGTCGACTGCCAGTTGGCGCAATCCCTCGATGGCCGGTTGGCTTTGCACCGATTCCCGTGTCCAGATCAGCACTTCACGGCTGGCGGGGCCGGATGGCAGTTCGATCTCGTGCAGGGCCTTGGCCTGATCGATCAGCGCAATCGGCAAGCGGGGCAGCACCGCGACGTGTTTGCCCTGCTGAAGTATCTGCAGCAGTATCGCCGCGTCATTGACGGTGGCGATCTGTGTCCGGGGTCGGTCGATGCCATTTCGGGACAGCAGCTCCTGTTCGCGGTTCCGGAACGGCGAGGGAATGCCGACGTTGAGCCAGTTGCAGGTTTTCAGCGCTTCAATGTTCGCCTTTTTCCGTCGTGCGAGCGGGTGGGAGCGGGCGCAGAACACCCCAATCGAGTCTTCCACGAGCAGTGAGCGGTTGATGCCTGCCGGCAGCTGCTGATAGACCGGTGGAGCGATCACCACGTCCAGCTTGTCCGCCAGCAGCGCCTCGACCAGCGCAGGGGGCCGTCCTGTGGTGATCGCCAGTGCCACGTGCGGAAAGGCGGTCAGGAAAGACGAGGTGAGGCGTGGCATGAGTGCCAGGCCCAGCAAGGGCCCCACGCCCACCCTCAGCTCATTGAACAGGCCGAGCTTGTTGCGCGCAATGGATTCGCGGGCCTGCTGGAGGGTTGAGGCCACCACGCGTCCGTCACGTGCCAGCAACTCTCCCAGGGGTGTGCTGCGCACGCCGAATCGGCTCCGGGAAAAAAGCGGGCCTCCAGCCTGCATCTCCAGCGTGCCCATGTTGCGGGTCAATGTGGGTTGTGTGATGGCCAGGTGCTCGGCGGCTTTGGTGATCGATCCCTGCTCCAGGACCACGGCAAGCTGCATCAGGTGTTTGGGGTCCATACAGTTTTTTTTGTTTGGATTAACAAATCAGAATTTTACTTTTGATGAAGCACCGATAACCTTGTGGCCATCTGCATGGACATTCGATGGGCGTCGTGACGAACTTCATCTTTATCGTGGCCGACGACCTGGGCTACGCCGACCTGGGTTGCTACGGCGGGCGCCAGCCGATTTCCCCGGTACTGGACCGGCTGGCGGCGAACGGGCTGCGCTATGTCAACGGTTACGCCAACTCACCGGTGTGTTCACCCACGCGTTTTGCGCTGATGACGGGCCGCTACCAGTACTGGGTGCGAGGGGCCAGCGAAGAGCCGCTGCTCGGATCCTCGCGTGGCAACCCGCAGATGGGGTTGCATCCGCAGTTGCCGACGTTGCCGTCGCTGCTGCGGTCGGCGGGATACCACACCGCGCTGATTGGCAAATGGCACCTGGGTTTCAGGCCGCACTTCGGGCCCGACAAATCCGGTTATCAGCACCACTTCGGTCCCATGTCGGGTGGGGTCAGCTATTACGGGCACAACGCACGGGGACCGGAGTCGGACCTGGAGCTCGACGGGCAGCCCTACGACGAACCCGGCTACCTGACGGACCTGTTGTCGCGCCGGGCCGCGCGGTACGTGCGCGAGCGCGCCGCAGATGGCCAGCCGTTCTTGCTCAGCCTGCACTACACCGCGCCCCACTGGCCCTGGGAGACGCGCGCCCAGGGCGGCATCGATCCACAGGTGATGAAGGACATCGCCCACCTGGATGGCGGCAGCGTGGAGACCTATCGGACCATGGTCCGCGAGATGGATGAAGGCATCGGTTGGGTTGTCGAGGCGCTGGAGGAAACCGGGTTGCTGGAGGACACGCTGATCGTGTTCACCAGCGACAACGGCGGTGAGCGCTTTTCGGACAACTGGCCGCTGGTGGGCGGCAAGATGGACCTGACCGAGGGCGGCATACGCGTGCCCTACATCGTGCACTGGCCCCGGGGTATTGCACAGCCCGGAACGACCAGCCACCAGCATTGCATGACCATGGACTGGACGGTGACGCTGCTGGCGCTCGCAGGGGCACAGGTACCCCAGGGGCACCAGCTGGACGGTGTGTCGATGGTGCCGACGCTGGGCGACAGTGCGCTCACGTTTGAGCGGCCCATGTACTGGCGCATGAAGCACAACGACCAGCGCGCCTATCGCCACAACGAGTGGAAATACCTTCGGGTCAACGGCAACGAGTACCTGTTCAACCTCGAGCGCGATGCCCGTGAGCGCGCCAACCAGGCGCGGCGCGAGCCTGCCCGGCTGGTGGCGATGCGCGAGGCCTGGGAGCACTGGAACGCGCAGATTCCGCCCGTGCCACCGGAGGCAAGGGCCCACCTGATCTACACCGAGAAGGACATGCCCGCCCGTTGATGGCCGCCTGGAGCGGCCGCTTTCCCCGAAACCACAACAAGGAGACAGACATGATGCAACGACGCCATTGGATGCAGGCGGCCGCCGCCCTGGCACTGGCGCCCCGGCTT
>CALRLO020000046.1:0-29068 GCA_943368755.1 Synechococcus sp. UW140 | reverse complement strand
CCGTAGGGCAAAAGCTGATGCGCTGGTGGCTGACCCAGGTAGCGCGGCGCAAGAGCGACGAGCTGTTCATGCTCAACCTGCTGCTCATCACCCTGGGCCTGGCCTGGCTCACCGAACACGCCGGGCTGTCGCTGGCGCTGGGCGCCTTCGTGGCCGGCATGCTGATTGCAGAGACCGAATACAAGTACCAGGTGGAGACCGACATCCGGCCCTTCCACGACGTGCTGCTGGGCCTGTTCTTCATCACCATCGGCATGATGCTGGACTGGCGCCTGCTGCTGGAGCGCTGGCCGCTGGTGTTGCTGCTGTTTGTGGTGTCGCTGGGCCTCAAGCTCGCGCTGGTGACGCTGCTGGCGCGCGCACTGGGCGCCAGCGCCGGTGTGGCCCTGCGTGTGGGCCTCTACCTGGCGCAGGCGGGCGAGTTTGGCCTGGTGCTGCTGAGTCTGGCCAACGTGCACAACCTGGTGCCGCCCGAGCTGTTCCACCCCACGCTGGCTTCCATGGTGCTGTCCATGCTGGCCACGCCTTTCATCATCATGAACACCAACCGCATCGTCACGCGGCTGGTGGGCAGCGACTGGCTGATGCAGTCGGTGCAGATGACGCGCATCGCCAGCCGCTCCATACAGGCCGACAAGCACGTGATCATCTGCGGCTTCGGCCGCTGCGGGCAGAACCTGGCGCGCATGCTGGAGGCCGAGGGCATTCCCTACATGGCGCTGGACCTCGACCCCGACCGCGTGCGCCAGGCGGCGGCGGCCGGTCAGAGCGTGGTGTTCGGCGACGCGTCGCGCCTGCAGGCCCTGATGGCGGCGGGCCTGCAGCGCGCCAGTGCCCTGGTGGTCACCTACCTCGACACCCCCGGCGCACTGAAGGTGCTGGCCAAGGCGCACGAACACGCGCCCCAGGTGCCGGTGGTGGTGCGCACCAGCGACGACCGCGATCTGGAGAAGCTGCAGGCCGCTGGCGCCACCGAGGTGGTGCCCGAGGCCATCGAGGCCAGCCTGATGCTGGCCAGCCACGCGCTGGCCCTGGTGGGTGTGCCCATGCGGCGCGTGATCCGACAGGTGCAGAACCAGCGCGATGCACGCTACGGCCTGCTGCGGGGCTACTTCCACGGCGCCGACGACGACACCGCCGAAGACCGCGACCAGGAGCGCCTGGCCACAGTCTCGCTGCCGGCCGGCTCGCGGCTGCAGGGGCGCCGGCTGGGCGATCTGGCGTTGCACGCGGTCGGCGTGCGGCTCATCAGCCTGCGCCGTGCGGGCGGGCGCATGGCGGCGGTGGACGACGCACTGGAGCTGCAGGGCGGCGACACCCTGGTCCTCAGCGGCAAGCCCACGGCGCTGGCGCTGGCCGAAGAAGCCCTGCTGGTCGGGCGTTAATCCCCGCCCGGCGCCGGGTTATTGAACTGGCAGGTTCACAAAGATACCGGTTGGTCACTAAGCTGCGGCCTTTCAACCCGACCGGAGACCCTGACGATGGACCGACGCCGTTTTCTGGGGGCTGGCTTTGCCGGCGCCACCGCTCTCACCTTCTCTTCCGTGTGGTCGCAAAACACGCCCAACCTGGGCGCGCCGACCCTGCCCACCCCCGGCTTTCGCCGCATGAAGGTGGGGGCCGTCGAGGTGATCGCCCTCAACGACGGCGCCACCCGCCGCCCGCTGGGTGAAGAGTTTGTGCGCAACGCGCCGCTGGAGCAGGTCAAGGCCCTGCTGGCCTCACAGAGCCTGCCCACCGACTACGTCGACATCCCGTTCACGCCCTTCCTGGTGGTGAGTGGCAACAACCGCTACCTGTTCGACGCCGGTTTTGCCGACAACGGCCCGCCCACCGCCGGCCGCCTGCGCGACAACCTCGCCGCCGCCGGCTTCAGGCCCGAAGACATCAACCACGTGGTCATCAGCCACTACCACGGCGACCACATCGCCGGTCTGCGCGCCAAGGACGGCTCGCTGGTCTACCCCAACGCCCGGGTGCACGTGCCGGCGCCCGAACATGCCTTCTGGTTCGACGACGCCAAGATGAATGCCGCACCGCCCGCCGCACGCGGCGGCTTCGAGATGGCGCGCCGCGTGATCGGCGGCCTGCCGGCCGACCGCCTGGTGAAGTTCGAGCCCGGCGCGGAGATCGCGCCCGGCATCACGTCCTCGGCGGCCTTCGGCCACACGCCCGGCATGAGCGTGTTCACCGTGGCGTCAGAGGGCCAGCGTTTTGTGTACGTGGCCGATGTGACCAACGTGCCCTCGCTGTTTGCCCGCAGCCCCGACTGGGCCGTGGCCTTCGACATGGATGCCGAAGCCGCGCGCCAGACGCGTCGGCGCATCTTCGACATGCTGGTCAAGGACAAGACCCTGGCTGGTGGCTACCACTTCCCCTTCCCGGCCTTCGGCACGCTCGAAGCGTCGGGCAGCGGCTACCAGTTCAAACCCGTCGTTTGACCGGGTCCAGGATGCCGCCGATCTGGCTTTGCCAGTCGGCTGGCATCGCCCCCTGGGGGGTGACGCCGCAGGCGGCGCGGGGGGGCTCAGTTGTCCAGCGACGAGAGGAACTGCCGCAGTTCCGGCGTCTGCGGGCTGCTGAAGAGCTGATCGGGTGGCCCCATCTCGTGCACCTTGCCCTGGTGCATGAAGATCACCCGATCAGCCACCTTGCGCGCAAAGCCCATCTCGTGCGTGACCATCAGCAGCGTCATGCCTTCCTGCGCCAGGTTTTCCACCACGCGCAGCACCTCGCCCACCAGCTCCGGGTCCAGCGCGCTGGTGATCTCGTCGCACAGCAGCACGGCCGGCTCCATGGCCAGTGCGCGGGCAATGGCCACGCGCTGCTGCTGGCCGCCCGAGAGCTGGTCGGGCATGGCGTCGAACTTCTCGGCCAGACCCACGCGCAGCAGCAGCTTGCGCGCCTGCTCGCCGGCGTCCACCTTGTCGGTGGCTTTCACCAGCGTGGGCGCCAGCATGATGTTGCGGCCCACCGAGAGGTGGGGAAACAGGTTGAAGCTCTGGAAGATCATGCCCACGCGCTGGCGCAGCGCGCGCATGGCCATGGCGCTTTCGTGCAGCAGCGGCTTGCCGTCCACGGTGAGTGCGCCGTCCTGGAAGGTCTCCAGGCCGTTGATGCAGCGCAGCAGCGTGCTCTTGCCCGAGCCGCTCTTGCCGATGATGGCGATCACCTCGCCGCGCTGCACCTGCAGGTCTATGCCCTTGAGCACCTCGTTGGCGCCATAGGACTTGCGCAGCGCCGTGATGTTGACGATGGGAGCGGCGGATTCAACGGCGGTTGACATGGACTTTCCTCTCGAGGAATTGGGCGTAGAGACTGATCGGGTAGCACAGCGCGAAGTACATCAGCGCCACGCAGGCAAACACGGTGAACGGGGCGTACGTCACGTTGGAGATCATGTTGCCGGCCCGTGTGAGCTCCACGAAACCGATGACCGAGGCCAGCGCCGTGCCCTTGATGACCTGCACCAGGAAGCCCACGGTGGGCGGAATGGCAATGCGCACCGCCTGCGGCAGGATGACGTGGCGCAGCTGTTCGCCAAAACTCAGCGCCAGGCTCTGGCTGGCCTCCCACTGGCCCTTGGGAATGGCTTCCACGCAGCCGCGCCAGATCTCGGTGAGGAAGGCGCTGGTGTAGAGCGTGAGCGCCAGCGAGGCCGACACCCAGGGCGATACCTTCAGGCCGATGAGGCCCAGGCCGAAGTAGGCCAGGAACAGCTGCATGAGCAGCGGTGTGCCCTGGAACAGCTGCACGTAGCCGGCGATGACGGGCTTGACCCAGCCCACGCGCGACAGCCGCGCCACCAGCAGCAGCGCGCCCACCAGGCCACCGCCGATGAAGGCGATGAGGGACAGCACCACCGTCCAGCGCCCGGCCAGCAGCAGGTTGCGCAGGATGTCCCAGAGTGTGAAATCGACCATGGGGCAAGTCCTTTCAACGGCCGAACACGAAACGCGGACCGGCCCAGTTGAGCAGGCGGCGCAGCGCGATGGCCAGCAGCAGGTAGAGGGCGGTGGCCACGATGTAGGCCTCGAAGGTGCGGAAGTTTTTCGCCTGGATCACGTTGGCCGAGTAGCTCAGCTCCTCGGTGGAGATCTGGCCGCATACGGCCGAGCCCAGCATCACGATCACGATCTGGCTCACCAGCGCCGGCCACACCCGTTTGAGCGAGGGCGGCAGCACCACCCGCGTGAACACCTGCCAGCGGTTGAGCGCCAGGCTCAGCGCCGCCTCGATCTGGCCACGCGGCGTGTTCTGGATACCGGCGCGCACGATCTCTGTGGCATAGGCTCCCAGGTTGAGCACCATGGCGATGATGGACGCCACCTCGGGCGAGAGCTTCACCCCCAGCGATGGCAGGCCGAAGAAGATGAAGAACAGCTGCACGATGAAGGGCGTGTTGCGGATCAGCTCCACATACGCGCCGCACACCCAGCGCAGCCAAAGCGGGCCGCTCACGCGGGCCCAGGCGCAGGCGATGCCCACCGCCAGGCCCAGCGCCAGCGCGATCGCGGTCAGGCCCAGCGTCCAGAGCACCCCCTTGAGCAGGAAGGGCCACTGGGCGAGCACGGCGCCGAAGTCGAGTTCCACAGGCATGGCCTGACCTCTCGCGGGTGGGGGTTACTCGCTCAGCGGCAGGTCGCCAGCGGGGCGGCCCAGCCACTTCTGCGACATCTTGTCGATGGTGCCGTCCTTCTTGGCAGCAACAATGATCTCGTTGACCTTGGCGCGCAGCTTGTCCTCGCCCTTGGCCACGCCGATGAAGTTGGGGCTGTCCTTGATCAGCAGCTTGAACTCGGCGCCCAGCTGCGGGTTCTTCTGCGCCATCAGGCCGGCGTTGGAGACGCTGGTGGCGATTACCTGCGCCTGGCCGGCCACGAAGGCGGCGGTGGTGGCGGCCTGGTCTTCATAGCGCTTGAAGTCCATGGTGGGCGGGCCGACTTTCACCAGCTCCTGTTCTTCCATCGCGCCCTTGGCCACGGCGATGGTCTTGCCGCCCAGGTCGGCAAAGCTCTTGATGCTCAGCGACTTGGGGCCGTACACAGCCTGGAAGAAGGGCGAGTAGGCGTGGGTGAAGTCGATCACCTTGAGGCGCTCGGCGTTCTTGCCCAGCGTGGAGATCACCAGGTGCACCTGCTTGGTCTGCACGTAGGGGATGCGGTTGGCGCTGATCACCGGCACCATCTCCAGCTTCACGCCCAGCTTGTCGGCGATCAGCTGGGCCATCTCCACGTCCAGGCCCTGGGGTTTGAGATCCAGGCCGGCGAAGCCGTAGGGCGGGTAGTCGGTGGGCACGCCGATCTTGATGGACTTGGCCTTGAGCACGTCGTCCAGGGCGGTCTGTGCGTGGGCGGCGCCGATGCCCAGCAGGGCGGTGGCAGCGAGGGCCAGGGTGAGGCGGCGGGTGGTTTTCATAACAAGGCTCCTAGGTAGGTGGAGGAATCGCCCTCGCCCGGCGGGGCGGGGGGTGGGGTGCCGGTGGGCCGGCGCCGTCGGGGTGCGGCGGCCGGTTCGGTTTTGGCCAGTGGCGTCAGCGCATCGCGCAGCTGCGCCAGCGGGTCGTTCTGGGTGGGCAGGCGCAGGTGGGCCTGCACCGTGCCGATGTGGGCGGCCATCAGGGCCTCGGCGGTGGCCACGTCGCCGTGTTCCAGCGCCTCGACGATGCGGGCGTGGTCGTCGCACGACTGCGCGGCGTCGTGCGAGGACTGGTAGAGCATGGCGATCAGCGTGGTGCGCGCGGTGAAGTCGCGCAGCGTGTCGGCCAGCAGGCCGTTGCCCAGGCACTCGGCCAGGCACACATGGAAGTCACCCAGCAGGTAGCTGCGCAGGCCCACGTCCTGTCCCTTGATGGCGGCCTTCTCGCGGCTCACGTGCTGGCGCAGCTTGCGGATGGCACCCTTGTCCACCGAGCCGCTGGCGCGGATCAGTCCGAGCTCGATCACGCGACGGGCTTCAAAGGCCTCGCGCGCCTCCTGCTGCGAGGGCGCCATCACGTACCAGCCGCGCCGCGCACTCACCGTCACGATGCCGCGCGCGGCCAGGCGCATCAGTGCCTCGCGCACGATGGTGCGGCTGCAGTCGAACAGCATGGCCAGTTCCTGCTCGCCCAGGCGTGCGCCCGGCTGCAGCTTCTGCGCCATGACGGCTTCGATGATGCGTTCGCTGATCTCGGACGAGGTGGCCATGCCCCTGTCTTGCAGGTTGTGTGCCAGCGGCTGCGCTGCAGGTATACAAGGCCTGCGCACCACGTTCGCGCACCAAGCCGGCGCGTGGTGGTGGCCGGTGCGCACCACGAGGCGTTGTGGCGCACGGCTTTGGGCCCGGCGGGGGGATGGGGATAATCCCCGCCATGGACACCTCCGCCTACCTCCGCTCCCACATCCGTACCGTGCCCGACTGGCCGGCTCCCGGCGTGCAGTTCCGCGACATCACGCCGCTGCTGCAAAACCCCAAGGTGTTCCGCGTGCTGATCGACACCTTCGTGCACCGCTACATGGATACCGACAAGCGCCCCGACGTGGTGGCCGGGCTGGATGCGCGCGGCTTCATCATTGGCTCGGTGCTGGCCTACGAGCTGGGTGTGGGCTTCGTGCCCATCCGCAAGAAAGGCAAGCTGCCCTTCACCACGGTGGAGGAGACCTACGAGCTGGAGTACGGCAGCGCCACGGTGGAGTTGCACACCGATGCGGTGAAGCCCGGCGACCGCGTGGTGCTGATCGACGACCTGATTGCCACCGGCGGCACCATGATGGCGGGCAAGAAGCTGCTGGAAAAACTCGGCGCCACCGTGTTCGAAGGCGCCGCCATCGTCGACCTGCCCGAACTCGGCGGCTCGCAGCGCCTGCGTGATTCAGGCCTGCCGCTGTTCACCCTGGTCGATTTTTCCGGGCACTGATCACGCGCTACCGGAGCGTGATCTCGACCCTGCGGTTGCGTGCTTCCTCGACGTTGTCGGGCGTGGGCACCAGCAGGTTGCGCTCGCCATGAGACTCCACGACCAGGGCCGCGAGGCTCAGACCCTGCTGGCGCAGCATCTGGGCGATGGCGTTGGCACGCTGCAGCGCCAGCCGCTCGTTCACGTCGGCCGCGCCCTGGGTGTCGGTGTGGCCGATGATGGACATGTCCACCGCCGCACGGGTGCGGGCGAGTTCGAGGATGCGCGGCACCAGCGCGCGCGATTCGGCAGTGAGGTCGGTGCCGCCACGCTCAAAGTACAGCAGGAACTGCTCGGGCTTGGGTGGTCGGGCCTGCAGCGCATCGCCAAAATCCTGCTTGAGCTGGGCCGCGCCCACCGGGCGGGGCGCGGCGGTGCCGTCGGTGCCGGCGGCCTGGTTGGCCTGCGTCAGCTGCTGGGAGCCTTTGTCGCCCTGCACCGTCACCTGGCCCACGCTGCCATCGGCATTGGGCAGCAGCACCACGTAGGACTTGGGAAAAGCCGGGGGAGCGGGCGGTGGCGGGCTGGCACAACCGGCCAGCACGGAAACCACCCCGAGCGGGGGCAGCCACGGTTTCATTGCGACTCCTGGTTGAGGATTTTTCGCAGTTATAGCCCGACTCAGGTCGGATCGGGCGTTTTGTTCTCGACCGCGCGTTCGGCGTAGCGGTGAAAGCGCCAGGCGTCACCCGCCAGCGTGATGCGGCGCCACACCGCGCGCTTTTCGCCCGGGCTCATGCCGGGCCAGTGCTGCACCTCGTCGAAGGTGCGCCCGCAGCCCTTGCAGTCGGCATCGCCCTGGCTGGTGGAGCAGATCGCGATGCAGGGCGTGTCGGGTGTGGTGTCGTACCAGGCTTTCCAGGCGTCCCAGGCGGCCTTGGGCATGCTGGCTTCGTCGGCCTCTTCCTCGTGGTAGTAGACCAGCAGCGCGTAGACCTCGGCGAGTGCACGCGTCTCGGCGGCCAGCACCACGCCGTCGGGCGAGGGTTTGCGGGCGCGCCAGAAGTTGATGGCCGACTCGATGTCGGTGATGTGGATTCCAGCCATGGGGGCTAAAGTGCTTTGCTCACCCAGTCGGCAAAGGCCGCGCACTCCCAGCGCTCCATGTTGCCGGGGCGCCAGCACAGGTAGTGGGCGTGGGGGCTGGGCACGCTGCGGTCGAACAGGCGCACCAGCGTGCCGTTGGCCAGCCAGGGCGCGCCCAGTCGCAGGCGCACCAGGGCCACGCCCATGCTGGCGCTGGCGGCGTCGCACATCAGGCCCACATCGTTGAACTGAGAGCCGTCGCTGGGTTCGGGCCAGTCCAGCTCGTGGGCGGCGAACCAGGTTCGCCAAGGCTCCAGTGGCGTGTGCAGCAGCGGCACGCCGGCCAGGTCCAGCGTGTTCTCGAACGGGCCGAACTCGCGAATGAACTCGGGCGAGGCCAGCGGCGTGACCTCGTCCTTGAGCAGGCACAGGTGCTCCACGTCGGTGTAGCGCCCGACACCGAAACGGATGGTGAGGTCGGCGTCCTCGGCCACGGCGTCCAGCTTGGGGATGCTGACCTGGTGCAGCGTCAGGTCCACCTCGGGGTGGGCGCGGGCGAACTCGCGCAGCTTGGGAATCAGCACCACGCGCGCGAAGGTGCTGGTGACCGCCACCCGCAGCTTGCGCCGCCCGCCTGGCCGCGTGGCGCTGGGGAATTTCTGCAGGGTGGTCAGGCCATCGCGCACATGGGCCAGGTACTCCGACCCTTCGGGCGTGAGTGAAAAATCGCCCCGCGCGAACAGCGGTGTGGCCAGGATCTGCTCCAGCTGCTTGACCCGGTGGCTGACCGCACTGGGCGTCACGCACAGCTCCTCCGCCGCCTGCGTGACGCTGCGCAGGCGGGCCAGCGCTTCAAACGTCAGCAGGCACTGGATCGGCGGAATGCGTGTTGTCGTCATTTACTTGAACACCACCGTCTTGTGGCCGTTGAGGAGCACGCGGTGCTCGCTGTGCCACTTCACGGCGCGCGCCAGCACCTGGCTTTCGGTGTCGCGGCCCTGGGCGGTCAGGTCTTCCACCGCCTGGGTGTGGTCCACGCGGGCCACGTCCTGCTCGATGATGGGGCCTTCGTCCAGGTCGGCGGTCACGTAGTGCGCGGTGGCGCCGATCAGCTTCACGCCCCGGTCGTGGGCTTGGTAGTAGGGCTTGGCGCCCTTGAAGCTGGGCAGGAAGCTGTGGTGGATGTTGATCGCCCGACCGGCCAGCTTCTGGCACAGGTCGTCGCTCAGGATCTGCATGTAGCGCGCCAGCACCACGAGCTCGGCCTTTTCGTCCTGGATGATGCCGAACTGCCGCGCCTCGGCCGCGGCCTTGGTGTCGGCCGTGACCGGCACATGGTGGAAGGGCACGTTGTAGCTGGCCGCCAGCTGGTAGAAGTCGCGGTGGTTGCTGATGATGGCGCGGATGTCCAGCGGCAGCAGGCCGCTTTTCCAGCGGAACAGCAGGTCGTTGAGGCAGTGGCCTTCCTTGCTGACCAGGATGACGGTGCGCATGGGCGCGCTCAGCGGGTGCAGGCCCCAGTTCATCTGGAAGCCGTCGGCGAACACGCCGAGCTGGGTGCGCAGGTCGGTCTCGGCCAGCTGGTCGCAGGCGAACTGCACGCGCATGAAGAACAGGCCGGTGTCGGGGTCGTTGTACTGGGCGGCTTCCTCGATGTTGCCGCCGCGTTCGAACAGGAAACCGGACACCGCGTGCACGATGCCGGGCCGGTCCTTGCACGAGAGGGTCAGAACGTAGGAATGTTTCATGGTGCGGCATTGTCGCAGTTGTCGTCCCGGCCGCCGGCTGGCGGTATCCTTCACATTTGTCACATCGCAAGGAGTGGTGACTTGACAACAAGCCGGTTCGGTGGTCGCGCGATCGTGGGTGCCCTGGTGTACTTCGTGCTGGGGTGCCTGTGGATCGCCTTCAGCGATGCAGCGCTGGACTGGCTGGTGCCCGATCGCGCCGAGGCGGCCCGCCTGCAGACCTGGAAGGGCTGGTTCTACGTGTCTGTCACGGCGCTGCTGGTGTGGTGGCTGCTGGGCTGGGCCAGCCGGGTGCGCGAAGCCGAGCGCCTGTCCCAGCAGCGCCTGCGCGAGGTGGTGGACTGGATTCCCGACGCCATCCTGGTGCGCGACGCCTTCGGCCGCTACGAGCTCTGCAACCGCGAAGCCGAGCGCCTGCTGGGCCTGCCACGCGAGGCGATACAGGGCCGCCTGCCCGAGGAGTTCTACGACGGAGGGGACGCCAGCCGGCTGCGCCACAACGACCAGCTGGCCGCCCACAGCGATGGGCCCGTGCACCGCGTGGCCGACCACCGGCCCAAGGGCGGCAAACCCATCAAGCTCGACATCAAGGTGGCGGCACTTCGGGATGCCCAGCAGCGGGTGACGGGTTTTGTCTCGGTGGCACGCGACATCACCGATGCCCAGCGGATAGAGGAGGCCCTGCGCCGCAGCGAGACCGGTCTGCGCCTGGCGCTGGAAGGCTCGGGCGACGGCTTCTGGGACTGGGACCTGGCCACCAACCGGGTCGAGTACTCCGACACCCTGCAAAAGCAGATGCGCTACCAGGGGACGGACTTCGTCAACGATTTCCGTTTCAAGGAGCGTCTTCACCCCGAGGACGCCGCCGCGGTGGTGGCCCAGATGCAGGCGGCACTCAAGCGGGGCGAGCGCTTTTTCATGCGCGGTCGCCTGCTGTGTTTCGATGGCCGGTACCGCTGGTTCATGGCGCGGGGCATGACCAGCCGGGGGCCGGACGGGCAGGATGGCCGCTTCTCGGGCGTGATGACCGACCTGACCGAACGCGACGCCATCGAGGAGGCCCAGCGGCTGGCCGCCACCGTGTTCGACAGCGAGCTGCAGGGCGTTCTGGTGATGGACGCGGGCGGCGTGGTGCGACAGGCCAACCGCGCCTTCTGCCAGCTGCTGGGGCTCGCGCCGGCCGAGATCCGCGGCGAAGCGGCCCAGCTGCTCAAGCCTGGGACGCGGCAGGCCCCGGGGCAGGACCGCCTCTGGGAGGTGCTGGAGCAGGAAGGCCGCTGGCAGGGCGAGCTGTGGGTGGCCGGCAACCACGGGCAGGACATACCGCTGCTGTGCTCGCTGAGCGCGGTGCGCGACCCGCTGGGCCGACGCACCCACTGGGTGGGCGTGTTCACCGACATCACGCGGCTCAAGACCTCCGAGGCCGAACTGGCCTTCCTGGCCCACCACGACCCGCTCACGCGGCTGCCCAACCGGCGCCTGTTCCAGGACCGGTTGGAGACGGCGCTCAGCGACTGCGAGCGCAGCGGCGAGCGGCTGGCCGTGCTGCTGCTCGATCTGGACCGTTTCAAGGACGTGAACGACAGCTTCGGGCACCCCGTGGGCGACGAGCTGCTGCAGCACGTGGCGCTGCGCCTGCGCGAGCGCTTGCGCGCCGGCGACACCCTGGCGCGCCTGGGTGGCGACGAGTTCGCGCTGCTGATGCAGCACCCGCAGCGTGACGAAGACCCGGCGCGCCTGGCGCAGTCGCTGATCGACGCGCTGGCCCAGCCCTGGCGCTCCAGCGACGGCGTGGAGCTGGTGGTGGGCACCAGCGTGGGCATCTGCCTCTACCCCAGCCAGGGCCGCAGCAGCCAGGCCCTGCTTCAGGGGGCGGACGCCGCGCTCTACCGCGCCAAGGCCGATGGCCGGGGCGTGTACCGTTACTTCGCCGACGAGATGACCCGTGCGGCGCGCGAACGCCTTCGCATGGAGGCCCGCCTGCGCCAGGCGATGGCCAGCGGCGGCCTGGCCTTGCACTACCAGCCGCAGCTGGAGGTCGCCAGTGGCCGCGTGATCGGGGTGGAGGCGCTGCTGCGCTGGATCGACCCCGAGGAGGGGGCGATCGCGCCCGCGAGGTTCATTCCCGTGGCCGAGACCACCGGCCTGATCGTGGAGCTGGGGCGCTGGGTGCTGGGTGAGGCCTGCCGGCAGGCCCGCCAGTGGCTGGACGAGGGCCTGCCCGCCCTGCGCATGGCGGTGAATGTGTCGGCGCACCAGTTCCAGCACGGCGACCTGGCCGCGCAGGTGCAGCAGGCGCTGGCCCACAGTGGCTTGCCGCCCCGCAACCTGGAGATCGAGCTGACCGAAGGTGCGCTGATGGCGCGCGAACAGGCCTCGCGCCAGATGCTGGAGTGCCTGAGCGACATGGGTGTGGGCATCGCCATCGACGACTTCGGCACCGGCTACTCGTCGCTGGCCTACCTCAAGCGTTTTCCCATCGACGTGCTCAAGATCGACCGCAGCTTCATCGCCGAGCTGGCCGAACGCTCCGACGACCTCGCCATCAGCGAGGCGGTGATCGGGCTGGGCCACACGCTCGGTGTCAAAGTGTTGGCCGAAGGCGTGGAGACCCAGGCCCAGCTGGACCTGCTGCGCAGCCGCGGCTGCGACCTGTTCCAGGGCTATCTGGCCAGCGCGCCGATGCCCCCCGAGCGCCTGGCGCCCTGGCTGCGTCAAAGTGCCACAATGAACGGGCACCCCCAACTGAACACCAACAACACCAGGAGACCGTGATGGCCTACAACGACCTGCGCATGGACAACCAGTGGTTGCCCTTCACCCCCAACCGCGGCTTCAAGGACGACCCGCGCGTGTTCGTCGCCGCCGACGGCATGCACTTCACCACCCACGACGGCCGCCAGGTCATCGACGGCGTCTCCAGCCTGTGGTGCGTGGGCGCGGGCCACAACCGCAAGCCCATCAACGAAGCGATCAAGAAGCAGCTCGACACGCTGGACTACGCCACCGCCTTCAACGTCAGCAACGACAAGGCTTTCCTTGCCGCCGAGATGATCGCGGCCCTGGCGCCTGGCGACCTCAACAAGGTGCTGTTCTGCAATTCGGGATCCGAAGCCGCCGACACCGCGATGAAGGTGGCACTGGCCTACCACCGCGCGCGTGGCGAGGGTCACCGCAACGTGTTCATCGGGCGCGAGCGGGGTTACCACGGCGTAGGCTTCGGCGGCATGAGCGTGGGCGGCATTCCGGCCAACCGCAAGGTGTTCGGCACCGCACTGCTGCCCCGTGTGGACCACCTGCGCTTCATCCACGATCCGGTCAACCACGCCTACATCCACAACGCCGAACCCGAGTGGAAAGAGGACATCCTCACCGAGCTGGAGACCCGCATCCTGCCCCTGCACGACCCGAGCAACGTGGCCGCGGTGATCGTGGAGCCGGTGGCCGGCAGCGCGGGCTGGTACGTGCCGCCCAAGGGCTACCTCAAACGCCTGCGCGAGATCTGCGACAAACACGGCATCCTGCTGATCTTCGACGAGGTCATCACCGGCTTCGGTCGCATGGGTACCAACTTCGCGGCCGATTTCTATGGCGTCGTGCCCGACATGCTCAACTTCGCCAAGTGCGTGACCAACGGCGTCGTGCCCCTGGGCGGCGTGATCTGCCGCCAGCACCTGTACGACACCATGATGGGCGCGCACAGCCAGGCGCCGGAACACGCCATCGAGTTCTTCCATGGATACACCTACAGCGGCCACCCGGTGGCCTGCGCGGCGGCCATCGCCACTCTGGAGCTGTTCGAGCAGGAGAACCTGTTCGCCCGTGCCGGCGAGATGGGCAAGGTGCTCGGTGACGCCATGCACGGCGCGCTCAAGGGTCTTCCCAACGTGATCGGCATCCGCAGCCTGGGCAACGCGGCGGCGGTCGAGCTCGCGCCCATTGCCGGCCTGCCCGGCAAGCGCGCCTTCGATGTCTTCCTGGACTGCTACCACAAGGGCGTGCTGGTGCGCAGCGCGGGCGACAACCTGGTGTTCGCGCCGCCCTACGTCATCGAGAAGTCGCACATCGAGACCATGGTGTCGGTGCTGGCCGACGCCATCAAGGCCAAGGCCTGACCGTTTTCACAGTGGGGAGGAGTGGCCATGGCCATCATGAATTTCATCAACCGCCAGTTCATCGACGTCATCGAGTGGGTGGACGACTCACGCGACACGCTGAGCTACCGGTTTCCGGATGACGACAAGCAGATCAAGAACGAGGCCCAGCTCATCGTGCGCGAAAGCCAGGTCGCGCAGTTCGTCTATGTGGGCCAGTTCGCCGACACGCTGGGGCCGGGGCGCCACACGCTCAAGACCGAGAACATCCCGATCCTGAGCGACCTGCTGGGCTGGAAGTACAAGTTCCAGACCCCGTTCAAGGCCGACGTCTACTACGTCACCACCCGCGTGTTCGCGGGCAACAAGTGGGGCACTGCCAACCCGGTGATGATGCGCGACGCCGACTTCGGCGTGGTGCGCCTGCGCGCCTTCGGCACCTACGACTTCAAGATCGTGGACCCGGCCAGGTTCCTCAAGGAAGTGGCTGGCACCGACCACCAGTTCCGCCTCGACGAGTTCAGCGACGTGATGCGCTCGCGCATCGTCAGCGTGTTCAGCGAGACCCTGGCCAGCGCCAAGGTGCCCGCGCTGGACGTGGCCACGCGCTACGGCGAGCTGGGTGCGGCGCTGCTGGAGCCGCTCAACATCGCCATGCGCGACAAGTACGGGCTGGAGATGACGGCTTTCGTGGTCGAGAACGTCTCGGTGCCGCCCGAGCTGGAGCAGGCCATCGACAAGCGCGGCGCCATGACCGCGATCGGCAACCTCAACGACTACGTGAAATACAACATGGGCAATGCGCTGGCCGAGGGCAAGGCCGGCGCCGCCGGCGTGGGTGCCGAGCTGGCCGCGGGCCTGGCCATGGGGCAGGCCATGCTGCAGGGTGGCATGGGGGCAGCGGTTGCGCCGTCGCAACCCGGCTTGGTGCCCGGCACCGCCGCAACGGCTGGCGCGCCCGCGCTGCTCACGCCCGAACAGGTGGCCCAGGCGCTGGGCGTGGCTCCGGCCGATGTGCTGCAGGAACTGGAAGCCGGCAACCTCAAGGGTCGCAAGATCGGCAGCCAGTGGCGCATTGCGCAGGCCGCACTCGATGAGTTTCTCAAAGGCTGATGCGAGCCAGTGACCTGACGGGTGAGCGTGCCGCGCAGCGAAAGTTTGCCTGCCCCGCCTGTGGCGGTGAGGCGCACTGGAACCCGGCCAGACAGGCGCTGATCTGCGCCTACTGCGGCACCGAGTCGCCCTACACCATAGACGCCAGCGGCGAGGTGCACGAGCACGACCTGGTGGCGGCGTTGCAGGCTGTGCCCGAGTCGGCGCGTGGCTGGGCCGACCAGCGCCGCATGGTGCGCTGCCAGCACTGTCAGGCCATCAGCACCTTCACGGCGGCGCAGCAGGGCCGCGCCTGCGATTTCTGCGGCTCCACCGCGCTGCTGCCGTTCGAGGAAGAGACCGACCGCGTGATCAGGCCCGAGAGCCTGCTGCCCTTCGAACACACCGAAGCCCAGGCGCGCGAGAGCGTGAAGCGCTGGTGGGGCCGGCTCTGGTGGGCGCCCAACAACCTCAAGCGCCGCGCACTGGCCGACACGCTGCGTGGCGTCTACCTGCCCTACTGGACCTTTGACGCCCAGGTCGATGCCCGCTACACCGCCGACGCGGGCACCTACTACAAGGATGGCGACGGCAAGCGCCAGGTGCGCTGGGACCCGGTCTCGGGCCAGGTCTCGAACTTCTTTGACGACACGCTGGTGTGTGGCTCGCGTGGCGTGGCGCCGCGCATGGTGCAGGGCGTGGAGCCGTTCCCGACCGCCGATGCCTCGCGCCTCAAGCCCTACGACGCGGCCTACCTCAGCGGCTGGACCGTGGAGCGCTACCAGCTCGACCTGGTGGGCGCGGCGCAGCAGGGCCGCGAACGCATGATGGCCGCCGTGCGCCAGATGTGTGTGCAGGACATGGCCGCCGACACCCACCGCAACCTGCAGGTGTGGCCGCAGTTCTCGCGCCAGACCTTCAAGCACGTGCTGCTGCCAGTGTGGCTGGTGGCCTACCGCTACGGCACGCGCGACTTCCAGGTGGTGGTCAACGGCGCCACCGGCCAGGTGGCGGGCGAGTACCCCAAGAGCTGGGTCAAGATCGGGCTGGCGGTGCTCGCCGGCCTGTTGCTGGCCGGCCTGGTGGTCTGGCTGGATTCGCAGTAGCGGCTCAGTCTTTCGGCCGTTGCATCTGCTGGCGCAGCTCCGCGCAGTGGTCGCGCGCCGGGATGGCTGGCGTGAGCCAGACGCGGTCGGTACCGGGCTCGGCGCGCCGCTCCTCGCCGGCCACCATGAGCGTGGCCCGGGTGCGACTCGCCAGCTCGTGCGGCAGGTGTACCGGCACACCCCGGTCGCGCAGGATGTGCTGGCCGCCGGCCAGCATCAGCACGACGCCGCTGCTGTTGGCCACGGCGGTGAGGGTCTGCGCCATGGCCACGTCGCGGGCCACCTGGATGCGCGCCATGCCCGGGATCTGCGCCTCGGGCAGCAGGCCGCAATGGCCTTCGCGGATGTTGTCGAGCTGGGCTTGCAGTGCAGAGGGCGAGACGCGGGTGTCGAGCGTGGCATCGCGCATCGCGTCGCGCATGGCGGTGCGTGGCAGGTTGCCGCCCCACACCGGCACGCCGGCGCGCACCGCGGCCATCACCACCGCGCCGTAGCGTTCCCAGTCCCAGCCGGCCTGGTTCCAGCGCAGTCGCTCGCGGGCCTCGGCCTCGCTGGCATCGCGTGCCAGACCCTGGGTGCTGGCGCCGCGTTCGGCCATTTCCAGCACCACCGCAGCCAGGCGGCCCTGGGCGGCCAGCTGTTCTGTCGCCAGGCGCGCCAGGCGCTGGTGGTCGGCCGCGTCGTGTTGCTCGCCCAGCAGCAGCAGCGTGCCTGGGGGGAGGGCACGCAGTTCGGCGGCCAGGGCGGCGGGCTCCCATGGCGCGGGGGCGGAACGGTGGGTGGCACAACCCGCCAGCACGAGGGCGCAGGCCAGCAGGGTGGCGGCAAATGGGTATTGCATCGCCCGATACTATCCGGGCTCAAATGCCGTTGACGACCCAACCCTACCGCCGCACCGTGGCCCGCGTGCTGGCCACGCTGGCCCTGGCCTGGGCCGCTGCGCGGCTGTGTGTGTGGCTGAACACCCCCATCCCCTGGATGATCGGCCCCCTGCTGGCCACCGCCACCGCATCGATGCTGGGTGCGCCCACCGCGAGCTGGACGGTGCTGCGCAACGGCGGTCAGTGGGTCATCGGGGCCGCGCTGGGGCTGTACTTCACGCCGCAGGTGGGCGCCCTGGTGGCCAGCCTGTGGTGGGCCATTGCGGCGGGCATTGCCTGGGCGCTGCTGCTGGGCGTGCTGTTCGGGTTGTGGCTGCACCGGGTGCACGCGCCCCACTTCCCCCAGGTGTCGGCCCACGCGCTGCGGGCCACCACGTATTTCTCGGGCTCCATTGGCGGCGCGTCCGAGATGACGCTGTTGGCCGAGCGTGTGGGTGCGCGCACCGACCTGGTGGCCGCGGCCCACAGCCTGCGGGTGCTGCTGGTGACGCTGGCAGTTCCCTTCGGCATGGCCGCGTGGGGCGTGAGTGGACTGGATGTGGCGGGCTCGGCCTCGCGCGTGGTGGTGCCGCAGGGGCTGCTGGTGTTGGCGGTGCTCACCGGCCCGGGAGGCTGGCTGATGCTGCGTCTGGGCCGCGCCAACCCCTGGTTCATGGGCGCGTTGCTGGTGACCATGGCCGTCACGCTCGCCGGGGGGTTCTTCTCGGGCCTGCCCGCGTGGCTGACCAACGCGGCGCAGCTGGTCATCGGGGTGAGCCTGGGTGTGCGCTTTTCACCCGCGTTCGTGCACACGGCGCCGCGCTGGCTGGCGTCGGTGGCGTTGGCCACCGGGGCCATGTTGCTGCTGTGCGCGGGTTTTGCATGGGTGTTGTCACAGCTGACCGGGCTGCATGTGGCCACGCTGATTCTGGGCACCTCGCCCGGCGGCATTGCCGAGATGGCCATCACGGCCAAGGTGCTGCAGCTGGGCGTGCCGGTGGTGACGGCCTTTCAGGTCTGCCGCCTGGTGGCGGTGCTGGTGCTGGCCGAACCGCTGTACCACCTGTGGGTGGCGCGGGCACAAAAAAGCCGGCGCTGAGCCGGCTTGGTGGATGGGGGGCTGGAATTCAGCGCCGGGCCGCCCCAAGCTGAATTCGCACCCCCTCGGGGGGCAGCGACCCGCGCAGCGGCGGAGCGCGGGGGTTCAATTTCTTCAGTGCATCACGACGGGCATCTGCGCCAGCGTGGCGTAGCCTTCCAGCGTGTCCTCCACCTCTTCCTGTGAAGGGGTGTTGGCCTGCCACGCGCTGATCTGCTGCTGGAACATTTCCGCCCACGATCCGTCGAGGTAGATCTCCTTGCCGGAGCGTTTGTCGACGATCTCGAAGCCGTGGCGGGGCAGTTGCGGGCCGCTGGGCTCGGGGTCGCCGTCCTGCGGGGCGTTTGCGTGGATGTGCACCACGGCAAAAGACTCGGAGTCGTAGAGCATGTGCATGGATGAAATGTCCCTGAAAGCGAATGAACCTGCAACCGGTGTCTGTTTTTTCCCTACAACAGGGTTATCGGCCGGCTGACAGGATTTCTATATGGCGACGGCGCACCAGCCTTCAAGGGGCTGCGCCCCGGTCATTGCCCGCTGAGCTGCTGGTCGGCCACGTCGCCATTGGGGTCGGTGAGCCGTATGCGCACCGGCAGGTGACCGCGTGCCGGCTCCAGCCAGATCTCGACCTTCTGGTCGAATTCGCGCCGGGGCAGGCGCTGCAGTTTCACGGTGTGTGTGGTGCCGGCTGGCAGTTCCAGCGTTTCGCGCCCTTCGACCGTGAGGGTCCATTCCTCCACCTCGCGCGTACCCGCGACCGGCAGCCGGATCTGGGTGCCAGGGGCAAAGGCCTGCGGCGTGGCATTGAAGCGACCGGCGAGCTGCAGGAACAGGCTCAGGCGGTCCTGCGTGCCGGGTCGCAGCGGGGCATCGGGCGTGTTGGCGCTGAAGCGCACCCGGCCGGCGGACTCGTCGAAATGCGCTGCACGCTCGCTGCGGGTGCGCTCGGCAAACCGTTCGGGGTGCAGGCCATCGGCGGCCATGCGCCCGGTGCTGCTCTGCTCGCGCGAGAAGATGAAGGCCCGCCACACCAGCCGCAATTCGTAGCGGTCCCCGTCGGCCTGCCAGTTCAGCACGCCGGTGGCCTCGTAGGCGGCGCCGCCACGCATCGCTGTGACGGCGTAGCTGAGCCGGCCGCTGGGGGGCCACTGGAGTGACGGCGGTACAGGTTGTTCGGGTTCGGGCGCCACTTGCGGTGGTGGCGCCTCGGCCACCGTGGTGGTTTCGGCCGGAGTGGGCGTTGGCGCGGTGGGCTCTGGCGCGGTGGTTTCGATTGCCACGGGTGCCGGCGCCACCTCGGGCGGTGGCGCCAGTGCGGGCGCGGGCGCAGGTTCGGCAACCGCGGAGGCTGGAGTGGCCAACGCCGGGCGGGCCGGTGCCACCGGTTTGACGCGCGCGGGTGCCGCTGCTGCCACAGGCGTTGGCGCGGGCAGCACCACCTGACGGGTCTGCAGAGTGGGTGGCGCAGAAGGGGGAGACGACACGCTGGGTGCTGGCAGTGGCCAGGCCAGCAGCACCAGGTGGACCACCAGCGCCGCCAGCAGCCAGCGCAGGGGCAGGCCCCGTCGCGGGTTGTCAGCGCGCCCGCTTGCCGTCATGGCCCAGATCGGCGCTCAGCTGGCGCGCGCAGCGCTGCAGTGCCTGCGCCGGCGCGCTGTTCCAGTCGGTGTCCAGCGTGGCCACCGAGCCCAGCACCACCAGGCTCAAGGCCAGGTGTCCCTGGGCGTCGAAAACCGGCGCCGCGAAGCCGCCCACGCCCGGGATCAGGTGGTGCACCACGCGGGCCAGACCGCGTCCGCGCACCTCGCTCAGCAAGGCCGTCACGCCCTCCATGGACTGGGGCAGCTCCGTGGGGGTGGGCAAGCGGCGCAGCCGCGACAGTTCCTCGCGCAGCATGGCGGCCAGGCGTTCGGCGTCGCGTCCTTCGGTGCCCATGAAGGCGGCGAAACACTGTCCGGTGGCCGAGCTCAGCAGCGGCATCACGTCGCCCAGGCGCAGGGTCACGGGTACGGTCTGTGGCGCTTCGCTCCAGTGCACCATGGTCGGCCCCTGGTTGCCCCAGACGGCAATGGCCAGCGTGTGGCCGGTCTCAGGCAGCAGCGCTTCCACCCGCTGGCGTGCGAGTTTCACGGCGTCCAGCCGCGCGAGGCCGGCCAGGCCCAGGCGCAGTGCGGCGGGGCCGAGGTCGTAGCGGGTGGTCTGGGCATCCTGCGTCACCAGGCCCAGGCGCTGGAAGCTCACCAGATAACGGTGCGCCTTGGCCGCACTCATGCCGGCAGCGGCGGCGAGGTCGCGCAGCATCAGCGCGCCATCGGCCTGGGCCATCACGTCGAGCAGCGTGAAGCCCACCTCCACCGACTGGATGCCGGCACGCTGGCCGGCCGCCGACGGGGCGTCGCCGTCATCGTCGCTGATCTCGGGGGGCATCTGGCTCATGGCGTGGCAAACTGCCATAGAATGGCGCGCTGTTTCGGATGGGTGAATATATTTCACTATCCGTAATTCATCAAATGCAGGATCGCGCCGATCCACCCGGAGACCCCATTGAAACTCGCAACCTACAAGGATGGCTCGCGCGACGGGCAACTGGTGGTCGTCTCGCGCGACCTGGCAACGGCCCATTATGCGACCGGCATCGCCAACACCCTGCAGCAGGCGCTGGACGACTGGAACTTCATCGCCCCGCAACTGCAGGACCTGTACGTGACGCTGAATCAGGGCAAGGCGCGCCACGCCTTCCCGTTCGAGCCGCTCCAGTGCGCCGCGCCGCTGCCGCGCGCCTACCAGTGGGCCGATGGCTCGGCCTACATCAACCATGTGGAGCTGGTGCGTGCCGCGCGCAAGAGCGAGGTGCCCCACAGTTTCTACGCCGACCCGCTGATGTACCAGGGCGGCAGTGACGACTTCCTGGGCGCGTGCGACGACGTGGTCTGCCCCAGCGAGGACTATGGCATCGACTTTGAGGCCGAGCTCGCCGTGATCACCGGTGATGTGCCCATGTGCGCCACGCCCGCGCGGGCGCTGGAAGGCGTGAGGCTCATCATGCTCGCCAACGATGTCTCGCTGCGTGCGCTGGTGCCGGGCGAGCTGGACAAGGGTTTCGGCTTCTTCCAGAGCAAGCCCGCCACCGCCTTCAGCCCGGTGGCCGTCACGCCCGATGAGCTGGGCGAAGCCTGGCAGGGTGGTCGCGTGCACCTCACCATGCAGAGCACCTGGAACGGCCGCAAGGTCGGCATGTGCGACGCCGGTCCCGAGATGACCTTCCACTTCGGCCAGCTGATCGCCCACATCGCCAAGACGCGCAACGTGCGTGCCGGCTCCATCGTCGGCAGCGGCACCGTCAGCAACAAGGGGGTGGAGCAGAACGGCCGCATGGAGTGGCCCAAGGGCTACAGCTGCATCGCCGAGAAACGCGCGATCGAGACCATACAGGACGGCGCACCCAAGACCGCCTACATGAAGTACGGCGACACCATCCGCATCGAGATGAAGGGCAAGGACGGCCAGAGCGTCTTCGGTGCCATTGACCAGAAGGTTGCGCCAGTGTCCGAGTGAAGGTGCCAGCATGACCCGGCTATAGTGGCCGCGGCACAAACAGATGCCGCTACCAACTGTCAGGGAGAAATCATGCATGCATTCTTCGCGCCGCGATACCTCGCGGCCTGCGCCTTCGCGCTGTCCGTCGGCACCTCCATCGCGGCCGGGCCCGCCGTCCACTGGGATTACCGGTCGCACGGCGGCCCTGGGCATTGGGGTGCGCTGGACCCCGGGTTCGAGGCCTGTGCCCGGGGGCGTCAGCAAAGCCCCATCGACATCCGCCGCCCGGTCACGGCAGACCTGCCGGCGGTCGATCCCCGTTACCAGCCGGTGACACCCACCCTGGTCAACAATGGGCACACGGTACAGGTCAATGTGCCGCCAGGGCAGTACCTGGTGGTGGGCGAAGCGCGCTACGAGCTGCTGCAGTTCCACTTCCACACCCCCAGCGAAGAGAGCGTGGCCGGACGGCGCACCGCCATGGTGGCGCATTTCGTCCACCGCAACGACGCGGGTGAGCTGGGGGTCTTTGCGGTGATGCTGCGTGCCGGCAAGGGTGCGCCAGCCTACCGAGATGTCTTCGAGCACCTGCCGCGTCACGGTGAGCGCATCGAGGTGGAAAATCTTGTGCTCGACCTGCGCGCGCTGCTGCCCAAGCGGCTGGGCTACTACACCTACGAGGGCTCACTGACCACGCCACCGTGCACCGAGGGGGTGCGCTGGCACGTTTTCCACGACACCGTCACTCTGACCGCCGCGCAGATCAAGGCGTTTCGCCGGATGTTCCCCGCCAACGCGCGTCCGCTCCAGCCGGTCAACGGACGCGCAGTCCGCTCGTCGGCCTGATCGGGCCAAAGGCTCAGGCGTCGTAAACGCTGGCCAGTGTGCGGAAACCCTTGACCTCGATCGGGTTGCCGAAGGGGTCGAGGAAGAACATGGTCCATTGCTCGCCCGGCTGGCCTGCAAAGCGCAGCTGCGGCTTGAGCACGAAGTCGGTGCCGGCGGCGCTGAGGCGGTCGGCCATGGCCTGCCATTCGGGCTGCTCCAGGATCAGGCCGAAATGGGGCATGGGGACCAGCTTGTCGCCCACGTGGCCGGTGGCGGCGGTCTTGAAAGGCTCGCCCAGGTGCAGCGAGATCTGGTGGCCGAAAAAGTCGAAATCAACCCAGGTGTCGGTGCTGCGGCCCTCGCGGCAGCCCAGCACGTCGCCATAGAAGCGGCGTGCGGCATCGAGGTCGGTGACGTTGAAGGCGAAGTGGAACAGGCTTTTCATGCGCCGAGCATAGCGCCCAAGGGGCGCTTCAGGTACCTGGGTGCGCGCGCTCGTGAAGGGTCTGGCAGGTCACGCAGCGCAGCGCGGTGGGGTTGGCGTGCAGGCGGGCGGTGTCCATCTCGCTGCCGCAGCGGTCGCACAGGCCGAAGCGGCCATCGGCAATCCGCTGCAACGCCGAGTCGATCGCCACCAGTTCGGCAGACTCTCGCTCTTCGAGTGCGATCGCCAGGTCGCGTTCGGCATCCGCCTGGGCCCAGTCATCACCCACGTCGGACAACGCTTCTGCAGCCGCTTCGGCTCGACCCCTGGGACCGCCGCGTTGGGCGCGCAGCTGCGCCAGCAGCTCGCTGCGACGTTGAACGAGCTGTTCGGCAAACGTGTTGGAAATGTTCGTGCTCATGATGGCCTCCGGTTCCATCCATGGTGCCGCCCTGTGCACCCGTGGGCCTTGATCCAGGTCAAGCACAATGACCGGCCAGGAGACCCACCATGAACACCATCGACTACAGCCGCTACCAGACCTTTCGCATCACCCGTCGAGGCCCCGTGTACGACGGCGTGCCCTGCGTGCTGGACCTGCAGATGCGCGCCGACGGGCCCGGCGGCAATGGCAAGCTGCCCACCGCAGGCCATGAAGGCCACTGGGAGCTGTCCGAGATCTGGCGCGACATCGGTCGCGACGACAGCGTGCGCGCCGTGGTGCTGCGCGGTGACGGCATGGGCTTCTCGGGTGGTGGCGACCTGGCCCTGGTGCAGGACATGGCGACCGACTTCGAAGTGCGTACCCGTGTCTGGAAGGAAGCCCGCGACCTGGTCTACAACGTCATCAACTGCGACAAGCCCATCGTGAGCGCCATGCATGGCCCGGCCGTGGGCGCGGGGCTGGTGGCCGGCCTGCTGGCCGACATTTCGATCGCCGCGAAAAGCGCGAAGATCGTGGACGGCCACACGCGCCTGGGTGTGGCGGCGGGCGACCACGCGGCCATTGTCTGGCCGCTGCTGTGTGGCCTGGCCAAGGCCAAGTACTACCTCATGCTGTGCGACCCCATCAGTGGCGAGGAGGCCGAGCGCATCGGCCTGGTCTCACTGGCGGTGGACGATGCCCAGCTGCTGGATAAGGCCTACGAGGTGGCCGACCGCCTCGCCAGCGGCAGCACCAGCGCCATCCGCTGGACCAAGTACTCGCTCAACAACTGGCTGCGCCAGGCCGGGCCGGCTTTCGACACCTCGCTCGCGCTCGAGTTCATGGGCTTCGCCGGCCCCGATGTGCGCGAAGGAGTGGCCAGCCTGCGCGAGAAGCGCCCGCCCCGCTACTGAGATAATCACGCCCCATGCCCACCCTGCAATCCCTTCGACAAGCCGCCTGGCTGGCCCGCCTCGTGCTGGCCGGTCTGCTGCTCTCGCTGGGGGTGGCGCTGGCTTCGCCGATAGCCAGTCCGCAGTCGGTGGAGATGATCTGCTCGGGTGCCGGCGCCGTGAAATTCATCGTCCAGACCGATGACGGCGCCCAGGAAATGGGCAGCACGCCCATGGACTGCCCCATGTGCCAGAGCTTCGCGGCGCCGCCCCCTGTGGTGCCGGGCTGGGCACCACCGCCCAGCGCGCTGGCCTATGCGCTCACCCCCGTTGCCGCCGCACACATCGCCTGGGTCGCCGGGGCTGCGCTGCCCTCGCGCGGACCTCCGTCGGGCACCTGACCTTTACGTCGATGCCCGACCGGCCCTGAGAGGCCGTGTTGTCCCTTTTCCTGGTTGCCTGCCGGCTGGAGCGCCGTGTGGCGCCGCACGCCTTTCTTTCATGAACACGTTCAAGACCCTCGTGGCTTCGGCCACGCTCATCCTCGTCACGTCCCTCGCCCAGGCCCATGTCACCCTGGAGTACCAGGTGGCTCCCGCCAACAGCACCTACAAGGCCACCTTCAAGGTCGGCCACGGCTGCTCGGGTTCGGCCACGCGCCAGATCGTGGTGCAACTGCCCGAAGGTGTGCCGCAGGCGCGGCCCATGCCCCAAACGGGCTGGAACGTTGCCGTGCAAGCCGGCCAGGTCAGCTGGACGGCGCGCACGCCGGCCGACCACCTGCCCGACGCCTTCTACGACGAATTCGCGCTGCAGGCGCGTCTGCCGGCCCAGGCCGGCCCGCTGTACTGGCGCGTGAGCCAGGTCTGTGAGCAGGGCCGCATCGACTGGGCCGAGGTGCCGCAGGCCGGGCAAAAGCTGTCCGACCTCAAGAGCCCGGCCGCGGTGCTCGAAGTCCTGCCCGCGGGCGCAGGCGGCCACCACCACTGAACCTCTGCACCCGACAATTCATCTCGAACAGGAGCCCTATCCATGAACACCCGTCACCTCATCGCAGCCCTGGCCATCGGCCTGGGTTCCACCACGGCTCTCGCCCAGGGCGCCCCCGTTGCAGCCGACACCGCCTGGGCCCGCGCCACCGTGCAAGGCCAGAAATCCTCGGGTGCTTTCGTCAAGCTCACCGCGCGCGAGGCGCTGCAGCTGGTCGGCGTGGCCTCACCCGTGGCCGGTGTGGCCGAGATCCACGAAATGAAGATGGAAGGCGACGTGATGCGCATGCGCGCCGTGCCCCTACTCAACCTGCCAGCCGGCCAGGCGGTGGAACTCAAGCCGGGTGGCTACCACGTGATGTTGATGGACCTGCGCGCGCCGCTGGCGCCGAACACGCAGATTCCGCTCACATTGCGCTTCCGGGACGCCAGAGGCGCCGAGAGCCGGCTGGAACTCAGCGTGCCGGTGTCGGCCCAGGCGCCGGGTGCGGCAGCTGCGTCTGGCGGCCATGGTGGCCATGTGGGTGGGCACAAGCGCTGATCCACGTCGCCACGCGCACCGGCTTGGGGTAAGCTGGCGGACATCGCCAGCACACCAAGGAGAAGCCATGAGCGACACCCCAGATCTCGGGTTCGGCAAATTCGTCCCTGGCTTCGATTTCCTGCAGGGCCTGGCCCGGCAGGCCGCCGGTGGCGTGGTGCAGGGTGTGCAGCAAAGCATCCCCCAGCTGCCCAACCTGGGCAACTGGATCGCCCCGACCTTCAACGTCGAGGAGCTCGAAAAACGCATCGAGGAACTCCGGGCCGTGCACTTCTGGCTGGACCAGAACGCCAAGGCCCTGGGCGCCACCATCCAGGCGCTGGAGGTGCAGAAGATGACGCTGGCCACGCTCAAGGGCATGAACTTCAGCCTGGGTGACGTGGCCAACGCGCTCAAGATCAAGGCGGCCGACACCATGGCCTTGGCCACCACGCCCGAGCCGGCGCCTGCCCCCGAGGCGCCCCAGCCCAAGCCTCGTGTGCGCAAGCCTGTTCCCAAGAAAACCAGCACCGCCAGTCCGGCGGCCATGCCCGGCGTCGTCGATCCCATGCAATGGTGGGGCTCGCTCACCCAGCAGTTCCAGAACATCGCCGCCAACGCCATGAAAGACGCGGCCAAGCAGGGCGCGCTCGACACCACGCGCCAGGTGGCCGCGGGCCTCACCAAGGGCGCCGTCCAGACGGCCACCGGGGTGGCCAAGGCCGTCACCTCCAGCGCGGTGCGTGGTATGGGTGGCAAGGTCAAGGGCGGCGACTGGCCGCTGCCCAGCGGCACCGCCGCACGCAAGGCGCCGGCCCGCAAACGCACCCGGTCGTGAGATCCCTGTCCGCGCGCATCCGGTCATGAAACGTTTTCCCTGCGCCCACGCCACCCACCCGCAATGGCGCATGGCCGCCGCGCTGGTGCTGGCGCAGCTGCGGGCGCAGATGGCCCTGCCCGCGAACGCCAGCACGCCAGGCCTGGGCCTGCTCTACATCACAGACCACTACGCCAGCGAGGCGCAGGACATCCTCGACCACCTGAATGCCGAGCTGCCCGAGGTGACCGATTGGGCGGGGACGGTGGGTGTGGGCATCGCGGGCAGTGGTGTCGAGTATTTCGACGAACCCGCGCTCACGGTGATGCTGTGCGACCTCGACCCCGACCAGTACCGCGTGTTCAGCGGGGTAGCCCCACTGCCGCTGGGGCAGGACGCGCGCGGCTTCAGCGCCCACACCGCACTGGTGCACGCCGACGCCGAAACGCCCGACGTGGCCGAACTCATCGCCGAGATGGCCGAGCGCACCACCAGCGGCTATGTCTTTGGCGGCCTGGCCTCCAGCCGCCAGGGCGTGGTGCAGTTTGCGCTGGGCAGCGGCGGCAACCTGCGCGGCCAGGGCGCCGCCGGTGGTGTGTTCCATGGCGGCCTGAGCGGCGTGGCCTTCGGGCCCGATGTGGCCTGTGTGTCGCGCGTCACCCAGGGGGCGCAGCCCATAGGCCCCACCCACCGCGTCACCCGCTCCGAGAACCACCTGGTGCTCGAACTCGACGGCCAGCCCGCGCTGGATGTGCTGCTGGCGGAGCTGCAGATCGACCTTGCCCAGCCCCAGCTCGCCATGCCGCGCTTGCGCCGCACGCTGGTGGGTCTCACCCGGCCCGATGCCGTGCCGGTGGATGCACCGCGCCGCACCGGGCGATTCGGCGCCGACGTGCTGGTGCGCCACCTGGTCGGCCTTGACCCCAACCGTCAGGCTTTCGCCGTGGCCGATGCAGTGCCCGAGGGCTCCGAGCTGAGCTTCTGCGAACGCCACGTGGCCGCCGCGCGGGCTGACCTGGTGCGCCTGTGCACCGAGGTGCGCGAAGAGCTGGAGCCCGAAACCCTGGGCGTGGAAGCCGCCGCCGCACTGGCTGCCGGCGAGCCCGACTCCACCGCGGCCGGAGCCCGCATGCTGGGCGCCATCTACGTGAGCTGCGCCGGGCGCGGCGGCCCGCACTTTGGTGGCCCCAGCGCCGAGCTGCAGGTGGTGCGCCGCGCACTCGGCGACGTGCCGCTGGTGGGCTTCTTCGCTGGCGGCGAAATCGCCCACCACCGCCTCTACGGCTACACCGGCGTGCTGACGGTGTTCACGGCGCCCGTGTGACCGGGGCGGCGAACAGCGCCGCCGACACCACGCCGGTGCCCAGCACCTCCCAGACCCCTCTTGTGCAGGCTCGTGGGCAATGCCACGCGGTCTGTTATGTCCTATAGCGTCTTTTGACAATAGTTAACATAAATCGCTACCAAAGTACGATAGCTAAAAACTTTCAAAAATCTAGACTTCTACCCGTTGTTGTCACCGTTTGAACACAGGGAGTAGAAGCATGGAAGAGAAAAGCGCCACGTTGGTGTCCGTGAAGGGCAATGCCTGGATCGTCGGTCTCAATGGGCAGGTCCGCGCCGCACGCACGGGCGACAAACTGCAGCCCGGCGAGACCATCGTGACCGGCCGCAATGGCCAGGTCGAACTGGCACAGCCCGATGGCCAGACCGTGGAATTGCCGGCCTCGCAGGCTGCCAAGCTCGACGCCCAGATGAGCGAAACCCAGCGGCCCCAGGCCGCCGAGGCCGCGCTGGGTGCCGGAACCGTCGAACGCATCGAACAGGTGATTGCCCGTGGCGGTAGCCTCGACGAGGTCGAACCTCCCGCAGCCGGCGCCGGTGCGGGCGGCGGCCAGGATGGGGGCCATGGATTTGTGCGCCTGCTGCGCATCGTCGAGCTGATCGATCCCCTGGCCTTCGAATTCGGCACCGAACGCCCCGAACTCAAGCCCGAGTGGCCCGGCTACCCCGGGGACCTGCTGCCGCCGCAGAACGGCTTGCCCGAGCTCGACGTCCTCTTCAGCCCCACGCTCGGCATGCCCGCCGGCACCGTCTACGAATCGGCCTTGAGCAACGGCAGCGACGCCGCTGCCACCACCGAAACCACCCAGGGTAGCTTTGCCATCGACAGTCCTGATGGCATCGGTTCGCTGGTCATCAATGGCGTGGACGTCACCAACGGCGGCACTGTGGTGGGCGAGCACGGCACCCTGGTCGTCACGGTGGTCGACGGCACCTACAACTGGACCTATACCCTCGACGGCGCCATCAAACACCCTGGCAGCGGCGCCGACGGCCTGAGCGACAACTTCACAGTCGTGGTCACCGACCGCGACGGCGACCGCGCCTCGGGCAACCTGCCCATCACCATCGTCGACGACCTGCCCACCAACGGGCTGCAGGCCAGCGATGCCCCCTTGCCCCAGCTCGTCGTCGACGAAACCACGCTCGACGCCGATGCCCGCATCGATTTCTCCGGCACCTTCACCTCCACCCTCACTCCGGGCGCCGACGGCCTGGGCAGCTTCAGCAGCGTCTACGGGTTGAGCGTCTCCAGCCCCGGCGCCGACAGCGGCCTGATCGACGTCGCCACCGGCCAGCCGGTGCTGCTGGACGTGGTCGGCGGGGTCGT
>CALRLO020000045.1:0-29658 GCA_943368755.1 Synechococcus sp. UW140 | reverse complement strand
CCCCTGTGGCACCCGCCCCGCCGCCCGCACCGGTGCAACCGGCGGCACCAGCGCCTGCCCCGACCCCTGCTGCGCCCGCCGCCACCGCAGAGCCCGCCAGCCCGCGCGAAGCCTGCGGGCGCCGGGTGTTCCTGGCCATGTCCATGTGTATCGCCCGGCAGTGCGCCGAAGTCCCGCGTTTCACCAACCACCCACAGTGCGTGGAAGTGCGGGAGATCGAGCGCCGCAACCGCGAGACGCAAAACCAGTGACGCCCTACGTTTGAAAGGATCCCCCATGCTTTCCCAACAGATTCGCAGCAGCGCCTCCCTGCTCGACAGCGTGGACGCCGTGCGCAACTGGCGCGCCGTTGCGCTGATGATGGTCACGCTGGCTGCCGCCGGGCTGGTGGCTGCCGTGGGTTTCGCACTGGCACGGCTCAGCTTCGTGTTCACCGCGCTGTTCGTGCTGGCGGCCTACGGCGTGGCGTTCTACGGCGCCAACGCGGTCGGCATGATGATGATGGACGAGGCCCACGGCCAGCCGTCGCGCCCACCGATGGCGGCACTGCTGAGCTCGCTGGCCACCTCGCACCGGCTGATCCTGCTGCTGTTGCTGGTGGGTGCGCTCTACCTGGTGGGTTTTCTGGCGCTGGCGCTGGTGCTGTTCCTGTGCAAGATCCCGGTGCTGGGGCCGCTGCTCTACACCGTGGTGTTCCCGGTGTCTGTCGTGGTGGTGGGCATCGCGCTGTTTGCCGTGCCTACCGTCATCTTCCCGCTCGCTGCGCCGGCCATCTGGAGCGGCGGCGGCGTGCTGTCCAGCCTGTCGCAGCTCAGCGCCATTGCGCGCCAGCGGCTCATCATGGTGCTGCTGCTCATGGTGGCGGTGGCCTTCATCGCGTTTTTTGTCGGCTCGCTGATCGGTGCCATCCTGTTCAGCGGTGCGGCCACCACGGCCCTGCTGTCGCTGCCCATCCTGGGTATGGGCGGCTTCAGTCCCGAGATGCTGATGGGCGGGATGATGGGCATGGGCGGCATGGGCGGCATGGGTGGAGGCGGCGGTGGCGGTCACGCCTTCGCCGCGCTGGTGGGCGGCGGCCTGCTGTTCGCCGCCGGCTTCACGCTGCCGGGCCTGGTCTACCTGCGCGGCGCCTGCACCGTGTACCTGCGCGCCATCGACGGGCTGGACCTGGCCGCCGAACAGGCCGCCTTCGAGGAAAAGCTGGCCGCCGCACGCGAGAAGGCCCGCAACGTGCAGGCCCAGGCACAGGCTGCCGCGCAGCAGTACGCCCAGCGCAACGAGACCCCGCCCTCGGCCCCTGTCGCGCCCGCTCTGGCGCCCACCCCGGCACCGGCTGCGGCACCGGTGGCAGCGACCCCCGTGGCCTTGGCCACCCACTGCCCGGCCTGCAACGGCGAAGTGGCCGCCGACGACCGCTTCTGCGGCCACTGCGGGCATTCGCTGGGGCAGGCACCCGCCGCCTGAGCCCCACCTAGAATGGGCGGGTGAACGCCAGCCACCCGCCCCTTGCTGCCCTTGGCGCAGCCACCCGCCGCCCCATCCGGGAACTGCCCGACGAGCTGATCAGCCAGATCGCGGCCGGCGAGGTGGTGGAGCGCCCCGCTTCGGTGGTGCGCGAGCTGGTGGACAACGCGCTGGACGCCGATGCCACCCAGGTCACGGTGCGGCTGCTGGCTGGCGGTGTGCGCCTGATTGCGGTGGAAGACAACGGCATCGGCCTGCCGCGCGAGCAGCTGGCCTTCGCGCTCAAGCGCCACGCCACCAGCAAGATCGCCTCGCTCGAAGAACTCGAAGCCGTGGGCACCATGGGTTTTCGTGGCGAGGCACTGGCCGCCATCGCCTCGGTGGCCGAGGTATCGCTGCTCTCGCTGCCGCGCGAATCGGACGATGACCATGCCTGGCTGCTGCAGGCGCGCACCGGCGAGCTCAGCCCCGCTGCCCGCGCCAGTGGCACCAGCGTGGAGGTGCGTGAACTGTTTTACGCCACCCCGGCGCGCCGCAAGTTCCTCAAGACCGACGCCACCGAAGCCGCCCACTGCCTGGAGGCCGTGCGCCGCCACGCGCTGGCCCGCCCCGACGTCGGCTTTTCGGTCTGGAACGAAGGCAGGCTGTCCGAGCAATGGCGCGCCGCGCCTGCCGACGCCACGCCCGAAGCCGCACTGGACCAGCGCCTGGCCGACGTGCTGGGACGCGACTTCATCGAGCAGAGCATCGCGGTGGAGTGGACCAGCTCGCCCGACCACCCCCACCCGCTGCGCGTGTGGGGCCGCGTGGGCCTGCCCGACGCCGCCCGTGCCCGTGCCGACCAGCAGTTCGCCTACGTGAACGGCCGCTACGTGCGCGACAAGGTCATCTCGCACGCGGTGCGCAGCGCCTTCGAGGACGTGCTGCACGGCCACCGCCAGCCGGTGTATGTGCTGTTCATCGAACTCGCACCGCAGCGGGTGGACGTGAACGTGCACCCGACCAAGATCGAGGTGCGCTTTCGCGACAGCCGCGAGGTGCACCAGGCCCTGCGCCACGCGGTGGAAAACGCACTGGCCGCGCCCCGTGCGGGCCAGGCCGGCCAGCCGGGCGTGCTGCCGCCCGCCGATGCACCGCGCACGGCCAGCGTGGTACCGGCTGCCGCCGCGCGACCGGTGATGCCCAACGCCTGGCAACCCTCGCTGGGCCTGGGTGCCGGCGTGCCGGTGCGCGATGTGGCGGCGCTGTGGCAGCCCGCAGCGGCCCCGAGCTGGCCCACGACGGCGACAACCCAGGCGCCTGTGCCGGTGGCGCAGGCCCCCTCACCCGCCCTGCCCGAGGGCGACACCTGGCCCCTGGGCCGGGCCGTGGCGCAGCTGCACGGCGTCTACATCCTGGCCGAAAACGCCCAGGGCCTGATCGTGGTGGACATGCACGCCGCCCACGAGCGCATCGTCTACGAGCGGCTCAAGCGCCAGCTCGATGGTGGCGCGGACCAGCGCCTGCCCAGCCAGCCGCTACTCATTCCGGCCACCTTCGCAGCCACGCCCACCGAAGTGGCCACGGCAGAGGCCCATGCCGAGGTGCTGCTGACGCTGGGTCTGGAGATCACCCCGTTCTCGCCCCAGACGCTGGCGGTGCGCAGCGTGCCCAGCACCCTGGCCCAGGGCGATGCCACCGCGATCGCCCGCAGCGTGCTGGCCGAGCTCGGCGCGCACGACGCCTCCACCGTGGTGCAGCGAGCCCGCAACGAGCTGCTGGCCACCATGGCCTGCCACGGCGCGGTGCGCGCCAACCGCCGCCTCACGCTGGAAGAGATGAACGGCCTGCTGCGCGAGATGGAGGTGACCGAACGCTCCGACCAGTGCAACCACGGCCGACCCACCTGGCGCCAGCTCGACATGAAGGCGCTGGACGCGCTGTTCCTGCGCGGTCGCTGAACTTTTGCGCCGGCGCGGGGTCTGCCTTCGCCATGTGGCAACGAATCTCCCGCCCGCTGCGCTGGGCACTCCCCCTCATCTTCGGTCTGGGCCTGTTGGCCGGCTGTGCCACGCTGGACGAGCGCCAGCGCGAGTGGATCTTCCAGCCCGGTGACCGCAGCTGGTCCCGCGGCGAGGCTGCGGCCGAGGGCATGGCCGATGTCTGGATCGACTACCACTCACGGGAGACCGACCAGCCCGTGCGCCTGCACGGCCTGTGGGCCCCCAACGCCGAGCGGCCCGACGGCCCGGTGCTGCTGTACCTGCACGGCGCGCGCTGGAACGTGGTGGGCTCGGCCTTTCGGGTGCGGCGCATGCAGGAACTGGGCTTCTCGGTGCTGGCCATCGACTACAGGGGTTTCGGCAAGACCAGCCGCGAGCTGCCCTCCGAGGCCATGGCCGTGGAAGACGCCCGCGCCGCCTGGGACTGGCTGGCGCAGCAGCACCCCAAACGCCCGCGTTTCATCTTCGGACACTCGCTGGGCGGCGCCATCGCGGTGTCGCTGGCCGGGCAGGTGGCCGACGAGACCGGCACGCTGGTCGAAGGCACCTTCACCTCCATCGCCGATGTGGTCAGCACCTTCAAGTGGGGCTGGCTGCCGGTGTCGCCGCTCATCACCCAGCGCTTCGAGTCGGTCCGGCGCGTGGCCGAGGTCGGCTCGCCGCTGCTGGTGGTGCACGGCAGCGAAGACCGGCTGATCAAGCCCGAGCTGGGCCGGCGCCTGTTCGAGGCCGCCGCCGAGCCCAAGGCCTTCGTGCTGGTCGAAGGCGGCTCGCACCACAACACCAACAGCATCGGCCAGACCCAGTACCGCGAGGCGCTGGGCCAGCTCTTCGGGGCAACGTTCACAGGGCCTGTGGCTCAGCGCTGAGGCACGGCCCTTGCCCCTGCGGTGGTACCCTCGGCCGCATGTCATCCCCCGCTTCCATGGCACCCGGTTTTGTGGTGCTGGTGCTGGCCCTGCTGCTGGGTCTGCAGCCCATCACCACCGATCTCTACCTGCCCGCCCTGCCGGCGCTGACCGAAGGTTTTGGCGCCCCCATGTCCCAGGCCCAGCTCACGCTCTCCGCGCTGCTGCTGGCCTTCGGCCTCTCGCAACTCGTCTGGGGCCCGCTGTCCGACCGGTTCGGCCGCCGGCCCATCCTGCTGGCGGGCCTCGCGGCCTATGTGGTGGCCTCCATCGCAGCGGCGCTGGCGCCCAGCATGGAGCAGCTGATCATCTGGCGCACGGTGCAGGGCGCGGCCATGGGTGCGGCGGTGATGTGTGCCCGCGCGCTGGTGCGCGACCTCTACCGCCCCGAAGACGGCGCACGCGTGATGTCCAAGGGCCTGAGCGGCCTGGGCGTGATCGCCTGCGTGAGCCCACCGCTGGGCGGCCTGCTGTCCGACGTCTTCAGCTGGCGCGTGGCGCTGATGGTGCTGGCCGTGGCCGGCGCGGTGACGCTGACGCTGATCGCCTGGCGTTTCGAGGAAACGCTGCGCCAGCGCAACCCGCAGGCGCTGCAGCCGCGCCGCCTGCTGGGCACCTGGGCCGAGATCGTGCGCCACCCCACCTTCTGGAGCTACGCGCTGCTCACCACCGCCTCGTACTGCGGGCTGTTCACCTTTCTCGCCGCCTCGTCATTTGTCTTCATCGGCCTGCTGGGTCTGAGCAAGACGGCCTACGGCCTGGTGATGTTCACCAACTCCCTCGTCTACCTGCTGGGCACCGTGGTGTGCCGCCGCCTGCTGCCCCGGCTGGGCGTGCGCCGCACCGTGGCGCTGGCGGGCGGCTGCACGCTGGCCGGTGGCCTGCTGCTGGGTGGGCTGCAGCTGGCCGGCGTGCACAGCGCCTGGGCCATTGCGGCGCCGGCGTGGCTGTTCATGCTGGCCCACGGTGTGCACCAGCCCTGCGGCCAGAGCGGTTCGGTCGGCCCGTTTCCCCACGCCGCGGGTGCGGCATCGGCGCTCAGCGGGTTTCTTTCCATGCTGGGCGCCTTCGCCATGGGTGGCTGGCTGGGCCTCACGCTGCGCGCCGGTGAGCAGGCCAGCGCCTGGCCGCTCACGCTGGGCATGGCGTTCTGGAGCGTGCTGATCGCACTGACCGCGTGGACGCTGGTGCGACGCTATGGTGATGGCCGCGCGGGGCCCCAGCGGGTGACGCCATGAACCGGCCGTCAACCCCCACACAGCCGCGCTGGCTCGCCCTCACCGGCCCCACCGCCAGTGGCAAGACGGCTGCCGCGCTGGCCATCGCACAGCGCTGGCCAGTGGAGATCGTCAGTGTCGATTCGGCGCTCGTGTACCGCGGCATGGACATCGGCACCGCCAAACCCAGCGCCGCCGAACGGGCCACCGTGCCCCACCACCTGATCGACATCCGCGACCCGCTGGAGAGCTACAGCGCGGCCGAGTTCGTGAAAGACGCGCTGACGCTGCTGCACGCCATCCACGCGCGCGGGCGCACCGCATTGCTGGCCGGCGGCACCATGCTCTACCTCAAGGCCCTGTTCGAAGGCCTGGACGACCTGCCCCCCACCGACCCCGCCGTGCGCGCCGCCGTGGCCGCCGAGGCCCAGGACAGAGGCTGGCCCGCGATGCACACCGAACTGACGCGCGTGGACCCGGTGGTGGCCGCCCGCCTCTCGCCCAACGACGCGCAGCGCATCTCGCGCGCGCTCGAAGTCTGGCGCGCCACCGGCCGGCCGCTGTCGGCCTGGCAGAGCGGCCAGACGCGCACCGACTGGCCCATGGCCCAGGGTGCGGTGGTCTCGCTCGAACCCACCGAACGCGCGTGGCTGCACACCCGCATCGCCCAGCGCTTCGACGCCATGCTGGACGCCGGCTTTCTCGATGAGGTGCGCACCCTGCGCGCCCGAGGCGACCTCACCCCCGAGCTGCCCAGCATGCGCTGCGTGGGCTACCGCCAGGCCTGGGAGGCACTGGACAGCGCAGACCTCAGCGGGCTGCGCGACAAGGGCATCTTCGCCACGCGGCAACTGGCCAAGCGGCAGCTGACCTGGTTGCGCGGCATGGACACCCGCCGCGTGGTGGCCTGTGACGCGCCCGATGCGCTGGGCCAGGTGCTCGCCCACGCACAACAGGTGCTGGGTCAGCCATGACCACACCCGTCGCTGAAACCGAAGGCCTGGCCAAACGCTACGGCGACGTGCCGGTGTTTGAGAACGTCTCGCTGGCCGTACAGCCGGGCGAGTTTGTTGCCATCGTCGGCGAATCCGGCGTGGGCAAGTCCACCCTGCTCAACTGCCTGGCCGGTCTGGACGACTGGAGTGCAGGCAGCGTGCGCCTGTGTGGCCACGACCTCAACCGGCTGGACGACAGCGCCCGTGCCACGCTGCGGCGCGAGGCCGTGGGCTTCGTGTTCCAGGCCTTTCATGTGCTGCCACATCTGGATGTGGCGCAGAACGTGGCCCTGCCGCTGCTGCTGCTGGGCCGGCCCGATGCGGCGCGTGTGAACCACCTGCTGGAGGCCGTAGGCCTGCGCGGCCTGGGCGCCCGGTTGCCACAGCAGCTCTCGGGCGGCCAGCTGCAGCGCGTGGCCATCGCGCGCGCGCTGATTCACAGCCCGCGCCTGCTGCTGGCCGATGAACCCACTGGCAACCTCGACCCCGCCACCGCCACCCAGGTGATGGACCTGCTGGTGGCGCAGACCCGCGAACACGGCGCCGCGCTGGTGCTGGTCACGCATTCGGACGCGGCAGCGCGGCGGGCGGACCGCGTGCTGCGCCTGTCGGCCCACGGCATGGCGTGATGGGCCTGTTGCGCACCTTCTCCTGGCAGGAGGCCCGGCACCACCCCTGGCGCACCGCCACGGCGGTGGTGGCGGTGATGCTGGGCGTGGCGCTGGCGTTTGCGGTGCACCTCATCAACGCGTCTGCGCTGGCCGAGTTCGGGCAGGCGGTGTCGGCCGTGAACGGCCAGCCCGACCTGCAGCTGCGCGCCCGCCGGGGCCAGGCCGATGACACGCTGCTGGACCGCCTGGCCACCCACCCCGACGTGGCCGTGGCCAGCCCGGTGCTGGAGCTCGGCACCCACACCCTGAACGCTGACAACAAGAGACTGCCGCTGCGCGTGCTGGGCGTGGATGCGCTGACCATCGCCACCGTGGCGCCCACGCTCATGCCCAGCCTGAGCGGTGACGAAAGCAGCAACCGGCTGGACCTGTTCGCACCCGACGCGCTGTTCCTCAACCCCGCGGCGCGCCTGGTGCTGGGCGACGCGCAAAGCGTACGCCTGCCCGACGGCAAGGCCTGGCGCGACTGGCGTGTGGCCGGCACGGTGCAGACGCCGGGCGAACCGCTGGTGGTGATGGACATCGCTTCCGCGCAGGACGCCTTCGACCGCCTGGGGCGCCTGAACCGCATCGACCTGCGGCTGCGCGCCGGTGCGGATGCCACCGCGTTGCGCACCGAGCTCTCCCGCGAAGCCGAATGGCTGGTGGCCACGCCCGAGACCAGCGCCGAACGCATCAGCAACCTCTCGCGTGCCTACCGCGTCAACCTCACCGTGCTCGCGCTCGTGGCCCTGTTCACCGGCGCCTTTCTGGTCTATTCGGTGGTGAGCCTGGGTGTGGCCAAACGCGCGCCGCAGTTTGCGCTGCTGGGCGTGCTCGGGCTGGACGCCCGCCAGCGCGCACGCCTGGTGCTGACCGAAGCCGTGCTGCTGGGCCTGCTGGGCAGCGCACTGGGCCTGGCCCTGGGCACGGCGCTGGCGGCACTCGCGCTGCGCCTGCTGGGTGGCGACCTGGGCGGTGGCTACTTCAGCGGCGCGGCGCCCGCGCTGCGTTTCGATGCCGCCAGCGCCGGGCTCTATGGCGCACTGGGCGTGGCCGCCGCCGCCCTGGGCGGCTGGTGGCCGGCGCGGACCATGGCCCGGCTGGCACCGGCACAGGCCCTCAAGGGTCTGGGTGCCCTTGCACGGCCTTTCGCCTGGCGGCGCGAGCTGGCCTGGGGCCTGGGCGCACTGGGGCTGGCGCTGCTGCTCGCCTTCGCTCCACCGGTGACCGGTCTGCCGGTGGCGGCGTATGTGGCCGTGGGCCTGCTGCTCGTGGGTGGCATCGTGCTGCTGCCGCCGCTGCTGCGTGGGGTGCTGTCGTGGCTCGCACCCCATGTGGCACATCAGGCGTTGCCCCAGCTGGCGCTGGAGCGCGCGCGCCGCGTGCCCGAAGCCACGGCCGTGGCCACCAGCGGCGTGGTGGCAGCGCTCGCACTGTCGGTGGCGCTCACGGTGATGGTGGCCAGCTTTCGCGATTCGGTCACCCGCTGGCTGGACGTGGTGCTGCCCGCGCCGCTGTACCTGCGCGCCGCGCCGGGCGAAAACGCCGGGCTCTCGCCCGAACTCGTCCACGCCATCGCCACCCAGCCCGGCGTGGCCCGCGTCACGCAACAGCGCAACCTGGCGCTGCAGCTCACCCCCGAGCGCCCGCCGGTGACGCTGTTGGGCCGCGAGTGGGACGACGCCACGCTGAGCCTGCCGCTGGTGGGCGCCACCGCCGCCGTACCGCCCGATCGTGTGGCCGTCTACGCCAGCGAGGCGCTGGTGGACCTTTACGGCGCCCGCGTCGGCCAGCCGTTTGCGCCGCTGGCACAGGCGCTGGGCCAGCCGGCCGAGCGCTTCGTGGTGGCCGGTGTGTGGCGTGATTACGCGCGCCAGCACGGCTCCATCGCCATCGCCCTGCCGCAGCTGGAGGCCCTGCTGGGCGAGACCCGTGTGAACGAGCTGCAGCTGCACCTGGCACCCGGCACCGAAACCGACGCGGTGCTGCAAGGCCTGCGCACGCTGCTGCGTGAACGCGGCCTGGAGCCGCTGGTGGACATCGCCTCGGCCGAGGTTTTGCGTGCCACCTCGCTGCGCATCTTCGACCGCAGCTTCGCCGTCACCTACTGGCTGCAGGCGGTGGCCATCGCCATCGGGCTGTTCGGCGTGGCGGCCAGCTTCAGTGCGCAGGCGCTGGCGCGGCGGCGCGAGTTCGGGCTGCTCGTGCACCTGGGCCTCACCCGCGTGCAGGTGCTCAAACTCGCCGGTGCCGAAGGCGCCGTGGCCGCCACCGTGGGTGCGGCGGCCGGGCTGGGGCTGGGCCTGGCGGTGAGTCTGGTGCTGGTGCACGTGGTCAACCCGCAGAGTTTTCACTGGACCATGGACCTGGTGCTGCCCTGGCCGCGCCTGCTGGCACTGTGTGCCGCCGTGGTGCTGGCCGGCACCGGCACCGCGTGGCTGGCCAGCCGCGCCGCCGCCGGTCGCGACGCGGTGCTGGCCGTCAAGGACGACTGGTAAGCCAGCGGGCAACCCGCTTGGTAAGCTGTGGCCATGCAAGCCGCCACCGCCCCACACAGCGCCTGGATACGCCAGGCCATCGCCCGTATCGACGCCGATTTCCAGCGCAGCGCCGACACCCACCTGATCCCGCTGCCGCTGCCCGGCTTTGCGGCCGTTGGCATCGACCTCTACCTCAAGGACGAATCCACCCACCCCACCGGCAGCCTGAAACACCGCCTGGCGCGCTCGCTGTTTCTCTACGCCCTGTGCAACGGCTGGCTGCGCGAGGGCACCACCGTGGTGGAGGCCTCCAGCGGCTCCACCGCCGTGAGCGAGGCCTACTTCGCCCGGCTGCTGGGCCTGCCCTTCATTGCCGTCATGCCGCGCAGCACCTCGGCGGAGAAGGTGGCCCAGATCGCCTTCTACGGCGGCCGCTCGCATTTTGTCGAGCAGGCCAGCGAGGTGTACGACACCGCCCAACGCCTGGCACGGGAAACGGGTGGCCACTACATGGACCAGTTCACCTACGCCGAACGCGCCACCGACTGGCGCGGCAACAACAACATCGCCCAGAGCATGTTCAGCCAGATGGCGCACGAGCGCCACCCGGTGCCGCGCTGGATCGTGGCGGCCGCCGGCACCGGCGGCACCAGCGCCACCATCGGGCGCTTCATCCGCTACCAGCGCCACAGCACGCAGCTGTGTGTACCCGACCCCGAAGGCTCGGTGTTCGAGCCCTACTACCGCAGCGGTGACGCCACGCTCAGTGCGCCGGGCTCGTGTATCGAGGGCATTGGCCGCCCGCGTGTGGAACCGAGCTTCATACCCACGCTGGTGGACCACATGCCGGTGGTGCGCAACACCGAGTCGGTGGCGGGCATGTGGCTGCTGTCGGGCCTGCTGGGCCGGCGCGTGGGGCCGTCCACCGGCACCCACTTCGCCACCTTGCTCACGCTGGCCCATGACATGCGCAGCCGCGGTGAAACCGGTGCCCTGCTCTCGCTGCTGTGCGATGCCGGCGAACGCTACGCCAACACCTACCACGACCTCGACTGGGTGACCGAAAAGTTTGGCGATTGCAGCGCCGACGAGCAACGGCTGCGCGCCCTCATGACATGAGCCTCTCGCGCCGCGCCCTGGTAGGTGCCCTGGCGACAGGGCCGGCAGCGGGCTGGCTGCCGGCACACGCCCTGGCGCCTCGCACGCTGCGCTTTCCGCGGGACCATGGCGCCCACCCCGATCTGCGCACCGAGTGGTGGTACCTCACCGGACAGGCCACAGACACCTCGGGCCGGCTCTTCGGCTTCCAGATCACCTTCTTTCGCAGCCGGGTGGACCAGGCCCAGGCGCTGCAAAGCCGCCTGGCCGCCAGGCAGCTGCTGTTCGCGCACGCCGCCGTCACCGACGTGGCGGGCCAGCGCCTGTTGCACGACCAGCGCATCGCCCGATGGAACGGCGAGCCCGGCGCCCGCCCCCACTTTGCCGCGCTGGACGACACCCACGTGGCCATCGGCGACTGGCAGCTCCAACACCACCCCGATGGCCGTTACACCACACGGGCGCGTGGCGACGCGCTGGCACTGGACCTCACCGCCACGCCCACCCAGGCGCTGCTGCTGCAGGGCGAGCAGGGTCTGAGCCGCAAAGGCCCCGAGGCAAGCCAGGCCAGCCACTACTACAGCCAGCCGCAGCTCTCCGTACAGGGCTCGCTGACACTGGGCCGCGAAACGCTGCGCGTGAACGGCAAGGCCTGGCTGGACCACGAATGGAGCGAGGCCCTGCTGCACCGCGACGCCGTGGGCTGGGACTGGTTCGGCATGAACCTGGAGGACGGCCACAGCGTGACCACCTTCCAGCTGCGCCGCGCCGACGGCAGCGCACTGTGGGCCGGCGGATCGTTCCGCCCGCGCGGGGGCGACACCTACGTCTTCAGCCCCGGCGAGGTCAACTTCCAGCCCCGCCGCCACTGGACCAGCCCCCTCACCGGTGCCCGCTACCCCGTGGAATGGGTGGTGCGCACCCCGGCCGATTTCTACACCGTGCGCGCTCTGGTGGACGCCCAGGAGCTCGACAGCCGCGCCAGCACCGGCACCGTGTACTGGGAGGGCCTGTCGGACCTGCTCGACAGCAACGGCCGGCGCGTGGGCCGCGGCTACCTCGAGATGACCGGCTACGCGCGTCGGCTGCGGCTGTGAACGCCCACCGAGCCCCCACGCGGGCACGCCCCACCGTGGTGCGGCATGATCGGGGGCATGAGAGCCCTTGTCAGCTGCCTGTTCGCGTTTCTCGCGCTCACCGCCCACGCCCAACCCCGCTTTGAGAACACCCTGCCGGAGCGGCTGCGCGCCTGCACCGCCTGCCATGGCGACCAGGGCCGCGCCGGCCCCGACGGCTACTACCCTCGCCTGGCGGGCAAGCCCGCCAGCTACCTCTACAACCAGCTGCTCAACTTCCGCGAAGGCCGCCGCCACTACCGCCTGATGGGCCAGCTGATGGAGCCCCTGAGCGACGCCTACCTGTGGGAGATCTCCCAGCACTTCGCGCAGATGGACCTGCCCTACCCCGCGCCCAGCCCGGTGAACGCCACCGCCGCGCAACGCGCACGCGGTGAACAGCTGGTGCGCCACGGCGACGCCGCGCGCGGCGTGCCCTCGTGCGCCGCCTGCCACGGCGAGACACTCACCGGCCGCCTGCCGCACGTGCCCGGCCTGCTGGGCCTGCCACGCGACTACCTCAACGGCCAGCTGGGCGCCTGGCGCACCGGCCAGCGCCGCGCCCACGCGCCCGACTGCATGGCCCGCATTGCCCGCCAACTGGGCGACGACGACGTGGCCGCCGTGACCGGCTGGCTGGCCAGCCAGCCCGTCCCACCCGGTGCCAAGCCCCAGAACGCCGCACCGCTGCCGCCCGACCTGGCCTGTGGCAGCGCCACGCCGCCCACCGCAGCGACGGGAGCCCGGCCATGAAGCGCGCCCTGCTCGTACTGGCCGCAGTCGTGGCCGCAGCCGCTGCCTGGGTGTGGCAAGCGAACCGCTTCGACGCCACGCTGAGCCACAGCCCCGCCACCGTGCCCGCGAGTGCGGCCACCGTGGAACGTGGCCGCACCCTGGCCACCCTGGGCAACTGCCAGACCTGCCACACCGTACGCGGCGGCACGCCCTACGCGGGCGGGCGCGGCATACCCACACCGTTCGGCACCGTGTTCGCCGGCAACCTCACACCGCATCCGGAGCACGGCATCGGCCGCTGGACAGCCGGCGACTTCTGGCGCGCGCTGCACCATGGCCAGTCGCGCGATGGCCGCCTGCTCTACCCGGCCTTCCCCTACAACAACACCACGCAGATCACCCGCGAGGACTCCGACGCGCTGTTCCACTACCTGCACAGCCTGCCCGCGGCCGACTCCCCCAACCGCGCCCACGAACTCGGCTGGCCCTACAGCAGCCAGGTGGCGCTGGGTGTGTGGCGCGCGCTGTACTTCACGCCCCAGCCCTACCGGCCCGACACCACCCAGAACGCCGAATGGAACCGCGGCGCCTACCTGGTGCAGGGCCTGGCCCACTGCAGCGCGTGCCACGCGCCGCGCAACGCACTCGGCGCCAACCGCAACATGCTCGATCTGGCCGGCGGCCTGATACCCCTGCAGAACTGGTACGCCCCCTCGCTCACCGCGCCCCACGAAGCCGGCCTGCAGGACTGGTCCATCGAAGACATCGTGACCCTGTTCCGCGACGGCCGCACGGCGAAGGCACAACTCAGCGGCCCCATGGCCGAGGTGGTGCAGTACAGCACCCAGCACTGGAACGAGGCCGACCTGCGCGCCATGGCCCAGTACCTGAAAGCGCTGCCGCGCAGCCCCCATTCCGGTTCAACTGACGCCCCCGCCCGCCCCGCCGTGCCCGCCGTGCAGGCCCGCCTGGGTGCGGAGCTCTACCAGCAGCGCTGCGCCGAATGCCATGGCGAACGTGGCGAAGGCGTGCCGGGCGCCTGGCCCCCACTGGCTGGCAACCGCGCCGTCACGCTGGCCTCACCGGCCAACCTGATCCAGGTCGTGCTCAATGGGGGCTTCGGCCCCTCCACCGCCGGCCACCCCCGCCCCTTCGGCATGCCCCCGTTCGTGCTCGACCTGAGCGACTCCGACATCGCCGCCGTACTGACCCACCTGCGCACGCAGTGGGGCCACAATGCCGCTCCGGTCACCGAACTTGACGTGCTGCAACTCCGCGGAACCGCGGCCCGCTAGACCCATGCGCCTCAACCTCATCTACGCCCGCGCCGCGAATGGCGTCATCGGCAAGGACAACACCCTGCCCTGGCACCTGCCGGAAGACATGGCGCACTTCAAACGCCACACCACCGGCTGCCCTGTCATCATGGGCCGCAAGACCTGGGATTCGCTGCCCCCGCGTTTTCGCCCGCTGCCCGGCCGGCTCAACCTGGTACTGACCCGCCAGGCCGGCTGGCAGGCCGAAGGCGCCGAAGGCTTCACCAGCCTGGATGCCGCACTGGCGCGCTGCCGCGACGCGGCCGAGGTGTGGGTGATAGGCGGCGCCGAGATCTACGCGCAGGCACTGCCCCACGCACAGCGTGTGGTGGTGACAGACATTGCCCGGGACTTTGAAGGCGATGCCTACGCGCCGGTGCTGGGCAGCGAATGGGTGGAGACGGGGCGCGAGGCACACACCGCCGCCAGCGGGTTGCCGTTTGCCTTCGTGACGCTGGAGCGCCGCTAGCAGCGGTCCGGTGCCTTAGCGGTCCGGTCGAAGAAAGAGCTCTGCGCACACGCTTCTGAGCCAGCGGTTGGCCGGATCGTGGTGATACCGCGCGTGCCAGTGCTGCTTGACCGTGAACGACGGGATGGACAGAGGACACGGCAGCACCTGAAGCCCTGCGGCGCGCGCCAGCGTTTCACCGATGTGGCGTGGCAAGGTCGCAACCAGGTCCGTGGTCTGGAGAATGGCCGACAGCCCCAGAAACCCGGGGAGCTTCAGAACCACCTGGCGCTCGACACCCTGCTCCTTGAGCGCCACCTCCAGCAGCGTCTGACCGGTACCGGCAACGATGCCCACATGCCTGGCCTTGCGGTAGTCGTCCAGCCGGAAGGTCTTCTTGAGCAGGGGGTGCCGCGCATGGGTCAGGCAGACCCATGTCTGCTCAAAAAGCGCCTGCTGGTAGAAGCCAGACTCCAGGCCCGGAATGAGACCCAGCGCGAGGTCGCCCTCGCCTGACTGCAGTTCGCCCACCATCTGAGGACCGATGGTCGCAGCCTCCAGGGCAATACCGGGGGCCAGCGCCCGGACGTGGGTGAACAGCTTGGGCAGCAGCGTGATGTGGCTTGCATCCGTCATGTAGATGCGGAACGACCGCTGGGCTTGTGCCGGCTCAAACCGGGTCTCGGCCTGCGCCAGCCTTCGCACGCCGTCGAGAATGTCGCGGACGGTCCCGATCAGGGCATCGGCGCGCGGCGTGGGCTGCATGGCCTGCGACGTCCGCACGAACAGGGGGTCGTTGAACTCGCTGCGCAATCGGCCCAGCGCGATGCTCACCGTCGGCTGGCTCAAGCCGAGCATGTCCGCGGTCCGCGTCACGCTGCCTGAGGTGTAGAGCATTTCAAACAGCCTCAGGCTCTTGAGATCCAGATTGGACAACTGCATCGGCGTCTCCACGATATTCGTTTCTTTCAATGCGATGTATTTTCTTCATTGAATGGACGAAATACAAGCCACTGACCAGAATCCGCCGCATCAGACAAGGAGACGGTTTTGAAGGTTGCGGTTCTGGGCGCAGGTGCGCTGGGTTGTGCCATCGGTGGGGCGCTTGCCACAGCCGGAAACGATGTGCTGCTGGTCAACCGGAATCAGGACCACGTCGACGCGATCAACACCCAGGGTCTGGCGGTCCGCACGGAGGCGGGTCTGCACTCGGTTGCCGTGAGGGCTGCGACCTCGGCGAGCGGGTGTGGACCTGTCGACCTGGTTCTTGTCCTGGTCAAGTCCTTTCACACGGCCGAGGCCATGCAGGCGGCGACGCAGCTGGTCGGGTCCGACACGGTCGTCATGTCCCTGCAGAACGGACTGGGCCACGAGGACATCCTCGCTGACGTGGTGGGCCGATCGCACGTCATCGCAGGGAAAACCTATGTTGGAGGCGTTCTGCTCGGGCCCGGCCGCATCATCAGCGGAACCGCAGGCAAAGAGACGCTGATCGGGGAGCTCGATGGGCGGATCACGGACCGGATCGAGCGCATCGCCGCCACCTTCAACGCAGCAGGCCTGCAGACGACCGCCTGCGACAACATCCTCGGCATCATCTGGGACAAGCTGCTTGTCAACGTCTCGACCGGGGCTGTCAGCGGGATCACCCGGCTCACCTATGGACCGCTTTACCAGGTTCCCGAGATCGAAACGGTCGCGCTCTCGGCCGTACGGGAGGCCATGGACGTGGCCATCGCCTGCGGCATCAGGCTGAGCTTCACCGAGCCCAGAGAGGCCTGGCTGCGCGCGTCTGCCGGACTGCCCGATGACTTCAAGACATCCATGCTGCAGAGCCTGGAGAAAGGCTCCTTGACGGAAGTCGACTTCATCAACGGTGCGGTCGTCCGCTGGGGCGAACGGTGCGGCGTCCCGACGCCCGTCAACCAGACGCTGGTCGCCTGCATCAAGGGCATAGAGCGTGCCATCCAGAAACCAACCCCATGTCATTGATCCCATGAGCACACAACAGCCCCCCGCCACCCGCGCCTACGTCGAGCACGTCGCCATCCGGGTCAGGGACATCCATTGGCACATCCGGTTCTTCCGCGAGGTGCTCGGCATGGATGTCAGGGAAATCGACGGCCCCGCCGAGGCGCCGCGACAGTATTGGACCGTTGGCGGCATGCAGCTCATGTCATGCCCTGACTTCGTGGCACCACCCACCAACGATGCGGGCTGGCTGGCGCACCTGGGCGTCATGGTGGAAGACCTCGATGCCGCCCTGAACGCAGCCCAGGCCTGGGGTGTGAAGGAGCTGCCGCAGGGCAGGAACTGGCTTCAGCTGCCCGATGGTCTGGCCGTTGAACTCATACAGGCAGCGGCAGGCAGCGTGACGCAGGCGCTGTCCGTGGCGCCACGTGGATGACCGGAAACGACCGATGAAGATAACCCCACCCCACATCGAGTTCCAGACACCGGAGCGGTATTGGGACGACGCGACCGAGGGCGATCAATGCATCAGCCCGACCTACCAGGTCACGGAAGAGCGCATCAACGCCTATGCGGTTCTCACGGGCGACTACACACCCGTCCACATCGACGAGGACTACGCCAGGACCACGCCCTTTGGCACCCGTGTGGCGCATGGGCTCTTCGGACTTTCGATTGCCGACGGACTCAAGAGCCAGAGCGAGTACCGGTTCCTTCCCGGCATGTCGCTGGGATGGACCTGGGACTTCAGGCTGCCCATCAAGATCAACGACGTGCTTCGGGTCCGCTTCAGCGTCCAGGGCCTGCGGGCCTCCAGGAGCCGCCCCGGGTGGGGCATCGTCGTGCTGCCTTCGGAGCTGATCAACCAGCATGACGAGGTGGTCCAGAGCGGTGAGCACCGCCTGATGATCCCCCGCAGGCCCGGATGCTACTGAGGAACGGACATGATTGACCAACAGCCGCTCCCTCTCCAGGGCATCCGGGTGATCGACTACAGCCACTTTCTGGCTGGCCCATATGTCGGCCGGTGCCTGGCCGCGCTGGGGGCAGAAGTGATCAAGGTCGAAAGGCCCGTGACGGGCGATGCAGGGCGACAGCACGCGTGGTTCCTGGGCGAAGACAACGCGTACTCCGGGTACTTTCTCCAGCTGAACATGGGGAAACAGGGGATCTGCGTCAACATCAAGGATCCCCGTGGCAAGCAGATGCTGCAACAGCTGATCGACAGCGCCGACGTGTTCGTCGAGAACTACCGGCCGGGCGCGCTCGACAAGCTCGGCCTCGGCTATGCCGAGCTCTCGGCCCGCAACCCGAGGCTGGTCTACTGCTCCATTTCTGCCTACGGTCACACCGGACCGGATGCGCACCGCGCGGGTTTTGGCCTCATCGCGGAGGCCAAGAGCGGCATCATGCAGATGATTGGCACACCCGGTGAGGCACCGCCGCTGATGCGGATTTCCCTGGGCGACATGTACACCGGCATCCACGCCGTTGCAGCCATCAACGCCGCCCTGCTGGGGCGGGCCAACAGCGGCAAGGGCCAGCACATCGACATGGCGCTGTACGACACGCTGGTGTCCATGCACGAATACGCGGTGCAGTGCTACACGCTCTCCGGCGGTCAGGTGGTGCCCGAGCAGACCGGTCATGACATGCCCACGTCGACCCTGTACGGCGTGTTCCGGGCCACCGACGGTGATCTGGTGATTGCGGCCCAGGTGGACGACGCCTGGAAGCGGTTCGCCCAGCTGGTGGAGAGCACCGGTGGGCCTGCGGGTTGGGGTGCCGACCAGCGGTTTCACACCACGGCGGGCCGCAACGCCCACCGGCTGGACATCCTGCCCGTGGTCAAGTCGTGGGTCCAGCGATTCACGGTGGGTGAGGTGCTGGCCATGATGGACGCCATCGACGTCCCCGCAGCCAAGATCCAGCGCATCGACGAGGTCCTGAACGACCCGCAGATCAAGGCCAGGAACATGCTCGTCGAACAGCACCACCCGGTGCTGGGCACCATCACCTTGCCCAACCTGCCATTTCGGTTTTCCGGTTGCGACACGACGATTCACCAGACGGCGCCCGATCTGGGACAGCACAACGTCGACGTGGCCCGCAGCCTGGGCATCTCCGAGGACGACATTGCGGCGATGGTCGCCGATGGTGTTCTCTACACACGCTGAGGCACACCATGCCAGACCGGTACGCCGTCATCGGGAACCCGATTTCCCACACCAAGTCGCCACGGATTCACGGCAGCTTTGCCTCGGCCCATGGTCAGGACATGACCTATGAGCCCATCGAGGGGCGGCTCGGCGGGTTCAAGGAAGATGTAGACGCCTTCAGGGCCCGGGGCGGTCGGGGCATGAACGTGACAGCCCCTTTCAAGATGGAGGCTTACGCGTATGCCACGGCCCATTCGGACCGGTCCCGCATCGCCGGCGCGGCCAATGCGCTCAAGTTCACGGCCGATGGGGTTCTGGCCGAAAACTTCGACGGCATTGGCCTGACGCGGGACGTGGTGCACAACCTGGGCTTTCCCCTGCGCAACCGGCGGGTACTGGTGCTGGGCGCCGGTGGGGCGACGCGTGGCGCCATCCTCCCCTTCCTCGAGCAGGCTCCCAGCTGCCTGGTGATCGCCAACCGGACCTTGAGCAAGGCCCACGCGATTGCCGAGGCCTGCTCCAGCCATGGGCGCGTTCAGGTCTGCGGGTACGGTGACCTGTCGGGCGAGACGTTTGATGTGGTGTTCAACGCAACGTCTGCCAGTTTGCGGGGCGAACTGCCCCCCGTGCCGGCCACGGTGTTCGGGGCCCACTCGCTGGCCTATGAGCTGGTTTACGGCAAGGGCCTGACCCCGTTCCTGCGCCTGGCGCAAGGCACCGGCATGTCCACGCTGGCCGATGGGGTCGGCATGCTCGTGGAGCAGGCGGCCGAAGCGTTCGAGTGGTGGCGCGGTGTACGTCCGGACACGCGGCAGGTCATCGACTCGCTCACCGTGCCGCTGGAATGACCCTCTGCCCCACCCATCACGTCTTTTCCCTGGTCTGCGGCCATCGGGTGCACAGCCACAGACTGCTTTCATAGCAGTGCCCCACTCAAAAACATCTCCAGGAGACATCATGCGACGTTCAATTCTCAAAACTCTGGTGGCTGCCGCGGCGGTTGTGATCGTTGGGACTGCGGGGGCGCAGGAGCGGACCCTCAAGATGGGACTGGCGGGTCCGGACAACCACCCGGCCGCAGCGGGCATGAAAAAATTCGCCGACGAGGTGGCCGCCAAATCGGGCGGGCGGCTGAAAGTGTCCCTGTTCTTCAACAGCTCCCTCGGCAGCGACCAGGCGGTTGTCTCTGCACTCAAGGGCGGCACCATCGAAATGGCGGTGATGAACAGCGGGATCCTGGCCAGTGAGGCCAAAGAGCTGGCCATCTTCGACTTCCCCTTCCTGTTCTCCAATGAAAAGGAATCGGACGCCATCGTTGACGGCCCGGTCGGCAAGCGGCTGCACGGCCTGCTGGAATCCAAGGGCATTGTGGGTCTGGCCTTCTGGGAACTGGGCTACCGGCAGATCACCAACAGCAAACGCCCGCTGGTCAAGGTCGAGGACATCGATGGCCTGAAACTGCGTGTCATTCCCAACCCCATCAACATCGACTGGGTCAGGGCCCTGGGTGGCAACCCGACGCCGCTGCCCTTCCCCGAGGTCTATTCGGCCCTGGAGCAAAAGGCCATCGACGGGCAGGAGAACCCCATCTCGGTCATCGCCGCCAACAAGTTCTGGGAAGTCCAGAAACACGTTGCGCTGACCAACCACCAGTACAACCCGCAATCGGTGATCTTCAGCAAGCGGGTGTGGGACGGCTTGACCCCCGCCGAGCGCAAGATCATCAGCGACGCAGCGACGGAGGCCACGCAGACCCAGCGCACGTCAGCGCGCGCGTCGGTTGCCGCCAACCTGGATCTGCTCAAGAAGAACGGCATGCAGGTGACCGAGTTTCCGCCCGCCGAAGTGGCCAAGCTCCGCGACAAGATGAAACCGGTCATTGCCAAGTTCAGTGCCAACGTGGGCGAAGAGACCGTCAATGAAGTGATGTCGGAACTGGCCAAGCTGCGCCGGTAAACCGGATCGGGCCGCGAGGGCCGAAGGATCAGTCTTCGGCGCCTTCGATGCGGTTGCGGCCCGAATGTTTGGCCCGGTACAGGGCGGCATCGGCACGGCCCACGGCACTGGCCAGCTCTTCACCCGCGCGCATCGACGCAAAACCCACCGAGGCCGTCACCGCGCAGGTGGGACCTGCGCGCAACTCCAGGGGTGATCGTGCCAGGTTGGCGCGCAGTTTTTCGGCCACCGCATGCGCACCGGCCCGATCGGTGTTGGGCAGAAACACGCAGAACTCCTCGCCGCCCCAGCGCAGCAGCGTGTCGCCCTGGCGCAGTGCGGCTTGCAGGCGCTCCGCCGCGGCGCAGAGGACCGCATCGCCGACCGCGTGTCCGTGGGTGTCGTTGACGGCCTTGAAGTGATCGAGGTCGACCATTGCCACGGCTGCGGGCGGGTCGAACTCGGTCATCCTGCGCAGCTTGGACGCCATCAGGGAGGCCGCGCCCCGGTGTGGCAGCCCGGTCAGGGGATCGCGCTGGGCCGCACGCGACAACTCGGCCTGCCGGGCGGCATTCGTCAGCAGGGCACTGAACAGTTGCCCCAAAGCCTCGAACAGGCCAACGCCGACCCGGTCGAAATAGTCTTCGATGTCGGAATACAGCACGAACAGGCCACGCTGATCGTTGTAGGTGCTGCTGAGCGGAACCGCCAGCACGCTCTTGACGCCGTGCTCTCTGGCGGCTTGCCGCCACGGGCCATAGAGTGAATGGGGCGAGACGTTGAACGGCTCCAGCCGCTGGCCTGCCAGCGTGCGGAAAGCGGGGCCGATGGCGCTGAGCAGGTTGCGCTCGATCACGAGCCCCCGGGCGTACGCTGACGCGGCACCAGCCACGACCTGGGGTTGCAGGCGGCGCACCCCCGGGTCGCCGAACCAGGTCCAGGCCACCACGATGTGGGGCGCCAGAGTGGTCAGCGTGCGGCACTTGCGTTCGATGAGCGCCTGCGGATCGCCGTCGAAGTTCACCAGCGCGGCCGCGCAGCGCACCACCACCTCGGCGACAAGTGCGCGCTCGGCGCGCGGATCAAAACCGGTGCCTCGAGAGAAGGGGGAAACAAGCCCCGGAATGAAGAATCGGCCCATTGCTCCGGATGATTGTAGGTGTCCGGCAATGCCCTCTTGAGCTAACCCGTCTTGCTTGAGAGACAGCAGTCAGTCTGCTGCTGCGGTATCACGCGACGAGCAGGCGGGCAGCACCGAACAATCCAGCCTCAATGCCTGACGCAATTCCCAAATTCACACCGAAACGCCACGACCTCACCGCTGTCACATTTCACCGTGTAGCGCTCATACCCCGGTCCCTTTTCCTGCAGCAGGGCACGCGGAGATGCCGCGCAAGAGGGCCCACGCGCCAGACGTTCGACGTTGCCGGAATCCCGCCCCACGGCGTCCGATAGTGAAGGTTGCTCCACCGGCGCAACGATCGCTGCAGGCACCACCACCGGCACCAGCCTGGGTGCTGCCACCGGGCGGATGAAAGAGGTGTCCGCTGCACTGGTTACAACGTCAATGCCAGAACAGCCGACCATCCTCCTTTTGGCGCAGGCTGTGGTTTCGCCGCGAGACATCGCCAACGCCCTGGCCATGTAGCGGCTTCCGGCCTCGTTGTGGCCCAAACCATGAGCCGCGCGGCCCAGGTAGTAATAGTTCAGGTCCAGCGGGTAGTCGGTCTCCATGACCTTTACCGCCAGATCACGCCAGCGGTTTTTGTCGTGGTGCTCTTTCAGTTCCCGCTGCTTGAACAGGTAGCCCGGACTGTCCGGGTTTCCGAGTTCAGCAGTTCCTCTCTTGAAACGCTCCCACGCGGGGGAATACAGTGCAATGGCCTGCGAAGGATCGATCGCAGGGCGGCCGCTGGGAGGCCCATACAACCAGTTGAAAGGCGGCCTGGGCTGCGCCAAGGCTTGCTGGTACATCGGGCGCATGGGCTCCGCCAGTTCGTTCAGTGCCTCGGCCCGGTTGGCGGGCGAGGGGTGGGTTCTGAAGAAATCGGACCCCCCGCCCTTTTCGTTTAGGGCCATCTTGGTCCAGAGTTCGGTGGCAGCCTCCGGGCGGTAGCCAGCACGTGCGGCCAGTTCGATACCAATGCGGTCGGCCTCGGTTTCGGTTGCTCGGCCGTTGGGCAGGTTGACAAATGCCAAGGCGCCCATCGTCATCACGGTCTGGTTGTCATTGAACTCACGGGAGTTGCGTGAGAGCGCTGCCGCCAAGATGGCAACCGCCATGCTGCTGGCCATCTGGGTGGACATTTTTTCGGCACCGTGCCCTGCCAGCGCATGGCCGATTTCATGCCCCATGACCTGGGCGATCTCGTCATCCGAGGCCTTCATCTTTTCGAAGAAGCCCGTGTAGATGCCCATCAGCCCACCGGGCATGCAGAAAGCATTCACGGTCCTGGGGTCGTCAATGACCATCACACGCCAGTTCCAGTCGCGCGATTCGGGACGGTAGAGCACGGCCTGCTCGATCAGCCGGTTGGTGATGACATCCACCCGATCCTTGATGGGGCCACTGGTGATGAGCTTCTGCTTGCGCCGGTAGTCCGTCTCCATGGCGGTGTACTGGCTCGAGCTGCGCTGTGATATCTGAGCGTCGGATACCAGGCTGAGCTGGTTGCGCCCGGTCATGGTGTTGGTGGCGCAGCCGCTGAGCGCCATGGCGCCGGCTATGGCCAGCAGGAATCGCTGTCGGGCGAGGGCTTGAACAATTCGCATGGCTCGGCTCGAAGGTGGGGGCCCAGCGAGCATACTGCAGCAGAGACAATTTTTATCATTTATGGCCCGCAGACCATTCCCAACTCAAAGCGCGATCAAGGGCCCTTTGAACAATATGGGCCCCGAAGGCCCCGTGTCCCCGGGCACCCCCCCTAGAGGCTCCAGGCTGATGGCCAGGACAAAAGCTTCGCGCAGAACCGGTTCGCTCACAGGCAGCTGCAACTGGCGGTCAGGAGCCAGCACACCAAGTGAGCGCGGCGCACCGGCCACAGGCAAGGCCCAGAGCTGCAGCGATCGATCGGGTGCTTCCCGGAACCCGCTCACGCGCTGCAGATTCATGCGGCTGTCCCTCGGGTCGAAGGTGACCACAATGGAGGGGGTGGCCTTCTCGTCGTTGAGCACAGCCACATAGCGCACATCAGGCGCGCCCTGCATTTGCTGCTGCAGGGCCTCAATCTGGACAGACTGGGCATCCAGTTCGTTGCGCAAAGCCAGCACGGCTACCGTTGCAACAACCAGCGTGAAAACCCCGGTCAGGCCAGCAGTGCGCCACAAGGCCAGGCTATGCCACCAGCCACCGGCCACAGGCACCTTTTTCTGGCTTGCCATGGCCTGTTGCTGGATGTCAGCCTGCACCAGGTTGTGGATGCGCGTCCACACCGCAGGCGCAGGTTCGGCAGGCATCTGCAGTTCGTTCATGCTGGACAAGCGGGATTGCCACACCAAGGCTGCAGTCCGCACCGATGGGTGTTCCCGGGCGATGATCTCAAAACGACGGCGGGCGCCGCCGCGTAGCGTGCCCAACGCGTAGGCGGCCGCGAGCCGGTCGGTGAGTTCGGGGTTCTGGCTGATGTTCATGACCGCGTTCCCCGTCAAGCAAAGTGGGCCATGCAGATGCGCAGTTGTTCCAACCCGCGACGTATCCAGGTCTTGACCGTTCCCAGCGGCAACCGCAATTGCTGTGAGAGTTCGCCGTGGCTAAGGTCGCGCAGGTAGGCGAGGCTGACGACCTCGCGCTGGCGTGGCTCGAGTCTGCCCAGGCACTGGTGCAGCGCCCAGGCCAGCTGGCTGGCCTGGCTGGTGTCCATTGGATCGGGTGTATCCCCTTTGAGGGTGTCGCTCAGGGTGTCGTCCAGTTCGTCGGTAAGGTCACCGCGCTCTGCCGCATGGCGGCGCTGTGAATCCAGCGAGCGGCTGCGAACAATCAGCCCCAGCCAGGCCATGGGAGGGCTGAGCGATGCGCGGTAGTCGCCCGCGCTGCGCCACACCTGGATGAAGCATTCCTGCAGCACATCTTCGGCTCTTTCGCTGGAGCGCACCACGCGCAGCGCCAACCCGTACAGCTTGCGGGAGGTCAGGTCGTACAAGGCCTTGAGCGCGGGCTCATCGCGCTGGGCAATACGGTCGATGAGTTCCACCAATATGCGGTCAGGGTCGGTACTCATGCGCGGATTATGTGGCCTTGTGGTCATCCGTCTGTGTACGCACGGACCACTTGGCTGGATTCAAAAACAGCCCAGGCAGCGTCCATTTCCGAGCGTGTTTGAGGGTTTTTCTGAATCCAGGTGTGGGGCTGCCTGCGTATTGGTTTCGGCGCCCGTTGTTTCGGGCCGCTCCACGAAACCATCAACCAGAGAAGAGACCCACCATGAACCTTTCCCACGATTTCAACAGCGCATCCATCGCGTCGCGTCGCGGTTTCATCCGCACCGGTGGCACCCTGTCTGCGGTTGGACTGGCCCTGCTGGCCGGCAAGCCCGCACTGGCCCAAGGCATGAAAGGCGATGTCGCCAAAGATGTCGAGATCCTCAACGTGGCACTGGGCCTGGAGCACGAAGCCATCAATGCCTACCAGCTGGGCGCCGGCAGCGGCCTGCTGCAAAAACCGGTGCTGGATGTTGCCGTGCAGTTCCAGGGCCACCACAAAACGCACCGCGACGCACTCACGGCCACCATCCAGAAACTGGGCGGCAAGCCGGTGGGTGAACTCAAGCTGGACGAATACGCTGCTGCGCTCAAGGCGTCCACGCTGAAGAACCAGGCGGATGTGCTGACGCTGGCCGCGCGCCTGGAGCTGGGTGCCACCAACGCCTACCTAGGCGTGATTCCGGCCTTCGCCGACCGGGAGCTGGCAAAGGTGGCCGCGCGCCTGGCGGCTGACGAAACCATGCACTTCACCGTGCTCAACAACGCGCTGGGCCGCCCGCTACCTCCTGGCGCCTTGTCGTTCGGTGCCTGAACCACAGCCGCGCGGCTCGGTTGACCTCAGCGGCCTGCCGCCCGCTTGCGCGGCGCAGCAGCTGCGCTGGCCGCCTCGCGCTGCACGCGGGCAAAGATGTCCGTCAGCGCCTCGTCCAGCAGCGGATACAGCGGGTGCGCCTCGCCCCTTCGGCGCACCAGCGCCAGCACGTCGCCGGGGTCTGGGCGTTGCAGGGGCCACCAGGCCACACCGGGCGTGCGCAGCAGTGCGGTGGAGGCCGGCACCAGTGCCACGCCCAGGCCGGCACTCACCAGGTCGAGCACGCCGTGCACGGTGCTGGCCTCGTAGTGGATGCGTGGGCTGAAGCCGGCCTGGGTGCACAGGTGGATGAAGCGGTCGAAGTAGGCCGGGCCGCGGTGCCGGGTGAATGAGACGAAGGCCTCGTCGGCAAATTGCCTGAGGTCGGCCGCACCCTTGGCCTGGTTGACGGGGCGCGGCCGGTCTGCCGGAACCGCCAGGCAGAAGGGGTCGGGCACCATGGCCGACACCACCAGCCGGGGCGGCACGGTGCCCAGGCGGCCAATGCCGGCATCGATGTGGCCGGTGGTCAGTGCCTCCACCTGCTGCGAGCTGATCATCTCGCGCAGCTCCAGCGTCCAGCGCGGGTACCGCTGGCGCAGCAGCCGCACCAGCGAGGGCAGCACGGTGCTGCTGGCCGAGGGCACATAGCCCAGCGCCAGCACGCCCTCAGGTCCCTGGGTCACATCGCGCACCACGTCGCGCACGCGGCCGGCGCGCTCCAGCAGCGCACGGGCCTCGGCCAGGAGGGCGTCGCCCGCCGGGGTGAGCCGCACGCCCTTGGGGTGGCGGGTGAACAGCGGCGCACCCAGCTCCTCTTCCAGCTGGCGTATCTGCAGCGACAGCGGGGGCTGGGCGATGTAGAGCTTTTCGGCGGCGCGGCTCAGGCTGCCGGTCTCGGCCACGGCCACGAAGTAGCGCAGGTGGCGCAGTTCCATAGGTATACCTTTCAGGTATGGTTTTCATACCCAACCAATTCTTGAAGTATCTGGCATTCGGTTGAAAAATCCACCGTCCACAACAACGGAGACACCATGAAAAAGCTCATCCCCCTCATCCTGGCCGCCGGTTTCGCCACCTCTGCCTTCGCTCAGGACTGGCCCACCAAACCGGTGCGCGTCGTCGTGCCCGCGCCGGCCGGCAGCTCGCTCGACATCATCGTGCGCACCCTGGGCGAGAAGCTCAAGGACCGCTGGAAACAGCCCATCGTGGTGGACAACAAGCCCGGTGCCGGCGGCATGCTGGGCATGGACCAGGTGGTGCGCGCCGCACCCGATGGCCACACCCTGGGCATCGGCTTCAACGGCCCGGTCGCGTTCGGCCCGTTCATGTACAAGCGCATGGCCTACAACCCGTCGAAAGACCTGATGCCCATCGTGCTGACCACGTCGCAGCCCAACGTGCTGGCCGTGCCGGCCAACCACCCGTCGAAAACGCTGCAGGAGTACGTGGCCTGGGCCAAGGCGCAGGGCAACGGCGTGAGCTACGCGTCGGTGGGCGCGGGCAGCTCGTCGCACCTGACCATGGAGCTGTTCCGCACCATCGCGGGCTTCCAGGCGGTGCACGTGCCCTTCGCGGGTTCGCCGCCGGCGGGCCTGTCCATCGCCAGCGGTGAAACGCAAGGCCTGTTCACCGTGGCCCCCGCCCTGCTGCCGCTGATCGACGGTGGCCGCGTGCGCCTGCTGGCCGTGACCAGCACCAGGCGCATGGACGAAATGAAGAACCTGCCCACCGTGGCCGAATCGGGTTTCCCCGGTTTTGAGGCCCTGGCCTGGAACGGCCTCTTCACCGCCGCCGGCACGCCCGCCGAGGTCATCAACCGCATCAACGCCGACGTGAACGCCGCCCTGCAAGACCCGGGCGTGCGCGAGAGCTTCTCCAAGCAAGGCCTGGTGGTGGGCGGCGGCAGCCCTGCGGCGTTCAAGTCGTTCATCGACAGCGAAACCCAGAAATGGGGCGACATCATCAAGAAGGTGGGCATCGTCCTCGAATGAGCCTGAGCACATCCACCATGCAAGCCCTGCGCAAGACCCACACCGCCGCCGGCCTGGAACTGGTGGACGTGCCCCACCCCGGCACGCCCGCCGCAGGCGAGGTGCTGGTGCGGGTGCGCGCCGCCGGCATCTGCGGCAGCGACCTGCATGTGGACGACTGGACCACCAGCTACCACTTCATCGCCCCCAGCCTGCCGGTGACCCTGGGCCACGAGTTCGTGGGCGTCATCACCGGCGGCGCGCGCGACGGTGAACGTGTGGTGGTGCGCCCCAGCGTCACCTGCGGGCGCTGCGCGCACTGCACCCGTGGCGACTTTGACGCCTGCGAGCAGCGCCGTGGCATTGGCATGACACGCGACGGCGCCTTTGCCGCCTGGGTGCGCGTGCCCGAACGCAACTGCGTGACCGTGCCCGCCAGCCTGAGCGACGAACTCGCCTCGCTGGTGGAGCCCTTCTCCATTGCCATGCAGGCCATGCGGCAAACCGGCCCCGTGCTGGATAAGCGCGTGCTGGTGATGGGCCCCGGCACCATAGGCCAGGCCATTGCCGTGCTGGCGCGCCGCGCCGGTGCCACGCAGGTGGTGGTGAGCGGCTTCAAGGACGACGTGCGGCTCGACACCCTGCGCCAGATGGGCTTTGGCGAGCTGGTGGACGTGTCGCAAGGTTCACTGACCGACTGGGTGAAGCACAACCTGGGCGGCGCCGCCTTCGACGTCGTCATTGAGGCCACCGGCGTGCCCGAGACCATCACCGAAGCCCTGAACCTGCTGCGCCGCGACGGCACGGTGGTCGTCACCGGCATCCACGACCGCCCGCTGCCGCTGGACCTCACGCCCTTTGTGCGGCGGCAACTGCAGCTCAAGGGCTCGTTCCGCCCACCCGAAGCCGACTGGCCGCTGGCGCTGGAACTGATGGCCGAGCTGGGCGACCACATCCGCCCCATGGTGAGCCATGTGCTGCCGCTGGCACGCGGACTGGAAGGTTTTGCGCTGGCGCACGGCAAACAGGCCAACAAGGTGCTGCTGGTGCCTGAAGACACTGAAGCCACCGAGGCAGCCCATGCACGCTGACCCCCAGGCCAGCGCCCTGCTGGCCCTGTGGAACGACGTGGACCCCGACCACGAGGATGCGTACAACGAGTGGCACGCCATCGAACACGTGCCCGAACGCCTGACCGTGCCCGGCATGCTGTGGGGCCTGCGCTACCGCGCCGTGGACGACACCGCCGGCCCCGAGCCCCGCTACCTCACCCTCTACGGCCTGCGCGACGCCGCCGTGCTGGACAGCGCACCCTACCAGCGCCTGCTGTGCCACCCCACCCCCACCAGCCAGCGCATGCGCCCGCTGCTGCGCCACATTGCGCGTGGGGTGTATGCGGTGGTGGGGCCGCATGGGTTGCTGGAAGACAGTGTGATTTGGGTGGGGGCTGACCCGGGAGTTGAAGTACTGCCCGAAGTGGAACTGCGTGGGCGGCTGATACCGGATGCGAAGCCCTTGCCTTGGATGCAGCAGGGGCAGGCGGGGCAAACGCAGCATCAGGTGCCGGAGGGGTTGGTGGTGCTGGGGGCGATGCAAGAAAGATTTGCACCGAGCGCCTGTCGAATGAGAGCCTACCAGCGGTTGCCTGTAGGTACATGAATCACCCGATGAGTGACGGCTCAGCAGCGGGTGCGGCCGTTCGCGGTCCACCTGTGAACTCACGGTCAGCGATCTCAAGCCGACCGTCGGTGCGGCTGCCAGGGCTAGCCTGTGCGACCGCAATGTGAGGTGCTGCAGACGTTGCCGGCGCGGGTATGGGGCCAGCTCCGGCACGACCCAGTCAATGACCGGAGTTCACTGCGCTGAACTCACGCAGCCGACCCGGTGCGGTCCTGGCCCACAGCAATCTCATTGCCCCGAAACGGCCGTTCAACGTTGAAGCTGAGCCGCGAGCGGCGGCTTGCCGACGCGAGGCGGCTCGAGTGATGGGATGGATTCCCCCGTTTGTTCGTATGCGTTCGGCCAACCCATCTTGCGCCTGACTTGAATGGATGGTGTGCGCGCCAGCGCATGGTTTACGCTGCCATAGACTCGCGGTGAACAGCCGCCGTCACGCGGCTGAGATGTGCACCGACGATGAATTCCAAGCAGACGATTCT